>NZ_JBAQCR010000226.1:0-32372 GCF_049294395.1 Prosthecobacter sp.
ACCCGGTCCACCAGGCCGGCGATGTCTGGCCATGCTTTCTGCGCGTTGGCAGGTGATCCCAGAATGCCTTCGAGCAGCTTGGCAAACGGGGCGTACTCCACCTTCTGGTATTCGAGCTGTGACTTCACCTTGTCCATGCCTTCGATGATTGGCTGCAAAAACTTGGTCTGGTTGAAGAACAGCACGCCTTGTTTGGCCACGAGGACGCGTGTCTCATTAGGCTTCTCAGGATAGGCGCGAGGATTTGGCAGGCGCACGTAGGTCGGCGGCGGCGGCTGGTAGACAGGTGTCTTGTCCAGCAGCGCTTTGAGGCGCTCGACTTCTGCCAGAATTTTATCGGTCTCGACCTTGCTTGCCTCACGGTCTTTTCTCCGCTGGTCCAGCTGCTTCTGGAAAGCGTCGAGATCCATGAACTTCATCTTCTGCTGCAAGTCGGCGGTATCGACGGTCTTGAGATCCTCGATGGCGCGCTTGAGCTGGGCTTCCGCCTGCTTCTGCTGCTCCTCGACTTTCACCGGATCAATCTTTTCAGGCAGCTGCTTCACCTGCTCCTGGATCTGCTGGAGTTCCTCCTTGGTGACGGGCGGCAGATCGGACAGCACTTTTTTGACCGCACTGGCCACGCTCAGGCCGACCATGACGAGCACGATGATGAGCACACCGACGACGTTCGTCATCGTGTCCATCAAGGCGACGAACGGCAGCTCCTGCTCTTCATGTGGTTTGCGTTTTGCCATGGCGTGTCAGGCAGCTTTCTTGGGTGGAGGAGTTCCGGCGGGGGGCGCAGGAGGTGCTGGCGTGGTGGGTGGCGCAGCGGGCGGTGGCGGGATCTTGCCGCGAAATTTGGCAAACAAATTAAGATCCAGCACGCCGCGACCAGGGATGGGCAGCTTGCCCACACGCACTTTGTAGTCGTTCTCCGCGCGGCCAGCACCGTTGTTGAAGGCCCCCTGCCCATCGTCACGGATGAGGAACAGGATCAGCGACTTGGGATCCTTGGCGAGTTCGGTGAGGAAGTGATTGTAGGCGGCATCAGCGACCACCACCGAGGCCGTGGCGCTCAGGCGATAGTCTTCACCCCAGGCACCGAGGATTTTCAAGGCTCCGCCGCCTGCCTCGACGAAATAGACTTTCGTATCTGCCGGCATGCCAGTGCCGGAAGGCTGCACGATCACCGGCGGGATCTTTTTGTCCGGCGGCACATCGCGCTTCTTGAGCTCGGCCATGAGGGTGGCGATTTCCTTTTTGCTCTCCACCTGCTGCTGCTTCATGCCCTCGATTTCGAGCATCAGATCATCCAGCTCCTTCTGCATCTTCTGGCTGATCTTCAGGTTCTCCTCCTGAAGATCCTTGGAGGTGTTGATCAACTTCCGTAGCTTGATGAAGCGCTGTTCCTTCTCTTCGATCTGCTTTTGCAGCGCCTCCAGGGACGCCAGCTTTTCCTTGAGAATGACGTCCTGCGCCTTGCGCTCCACGATCTCCTGCCGCAAGCGCTTGGCGTCCTGCGCCATCTGCACGTCCTCCGGTGTGCGTCCTTCCGTCTGCTGGGTCTGCGATACGCAGAGCACCACGATGATGAGGATCAGCACCCCGATCAGCGAGCACAGAATGTCCAGAAACGGGACCAGCAGGATCTCGTCTTTGGCGGCATGTCGGCGCTTTGCCATGATTTTCTATAGGAATGAGCTGAGGTTGAGGCGGCTATTTGCTGCTGAACCAGCCCTTTTTCTTCACCTGATGAATCATGATCTGCTTGCCGCCGAGTTCGGACAGCAGGGTGTTCAAAGACTGGATGCCGCTGGCCAGAGCGCGCGTGTAGTCCGTGGTGGTCTTCACGCTGTCCTTCACCGCATTGGTCATGTCTTCACGCATGCGGTTCAGCGTCATGGCAAACTCGGCGTCCACCCGCTGCTGATGCGCGGCGGCGCGTTTGTCGAGGTTGTCAGCCTGCTCCTTGATCTGCTTGGAGAGGGCGTTGAGATCCACGAGGAAATCCTTCTGCGCATTGGCCACCGCTTTCACCAGCGTGTCCATCACCCCCGCCGTCTCGCCACCGGCAATGCTGCCGCCGTCATTGAGGCGGGGCAGCAGCACTTCATTGCAGAAGGCGTCGATGTCATTGAGGCAGTCATCCTCCGCTTTCATCATGCCGTTGAGCGGGAAGTTCAGCGTCATGGCCAGCACGAGGCCGAGCAGGGTGGCATCGAATGCGGTGCCGAGGCCGCCGGTCACGGCGCCCAGTGTCGCGGTCACCTGCTTGAGATCGGTCATGTTGCCGAAGTTCATGCCGCCGATGGCGTGTGACAGACCGATGACGGTGCCGATGAACCCCAGAATCGGGATGGCCCAAAGGAATGCCTTCAGCAGCGAGTAACTGCCGCCAATGCGCATGCTGTCGATGTCGGACTGGCTGGAGAGCATGTTCGTCACATCCCCCACATTTTGTTTCACTTCAAAAAGCTCCAGGGCCTTGCGGATGCGGTTGACCATCATGCTGTCACGCAGGCGATGCGGCAGCTTGTAAACGTGGTCGATGAACTGGCCCACGTTGTCGCGGTTGATTTCCGCCCCCAGCTCCCAGGGCAGCACATCCAGCAGCAGCGCCTTGCGCTGATGGCTGAGCTTTTGCATTTTCAAATACAAGATCGACATGGCCCACGTGAAGAACAGCGTGTTCATGAAGCTCACCAGCATGTGCTTGAAGAACAGCGACGCGATGAACTGCATGGTCGTGTACGTCGCCGGAGAGACGCTGTCCGGCGCCTTGAACGGGAACAGAATACCCACCCATGCGAGGAACAGCACGAAGCCGATGCCGAAGCTCAGAAACCCATTGGGGTTTGTCGGATCGATTTCCTCCCAGCCGCCGCGCTCTCCACGCTCCGGCGTGCCGGTGGCGGGCGGCTGCTCAGGGGCGGAGGCCCCATGCTCATATTCAGCTCCGAATGCGTCGTTTTCAGCAGGCGCTGAGGCTTGCTCAGGCGCGGATACGCCGCTGGGAGCCGGCAGCCCCGAAGGTGCTGGCAGCGAAGCAGGGGCCATGGCCGGAATGCTCAGCTTGGTATTGCAGCCAGGACAGCGGACTATTTTGCCTGCCATTTCCGGCTCGGCTTTGAGTTGCATGTCGCATGAGGGGCATTTGAACGTCACAGGTGATTTTCCTCCAAGGTGTGATTTAAAAAGTGGGCGCTGCTACTTAGCGAAAGACATACCCATTCGACAATAGATTTCTTGGGATGAAAATAAACTTCAGCCACAAAGATACCAAAGTATCGGCCAAAGGTATCATTTTTGTCCACTCGACTCTGCTCAGAGCAGTTCTTCCACGAAGCGCTTCGAATCAAACGCCTGGAAATCTTCGACGCTTTCACCCAGTCCGATGAAACGGGTGGGCACGCCAAGTTCCTGCTGAATCGCCACAAGCACACCGCCTTTGCCGCTACCATCCAGCTTGGTGACAATGACACCGGTCAAAGGAATCACCTTATTAAACTCACGCGCCTGCTGCAATGCATTGGAGCCGGTGGTTGCATCACAGACCAGCAGCACTTCATGCGGAGACTCGGCATCCTTGCGCCCGAGGATGCGGTGAATCTTTTTCAGCTCCTCCATCAGGTTGTGCTTTGTGTGCAGCCGCCCGGCGGTGTCACAGATGAGGTAGTCAGCCTCCGTCTTGAGCGCCTTTTCGTAGCCTTCAAAACAGACGGATGCGGGATCGCCATTCGGCGGACCTTTGACGAGAGGGATCTGCAAACGCTCAGCCCAGACCGTGAGCTGCTCCACAGCAGCGGCGCGGAAGGTGTCTGCGGCAGCCAGCACCACCTTGTGCCCGCTCTTGTGAAGAAGGTGCGCCAGCTTGGCTGTGCTCGTGGTCTTGCCGGTGCCGTTGACTCCTACAATGAGGAGGACCTTGGGCTTGCCGGGGATCGGCTCGATCGCAGGCACCGACTCGGGCAAAATTTTGCGCACATGCTCACGCGCCACCTGCACAATGTCCGCCCCGTGCAGCGTGCGCTGGCGGGATTTGAGATCTGCCACGATCTGCAGCGCCAGACGCGGGCCCAGATCTCCGCCGATGAGTGAGGCCTCCAGGTCATCCCAGTCAATGTCGGGCTTGGTGAAGCGCTGGATGAGTGATTTGAAAAAACCGGCCATGACGAAAGAAGGACGAAATCAGAAGGACGAAAGTGGAATGCGCCATGATGACGACGCATTCGTGTTGAAGATTTGAAGCCGCGCCCGCCTAGGCGCCAGAGGTGTCGGTGGTGGAGCCCACGGGATGCTCCACCTTTTTGGGCTCAGGTTTGCGCAGGGATTTGGCCAGCTTGTCGAGCACTCCATTGACGAAGGAGCCGGACTCCCCGGCGCTGAGGGCCTTGGCGATGTCGATGGCCTCGTTCAAGATGACAGGCGTGGGCACCTCCGGGCAGTAGAGCAGCTCGTAGGAGGCCACGCGCAGCACGTTGCGGTCCACGGCGGCGAGTCGTTCGAAACTGAAGTTCTCCAGCAGTCCGGTGATCCCTGAATCGATCTGCTCCTGATGGCCGATGACCCCCTTGATCAAGTTTTCAGCAAACGCACGGGTGGAAGCCCTCGCGCTATGAAGACTCCAGAAGTCCTCCGGTTCCCCGGGCTTTTCCGTTCCTTGGAGATCACGGGCAAAGAGAAATTGAATGGCGGCCTCGCGGCCTTCGCGGCGTCTTCCCATGATGTTAGGCGTGGTCAAGGGGTTCGCCGGCAAAGCTGGCCTTCATCTTGCCGAACAGATTGATCATTTTGACGCAAGTCTGCGCGGCTTCCGTGCCACGATTGATGGTGGCGCCCAGGCAGCGTTCCTCCGCCTGCTCCTCCGTGCTGACGAGCAGCACCTCATGAATGACGGGGATGCAGTGCCTCACCGCCATCTGCTGCAGGGCATCCGTCACCGAAGCACCGACGAGATCGGCATGCTCCGTGGAGCCACGAATGATGACTCCCAGGGTGATGACGGCATCCGGCGCGCTGCCACGCAGCACGTGCTCCACGCAGACCGGGATCTCGAAAGCGCCGGGCACGCGATAGACATCGATGGAAGCATTGGGAGCAATGACTTCGATCTCTTCCTTGGCGGCATTGAGCAGGCCTTGGACGAACTGGTTGTTGTACAATGAGGCGACGATCGCGATGTTGATCGGATCCTGGGTGGGGCGTGGACGACTGGAGGCGTAATTGGACATGTGACTAAAGCTTGTGGCCCATCTTTTTCTTCTTCGTTTCGAGATAGCGGGCGTTCTCGGGTTTTGGCGTGGATTTAACGGGGACTTGTTCGACGATTTCGAGCTTGTGGCCTTCAAGGCCCACGACTTTGCGCGGGTTGTTGGTCATGAGCAGAAGCTTGCGCACCCCCAGGTCGGAGATGATCTGCGCACCGATGCCGTAGTCGCGCAGGTCCATGGGGAAGCCGAGTTTCAGATTGGCCTCCACGGTGTCAAAGCCCTGCTCCTGGAGCTTGTAGGCCATGATCTTGCCGTGCAGACCGATGCCGCGTCCTTCGTGGCCGCGCATGTAAACGATGATCCCCTTCCCTGCAGTGGCGATCTGCTTCATCGCGGCATGGAGCTGGCTGCCGCAGTCGCAGCGGCGGGAGGAAAACACATCTCCGGTGAGGCATTCGCTGTGCACCCGCACGAGCACGGGCTCATCAGGTGTGACGTCTCCCATGACCAGAGCCACGTGGTGGACGCCATCCAGGCTGCTTTTGTAGAGGTGCAGTTTGAAGACTCCGAAGTCGGTGGGCATGTCCACGACCTCGATCTTTTCCACCAGCTTCTCGCTCAGGCGGCGGTGCGCGATCAAGTCGGCGATGCTGCACATCTTGAGGGCGTGCTTCTTGGCAAATTTCTTCAGGTGCGGAAGACGCGCCATGGTGCCGTCGGCGTTCATGATCTCGATGAGCACCCCGGCTTCACGCAGTCCCGCGAGGCGGGCCAGATCCACGGCGGCCTCGGTATGCCCCGCGCGGCGCAGGACGCCACCCGGCTTGGCCACCAGTGGATTGATGTGGCCGGGCTGCACCAGATCCTCCGGCTTGCTTTTGGCATCTGCCAGCAGGCGGATGGTGCGGCAGCGGTCAGCAGCGCTGATTCCTGTGCTGATGCCCTTGGCCGCATCCACGGTCACGGTAAAGTCGGTGCGGAAGGCTTCGCGGTTCTCCGGCACCATGCTGGGGAGGTTCAGCTTCTCGGCGATTTCAAGGGAGACCGGCACGCAGAGCATGCCCCCGCCCTGCCGCACCATGAAGTTCACCATGTCAGCGGTGATCTTTTCGGCGGCACAGATCAAGTCCCCCTCATTTTCACGGTCTTCGTCATCGGTGACTATGACCATACGGCCAGCGCGAATGTCTGCGAGGACAGACTCCACGGAGTCGAAAGCGGATTCCTTTTTGCGGGGCATGAGAGAGGTGTAAAAGAGCCAGTGCCGCGGGTTGCGGCGTCAGGGTCGGATGATTTAAACGGTTGGAGACTGTTTTCCAGTGCGAGTTGCTTTTTCGTTGCTGTGTTTGAGGAGCTTCGCGTAATGTCAAGTCATGCCTCCACCAACCAAAGTCAAACGCCCGTCCTCGGTGACGGTGGGGGAGTTTTTCAGCCTGAATGAAAAATCGCTCAAGCTCAAGCTGATCGGCAGCGATGCGGGCTACACGCGCAAAATCAGCGAGCCCTCGGTGAACCGCCCCGGCTTGGCGCTGTCCGGCTTCTTCACCTACTTCGCTTACAAACGCGTGCAGGTCATCGGGAACTCGGAGTGCTCCTTCCTCGAAGGGCTGGACCCCAAGCTGCGTGCGGCGCGCTTCAGCCAGCTCTGCTCCTGGGACATCCCCTGCGTCGTCATCGCGCGCGGGCACCGGATTGACGACGAATTGATCCAGATCGCCAATGAGGCCGGGATCTCCGTCTTCCAGACCAGCATGATGACCATGAAGTTCCTCAATGCGGCCACCATCAAGCTGGAGTGGGCCTTTGCCCCCACCCTGCTGGTGCATGGCTGCCTGGTGGACGTGCAGGGCCTCGGTGTGCTGATCCAGGGAGACAGCGGCTGCGGCAAGAGCGAAAGCGTGATCGGCCTGCTCCAGCGGGGCGCGAGCCTCGTGGCGGATGACGCCGTGCGGCTGCGCCTGATCGAAGACCGCGAGGTCATCGGCTCCGCCCCGGACATCACCCGTGGGATGATCGAAATCCGTGGCCTGGGGATTCTGAACGTGGCGGCCCTCTTTGGCGTCAGCGCCGTGCGCCTCAGCAAACGGCTGGATTTGATCGTAGAACTCGTGCGCGGTGCCAAAACCGAAGACCTGGAGCGAGTGGGGGTGAACAACGACACCCGCGAGATCATGGGCCTTAAGATCGGCCGTGTGGCGCTGCCGGTGGAGCCGGGCCGCGACGTGGCCGGACTCATCGAACTGGCCGCCATCAATTTTAAATTACGCACCTTTGGATACAACAGCGCCGTAGAGTTTGACCAAAGGTTGTTGAAAAAGATGACGGATGATCAATTAGGTTAACAGCAGCACCTTCCCTCACCACCATGAGCATTCAAAAAGAACTGACGATCCGCAATAAAATGGGCATGCACGCACGCCCGGCGGCGCAGTTCGTCAAGCGTGCCAGCAAGTATCAGTGTGACGTCTGGGTGGAAAAAGACGACGAACCCGTGAACGGCAAAAGCATCATGGGCCTCATGATGCTGGCCGCAGGCCGCGGCGAGACGATCAAAATCATCGCCGATGGCAACGACGCCGAGGCTGCCGTGGCCGATCTCGAAGAGCTGGTGACCTCCGGCTTTGGCGACGCGGAGTAGCGGCGCCTTCCGAACCGCGAAGAACTTTCTTCAGCAATGGCTGCTCACACGGCCGTTTGAGGAGATTTGAGCCTGTTGATGGTTTCAAGCAGCGCTGCTCCACAATACGGAACCTTTCGGCGTGCCTTGTGCCGCAGGTACAACGGCAGAAAAAACGGCAACGCCAGCAGGAGTATGCAGACAAAAATCCACCATGGCTTGGCAACCATCCCCCAGGTCAAGCCTATCAGCTGAGGGACTTCAAAACAGGCCAAGACGTGCGCCACCAGCAGAAGGGCGAACCCATACACTCTTCCCACCTGCCCCCAGTGAAGAGGGCCGCGCTCGATCACCGCAAACCCCTCGGAGATAAAGACGATCAAATTGACGTCCTGACTGGGCACCCGGATCAAGCGCACGCTCCTGAAGGGAAGCAGCGGAACAAAAAACACGGTGATCCATTCGGTGGTGACATAAGAGCCATCGGCTCGAAAATCACACTCGCCATAGTAAGCGGTTCCAATTCCGTTAAAGCTGGCTGGCATTTTTTGGTTCTAAACAGGCTCCTTGACCGAGGCAAGAAAAACAGCACTGCCCGTTACTTCTTCTCATCCGCAGGCGGACGCGAATACACCCGGATCTCTCCTGGCTCCTGCACCTCTCCCTTCTCTATCTTTAGCTTCAGCTCCGGCTCCTTCAGCATCTGCAGCATCATCACCCCGATGAGGTAAATCAGGCCGCCACCAATCCCGGCGCCAATGGCAATGAAACGCCGCTGCCACGTATGCTCACGGTCGATGGCATACCAGAAGCGCATGCAGAAGAGGATCCAGATGACGCTGGCAAAAAGGACGAGAAGTTGGCCGGAAACAATGGGCATGGGGCGGAGTTTGGAACGAAAATGCGACACCAGCGACAGAAAAAACAAAACCCCGCACAGGGCGGGGTTTTGCACACATCGAGCTGAAAAAAGAGTCGATTAACGCTTGGAGAACTGGAAGCGTTTGCGGGCGCCTGGGCGACCTGGCTTCTTACGTTCCTTGGCGCGGGAGTCACGGGTCAGCAGACCGTTCTGCTTGAGGACGCCGCGAAGCTCAGGATTCACGCCGATCAAAGCGCGAGCAATGCCGAGACGAACGGCACCCACCTGGCCGGTGCAACCACCGCCGCTGGCGTTCACCTTGAAGTCATACGTCTGGCGGGAATTCGTGAGGGCCAGCGGGAACAGAATCTGGTTCTGCAGGGCGACCGTCGGGAAGTACTCTTCGAAGTCACGTCCGTTGACGGTGATGCTTCCGGCTCCTTCAGTGATGAAGACGCGGGCGATGGCGGTCTTGCGGCGGCCGGTGGTGGTTTTGAGAGGCTTGCTCATGCGATAGGTAACAGGGAAAGAATTAGGCGATGACGACAGGCTTTGGATTCTGCGCCTCATGCGGATGCGCGGCACCCTCATAGATCTTCAGCTTGCCCATGACAGCGCGGCCAAGACGATTGTGGGGGACCATGCCCTTCACAGCGCGCTCAACGAGAAGCTCTGGACGGCGGGCGCGGACGCGCTCAACGTTTTCGATCTTCTGATTGCCGACGTAGCCAGCTTTCGAGGTGTAGATCTTTTGGATCTCCTTTTTGCCGGTCAGGCGGACTTCGGCGGCGTTCAGGACGACCACGAAATCACCCGTATCAACGTGTGGGGTGAAAATAGGCTTGTTTTTACCGCGCAGGAGGTTGGCTGCGGTAACTGCGACGTCTCCAAGAATTTGGTTCTTGGCGTCGATGACCCACCATGTGGGGTTCTGCTCCTGGGCTTTTGCTGAAAACGTCTTCATTAGTGCTGTGTACGAAATATCTTCCGACTGGGAAAGAAGGGGCCGCGATGGTAAGAGGATTGGAGAATGTGTCAAGGTGGAAACCGAGTTATTCACAATGAAAAGTGACTTGGCCGCGCATTTTGGGCCGATTGCCCGGTCCAAGCAGGCTGCGAGCCCCTGATTTTCACTTCCGCCACAGCCATTTCATCGACTCCCATGCCCACACTCATTCAGGGACACCACGATAGATGATGTGGTTAAACTGATCCGTTACGTAGAGAATGCCATCCGCGCTTATCGCGATGCCACGTGGGCGGAAATGCAAATTGCCGCCCAAGCTGTCGAGCGCACCTGGCTGGCCAGACTTGCCACCAATCGTATCGACACGACCATCAGCAAAGACTCTGCGAATGGTGTGATTTTCTGTATCAGCCACATAGATGATGCCTGCGGCATCCATGACCAGATCGTCGGGACAGTCGAACCGTGCGGCATCGCCAACCGCATCAACTCTGCCACTAAACTCCCCTGGCTCCCCTCCTCTTCCCACGAAAGTCGTCACCTTGCCATCAGGACTGATTTTGCGAATGCAGCAATTGCCGACATCAGCGACATACAAGACACCATCAGGACCAACCACCATGCCACCTGGCCCCGACAAGCGCGCCTCGCTTCCTATACCATCCTTATAGCCCCACTGCTCAGCCTTTCCAGCCAGAGTGCTGACAACACCTTCGGGAGTGATCTTGCGCACAATTTCATTTTTAGTATCACCGACATAAACATTGCCAGCCTTATCAACGGCAGTGCCTGTAGGGAAAAAGAAGCGCGCCTCACGGCCCCGGCCATCCGCGCTGCCATATGCAGATTTATCGCCGTTACCGGCAATGGTGCTTACATCTCCTTCAGGAGTGATTTTGCGAATCGTACTGCTTACAAACTCGGCAACAAACAGATTCCCTCTGCCATCAATGGTCAAGCCTACCGGGTGGAATAGACGAGCTGTTTTACGATCCCCATCCTGCGTCCCTGATTGGTTACCACTGCCTACAAAGGTGCTGACCTCTCCTTTTGCGGTGATTTTTCGAATGGCGTTATTGTGGCAATCCGCCACGAAGAGATTGCCAAGGGCATCCACGGCGATGCCGGCGGGACCGTTAAAACGCGCCTCGCTGGAAGTGCCGTCAGCGCTGCCTTTTTCACCGGCCTTTCCAGCAAACAGTGTCCACTTGTAGGTGATTTGCCCGGCGGGTCTGCCCCCAGCTTTATCCGCTGCATCCAACTGAGAGCAAATCACGAAACTGGTGACCAAGTGAAACGCGGCAAGAAATGCGCCTGACACACTATTAAAAGCAACGCTCTTTTTCATGATTGAATGACAAAAGTTGACTGAATCCACTTCGCTCAGCGGATGATTTATCTCTGTGAAATAGGATCGACTATTTCCGCCACAGCCATTTCATCGCCTCTGGGAAGATGCTCGCTCCATGTTTGCTGTTATGGGCGCCGTCGCCAAACGTGAAGGTGTAATCGTACTGCTGGTAGGCCAGCGCCTTGGCCATCTGCTGGTTCGCCAGCGGCCAGTTGCCATAGGGATTGTCCAGATCGCTGCTGCCGTCCTGCAGATAGACGCGCAGCGGTTTGCGCTCGGTGAGGCGGATGATGGAGGGATAGACATGCCCGCCCGCGAGATCGACATAGCTGCCGATGGTGGAGAAGACCTTGCGGAACTTGTCCGGACGCTCCCACGCCACCGTGAAGGCGCAGATGGCCCCGCTGCTGGCTCCGGCGATGGCCCATCCTTCGGGATTCTCCGTGAGCTTGTAATCCTTCTGCACCTGCGGGATGATTTCTTCCAGCAGGAAGCGCGCATACACATCCCCCAGCGTGTTGTACTCCTTGCCCCGGTTGTTGTTCTTCCACGCGCTCTGCGGCTTCGTTTCACCGCTGTGGCCGGGATTAATAAAGATGGCGATGGTGGGCTGCATGTCCCCGCTGGCGATCAGATTATCAAACACCACCGGCACCCGCCACGCGCCCTTCAGGCCCACGTAGTCATGCCCGTCCTGAAAGACCATGAGGTTCGCCGGTTGCTCAGGTTTGTACTGCGCCGGCACATAGATCCACCAGTCGCGGCTGGTGCCCGGGTAGATCTTCGACTCATGCGCCGGCATCGGGATCACCTTCCCTTTTGGCACGTCCGGTTTCTCCTGCGAGAGCGGTCCGAGTTTGTAGTCGTCCACCGCGAGGGCGGAAAGGGAGAGCGAGAAGAGGAGCGGGAGGAGAAGGCGCGGGGTCATGGCTGGGAGCCATGATGAGGATTGGGAGCGCGGGCGTCAAGAAAGACCGCCCTCACGCTTCGACTTCAACGCAGCCAGCCAAGTAGCGAAGTTGTCTTTCCAATATCCGCGATCCCACGTGGAATCAGCACATGCCAGCCATGACCCAGTCAAAAAAGAACGCGACAGCAGGCGGGCTGCTGTCGCGTTGGGGAGATCTGGGATTAAGGCGGCGCTGAGGGAACGAACATGGATGTTCGTTCTACAGGGGCCAGTTGCGGCGCAACTGGGCTGCTTTATGCCATTCGTCCGCAGCACTGCTTGTACTTCTTCCCGCTGCCGCAGGGGCAAGGGTCGTTGCGGCCGACGGTGCTGGCGGGGGGCTTGGGTCTGGCGACGTTGCTGCTCGGAAGAATGAGGCGGGGGCCGTCGCGGCCCGGATTGGGGGCGGCTTGGGGCTTCTCTTCTTCTTCCTCTTCTTCACGGCGCTGCGGCGCTTCGTTTTCACCGCCCTGCAGGGCCATCTGGGCCAGGAACTGCTCAAACGCGGCGAGCTGCTGCGTGCTGCGGAAGAGGTTGCCGAGGACTTCGCCGTTGATGTTGTTCATCAGCTCCGCGAAGATCGTGAAGGCTTCCTGCTTGAACTCGATGAGCGGATCTTTCTGGCCGTAGGTGCGCAGACCCACGCCTTCTTTCAGCGCATCCAACGCATACAGGTGCTCCTGCCACAGACGGTCGATGGCGTTGAGGAGGATCATCTTCTCGATCTCCTGCAAGGCGGTCGGATTGGCGGTGCCCACCTTCACTTCGTAGGCGCCGAGGATCTTGTCCTTCAGGAAGGCGGACTTGGCTTCGAAGTCGAGCTTCTTGAAGTCATCATCCAGCGTCCGCAGTCCCACCGGGAAGGTCATGTTCACCCAGGCGAGCAGGCCTTCGTAATCGGCCAGGTCATCGCCCTTGATGTCCTTCGGCACGAAGGCGCCGAGGCGTTCGGTGACGCCCTTTTCCACGGCCTCGTTGATGAGGATGCGGGTGTCGTTGCTGTTGAGCACGTCGTTGCGCCACTCATAGACGACTTCGCGCTGCTGGTTCATCACGTCGTCGTATTCGAGGACGCGCTTGCGCCAGACGTAGTTGCGCTGTTCCACGCGCTTCTGCGCGGTTTCCACGCTGCGATTGAGCCAGGGGTGCTGGAGTTCTTCCCCCTCCTTCATGCCAAAGCGCTCCATCATCTTCGTCATGCGCTCGGCGGCACCGAAGTTGCGCATGAGGTCGTCCTCAAAGCTGAGGAAGAATTTGCTCTCGCCGGGGTCACCCTGACGGGCGGAACGTCCGCGCAGCTGGCGGTCCACGCGGCGGCTTTCGTGGCGCTCCGTGGCCAGCACGAAGAGGCCGCCGAGTTCGGCGACGCCTTCACCCAGCTTGATGTCCGTACCACGACCAGCCATGTTGGTGGAGATGGTCACGGCACCGCGATGTCCGGCCCGGGCGACGATTTCAGCCTCCTGGCGGTGATACTTCGCATTGAGCACGTTGTGCGTGATCTTCTTCAGCTTGAGCATGCGCGAGACCATTTCCGAGGCTTCGACGCTGGCGGTGCCAACGAGAATCGGCTGGCCCTTGGCGTTGAGCTCCTGGATCAGCTCGATCACGGCGGCGAATTTCTCGCGGCGTGTCTTGTAGATGCTGTCGTTGTGATCCTTGCGCTTCACCGGACGGTTCGTCGGGATGGTGAGCACATCGAGTGCGTAGATGTCATGGAACTCGGCGGCGTCGGTCTCAGCCGTGCCGGTCATGCCGCCCAGCTTTTGGTAGAGGCGGAAGTAGTTCTGAATGGTGATGGTGGCGAGCGTCTGCGTCTCGGCGTCGATCTGCACGCCTTCCTTGGCTTCCACGGCCTGGTGCAGGCCATCGCTCCAGCGGCGGCCGGCCATTTTACGGCCCGTCTGGGCATCGACGATGACGACCTTGTTCTCCTCGACCACGTATTCGACGTCCTTCTCATAGAGACAGAAGGCACGCAGAAGCTGGCTGATCTGGTGAATGCGCTGACCCTGGTGGGAAAGGCGGTCCTGCATCTCCGTCTTCTTGCGGGTGCGGGCTTCTTCGGAGAGCGTCATGTCGCCGTCGATCTCAGAGTACACCGTGGCGATGTCCGGCAGCACGAAGGCGTCGGGCTCATCAGGGCTGAGGAAGTTGCGCCCCATCTCGGTGAGATCGGCGTCGTGGGATTTTTCTTCGATGAAGTAGTACAGCTCTTCCTTGAGACGGAAGAATTCCACCTTCTGCGTGTCGGCGTAGAGCGAGAGCTCGGCCTTTTCCATGGCACGGCGGAGTTCGGGCTCCTCCATGCAGCGTGTCAGCGCACGGTTCTTCGGCTGGCCCATCTGCACCTGGAAGAGCTTCAATCCGGCCTGCTCCAAATGACCTGCGGCGGCGGCTTCCTTGGCCTCCGTGATCAGGCGGTTGCAAAGTGTGTTCTGGCGGCGCACGAGCTGATCCACCAGGGGCTTGTAACGCTCATACTGGTGATTGCTCTCCGCAGCCATGACAGGACCGCTGATGATCAAAGGCGTACGCGCTTCATCAATGAGCACGGAGTCCACTTCATCCACGATGGCGAAGTAGTGGCCGCGCTGCACCTGCTGCTCCTTGCTGGAGGCCATGCCGTTGTCGCGCAGGTAGTCGAAGCCGAACTCGCTGTTCGTTCCATAAGTGATGTCCGCCTGATACTGCTCGCGGCGCAGGTGGCTTGGCTGGTCGTTTTGAATGCAGCCGACCGTGAGGCCAAGGTACTTATAGAGGCTGCCCATCCACTCGCTGTCACGACGTGCGAGGTAGTCATTCACCGTGATGACGTGCACGCCACGTCCGGTGAGGGCGTTCAGGTACACCGGCAGCGTACCGACCAGCGTCTTCCCTTCCCCGGTCGCCATTTCAGCGATCATGCCGCGGTGCAAGGCCACACCACCGACGAGCTGCACATCAAAGTGCACCATGTTCCAGCCCAGCGGCTGGTCGCAGACGATGATCTCGCGTCCGCACATGCGGCGGGCGGCGTTTTTCACCACGGCATAGGCTTCCGGGAGAATGTCATTGAGCATCTTCGCCTCGATCGCGGCGAAGTCCGGCTGGATGGCGTTCCAGGCTTCACGTGCGCGGTCGATGCGGGCCTTCTTGTCATCCAGGGCGGCACCGTTCCAGGCTGCGGAAGCGAGATAATCATTTTCCAGCGCCGGGAAATGCGGCTTCAGCGCGGTGAAATACTTCTCCACCGCTTCCAGGCAGGCATCCACTTCCGCTTCATTCGCGATGCGCAGGCTCACCCCGCCGAGGAATGGCGGCGTATGAAAGGCGCGGAACTGGGACTGCCATTTCTGGGTGCGTTCCCGCAGCGCTTCCTCCGGCTCGTTTTGAAGCAGGGCTTCGATGCGGTTGATCTCGGCCACCGTGGGTTGAAGCTTGCGCACAGTGCGCTGGTTCTTGGTGCCGATGATTTTTTTGATGATCCAGTTGAACATGGGAAATGAGAATACGCCGCCCGGCTCACATTGGCCGGGTCGGGGGGAGGCCGAATGTGGCGGATGTAAGCCAACGCGCAAGGACTCAAACGGGCCTCTTACCGGAGCACCACATCCTTCACCCGGCGCGGAATCATGGCATTTCGCACCACTTCAGGCTGCACACTGCGCAGGAAATCGAGCAAAATCACCGGGGATTCCACGATCATACGCTCGATCTGGTCACGCCGGTGCGTCCAGCGCGAATTGCGGTGCAGATAGTCGAGGTCGGCGAGGATTTCATCGACATCGCCCTCGCTGAAGCCAGCGAGCTGAAACGCATAGGGATCGTATAAAGGCATGGCGGCTGCGGTCTTGGAACGGTCGCAGACCAAATCGAGAATGGATGATCCGACAAGTGCTTCCATCTTCAATTTTTTGACAACGAGTGCCATTGACAGCGGTTGTGATGTAGCTTTTCGCCGCACTTCACGTTTAACTGGCACCTCATGCCCCGCATCCTCTGGCAAAACACGGACATCACCTGGCTTTCTGCTCTGGTGGTTCTTCTTGTCATCGGGCTGCTCTGGCTGGGCTACCGCCGCTCTCCGCTGCGCGGCTGGCGCAAATTTGCAGCGATGTCCTGCAAGCTGGCCGCCCTCGCGCTGCTGGCGCTCTGCCTGCTTGATCCCCTCTGGACCCAGCAGCAGCCGAAGAAGGGTGAAAACGAAGTCATTGTGCTGGTGGACACCAGCGCCTCTTTAGAAACGGCGGAAAAACCGGGCGAAGCCACACGCGCGGCGCAGGTCACCGCCGCGCTGAACTCCGGCACGGAGGATGCCGCGTGGATCAAGTCATTGAGCGAGGACTTCCGCCTGCGCCTCATGACCGTTGGATCACAGACGCAAAGCGTGCCGCACTTCCGCGCCTTGAAGTTTGACGGTTCCCGCTCGGATCTCTGCCGCACGCTGATGACTCTGCGCAGCGGCGGCTCGAATCTGGCTGCTGTGGTATTAATAAGCGATGGCAACGCCACCGATGCCTCCACCTGGAAGGCGGAGGCCAAGGGCGCGCCTATTTTCACCGTGCTGGCCGGAAAGAACGCCCCGACCCCGGATCTGGCGATCCTTGATGCCACCGTGGCGACGAGTCCCTTTGAAGACGCGCCTATCACCATCACCTCCCGTGTGTCTGCCCAAGGGCTGAATGGCAAACAGGCCACGCTTTCCGCGCTCGATGAACAGGGCAAAGCCATCGTGACCGAAAAAGTCACCTTCAATGGCAGCTCGCCGCAGACCGTGCGTCTGCGCATTCCGGTGGCCAAGCCCGGAGTGTCTTTCCACAAGCTCGAACTCAAGGGCGAAGGCGTCAGTGAAGCCACCCTGGCCAACAACACACGCTTATTAGAGGCGGATCGCGGCTCAGGCCCCTACCGCGTGCTCTACATCGCGGGCAGGCCGAACTGGGAGTACAAATTCCTGCGCCGCGCCATCGCAGCGGATGACGACATCCAGATGCCCAGCCTCGTCCGCATCGCCAAACGTGAGCCCAAGTTTGAATGGCGTGGCCATGCCGGTGAGAACGCGAATCCGTTGTTTCGCGGCTTTGGTGCCAAGGAAGGCGAAGAAGCGCAGCGCTATGATCAGCCCGTGCTCATCCGCCTTGGCACGCGCGATGCCAAGGAACTCAGCGACGGCTTCCCCAAGGCTGCCGAAGATTTGTTCAGCGAGTATCGCGCCATCATCATTGATGATCTCGAAGCCGGTTTCTTCACGCAGGAGCAGATGCACCTGATCCAGCGCTTCGTCAGCGAGCGCGGCGGCGCGCTGCTCATGCTCGGCGGGCAGGAGTGCTATCAGGCGGGCGGCTATGATCACACGCCCATCGGCAGCATGCTTCCTGTGTATCTCGACCGCACCGCCACGGCAGGCCCGATGCTGGATGCACGCTTCAATTTGACGCGTGAAGGCTGGCTGGAGTCCTGGATGCGTCTGCGCACGGATCGTGAGGAAGATGAGAAGCGCCTCTCCGCCATGCCTTCCTTTTATGCCATCAATCAAACCTTCGCCATCAAACCCGGTGCCAGCATTCTGGCCACGGTTTCGGATTCAGCGCAGACCACCATGCCCGCCATCGTGTCCCAGCGTTTCGGTGAAGGCCGCGTGGGCAGCGTGCTGGTGGCCGACCTGTGGCGCTGGGGCATGAACGATGCGGATTCGCGCAAGGACATGGAGCGCGCCTGGCGGCAGCTCATGCGCTGGCTCGTGGTGGATGTGGCCGACAGCATCACCTTCTCCGCCGAAACCGATCCCGCCGACCGCGAGCGCGTGAAGCTCTCCGTGCGTGTGAGTGACCGCGCCTTCAAGCCGCATGGCGATGCGCTGGTGAAGATCGAAGTCACGCAGCCCGATGGCAAAAAATCCCAGCTCTTCGCCGAGCCCAGCCTCAAGGAAGCCGGGCTGTTTGAAACCGAGTTCTTCTCCTCCGCCTCCGGCAACTACCGCGCCACAGCAACCGTGGAGGACATGGAGAAACACACGCAGCTCGGCATCAAAACCAGCGGCTGGACCTACGGCCCGCAGGCCGAGGAATTCAGCCGTCTGGCCCCGGACCGCGCCTTTCTGCAACGCATCGCCACCGAGACCAGCGGCCAGATGCTCGCTCTTGATGAAATCTCCAAGCTGCCCGAGATGCTGAAGAACATCCGCGTCCCGATTGAGGTCACACTTTCGACGCCGCTCTGGCATACGCCATGGGTCTTCCTGGCCCTGCTGTTTTTCATCGGCACGGAGTGGTTTTTACGCAGAAAGGGAGGGATGGCATGAAGAAAGAGTTCAAGCTTCTGAGTACCTTGTTCATCACCCTGTGCAGCACGCTGCTGCACGCCGCACCACGTGAACTCGATGTCCTCATCGTCCTCGGCGCACCCGGCACGGAGGAGTACGGCAAGAAATTCAAAACACAGGTGGATGCCTGGACGAATGCCTGCACCAAGGCGGACATCACCCCGGCAGTCGTACGTGGTGAGAAGACCACCGAAGAACTCGAAAAACGCCTCACCGCCTCCGATCCCGCTCACTCCTTGTGGCTGGTGCTCATCGGCCATGGCACCTTTGATGGACGCGAAGCCAAGTTCAGCGCGGAAGGACCCGACTTTGACGCCAAGCAGCTCGCTGAGTGGATCAAGCCCCTCAAGCAGGAGGTCGCCGTGATCCACACCGCCTCGGCCAGCGGCGGCTTTTTGAAACCGCTCTCCGGCAAGAACCGCGTCATCATCACTGCCACCAAAAGCCCGGACGAAGTCTTCTATGCGCGCTTCGGGGAATACTTTGCCGAAGCCGTCGGCGGACTGCCCGAGGCTGATCTCGATCAAGACAAGCAGGTCTCCCTGCTGGAAGCCTTCCGCCACGCCAGCAAAGCCACCGCCACCTTCTATGAGAATGACGGTCGCCTCGCCACCGAGCACTCAATTCTCGAAGACAACGGCGACGGCGTCGGCACCCGCAGCGAAGTCTTCGGCTCAGACGCGCCCGTCCCTGCCGGCATGGCCGTCGATGGCGCACGCGCCGCGCAGATGGTGCTCGTGTTAAGTGCGGAGGAGCAGCAGCTCACCGATGCCCAGCGCAGCACACGAGATGCGCTGGAGCGTGAATTGAAGACCTTGAAGGAGCAGCGAGCGAAGCTCAAGGAGGACGATTATTATACGAAGCTTGAATCACTGCTGCGCAAGCTGGGTGAGGTTTATGGGACGAAGTCATGACCTGCAAAGTTCATCTTTCTCCGTCGAACGTGGACTGCGAAACTCGGTGCATGCCAATTGATTTCGGTGCCGCTGGCCGACAGACAAGAGTGTCTGTCGTACTTGGGAAAACCGCGCCGCAATCAATCAGTACGATAGACACTCTTGTCTGTCGGCCAGCGCTTCACCAAAACCCCAAAACTTGCAAGCTACCCACCCAGCTCGCCGCCGCAGTCTGACGCTTTCGGGCTTCAATTTAGCACCTGCATATCACATCATGAGCAAAACAATCCAGGGCTTTCGCGAGAAGGACTACGGCATGTTCATCGACCTGACGGATGCCATGAGCAGTGTGAGTGTTGACCGGAAAACTGGCAATCTGGTCTTGCAGGAAGGAGCAGGTGAGGACCGGTTTACCGGTGCTTTGATCACGTCTGATTTTTGTCATGGTTTTACGCTTAGCGCGACCCCTGAGGGAACCTGGGCGGTAGGCCTGAGATTTGGCGACCAAAAATCTCATGTACTGGGAACCACTGAAGATGAAGCCGGAGCGCTGCAATGGCTGAAAAAGGCATGGGATGTGATCCGGTCAAACCAAACCACCGAACAGTCCACTGAGATCATATTTGCTTCCTCGCCTGCGAGTACGGTTGGGGACCACCTCTTGCAGCCACATTGAAAGACCTCGTCTTTCGACAGGAGATTCACGGATCATCCCGCCCCGCCACAAAGTCCTGAAACGCCTTGGCCACGCGCTGAGTGACGGGACCATCAACACCGGGCATCGCACGTTGATCAACGCGGGCCAGCGGATGCACATCACGCGTGCTTGAGGTGAGGAAAGCTTCCTCGCAGGTATGCAGTGCCTCGATGGGCAGCGTGACTTCCTCCACGGCAATGCCAGCCGTAGCACAGGCTTCCAGCACCAGCGCACGTGTCACGCCTGCCAGACAGCCGGAGCTCAGGGGCGGTGTTTTCACCACACCTGCGCTGACGATGAAGATGTTCGTGCCCGTGCCTTCGCAGAGTTCATCACGGGTGTTGGCAAAGATCGCCTCCCCCGCCCCTTCCCCGTGCGCAAGCGCCAGGGCGCGCACGTTGTCGCCATACGAAGTGGATTTGATGCCAGCCAGTGCGCTGCGCTCGTTGCGCGTCCACGGTACCATCATCACTGTATCCGTGGGTGGCCAGGGTTTGAGAGGCGTCGTCGCCACGATCATCGTCGCAGGCGCCTCTCCGCGATCTGATCCCAGCGGACCATCACCACTGGTGAGCGTGACACGGATGCGCGCATCGGTGAGTTCATTCGCCTGCATCGTTGCCAGCATCGCATTCAAATAAGTCTCAAACTCGGGCGGCACGATGTTCATCGCCCGGCAGGAAGCCACCAGCCGACGCCAGTGCCGCGTGGGCGTGAAGGGCTTGCCATGGCGTGCCACGAGTGTCTCGAAGACACCATCACCTACCAGAAAGCCATGATCGAAGGGAGAGATGCGGGCTTCAGAAGTGCTGACGATGCGGCCGTTGATCCAAGTATGGGAGGGAAGATTCACAGCGGCAGCATGGCTTGAATAAAAACATTCTCAACATATGCACTTTGTGCTTGCAGGATCTTTTTCATGCGCCAGAATCTCGCCCTCAAACTTTCCGGATCGAATCGAAAACGAACCGAAAAATTTGCGGGTGTAGCTCAGTGGTAGAGCACTTCCTTGCCAAGGAAGATGTCGCGCGTTCGAATCGCGTCACCCGCTCCATCAATCTCCGAAAGATTGATGGCACCAAGTAACCTTGGCCTTTTAAGGCTTTGATTGGTGCCCCAGCAACCTCCCTCCTCACGATTGTACATTCATGTTTGTCTGGTCCAAACTCACTGCTTCACGTTCGGCTGATACCTGGGAGGAACGTTTCGCGCAGAGCACGGACGCCACTCTCGTCATCACCAGCTTCCCTGGTCGTAAAATGATCCGCCTGGAGGTTTATTGTGAGGCTCAGTCTCGCGCGAAGGCCATCCAGAAAGAATTCGGCGGCGAGGTGTCCAAGTTAAAGTCGCAGAACTGGGCCGCACATTCATCCCAGACTCCGCCGCCGGTAAAGGTGCGAGACACCTTCGTCATCTGCGCCGCCAAAACAGAAGCGGAAATCAAGCAGGCCAGCGCCAAATTTCCCAACCGCGAAATCATCGCCGTGCCGGCCGACATGGCTTTCGGCACCGGCCACCATGCCACCACCGCCACCGTGCTGCGCCTGCTCGTGGATGAGGCTGAAAAGCGCCAGTCCGCCGGCAAGAAATGGACCATGGCAGATCTCGGCTGCGGCAGCGGCATCCTCGCCATCGCTGCGGATAAACTAGGTGCCTCCCGCGTCTGGGGCTGCGACTACGATCCCGCCGCTGTGAAAATTTCGCAGGAAAATGCGGTGCGCAACCACACGCCCAAAGTGCGCTTTACCAAAGTCGATGTCCTCAAGTGGGAACCCAAACAGACCTGGGACATCGTGGCCGCCAACATCTTCTTCGACATTCTGGAGTCGGCGTTTCCGCAGATGGTGCGCTCCGTGGCTCCGGGTGGCATCTTGATGCTCTCCGGCATTCTGAAGTCTCAGGCCAAGGCCTGCCTCGCCGCTGGAAAGCGCGCGGGCTTTGTGGTGGAGAAGATCGTCACCAAAGGCAAATGGGTGACCGCTCTAGGCACGGTGAAAAGCCGCTGATTTGGCGCAGGTCTTGCGTGAAGCAACCCGTACAGGGGCGTCATCCCTGCCGCTACAACATCCTGCACTTAATTCTTGTATTTGAGGAGCCGGGCGATTTATTATCAATAGATTCAAGCAGCCAATCATGCTTTTCGATCCCGCTTCCTCATCCGGCGGGGCTGGATCCTCCTCCAGCCCTCTCAAAAAGCGCGGCCTGCTCAAGAAAGCTCAGACGCAGGAAAATCGCATCGGCCTGCTCCCCACCGAAGGCTGGCGCAAGCGCAACATCCAGTTCCTCAATGAGGTGCTCATCCCCACCCTGTTTGCCCCGCGTCGGCCGGGCGAGGATTTCGGCCTCCTGCCTGTGGCCACGAGCAACGAGATCGCCGTGACGTGGCTCGGGCATGCCGGCTTCTTTTGTCAGGTCGGCGGTGTGAACATCGCCATCGACCCCAATTGGGCGCTCTGGCACGGCCCGGTGAAGCGCGTCCGCCACCCCAGCGTCTGGGCGCATGACCTGCCGCACATCGATCTCGTGCTGGTCACGCACGCGCACTACGACCACCTGCACCTGCCCAGCCTGCGCAAGCTCGCCGCCGCCCAGCCCATCATCGTCCCGGAAGGCGTCGGCAAAGTGGTGCGGAACTGCGGCTTCGGGCGCATTGTGGAGCTGAAGACCTGGCAGAGCGCCACCTTTCAGGATCTGCGCATCACCCTCACCCCCGCACGCCACTGGGGCGCGCGGATGATCCATGACACGCACCGCCAGTTTGGCGGCTATCTTATCAAGTCACCCGACCGCTGCCTCTTCCACTGCGGCGACAGCGCCATGTTTGACGGCTTTCAGGAGATCGGCAAACGCGCCAGCATCGACCTCGCGCTCATGCCCATCGGTGCCTACGATGCCCCCAGCGGCCGTCAGGTGCACATGAATCCCGAGGAAGCCCTGGACGCCTTTCAAATGATGGGCGCCCAGTCGATGATCCCCATGCATCATGACACCTTCCCCCTCGGCGGCGAGCCTCTCCATGAGCCTGCCGAGCGCCTCGTGAAAGCCGCCATCGAACGGCAGTTGGAAAACCGCGTGCGCCTCCTGCGCGAAGGCGAGTCCGCCATTTACTGAGTGAGTCCACGCCCGGCACTGCTCCTCATCGCCGCCGTTTCAGCGGATGGCTTCATCTCCACCGGCACCGGTGTGCCCTGGCAGCTGCCACGGGATAAAGAGCACTTCCGCCGCATCACCCGCGGCCAGTGGCTGCTCATTGGCCGCCGCACCTATGAGGAAATGAACGGCTGGTTTGAGGATCATCACCCCCTGGTGCTCACGCGCAGCCCCGTGTATATCCCGCCTGTCGGCGAGGTCGTGGCCAGCGTGGCCGAGGCCCTGCAAGTCGCCGCCGCAGGGGGGGCCGCAGAACTGTTTGTCTGCGGAGGCGGAGAGGCCTACGCCGCCGCCATGCCCTGCGCCGACCGCCTGATCCTGACCCACGTGGACTCCCCACTCGGCAGCGGTGTCCCCTTCCCCCCGGTGAATCCCGCTGACTGGCAGGAGACCGACCGGCAGGATTTTCCCGCCGACGCCACTCATGCCCACGCCATCAGGTTTTCCACCTACGATCGCCTCAAGCCACCCGCTCAGGCCTCGGACGGCACATTATAATAATTTCAAGATGAGCAAATTCACGTTTGGGTGTATCTAAGCCTTGCAGATGAACCTTTCCTCCTTGTTCAACCCCGGCTCAGCAGTCGCCCTGCTGGCGACCGCCGTGCTCTGCGCTGGCTGCACCAGCCTCAACACCGCAGCCACGGCCGACAAGTCCGCGACCGCTGACAAAACCGGCACCAAAGACATCTCTCTGGTGAAGTCTCCCACTGATTTGAGCTTCCTGCTCAGCATGAGTTTCGTGGAGGCCAAGAGCATCTCCACGCAGCAGCTGGAGTTTCCGCCCTACATCAAGATCGCCGCAGACTCGATCCAGGTCTTCAAGTACTCGCCCGATGGCAAGCCGCTCAAAGCACGCGCCCGTGGCAAGGTGTTCATTGAAATGAATTTCAACGAGCCCGCCAAGGCGCTCTGCCAGGAAGCCTTCATCACCGGAGATGAAATCATCCTGCGCGGCAGCCCCATCCTGCAGCGCGGCGGCAGCATGGTCGAAGGTCTGGATGAAAGCACCATCTTCTACCTCTTCGGTACTTCACTGCGCGTCATCGGCCTGCACAAGGTGAACAATCAGAACGAAATCGCCTCGATGATGCCCACGCTCGGCACCTGGGCCGCCGGACCCAATCCGCTGCTGCCACCTCTTACTGAGAGCGCCGTTCCCTCCAGCATCCGCGACTCCATGCAGCGCGCCGCCGAGGCTGAAATGCTGCACCAGAAAACCCGCGAGCTCTACGGCCCCGCCGACGCACCGCCAGCTACTCCAGCGCCCGCACAGCCCGAAAAAGCAACGGACAAACCCAAGTCCACGCCGCCCCCTGCGGTCACCAAAAAACCCACCGTGGAAATCCGCCGCGCCGTGCCGAACAAGCCTTCCTTCTGGCACCGCTTCAAGACGGACAAGAGCCGGGCGTGAGTCAGCGACTGATGCTGGTGCCTGCAAGTGCGCGCCAGCGTCTTGGACTGCGGTGACAGAGATGCAAGGCGCAAGCCTGCATCGGCGGCACCGCTTTCGTGGGGTGATGAATTTTCTTTGGCCCTAGCGCGCCGTCCGGCCTGCAAAAAGCGGCGTCGCGCCCAGGCTTGCCGCACGCATTGATTCGCTGTGCTCACCCTTCGGGCAGCCTGCAGCTGCCCTACCTCCGCTTCGCTCCGGTTCCAAGACGCTGCCGCGCCCGCGTGAGAACTGGTGCCTTCAGCGCGACCCAGCATCCAGCATCCAGCATCCAGCCCCCTCACCCCACGATCGCCTGCGGCACCCGCCCGTGTACATCCGTCAGGCGGTAATCACGTCCTGCGTAGCGATACGTCAGCTTCTCGTGGTCCATGCCGAGCAGGTGCAGGATCGTCGCATGCACGTCATGCACGTGCATCTTGTCCACCGCCGCTTTGAATCCAAACTCATCGCTCTCTCCATAGGCCGTGCCGCCGCGCACACCACCACCGGCGAAGAACATGGAGAAGCCATGCGGATTGTGATCCCGCCCGTTGCCGTTCTCACTCACCGGCGTGCGGCCAAATTCTCCGCCCCAGACAATCAGCGTGTCTTCCAGCATGCCGCGCTGTTTGAGGTCACCGATCAGCGCCGCGATGGGCCGGTCGATGTCTGCGCCCAGCTTGCGCGTCTGCTCATCATGCTTTGAGTGCGTGTCCCACGGCTGCCCGTTGCCATAGTAGAGCTGCACGTAGCGCACGCCGCGCTCCACCAGCCGGCGAGCCATCAGGCAGCCGTTGGAGAAATGGCTCTTGCCATACATCTCGCGCACCTTCGGCGGTTCCAGATTCACATCAAAGGCATCCGTCGCCGCCGACTGCATGCGGTAGGCCGTTTCCATCGCCTGGATGCGACCATTGAGGGCCACATCCGCACCACCGCGTGCCGCCAGATGCTCCGCATTCAGCGACTGCATCAGATCAATCTGCCTGCGCTGATCAAGCTTGCCCAGCTTCTCATTCGTCAGCCATGGAATCATCTTCTGCGGCTCCAGGTTGGAGTGATTGATGTACACCCCCTGATGCTGCGCCGGCAGAAACGCGCTGGTCCACAGCACCGAAAACCGCACCGGCTTGCCGGGGCACAGCACCACAAAGGAAGGCAGGTTCGCATTCTCATTGCCCAGGCCGTAGCTCAGCCACGAGCCCATGCTCGGCACGCGCTCGGTCATCGTGCCGTTGTTCATCAGCAGCAGCGCGGGGCCATGATTTGGGTTGTCTGTGTGGCATGAGCGCAGCAAGCACAGCTCATCCGCATGCTGCGCCAGATTTGGCAGCAGCTCGCTGATCTCCAGCCCGCTCTGCCCATGCTTTGAAAACGCATACGGAGACGCCAGCAGCCCGCCCGTGGGCCGCTCCGTGCGCAGGTCCGCGCCTGCCGGCTTCTGGCCCGCATACTTCGTCAGCCCCGGCTTCGGATCAAAAAAGTCCGGCCCAAACGGCCCGCCGTTCATGAAGAGCTGGATCACCCGCTTCGCCTTCGGCACAAAGTTCGTGCGCGGAGCGGCATGCAGCGTGGAAGCCAGCCCCAGCGCGCCCAGCCCGCCGCCCATGCGGGAGAGCAGTTCGCGGCGCGAGAGTGCGGAGAAATCAGACATGCGGAGTGTACGCAGCCAAAGCGCCGACGCTTGCGCGCCATTGCATCCAAGTTCGGACTCAGGGCTTTGCCCCCGCAGCAGCCGGGGCACAGGCCTTCATGCGCGCATGCAGCCCAAAACCAAGGGGCAGATACAAAGCAAAGCCGCAAGCCAGAAACCAAACGCCGATGCGCAGCCAGAACTTCACCGGCTGCCGCGCCCGAAACGTCAGCCCCCAATACCCATTCACGCAGCCTGTTTGCAGCGTCTGAACCAGACGACTCGCCACGAGAAGGCTCCAGAGCGGCACCAGCACCGTCACCAGGCCAAAGGAATGCATGACCGCACCACAAACCGCCGACAAAACCGAAAGCAAAAAAAGAAGCCAGACCCACGGTGAGCGAAGCTCAATCCGCCTCACCGGAACGCTTTGCCGCTGCGCCGTCAGCACCACCTCAGGCTGAGATGCCCCATCCGGCAGTCCACTGTCGATGATCCCGCCACAGCCCGGACATTGGACCGCCACGCCCTTGGTGCGGTGACTTCTTCCTACACCGGGGCGTTGGCAAAAGGGGCAGCACAGAGACTTCCAGCGCCGCTGAATCTGAATGCCGACGACCAAGAAGCCAGCCACAGCAATGATCTGCAAAACCATGACCACCGTCTGCTCCCACGATCCACCGCCGGGCACCTGATTCAAGTAAGCCCCAAGAGACGAAAACAGGTCGGCGACTGAACACACAGGCATCCCTTGGGGCAGATAAAAGCACAAGCTGTCAGTCACCCGGCCAGTGAATCAGTTTTCTTCATGCCTGGCAATTCCACTTTCAGAGCGTTCGTGGAACCTTCCTTCCACTCACCGCCGCGTTGACTCAATCCACCATCTCAATCTGAAACGGCGACAGCATCTTCAGCGCCTCGCCCTGGGCGCTTTCAAAGGGATACACCATGACATTCGGCACCACGCAGTTGAGGTGAAAATCGAAGAACTCGCGCATGTAGTCCGCGGTGAAATCCGCGTCCGGGTGGAGCTGCCGCCAGAGGATCGCCTTGATCACATACGCATGGCAAAACACCGCGATGCGCTGCTCCTCGCGCTCCTGCAGGGCTTTCAATGAGGCATCCACGCGCTCGCAGAAATGCCGAAACGTCTCCGCGCCCTCGCCATCGCAGTAGTCGGGATCGCAGCGCTCCCAGTACTGGCGGGCGGGCTCGCGGCGTGTGGTTTCCGTGGTGCCGATGTAGCGGCCCGGCGCCAGGAAGGTGAGCTCATGCACCGGCAGCTCCACCACCTGCACCTGCGGGTGCCGCCGACAGAGCGGCACCGCCGTGTAGACCGTGCGGGAGTAGCGCGACACCACGATGAGATCCGGGTCCGTCTGCCACTGCGCGGCCACCGCCTCAGCCTGCGCCAGCCCCTTGTCACTCAGCCCGATGGCGTGCGGCGTGTCCGTGGGAAACCCCGCGTTGCTCAGACTTTCGGCATGACGAATGAACCAGATCTTTTTCATATTTCACCTCCGCCATAGGCGCTCTGAGAGGCAGTAGCAAATGCAGGTGCGTTTAGATTGGAAATGGGGACCGTGCGTCTGGCCGAAAACAGCACGCTCCCCCCTGCGGATGCTTCATATTGAGCAAGGGAATGAGGATCAATGGAATGAAGTTTCAGTCACATTCCTTTGCTGTTCATTCCTTTGCTAAAATCAACGCTTCACTTCGGCCTTCTCCCCAGCCCGCACCTCCGTCTTCGCCTTCTCCTCCATCTTGCCGCGCTCCTGCAGCGCAAAACCCACCGGCATGTACACGGCCAGCGCGTAGCCGCACAGCCAGAAGCAGGTGCGCGCCCAGTACTTCACCGGCTGCCGGCTGCGGAAGGTCGGCCCCGCATTGTCATTCAGGCAGCCTGTGCGCAGCGTCTCGATCAAATGACTCGCCACCAAGAAACACCACAGCGGCGGAAACACCGTCATGAAGCTGAACTCATGGATCACCCCCCCGGCCACCGCCGACACCACCGACGCGCCAAACAGCACCCAGAACCACGGCGACCGAAACTGAAACTGAAACTTCCCCACCGGCACCTTGGGCTTCGGCCCGCAGTCCTCCTCCTTGTCCCGCACGATCTTCCACCCCAGCCGCCCGCCGCCACGGATCTCCCCGCACTTCGGACACTCCATCTTCAGCCCTTCGGAGCGCTCCAAAGACGCCAGCCCCGGCCGGGAGCAAAACGGGCACATCAGCACCAGTTGCCGCCGCATGATCTTCACCCCCAGCACCAGTCCCACCAGCGTGTAAAACACAAACAGCCCTATAAAAACCCACTCCACCGGCGACGTGTACCCACACGGCTGCCCCGAAAAAAACAGCATTTTCAACAACCCGCCCCCCACCAGCACCCACGGGGCCGTGTGAATCGCATAAAAACAAAACCGGTAGCTCAGCATTCCCCCGAGTGAAACGGATTCGCCGAGTTTTGGCAATGACAGTCTGAGGCGGGGATTGGAATCAAACGCAATCAAAGCCGCCATTTCAGTAAACGATTTCCTTGTCACCCCCATATGTATCGCGACAGACTGAGAATCATGTCCACCACCTTAATGGCTCTGGGTCTCTACAAGTCCGCACAAATCTCCCTGCCATTGCTCAAAGCGGGCTTCAAGATCCTGCGCGACAACGTTTTGTCTTCCGGCACGGAAAGCGAATGGGAAAAAGGCGTGCAAGGCTTTCTGGGGGAGCAGGTGAAAGAACTCTTGAAGGGCAGGATCGACAAGCTCTCACCGAAACAGTTGGAAGCCGTCGAGGCACCGCTCGTCGCTTTCACCGGCCTTGTCTTGCAAAGTTTGATGCAGGACGTGCTCAACACCGAGGACTTTGCGTCCGTAAAAGTAGAGTTCACGACGGCTCTCGACGAGTTGCCGCAACGTTGGAAAACCTTTGTCGGACAGGGCATCCCGGAGGCACAGCCTCTCAACAACACCGATTTCCTCGCCGCGCTTCAGGCCGCGCATGATGGAGATGACTCATCACCGGCCATTTCTCCCGAATGGCTCTCCGCTTTTTTCAGCCAATGGATTCAGCGTGGCATCGGCCTGACGCCTCAGCGTGAAGGCTGGCATACAAAGCTCGCCGCCGCCGTCGCTCCGCTCGTTACCGAGGCATTGAGCAGCACGCTAGTGGCTGAGCACCCCGTTGCCGCCGCTGCGTTTCGTGACAGCATGCTGCGCTTTCACACCGAACTGCGCTCACTCGTCAAAGAAGTCATCACTGAGGTGAAGAACCAAGGGGCTCAGTCCGCAGAACGAGACAATAAGTTGGCGGAAGTGATTTTTGAACTCGCCGCCAACCAACAAATTAGCAACAAAGAATCGCGCCTCGCTGCCTACAAGCGTTCCCTTCTCAGCGCCTTCCGGCCTTATCAGGAACTTGCCATCGACAACTTCGCAGCAGGGGAGCAGGCCGCGCCGGATATCTGGGAGATATTCATCCATCCCGCCTGCTCGACAGACCATCTGCGTCCCGAAGATATGGACGCGGCGCAGCGGGAAACGCCGCCGCGTCTGCCCGCGCAAGACTTGTTGCCGCTTCTCACCCAGGATGATTACCGAAGAACCGTGCTGCTGGCCGATCCGGGCATGGGCAAGAGCACGCTCATCCAGTCCCTCATTGCCCACCTCGCCAGCGAGCGACCGCTCAGCGGCGCTCCCTCACTCACTGGCATGTTACCGATTCCCCTCATCCTGCGCGATCTTGTGCCCCTGCTGCCGCAGGACCAAGTGGAAAGCTGGAGCTGGGACAGCCTGCTTACCATCCTCGTCGAGCACTACCAGCGTGATGAAACCGCCCCGCCGCTCTGCGATGGATTCAAGGACCACCGCAATGAGTTCCGTCAAATCATTCACACCGACGAGGCGGTCTTCTTCCTCATCGACGGCCTCGACGAGATTGGCGACCTCGCCAAGCGCCGTCAAATCGTGAAGTGCATTCAGGACGGCATCCGCGCCGCGAACAAAGCGGCTCGCTGGCTCATCACCTCGCGAGTGATCGGATATGAGGATGCGCGGGTTGATTGGGTCGAAGCTCCTGAAAAACTAAAATGGGCATCTGCTGCTCCAAATGGAGTCATCAAGTTGTCAAAATGGATTCAACTCAATCCATCATACGCAACATGGACGTCAGTGTGGCACGATTATGTCCTCAAGTTTGGTGACAAGCTTTCAATTGGTGAATTGAGCGAATTTGTTGTGGATGACACCGAACAGGAAGAGGCACAGCTTTTATCGTCCGATGACAGAAGCCTCTTGAACGAGGGACGAATTCGCCACCGAGTGCTTAGCGCACTCCCAATTGCCCAGCGCCTTCACCTCGCGCCCTTCGATGACAAGCGGCAGAATCTGTTCACTGAGCGATGGTTCCAACATCGGCACAGCACGGATTACTCACGCGAACTGATGAGGGAGGTGCGGGCGCATCACCACGATGGAGTGCGAATCATCTCACGCGTGCCTAATCTGCTGTGCATGATGAACATCCTCAAGCGCAGCGGCAAGCCACTGCCGGATGGACGTGCCGCGCTTTACGACGCTATTGTTCAGGCTTACCTCGGCGGCATCGATGCGGCCTACCGCCTGCGTCCCGTTCTGGGAAATACCTGCCCTTTCGATACCGCCCAGCGCCGATTCCTGCTCTCTCTTCTCGGTGCGCACATGCAACAGATTCGGTCTGCGTATATGCAATCCACTCCTGAAATAGAAGAAATCGAAGAAGCTGAGACGGAGCCAGAGTTGGAAGGAGGCTCCTTCGGGGCAGACGGCAACATCCTAATCTCCCGCCCGGAGCTGGAGCAGCTGCTTGATCCCGCAATCCAACGCATGCGGGAAGAGGGCTGGCTGGTCAGCACGCATACCACTGCCGAACTACTTGATGAGCTGCTGCACCACATCGCATCCCGCTCAGGCTTGCTTATCCCGCGCAGCAGTGATGCCGAGGGGAACACGCACTATGGCTTCACTCATCTTTCCTTTCTGGAATTCTTCGCTGCAGGCTGGCTTGGCATGGAATTCGACCGCCTGCGCAATCGGAACTCTCGCAGGAAGGAAGCTGATGATGATGAGCAATGCATCACTGAGGCCGATCTCGACCGCGAATTTCCGCCCCACGGTCCCATCCAGCACACCCGCGAGTCTTTCAGAGATCTGCCCGCCATGCCCACCTGGCATGAGTCGCTCATCTTCCTCCTCGAATCCCGCAAGGCCGACACCCCCACACTCTTGCGCTGGCTCTTTCCCGCCCTACATAGCCACCAGCCACACGTCGTTTCAAAGGAGCATCCAACGCCATTGCTGCCATTGAATGCAGTTCATTTCGCTGTCGATCTAGCCCAAGACCCCGAAATTCCATTGCCCGCCGCCGCCCGCTTAAAGTGGTGGCACATCCTCTGGTCAGCATCTCTCCAATGGCCTTATACGCCGTGGCATGATGGCTACTCCGAACGTTGGCACGTCGCCCCACTACTACTGAGCAATTCCATTCACCGAGAGGAAAGTTTAAACAGCCTTATTTCAATTGATCAGCAGCATCCAAACTCCACACTTTACCTCAACTTTTGCGATAATTTAACCGATTCTGATCTTAGCATTTTGACACAGATGAGAGGTTTAAGATCGCTAGATCTAGAAGGCTGTGTCGGCATTAAAAATTTGCCTGATATGCAAAACATGAAAAGCCTAAAACATCTTTCCCTCTGGGGATGCAATGGATTAAAGACGGTTGAATCACTGGACGGGTTGAAAGAACTCACAGGCTTGGAAGGTCTGCAGCTCAGTGCCTGCATGAATCTGACTCAAATCCCTGACTTGAGAAAGCTAACCTCACTAAAAAAACTTTTCCTGTGGAGATGCCCCGGGCTGCACAAACAGAATTCATTCCAAAACCTTAGCTTGTTGTCTGGTTTGGAAACACTCAATCTCTCCTACTGTATTGGCTTTGAGGACACAATGATACTCGCCAACCTCAAGAATTTAAAGTCCCTATATTTGAGAAATTGCAATGGCCTGAATGGGCGAGAGGCACTGCGTGGTCTTATAGGGCTCAAGGCGCTGGAAGTAATTGATTTAACAGGTTGTACGGCGCTGAGGAGCGAAGACGTGGTATGGCTAAAGAAAGAGCGGAAAGATAATTGTACAATTTATTGGAAAAGTATGCCGAGGGTAGGTCCAACCATGGACTTCTAGATCTAAATCGAGATCTAAATCGATAATGAACCATCTTCCCTCTCCGCTTCTCCATCACCCTTTCTTCTCGGCCTGCAGCGCCGCCT
>NZ_JBAQCR010000227.1:0-9141 GCF_049294395.1 Prosthecobacter sp.
CCCCACGGCGCCGTCTGCGCCGCCCTCCTCGCCCCCGTTTGGGAAGCCAACTCCACACGTGTGCAAGACCGCACCAAGTTCGCTCAAGTCGACGCAATGCTCGGTGGCGATGCCGTGTCCTGCCTACACGCACTCACCGCACGCCTGCTCATCCCCAAACTCAGCCAGTGGGGCATCGCCGAAACCGATCTCAACGAAATCGCCCACAAAGCAGCCGCCGCCAGCAGCATGAAAGCAAATCCCGTCTCGCTCACGCACGACGATCTGGTCCAGATTTTACGCGCCGCTCTGTAGCACCTGCGTGCGCGCCAGCGTCCCCGGAGTGCGGTGCTTCAGCACCGCTTTCGCCACACCCACAAGCGACAAGCCACCCTTGTCTTCCAAACCTCCCACGAGTACCATTCCCCAGATTCTGGCCCCCACCCAGCCCCCACCACTCACTCCGGCTGAAAATCATCCTCCACCTTCAGCCGCTCCGTCTTGAACCGCTCAATCGCCCTCACCATGGCCGGCGCGGTCTCCCTCTCAAACCACGCCGCCGAGCACCACGGATAATCTCGCGCCACCTGCACAAGCCCATGCTTCACCGCGTTGTTGTGCGTGTAATTCAGTCTCGCAAAATACGATGTCTGCTTCGTGAGCAATGTCTCCCAGTAGTTGTGCCAGACTTTGCGCTCCGGCGTACCATCCAGCTTGTTCACCCATCGAGACAGCGGCCCATGCAGTGCACGCACCATGACGGGCAATGATTCCGCCCCCTCCACATCCGGCGGGGTCTTGGCAATAAAATGGTAGTGATTGGAAAACACCGCCCATGCTTCCAGCCTCAAGCCAAACTTATGAGTGATCGTCAACAAGCCACGTTGCAGGACTTCGAGCCGGGCAGGATCACGAAAATGGTGCTGTTTGAGATGCGTGCCCGCAGTGACGAAGTAGATGCCTCTGGCATCCAGAAGATGCGTGGGAGCATGCGGCCAGGGTGGCGGCTGATCTTGACGACGGGGCATAACACCACCGTCACTTGAAATTCGTCTTGAACGTCTCCCTCGGTTTCATCCCAAGAAACTTCACCCTCAACTCCGGATGCGCTTGCAGATGCCGCGACAGCTCAGGGCAGTTGGTCTCAAAATGCAGGAACTGATTGTCATCAGCAAACACCGCCATGATGTAATACTTGTACTCCTGCCCGCCGACATTGCTGCTGTCACGATCCGAATCATAGCGCGTCGACAATGATTTGAATTCAATGCTGCGACGCGAGCCTTTGGCCACCGCAGGGATTCCCTGCGTCTCTGAAGTCGCAATGATGAGCTCTTCTTGGCCGCGTGCGTATTTGGCCGACGTCTCCATGGTCACCAGCAGGAAGGTGGCTGAAGCCGAAGCCATGGGCTGAGTTTTGGCACTCTCGATGATAATCTCCGGGGTCATCGTCATCGTCATCATGTAGGACGATCCTGGGACTGGAGTGTTTCGCTTGCCGACTTTGGCCTGGATATGCAGAGACGGATATTTTTTCTCCATCTTCTCCTTGGCCGCTTTGTCCGGCTGCTGCCCCGCAACATTCAAACTCGCACTAATCAAGCCGATGATGCAGGCCCATATGATTTTCTGGTTCATAAGCAGGATAAAACCACGTTGCAGGCCCAATCGTCAAGCCCCTTGTCGAATCCGCGCTGGCGAAGGTATGAATCGACCGTCCCGGTTGCCCGTCTCAGTCCTCTTTCACAGACAAAAAGAAAGCCGGGGCTGCTTTCGCAAACCCCGGCCCCGCTCGTTGTTGGTTGCGGTAGTTATTTGATGACGCCGGCAAAGCCAGCGTCATTGAGGGCGGCGGTCAGTTCGGATTTCGTGAACTCGCCTTCGACAGTGAATGAGGTGGACTTCGCGACGATGTCGCTCTTCGTGATGCCTGGAACAGTCTTCACCGCATTCGCTGCGGCGGTTTCGCACTTCTTGCAGCAGAGGTGCACACCGGAAACAGTGGCCTTGGTCATCTTCGCTTCCGGCTTCGTGCTCGCCGTGGATTTGCTGGCGGACTTGGAAGGTTCACCACCTTCGATCTTGCCGAAGTATCCTGCGGCAATGATCGCCTCCGCGGCTTTCATGGCATCACCCTTCTTCTTCGAGGTGATCGTCACCGTGGTGCTCTTGTCAGGCACATCAATCGTGACACCTTCGCCGATGCTGCCAGCCTTGGTGATGCCCTTGGCGCAGCTGCCGCAGCAGTTGTGCACGCCGGTCATGGTGAGTGTGGTCTCAGCGCGAAGAGATGCAGTGAGAGCAAGGACGGAAAGCAGAGTGATTAATTTCATAAGCGAACACTGAGACGATACGACAAGTCGGTTTCTTTGCACAATTTAATTTTTAACGTCGGATAGCAGTCATGAATCCGCGCGCCACCGCCGTGTCATGATACTCACCCGGTGTGAATCCCGCTTCATCCAGCAGCTCCGCATACTCGCTCGTGCTGTAGCATTTCCCCTGCGTGGAATGCATCAGCAGGCATGAATACTCAGCCACATGCAGTGGTCCCGTTTTGTCCGCATTGATGAACGCATCATGAATGATGAGCAGTCCGCCCGCCGGCAAAGCCGCATGTGAAACCGCCAGCAGCTTCTTCACTTCCGGCACGCCCCAGTCATGCAGCACGTTGGAAAAAAGATGCACATCGCAGCCCGCAGGCATGCCATCAAACATGTTGCCCGTCGCCACGCTCACGCGCTCCGCACACCCGCGTTCCTCGATCAATTTCCCCGCGATGCGATCCACCGGCGCCTGATCAAACGCGATGGCCTTCATGTGCCTGTGCTGCGCCGTGATCGCACAACCGTAAACGCCCGAACCCGCACCAATATCCAGCAGACAGCTTCGGCCAGTAAGTTCCAGCTTCTTCGCCAAAGCCTGCGAGAGCAGCACGCCACGGCAGTCCATCGCCGCAGTGAATTTCCGCGCAAAGTCCTCCTGTTCCATCGCCTTGTGCCAGTCAAACGCCGCCTTGTCACCACTCCACCCCGCCGGCTTGTCCGTCCTCAGCACCTCCAAAAAATCCCGCGCGATAGGGCGATCATGCAACGAGGCAAAGTAAGGCCTCACATCCCACACCGGCCCCGCGCACAAAAATTCACGCGTCACCTCCGTCGCCTGAAAAACCCCGCCCTCATTCTTCACCCAACCATTCGCCGCAAACAGCGTCATCATCGTATCCGTCGGCCGCTCCGTAAAACCAAAGTGCGCGCAGATGCCCGCCAGTGAAGATGGATTCGCCGACAGCCACGTGAAAAAATCCACACTCAACGCCGCCGTCACCATGTCCGCCCCATAAAGGCAGTCACGATAGCGGTAGATGTTGGTCGGATCAGTGGCAGGCGCAGAGGTCAGGTCGTGAAACATAAGGCCGCATGATGAAGGCGGCACCCATGAGCAGCAAAATCTGATTTCACTTTTTCTTCTCTTCTTCCTTGATCGGTCTTGCGATCATTTGTCCCGTGATAAACAGAAGGCGCGACACACCTTCAGTCGGCTGGGCGGCCATGACGAAGGTCTGGCCGTCCCAGACGCTCAGTCCCGTGGAGAAACGCCTGGTCATGTTGGGATCGTTGCTGACCGTGAAATTCAAGGTGTTTCCATCCCCGCCGATCTGCGCCTCCACAGTCATCCCGCTGCCACCCATGAAGGCGGGCAGCACATACGCCTGCGGCTTGGATGCCGGATCGCCTTTCGGCTTCAAGACTTCGAGTTTCATATGGTAGTCGGCCACCCCGCTCATCCGCTGCAGCACCGTCGCATACTGAGCTGAGGTGAAAACACCAGCCACGGTGAACTGTCGCAACACATCCTCGGTTGGCGATGCCGCCGCAATGGATAACGGCGGCGGGTCCATGGTGGCGGCTGGCTTTTGATCGCTGGGCGGCACTGGAATCCAGTCTCGAAGCAGCTTCAAAAAATCGCCCTTTATCTCTACTGCATGCACCGTGGTGACCACTATCTTCTTCGCCGTGGCCCGCTGGAAATCGATCCATGCCTCAATGAGGTCCAGGATTGGCTTGGTGTTGCGCACCGTGAGTTTCCCATCCTTGAGTTCCGCATCCGCCGGTTTCGGGAATGTAAATCCCGCCTCCTTGAGCACTTCAACCGGCGGCTTGTCCCGGGGGAAGTCAGCAGGTACTTGGTAAACACGCACGGCCCATTCGCGGGCGGCCTTGTCTGGCACATCAATACCCGTAATTGATGGCTTGATCACCGCGGTTGCTTCAAAACTGGGTGCCTTCTGACCTTTCGGATTCAGCGCTTCGACGGTAATGAGAACCGTCACATGCTTTTTCGAAGTTGGCAGATGCATCACCAGTGTCTCCCCGCTCCCCAGTTCAGCCTGCGCGGCGGCAGTGTGGATTTGCACCCGCTCCCACACCGGCTTGTCCCCCTTTTGCGGCAGCCATGGATGCGATCCATCGGGATCGACACCCAGACTCACTTTCGCCGCTACCAGTGCTTTGCCGTTCGCTGTTGAACTGGCTGTGACCTTGATGCTCGGCCCGATCAGTTTGAGAGCATTCTTGGCATTGGCTTCCGTTATTTTTCCAGGAAACACTTCCTGCACGACTTCAGCGATGGCCTCCAGGCCCAGTTTCCCTGTGATGCTTGGCAGGGTTGCCAGGTCGATGCCCTTCTTCTGCAGCAGCTGTCCCCACATTTGCTGCACTTCATCAGCACCCAAAATTCCGCCATGCATCCCATAGTAACTCTCTGCCTGGATCAGTTTGCACTGAACATACACCAGCGGCGACCGCCTGCTAAGGTCATCGATGATCGTTTCGATTTGATGGTGAGCTGCCTTGTAATGACGCACCCTCAGCTGCGAGGTCGCCGGATTATACATCACAAAGGCGCCTTCAGGGAAAGGGATGCCTCGCTCCTCCAGCAGTTGACGCGCGGATTTTCCGATAAACTCAGGCACTGGAGCTTTCGTGACCGCATCTCCATTCAGAAAATCAGGAGTCACCCTGTACACTCGCATGTACATCACACCACCATCATCCGCCTTGGTCTTCACCACTTCCTGCGCAGCCGCAGTGGCGGTGGTCGCAATCCCGAACGACGCCGCAATCACCGGCGCCACCACCGCGAAAGCCAGACACCCCAGCACAAACAGCGCCCCAAGCTTCTTCCTCACACCCCGCGCCTCCATCAGCACCACCAGCCGCACCTTCAGCCTCTTCGCAGGTCGTGAATAAGCAATGGCCATCACACAGTTTTGCTGCGGGGCAGATCGGCCAGCCCAGGCCAGCAGAAAGTCCGCATAGGCCGTATGATCGCGCCCCTCACCAACAGCCGCAGCATCACACGCCTCCTCACGCGCCCGGGCATATTCTTCCACGAGCGCATGCACGAAAGGATTCCACCACAGGAAAGCACGCACGATGTTTTGCAGCAGCACCACCACCGTGTCATGCAGGCGCAGATGCTCCACCTCATGCCGCAGAAGCCAGCGCCATTGCCGGGCCGTGAGTTTCTCAAACGCGGACGCAGGCATAGCGATCACCGGAAAAAACCAGCCCGCCACACAAGGCGTCCCCTCCTGGTCAAAGACACGCACGCGCTCTCGCTTCAAGTCCTCCGGCAGTTTGTCGTACTCTATAGAGGTAGGCTGCCGCAGCCGCCACGCCCAGCGCTGCACGCGAACACTTTGGTACAAGAGACGCACCCACAAGGCCGCAGTCACCAGCCAGAACAACCAGCGCAGCACCTTCACCATCTCATTCACATCCCACGCTCGCTTCTCGGCCGTGATGTTGATTTCAGGTGCCTTTGCGGGTGCCACACTCACGCGCCAGTCCGCCTTAAAAGTCTCTCGAATCGGCGTCCACACCGGCACGCTTTCCTCCTTCTTCGGCAGCAGGTCCTGCACCCTGATGTCAAAGGGCGTATACAAGCACATCAGCACCGCCAGATTCGTCAGGATGCAGCGCCTCAGCGCATCACGAATGACAAACCGCACCAGCAGCCACGCCGCCGCACCGATCACAAGACTGTGAACCATAAAATTCAGCGTGCTGACAGTCTCCGCATTCATGACTCCTCCCCCTTCTTCCCCGTGCTGTTGCGCACGTATTTGCGCAGCTCCGCCAGCTCCTCTTCGCTGATGTCGCCGCTCTCCACCAGGCAGCGCACCAGCGCCAGATTGCTGCCGCCAAAGAAGCGCTGCTTCAAATCCGCCAGCACACTCGTGCGGCCACGCTGCTCCGGCACGGCAGGCTCATAGGCATGGCTGCGGCTCGAGTCATCCCGGCTGATCCATCCTTTCGCCTCCAGTCTCGTCAGTTGCGTCTGCAGCGTGTTCCGCGTCACGGGGTCACTGCGCCCCTGGTTCACCACTTCCAGCAGTTCCAGCACGCTCGACGGATGCTTTTTCCAAAGAATGTCCATCAGCGCCTGCTCGGCGGCGGACAGCGGCGGGAGTGATTTTTTAGCCATATTTCGCGAGTTTGCCGACAAATGTCGGATTTGTCGAGCCCAAACTCCGACACATGTAGGATGTCTTCTCACCATCAATCCCGTTGATGAATTCCGCCCACGCCGCCCGTTGACTTGCCTCCCATCTCCTGACAGCATCGCCCCGCCATGTCCTCTCCCGCACCCAAATTCACCACCACCCACTGGCTCATCATCATCATCGCCAGCATTGGCTTCTTGTTTGACACCTATGAGCTGCTGATGACGCCCCTCGTAGCGGCACCGGCCATCGCCGAACTCCTGAAGCTCCCGATGAACAACCCCATCGTGACCACCTGGGTGGGCAATCTCCTCTGGATCGCGGCACTCTGCGGTGGCGTGTTTGGTCTGCTCGGCGGCTGGCTGGTCGATAAATTCGGCCGCAAGAAGATCATGGCCCTGAGCATCTTCCTCTACTCCTTCTCCCCCTTCTGCGCCGCCTACTCCACCTCGCTGGGCATGTTCGTCTTCTTCCGCAGCACCACCTTCATCGGCGTCTGCGTCGAGTTCGTCGCCGCCATCACCTGGCTGGCGGAAGTCTTCTCGGATAAAAAGCAGAAGGAAAAGTGGATGGGCATCACGCAGGCCTTCGCCTCGCTCGGCGGTGTTTTTGTCACGCTCGTCAGCGTCTGGATCAACAAGCATGGCGTGGATCTCCCTCACATCGGCCTGCCTGCCGGCCTCGGATCAAACGATCCCTCCACCTGGCGCTACCTCCTCATGACGGGCATCCTTCCCGCCATCCCCATTGCCCTGCTCCTGCCATTCGTGCCTGAATCCCAGGCCTGGAAGGAAAAGAAAGCCGCAGGCACGCTCAAGCGCCCCAGCTTCGCCGCTCTCTTTGCCCCCGAGCTCCGCCGCGTCACCCTGGTGACAGCCGCCCTGTCCGCCTGCGCCTACGGCATCGCCTTCGGTGCACTCCAGGTCACCGTGTCACGCGTCACCCCCGGCCTGCCGGAATTGAGAGCCCAGTCCAAGGCCCTGGCACCGCTGCGCAAAGCCGGTGAAGACCTCAACAAACAGCTCAATGCACTCCCCGCCACCGACCCCGCCCGCAAAGAACTCATCGCGCAGATCAAGGCCAACTTCGGCCAGCAAAAGCCGATCAACGATGAAGTGAAAAAGATGGCCGACACCGTGCAGTTCTACCAGGAAATGGGCGGCCTTGTCGGCCGAATCGCACTGGCCATCCTCCTCATCGTCGGCATCAGCCGCGTCGCCTTGTTAAAGGTCTTCCAGATCCCCGCGCTCATCATCCTGCCTCTGACTTACTTCTACTTCTTCGAGCAGGGCGGCAATAGCTTCCTCTGGGCGTACGGCGTCTGCGGACTCCTCACCGTCGCTCAGTTCAGCTACTTCGGTGAATACCTGCCCAAGGTCTTCCCCATGCATCTGCGCGGCACCGGCGGCAGTTTCGCCACGAATGTCGGCGGTCGCATGATCGGCACCAGCATGGCCTTCGTCACCACCAATCTCGTCGCCCCCATGCTCGCCGGCACCGGCCCCATGCTGCCCATGCATGTCGCCAAAGCCGCAGGCATCGTCGCCACCGCCATCGTGGTGCTGAGTTTCCTCATCGGCTTCATGCTGCCAGAACCCAAGGCGGAAGAGGCTTGAGCCGAGAGAGTCTGTGTCATGGCGGCGTACTCCTGCCGCCATGATTCGCTCTCTCCTCTCTCTCGCCCTCTGCCTCGCCGCCTTCACCCTCCACGCGGAGGATCCAAACGACGGCAAGCTGCGCATCATTGTCTTCGGCGCCCATCCTGATGATGCCGAATACAAGACCGCAGGCACAGCCGCCAAATGGGCGCGCCTCGGCCACCACGTAAAACTCGTCTCCGTCACCAATGGCGACATCGGCCATTGGAAAGAAGCCGGTGGCCCGCTCGCACAGCGCCGCGCCGCAGAAGTGGCGGCCTGCGCCAAAAAGCTCGGCGTCACCTCCCAGGTCCTCGACATCCACGACGGCGAACTCCTCCCCTCACTCGAAAACCGCAAGCTCATCACCCGCGTCATTCGCGAGTGGAAGGCGGACATCGTCATCGCCCACCGCCCCTGGGATTACCATCCCGACCACCGTTATGTCGGCGTCCTGATCCAGGACGCTGCCTTCATGGTCACCGTCCCCTTCATCGTTCCTGACGTGCCGTTTTTGAAAAAGAACCCCGTCTTCCTCTATTCCAGCGACGGCTTTCAAAAGCCCTACCCCTTCACGCCGGACATCGCCGTGAGCGTGGACGATTCATTCGACCAAAAACTCGACGGTCTCCACGAACTCACCTCCCAGGCCTACGAAGGCGGTGCCAGCGGCTCCGCCGAATACGTCGCCAAAGACGTGCCTCCTGCCGCAGATGAAGTGGCCCGCCGCGCCTGGCTCAAACGCCGCTGGGGCGCACGCCAAAGCAGCGAGGCAGAGAAGTACCGCGACCTGCTGGTCAAACTCTACGGTGAAGAAAAAGGCAAGGCCGTGAAATACGCCGAGACCTTCGAAGTCTGCGAATACGGCCGCCGCCCCAGCGCCGCAGAGATCAAGCAGCTCTTCCCTTTTTATGAGGCGAAGTAATGCCCGCTCACCGAATTTCTGAAGTTTCCTTCGCATCGCATTTCCACTGAGTCCCTCTTTAACAAAACCGTTTTCGAACTCATCTCAGC
>NZ_JBAQCR010000228.1:0-3446 GCF_049294395.1 Prosthecobacter sp.
ACCATCACCCGTGCCAGTCTTCTTGGCTACACCATCGCCCTCGCGCGCTCCAGTCTTGCGTGAGCCTTCACCATCACCCGTGCCAGTCTTCTTGGCTACACCATCGCCCTCGCGCGCTCCAGTCTTGCGTGAGCCTTCACCATTACCCATACCAGGCTTCTTGCTTCCTCCATCACCTTCACGCATACCCGTCTTCTTGGTGCCGCCATCGCCTTCACGGGCGCGGGCAGGGGTTCCTTCTTCACTTGCTCCGGTCTTCGTCTGCTCAGCCGCAGGACTCCTCGCCCCCTCCCGGCTGCGCTCCTTCGCCGGCACTTCCTTTTCCACCGCACGCGCGGTCGTGAAGGAGTAGCAAACAAGAACGCTGAGCGTAAGAACGAGCAGCATTTGAATCACAGGCTGACGGGCGGTTGGATGGGCGATCATGTGGATGCGTTGACGCAGGGTAGGGTGGTTGCGCACATATGGGGCCAACCCTGCCATGGCCGGTGGTGCGAAAAAGCTTTCTTGAATGCGCAGCAGCGTATGCCCGTAGTCCAGCCGCTCAGTGGGGGAGAGCAGCGCCAGCGCTCCCGCATCACAGCGCAGTTCGCGGTCCGCCTGAAAGCGCGACACCACAAACCACACCAGCGGGTTGAACCAATGCAGCGCCTGCACCGCCGTCGCGGCCCAGTTCCATACCAGATCATGCTGCTTCACGTGCAGCAGTTCATGCAGCAGCACATGGCGCAGGCTGTGTTCATCAAAGCGCGTCTCCCAGTCCTCCGGCAGCAGGATGCTCGGCTGTGCCATGCCCACCACAGCCGGAGTCGTGCCCGCAGGCATCAGAACAATGCGCACCTGCTTACGAACCCCCGCCTTCTGGCAAAGACTCGCCACCAGCGCACGCAGCAGCGCAGCCGTCGCATGCGGACGCTCACGCAGTTCAAGATCAAACCGCCGCTGCCGATACAACGCCGCCGCAAACACCCCCAGCGCCCCCATCACCCACACACACAGCGCCAGCGTATATCCAGAAATCATTCCCGCAGACTCAGACCCACCACCGATGGATGCCGCAATCATCGGCGCGCTCTCCGCATCCGCCGTCCTCACCACATCCACCGCCGCAGCGAGTGGCGCAGCCGACACCTCACTCATACGCGCCGCCTCATCCTGCTGAAACCACGCCCCCAGCCCAAACCCCGCCGGTATAAAAGCCGGCAGCATCAGCTTCGTCCCCACCAGCAGCCACAAGCCAATGCGCCATGCCGGGCTCAGCCGCGTCCCCAGCATCAGCCGCAGTCCCAGCACGGCCAGAATCAAGAGGCTCGCTTCGAGCGAAGTGCGCAGCAGCCAGTGGAGGAGAGCGTCAGCATTCATGGTGGATTACTTTTTAAGTTTCTTCTCGGCCTGATTCAGCACTTCACGCAGCGCGGCCAGGTCATCTTGCGTCACATCTTCACGTTCCATCAGCCCCGCCACGAAGGGTGTCAGCCGGCCGTTAAACACGCGATCCAGAAAACTCCGGCTCTCCTCATGCTGGCACTGGTCCTGGGCCACCGCGGGTGAGTACCGAAACTCGCGCCCCACCGCCTCCACCGCCAGCGCCCCTTTGTCAGCCAGTCGGCGGATCAGGCTCTGCACCGTGCGCGGCTTCCAGTGCAGCCGCCCTTCCAGCTCCTTCACCACCTCCGCCAGCGTGCTCGTCCCGCGCTGCCAGAAGACATTCATCACCGTCCATTCGGCGTCAGAAATCTTCGGGGCGGGTGGTGTGGGAGCGCGGCGTGACATGGTCGGATTACAAACGTGATCCACGGATTACACGTGTAATCCGACTCGGCAAGAACTTTTTTCAAGCAGTCTTTCATCTGTCAGGATTTCGAAGAATGGCTTGCCACTGCCTCTTTCCGCAGCACAAAGCATCCACCCATGGAAAAACTCATCGTTCACGGCGGCGCACCTCTGAAGGGCCGCATCAACATCAGCGGCTCAAAGAACTCCTCGCTGCCCATTCTCGCGGCCACTCTCCTCACCAAAGACACCTGCACCATCCGCCGCGTGCCCGATCTCAGCGACACCAATTACATGGTCCGCATCCTCGGTGAACTCGGTGCCGAGGTCGAGCGCGCCAGCGGCGTCGTCGTCGTCAAGGCGGAGAAGATCAAATCCGTCGCACCTTATGATCTCGTCCGCAAAATGCGCGCCTCCATCTGCGTGCTCGGCCCTCTCACAGGCCGTTTGAAAAAATGCACCGTCTCACTCCCCGGCGGCTGCGTCATTGGTGATCGCCCCGTCGATCTCCATCTCAAAGGCCTCGAAGCCCTTGGCGCGCAGATCACCGTGGAAGGCGGAGACATCTTTGTGAACGCCAAGAAAGGCTTCAAAGGCGGCCCCATGAATCTCATGGGCAAGCACGGCTCCACCGTCCTCGGCACGGACAACGTCATGATGGCCGCCGTCCTCGCCAAAGGCACCACCATCATCGAAGGCGCTGCCGCCGAGCCTGAAGTCGAGGACCTTGCAAACTTCCTCATCAAGATGGGCGCCAAGATTGAAGGCGCAGGCACCCACCGCATCACCATCGAAGGCGTCAAAGAACTCCACGGCGCAGAGCACACCGTCATCCCAGACCGCATCGAGGCCGGCACATTCCTTGTCGCCGGTGCCATGCTCGGCGATGGCGTCACCCTCAAGCGGGTCATGCCGGAACACATGAAAGCCGTCACCGATGCCCTGATCAAATGCGGCTTCCCCATCGACATCACCAAGGACAGCATCACGGTGAAGCCCAATCCAAACGCCAAAGGCTTCGATCTCACCACCCTCTGCTACCCCGGTTTCCCCACCGACATGCAGGCCCAGATGTGCGCCCTCGCCTGCGTCATCAATGACACCAGCACCATCACCGAGACCATCTTCCCGCAGCGCTTCATGCACTGCGCCGAAATGAAACGCATGGGCGCCAACATCGATCTCCAGGGCGCCACCGCCCGCATTCGCGGCGGCAGCGTCATGAAAGGTGCCCCCGTCATGGCCTCAGATCTCCGCGCTTCCGCCGCCCTCGTCCTCGCCGGCCTCGTCGCCGAAGGCAAAACCGAGATCAACCGCCTCTACCACATCGACCGCGGCTACGAACACCTCGACGACAAACTCGCCGCCCTCGGCGCCCAGCTCGAGCGTGTGCAGGACAAGTGAGGCCCATCAGTCAAGGAGTGCTCAAGAGGTCAAAGCAGAGCGGACTCTGTCGAATGGCATTGCTTGTCCAAAGCGAGGCAAACAATCTATTGCGAATGCAAGCCTCGCAGCGCGTGGCAAACCGACTCGTGAAGTGGTCCGCACTCTCCGAGTGCGGCTTTGGGCAGCCGAAACACGCTGGGTGACCTCTCATGGCACGAAGCGGCCGCCCTCAACCTGCTTTCCTTCCGAAAGCGCGTAGCGCTGGCACAACCGTAGCCGTGGGTGCC
>NZ_JBAQCR010000229.1:0-3965 GCF_049294395.1 Prosthecobacter sp.
CGGGGGCTGTTTTTGAAAATCTTTCGGAGGCTGCTGCGAGCGCGGTGCTCGACAGCCTGGCTTCTGCCGGAGGCGATGCCGAGGCCGCGGGAGCTGCTTCGCAAGCGGAGGTGATCCCGGGGCTGTCCTCGCTGGACGAGGCGCTGGCGGGTGCGGACCTGGCGCAGATGACGGACGCGCAGATCAGGGATTTTGAGAGCGGTGATCCGGAGCGGGTGGAGGCGGCGCTGGCGGCCGTGCAGCCGCAGGAGGAGCCACGCGGCGGCCAGGGTGAAGAAACGTCTGCGTTTGCTCTGGCGCGTGTCTCCATCAAGGCGCTGAAGCCGGAGGACCGCGCACGCACGGTGCAGGCGCTGGATCTGATCCGCGCTGGCAAAGCGCCGGCGGATGCGTTTGCGGAGGTGTTTGGCAGTCCGGCGCAGGCACAGGCCGGGGATGGTCATGCGCAGGATGAAGCGCCTGGATTTGATGAATCGCAGACGCAGATGGAGGTGCCGCAGGTGGCGGAACTGGAAGAGCACCTGGCGCTGCTGCAGCATCAATACAAGCAGGCGAAGGAGACGTATGATCCTGTGGCGACAGATCTGCTGGAGCAGATGACGGATCTCAAAATCGACCTGCGTGAGGCGCGGCGCGAGGCGGCGGTGGTGAACCATCAATGGCAGGGCCAGCAATCGGAAAGCCACAATCGCATGATGGATCAGTTCTCGGATTTGATCACGGATGAGGACACTGGATTTGTTTCTTACTGTGATGATGAAATTTTGCTTGCAGAGGCAAAAAACGACCCAATCCTTTATCATCCTGACTGGCCTGAGAAGATCGGACGGCGGGTGATCGACAAGTTTTTCAAAGGACATGCGGCGAACAGCCCAGGCCACGCGAAAGGCACGTCACTGATACCGCCAGCGCCGAGACACTCGATGCGGCTGCCCGGTTCACCAGTCGGCCCCGGTTTCTCCGCCGGCGCGCTGTCTCCCCAGACGGCGATGGCGGAAATCGACAAGCTGACACCTGAGCAGCAGGACGCGTTCATCCACAGTCTGGACAGGCTGACCTCCGTCAAAGTGCGGCACTAGCCGGCCTTTTTTTGGACCTAGGATGGTATGAACTGCCGCAAGATACCACACGTTAATCTTCAATCAAAACACAACAGACAACACCTCTCGTTTAGAGACACACATATATGAGCGCCTATCACGCTGAATCAGTCGTATCCACACTCGCAGCCGCCGTCGCGGCTGATCCGTCCGTCGTCGCCAAGGTCTATTCCCAGCAGCTCCGCAAGGGTGCGCGCTCGGTGGATGACTTTGCGATGTTTGAGGGCGGGGAGGGCTCCGGAAAGCCCTTCATCGTTCGCAAGGACATCGCCTCCGCGCATGCGGGAGACGAGGTCAAATTCACTGTCATGAGCCAGCCGCGCGGCCCGGGTGCGCGTGGCGAGCAGCCGCTGCGCGGGAATGAGTCCAGCGTGGACTTCAAGACCTTCGGCTGCGTGGTGGACTTCTGGCGCGATGCCTTCAAGTTCACGAAGAAGCAGCTGAAGTTCATGGCCGGAGGTGGCGGGGTGAAATCCGCCGTGCTGCTGGCCCTGCGCGAAAAGCTGGGACGCCGCCGCATGAACGACATGAAGATGGCGCTCAAGCTGCAGGGCGTGGGCAACACCATCTACCCGAATGCGCGCAAGACGCTGGCCAGCCTGAATGCGCTGGACACGCTGACGCCTTCGGGCATCACGAATGCGATCCCGCAGTGGCGCCGTCTTGGCGGCCGCAGCATCGTGGTGACGAGCAAGCATGGCAGCCCGGTGTACAAGCCGATGGTGTACATTCCTGATGCGGCGATCGCCAGCATCAAGAACTCCAGCAGCTATGAGCAGGCGGCCCTGCACGGCGGCGCACGCAGCAATGAGGAAAACCCGCTCTTCTCCGGCAAGCTGCTGGACTGGAACGGCGTGGGCCTCTTTGAGCATGCGTCTGTGGATCCTGAGAACGATCAGTGCGCTGATCCGCTGGCACCGCGCGCGATGCTCTCCACCGGATTCGGTGTGGACTCCAGCAGCGTGGCCTGTGTTCTCAAGAGCCATGCGACGGACACCAAGACGCCCTACATGGCGTGGATGGGCGGCTATGCCTATGAGTGGTATGAGGGCCAGACGACGAAGGATGCGACCTGGATCGCCTTCTATGCCGCCATCACCTCCGCCACCTACTACGGCTGGATCATCAATCCGGACGGCTCCGTCGGGTTGGTGAGCTGGACGGGCGGCACTGAAGGCAACAACGGTAACCAGATCAAGGTGACCGCGATCCTGAACCCCGACAACACGAACGACAACTCCGGCCTCGGTGTGTCCACGCTGGGGAACTTCATCGCCACCGGGGACACCTGGGGCCTGAACTCCCTGGGCACGGCCTACACGCGTGCGGCGGGTGGTGCGGGCGGCACATCGAACTGCTCTCCGGACTTTGTCTGGACCTCGGAGTTTGATGCGGGCGCCTACATCATTCCGTGCAATGCGAATGGTGCGGTGGACATGTGCAGCCTCATCCTCGGCCAGGACACGGCCGTGCGCGCCTATGTGGGGGATGACCTCCTCGTGGGCGACAAGGACGACTACTCGTTCGTGGATGGCGGCGGCTATGAGACCATCTTTGGCCAGGCACCTTGCATCCGCACGGATGGCAAGACCAGCGGCTACTCGGTGCTGCGCCACGCCGGCCAGCACCCGGGCCTCGAGGTGCCCACTCTGAGCGCGTAACGCGACACAGCGGCCCGCACGGTGTCTTGAAAAAGCGCCGTGCGGGCTAGCAACTCATCTTTCTCCCGCTCTTCCTCCCTTGGTGGCAATGACCAGGCCGAGGGAGGAAGAGTGGGAGAAGATGTCAGAAACTACCACTCTGCTAACCGATTTAACTTTTTAAACTTTTACCTCCTGCCTCCCTTGCGGGTGCGGCCAGTGGCCAGAGCCCCAGGGAGGAAACAGGAGACGAGACAGAATTCCAAGAGGGGCAGGAATGCCCCCGATACCTCAGACCCATTTTACTTTTCACCTTTTATGAAGCCCAACACCACTGCCTGTCCCTCTCTCACCACTGTTATGACCCTGCCGGCGCGCGTTGATTCCGCGCTGCTTGCGAAGCATCGACGCGCGGATGATCCGCTTGTCGTCGTGAAGCTGGTGGGCGTGGGGAACAATGCGCCGTATGATTTTCACGACAAGGGGACGCGCTCCTACATCTTCCGCTTTGAGTCGGCACTGGAGGGGCACATCCTGCGTGTGCCGCTGCACCTGTGGCAGGCAGGGAAGGGGCGCCTGGCGCATGATCTCATGGAACAGCGCCGTCTGCCGCATGCGATGGTGGTGACGCTGGATGCACCGACTGCGGCGAAGCCCACGCAGCTGACGAATCTCACCGAAATGGGCGCAACGGACACGAGCACTGACACCCGAATCGTGGTTGGGCCGGGTGCTGAGCCGACCGTTGCGCCCGCCTCGGCGGAGGAAAAAACGCTGAAGGCCGAGGCGGATGTGAAAGCGCAAGCTGCTGTGGCAGATGCCTCCACTGTTTCCGTGGCTGCCACGAGCGTGCAGGCCGTGGTGCCGCCGCTCATTGCCGGCAGGCCGCTGCATGAGGCGGCGTATGATCTGGTGGAGCCGCCGAAGAGGCTGAAGGCCCTGGCGGCGCTGCTGGGCGTGGCGGAGGATGCGCTGCGCGCGGGCATCGGGCATGCGGATTCACGGATCGAGCTGGCGAATGCGGGCTGGGTGAGGCGGAAGGCGTGAGTGATGCGCCGCAGTTGATGACACTGACATTTTTACTTTGACCAACAATACCAAGAAATAGCACTAACAACCACATGACTATGAAACCACCTGGAATCCACCCATTGACAAATCACCTGCTGCTGGACGTGACGCCGCAGGAGCAGACCACCGCAGCCGGCATCGTGCTGCCCACGGC
>NZ_JBAQCR010000230.1:0-19537 GCF_049294395.1 Prosthecobacter sp.
CGACTGCCCCGGGTGCGTGGCATCGACGATGCGCGCGATGTAGTCCGCAACGATCTCGGGCAGGAAGATCCGCCGTGCGGTGGCCTGGATCAGCGCGAACGCCTCACGTGTCACAACCGACGCCACCTGCGGCTCCACGCCGAGTTCGCGCTGGGTGACGATCTTTGCCAGCGTCTCCGCTGAATTGCGCAGCACCTCCAGCTTGAACAAAAAGCGGTCCACCTGCGCCTCTGGCAGCGGATAGGTGCCTTCGAGTTCAATGGGGTTCTGGGTGGCGAGCACAAAGAACGGATCTGGCAGAACGTGCGTCTGTCCCAGCACCGTCACGCGACGCTCCTGCATGGCTTCGAGCAGTGCGGACTGCGTCTTGGGAGAGGCGCGGTTGATTTCATCTGCGAGCAGCAGGTTGGTAAACACGGGCCCCGGTTGAAATACAAACTCGCGTTTGCCATCCACCTCCTGCAGCACGGGATTTCCTGTGATGTCGCCGGGAAGCAGGTCGGGCGTGAACTGTACGCGGCGGGTGGTGAGATTGAGGGCTTTGGAGAGGCCTTTCACCAGCTCGGTTTTTCCCAGGCCCGGCAAACCTTCGAGCAGCACATGGCCGCGTGCGATAACGCCGCAGAGCACCAGCTCGATGAGTTCACTTTGCCCGAAAAGCACCTCATTCAGGGTTCGTCGCAGGGCATCGACAGGTAGGGATGCCGACTGAATTTCTGAGTCTGAAGCGTAGGCGTCGTTCATTCATCCGACTAAAACAAGAACCAAGGCATGAAGTCGAGTTGAAAAGGGAACTTCACACACATTTCACAAATGCACTCGGAGTGCAGATGCGAAAGCGAATGCTCAGCGGAAAACGCGCTTCAGCACGGCCTTCTCCTCAGGTGTCAAAGACTCACGCCAGACCTGCTCGCCGCCCTGTCCGGCGTTTTGAATCGCACCAGCGGCCTGAGGGCCTTTGATGCTCTTGTCCACTTCGTGTTTGCCATCCTGAAGTGCCAGCATGTTGCCCACCTGGGCACGTGACATGTCGGTGTTCGACACCGCTTCTTTTTTGTTCGTGCCGAAATCGTTTTCTTCATCGGAGAGTGTCAACGGTGCCGTGCCCGGGCCACGCGAGACGCCGCCATTGCCGGGGCCCTCGCCCTCTCCCCCCATGCCCTGGCCTTGTTTTTTCAGCAGTCCCAAGGCCTCAGCGAGTTCGTCGTCCTCGCCTTCGCCATCGCCGAGAAAGCCAGGATTTTTGCACATGCCATTGCAGGCTCCGGCCTTCTTTTTCATCGACTCGCCCAGCTCTTTCATCTGCTCCTTGGAAAGGCTCTTCAGATTTTTTGGATCGAGGCCCGCAATCGACTTCAGCAGCTCAGGATCAAGCTCCAAGGAGCTCGACTTCATGTCTGCCAACGCTTGATCGAAGTCTTTGAGCAGCTGCTCCTTGGCCTCCACCGAAAGCTGGTCGGCATAATTTTTCAGCGCATTGAGGCTGCGCTCCGCCGTGGTGAGATTTTGAGCCAGCTGTTTGATGTCGCGTTGCAGCTGCTCTTTGAGGGTGTCTCCCGCATTGAGGCTCTCATGGCTGAACCACTTTTCCGGTGGCTGATCCCGCAGCTCGGCGATTTTCGCGAGCTGCTCGTCTTTTTCCTCCTCGGTGACGATCTTGTCTTCCTTCAGCTTTTCCAGCCAGTCTTCCATCTGCGCCCAGGCCTGCGGCTCTACCGTCGGTCCTTTGGCTTCAGCATCCTGGGCCACGGGCAGGAAGATCGCGAGGGCGAGACTGCCGGCAAATGCGACGATGGGCCCACCCAAGGTCTGCCAGCGCCAGCGCCAGCCGTCGTCCGCAGATGGAACCAGTGCGGGCCAGACACCGCGGCCTGCGGCTGCGGTGGTCAGGGCATTGTGCAGGTGGAGTTCCGACTCAAGCCGCACCAAGGCCTGGGATGTGGAAACAAACTGCCGCCGCGCGAGCAGCCAGGCTGTGATCATCAAAGCCACAAAGCCAGACGCCACCCATGGCCAGACGTGGCGCCAGCCCAGCTCCATGCCACGCGAACGGAGCACAAAAATCACGACAAAACCAAGCACTCCCGCCATCACCAGAAGAGGCATGGCCCGAGCAAGCCACCAGCCGGCATTCACTTTGCGCCGCGTACGGCACGCCTGTTTCAACCAGGCCGTGGAAAGCTGAGCTTGATCCGTCATGCCGGGATTCATATCCGATCAACCGCCGGATGACGAGTACAATAATTGACGCAGGCCGGTCCAGCGTTTGCGGCTTTCCTGCTTGCTCACGGCGAGTGACAGGGCCCGCTCATCGCCCACGAGTACGCAGAGTTTTTTGGCGCGTGTGATGGCGGTGTAGATGAGGCTGCGCTCCAGCAGAACGTAGTGCTGCGTGCTGACGGGGATGATGACGCAGGGGAACTCGCTGCCCTGGCTTTTGTGAATGCTGAGCGCGTAGGCGAGCTGAAGTTCATCAAGCTCTCCGGGTTCGTATGCGACGAGGCGGTCCGCATCGTAGCGGACGTGAACTTTGACGGGATCGGCATCGATGGTGACGATGTGACCGATGTCGCCGTTGAAGACTTCCTTGTCGTAGTTGTTGTGCGTCTGGATGACTTTGTCACCGACGCGGAAGGTGACGCCGAAGCGCTCGATTTCGAACTTGAGTTCGTTGGGGGGATTGAGCGCGAGCTGAAGGGATTGATTGAGCGAGATGGTGCCGAGGAGGTTGCGATTCATCGGTGTGAGCACCTGGATGTCGCGGATGGGATCGAGGCCGTATTTGGTGGCGAGGCGCGTGTGCGCCAGCTCGACGAGGGTGTGCTTGATCTCTTCGGGTTCACTCTCCTGGAGGAAAAAGAAATCGCTGCTGCGTGAGGGTTTCAGATCGGGCACCTGGCCGCGATTGATCGCGTGGGCACTGGTGATGATGCGGCTGCTGGCGGCCTGACGGAAGATCTCGGTGAGCTTCACGCAGGGCACCTTGTCGCTGGCGATCAGATCATGCAGCACCATGCCTGGACCAACGGAGGGGAGCTGATCGGCATCTCCCACGATGAGCAAATGCGCGCCGTCGGGCAGCGCGGAGAGGAACTGCGCCATGAGGGGTGCATCGATCATCGAGGCTTCATCGACGACGAACAAATGACCCGCGAGGGGCTTGCCGCGATGACGACCCCACTGGCCTTCGCCTTGGTATTCGAGAAGGCGGTGCAGCGTCTTGGCTTCAAGGCCCGTGCTTTCGGTGAGGCGCTTGGCTGCACGGCCGGTGGGCGCGGCGAGCACGAGCTTGATCTGCTTGCTTTGCAGAATGAGGAGGATGCTGCGGAGGATGGTGGTCTTTCCCACACCGGGGCCGCCGGTGATGATGAGCAGGCGATGCCGCAGGGCCTCGCGCACGGCGCGCTGCTGGCTTTCGGCGAGTTCTTTGCCGGTCTTCTTCATCACCCAGGCCAGGGCGGCGTCTTCATCAATACTGGGATAGGCTGCGGGCAGGGCGGCGAGTGACTTCACATTCGCCGCGATGCTTTGCTCTGCGGCGCGCAGGTAGGGCAGGTATAAAAAGGTGTCGTGTCGTTCGAGTTGATCGCTGGCGATGAGCGCGTCGATCTGCGGTGCGATCAAGGCCTCCACTCCGAGAAGATCGATGGCTTTTTTGATGACCTCGGTTTCTGGGACGCAGCAATGGCCGCTGCCGGCGGCGGTTTCGAGCACATGCAGGATTCCTGCCTTGATGCGCTCAGGTGCGTCTTCCGCCACGCCGAGCTGATAGGCGATGTCATCCGCTGTTTTGAAACCAATGCCGCGAATGTCCTGCGCCAGACGGTAGGGGTTCTCCTTCAGCACCGCCTGCGACTCTTCGCCGTAGGTTTTATAAATGCGCAGGGCACGGGAGGAACTGATGCCGTGCTGATGCAGGAAGAGCATGATGCCGTGGATCGACTTTTGTTTGATCCAGGATTCGCGGATTTCCACGCGACGCTTCTTGCCCACGCCTTCCACGTCTTCGAGTTTCTTGGATTCGTTTTCGATGATGTCGAAGACCTTGGGCCCGAACTTCTCCACCATGCGCTTCGCGTATTTGGGCCCGATGCCTTCGATCAAGCCGCTGCCGAGGTAGCGCTCGATGCCAGCGAGCGAATCGGGGCGTCGGAGCTTGAGCGCGTCTGCTTTGAACTGCGGACCGAAGTCGCGGTTCGGCTCCCACACACCACGGGCCTCGAATTCTTCCCCGGCGACCACACGGGGCGCTTTGCCGATCAGGCTCACGACATCGCGCCGGCCTTCGGGGACGATTTTGAGGATGCAGTAGCCATTGTCCTCATTGTGAAACACCACGCGGTCCACAAGTCCGCGCAGGACTTCGGATTTGGGGGTGTTTCGCGGGGCTGGCATGGGTGCAGGCTAGCACTGCGGAAATCTGATTGCCAGTATCACCGCCAACATGCTACTTCACGTCATGTTTAGAACAGCGATTCCCTTTGGCTATCTGTTCATTGCGCTCTTCCTGGGTGGACTCTTACTCGTGGCTGTGACGTGTTTTGTCCTTGGCTGGCGTACTCGACGGCGCTCCCTGCAAATGATGGGTGCAGTCTTATCACTCACAGTGATCGGCTTGATCACTGCGGATGTGGTCATGAATTCTCTCGTAGAATGGAATCCCCTCGTGCGTGAGGACAAGGCTGTGCTCGGAACCTGGCTGCGAGAGCGAAACTTTTGGATGGATTTTTCCGAGACCATCATCCTCCGGGCGGATCACAGTTTCGAATATCATTCTGATACCGAAGGCTTTGCTGGAAAATGGGAGAGGTATGACTGGAATTTGCATCTCGCAGCCAAGGGAATCGACTCCACGATGCGCTTTATCGAATATTCTGGAGAACTCAGGCTCCTATCCCATCCGCCGGAAGATCCCGACTCATGGAATGGCGACCCGGGTTTGAAACGAGCGCAACCTCACCCGTAATGCTGCGTGCGGAGTTCCTTCGGCGTGATGCCGATGCGTTTGCGGAACTGCTGGGTGGAGGCGCTTTGATCGCAAAAGCACACAAATCCGATTGCCAGATGTCCGCTTTGTCGTGGTTGAACTGAGGCCCATTTGGCCACTACTTGGGTGCAAATCAAACCTCCCTGTTTTGCTGGACCACTATCGACTGCAACTTCGTGACCAACTTCCCGTGATCCTGCGTCCGCTGCTGCCGGATGATCGGGAACGGATCATTGAGGCCTTCAGGAGACTTTCGCCTGAGTCTACATACTTCAGGTTCTGGACGAGATTTCGCGGGGCCAATCCGACTTTCATCGACCGGCTCTGCGCGGAAGATCAGGGGCAGCATGCGAGCTGGATCATTGTGATCGAAAACAACGATGATGTTCCCGGCGTGGGAGGCGGCTCATTCTGGCGCATGGGAGAGCAGGCAGACACGGCGGAGGTCTCCTTCACGGTGGCGGATGAGTTTCAGGGGCAAGGTGCAGGAACAATTTTGCTGGCTGCGATCTGGGAGCATGCGTACTCGATTGGCATCCGGAAGTTTGTGGCTCAGGTGCTGGATGAAAACCATGTGATGCTCACCTGGTGGAGCAGCCTTGGCGCGGCCCATGTCAGACATCCGCATGGAGGATGGGAATTGACGCTCATGCTTGATGAAGCCCTGCTGCCGGACACCTCTGCGGCCAACAGCTTGCGCCAAAGGCTGGCTTTTCTTCGCGGGGCAGCCGCTGATGGCTGAATGCGTTTGAACCATCACCCGTGGTGCCTGGTGCGGAACTCCTTGGGCGTCATGCCGGTGCGTTTGCGGAACTGCTGGGTGAAGGCGCTTTGATCGCAGAAGCCGTGGTCGAGGGCGATCTGGATGATGGGCGTGGATGTTTTGGCCAGGGCTTCGGCGGCGGATTGAACGCGTGCGCGCAGCAGCAGCTCGTAGGGGCTGAGGCCGAGGGCGGCGCGGAGCTTGCGGTGAAGGTGGCGTTCGGAGACTCCGGCGGCGCGGGCGAGTTCCGCCGCGGTGACGACCTCATGGCAGTGGGCGCGGGCGTATTGGATGGCGGCGGTCACTTCGCGCACGTCGTGCTGGCGCATGCGGTCTTCATCCCGCCGGGTGATGCCCATGACGCCGATGACCTTGCCACGCCTGTCGAGCACGGGGAGCTTGGTGCAGAGGAACCAGTTCAGGTTGTGCTGCTCGTCATACCAGACTTCGAGGCGGTTGATGAGCGGCTTGCCACTGCGGATGACTTTCTGGTCGTCCTCGCGGTAGGCTTTGGCGACCTCGGGCGGAAAGAATTTCTCGTCCATCGCGCCGACGAGTTCGCGCTCGTTCTTGATGCCGAAGCGTTCATACGTGGCGCTGTTTGCCGCCATGTGCCGTCCCTGGTCATCCTTCATGAAGAAGAACACGCCCGGCATGTGCTCGAAGATGGCGCGCACGCCCTGAGGATCGGCGATCTGGGCGAAAAATTCGGCTTGGAGACGTGGCAGCGACATGGCCGGATTTTAACAAAATTTGGCAGTCTGTCACCAAACGAACTGGGGTTGTCGTAAGTATGTACATGGCGATATTTCAACCTCTGTCCGTCATGCACCTCCGTCTCCTTTCCTTACTCGCCTTCGCCAGCGCTGCGGCATTCGCTCAAACGAAGCCGACTTACACCTTCCCCGTCAAGGCGCTGACCGCCGAGGAGGAGCTGAAAACAATTGAACTGCCGAATGGCTACTCATTGGAGCTGGTGCTGAGCGATCCGATCATCAAGGAACCGACGGCGATCGCGTTCGATGGGAACGGCAAGATGTACATCGTCGAAATGCGCACCTACATGCAGGACATCGACGGCACGGACGAGCTGACGCCGAAGAGCCGCATCTCGCTGCATGAATCGACGAAGGGCGATGGGGTGTATGACAAGCACAGTGTCTATATGGACAACATCCTTCTTCCACGCATGGTGCTGCCGCTGGATGACCGCGTGCTGGTGGGCATCACGGACACGAATGACATCACGCTGCATCGCGATGCAAATGGCGACGGCGTGGCGGATGAGCAATCGCCCTGGTATGTCGGCGGTCCACGTGGCGGCAACATGGAGCACCAGCCCAGCGGTTTGGTGTGGGGCTTGGACAACTGGATTTACACCACCTACAACGGCTACCGCCTGCGCTGGAACGGCAAGGACGCACCGCTGAAAGAAAACACCGCGCCGAATGGCGGGCAGTGGGGCCTGGCTCAGGATGACTACGGCAAGATGTGGTGGAGCAATGCCGGTGGCGAGAAGGGCCTGTGGAACTACCAGGCACCGATCCTCTACGCCGCGATCAATGTGCCGCAGCAGAAGAGCGAGAAGTTTGATACGGTGTGGCCGATTGTGGCACTTGGGGATTTCCAGGGTGGCCCGGGCCGATTCCATTCGCCTGAAGACCTTCGTTTGAATCACTTCACGGGCTGCGCCGGACAGACAGTCTATCGCGGTGACCGCCTGCCGAAGGAACTGTATGGGAATGTGCTTTTGCCGGAGCCAGTGGGTCGTTTGATCCGCCGCGCCATCATCGAAGTGAAGGATGGCATCACCACCGTGACCAATCCGTATGAGGCGGAGATGAGCGAGTTTATCCGCAGCAGCGACCCAAACTTCCGCCCGCTGAACATGACGACCGGGCCGGATGGCTGCCTCTACATTGTCGATGCATATCGTGGTATCATTCAAGAGGGCAACTGGGTGAAGCCGGGCAGCTTCCTGCGCGGCGCCATTGAGCCAACAGGCATGCAGCATGTGACCGGCCACGGCCGTGTGTGGCGTCTGGTGCACAAGGACTTCAAGCCCGGCCCGCAGCCGAAGATGATTGGCGAGACTTCTGCACAACTGGTGGCGCATCTCACGCATCCGAATGGTTTCTGGCGCGACACTGCGCAACGCATGCTGGTGGTGAAGAGCGACAAATCCGTGGTGCCTGCGCTCATTGAGATGGCGGCGAAAAATGACAACCATCTCGCCCGCTTACACGCGCTGTGGACGCTCGAAGGCCTCGATGCGATCACGCCTGACATCATTCACACCGCGATGAAGGATGCGCATCCGCAGCTTCGCGCGAATGCCATCCGCGTGGCGGAATCGCTGCTGAAGAAAGGCGACACCGCTTTGATCGCCGACATCAAAGCCCTGCGTGCTGACAAGGATCCGACCGTGGTGCTGCAGACACTTTACACGAGCCGTCACTTCAACTGGCCGAATTGGAAGCTCGAAGCGCAAACGGTGCTCATGACTTCGCCCAGTATCGGCGTGAGGGAAATCGGTGCGCAGCTGCTGGTGGAGGCGCCAAAGATCAGCGGCAGCTTCACCAAGGATGAGAAGAAGCAGCTGGAGCGCGGCCAGGAGATCTTCCGCTCGCTGTGCTTCGCCTGCCATGGGTTTGATGGCAATGGGATGCCGATCGCCGGGCGTGAAGGCGCGACGCTGGCGCCGCCGCTCGCTGGTTCCAAGACGGCCGTGCAGGGAGATGCCATCGTGCGTGTGATGATGAACGGCCTCTCCGGCCCCATCAATGGCAAGACCTATGAGGCGCAGATGGTGCCCATGGCCACGAACAACGACCAATGGATCGCCGACGTGACGAGCTACATCCGCAAGGCCTTTGGCAACAATGGGAAGCTCGTCACCAAGCAGGAAGTGGCCAAGCTGCGCAAAGACCTTTCCAAGCGCGTCACGCCGTGGACCATCGAGGAGTTGCAGGCGCTGTACCCGCAGCCGCTGAAAAACCGCAGCGCCTGGAAGCTCACCGCCAGCCATGGCGCAAAGGATGTTAACAAAGCCGTTGATGGCGACATCGCCACCCGCTGGGACACACATGGCTCTCAAACGCCTGACATGTGGTTCCAGATCGACCTTCCCGAAGCCACGGACATTTCCGGGCTGGTGCTCGACACGGGCAAGTCCCACAACGACTACCCGCGCCAGTACAAGATCGAGCTGTCACTCAACGGCACGGAATGGGAGAAACCCGTTCTTCAGGGCAAGGGTGATGCTGGGGCCATCGAATACCTCTTCCCAAAACCGACCAAGGCCAAGTCCATTCGGATCTCGCAGACCGGGGAACAGAAAGGGACTTATTGGTCCATTCATGAGCTGGAAGTGCTGGGCGTGGTAAAGAAGCCTTAAAGTGTCCTCATCTTGCAACGGGGCTGGAACGGGATAACTGCTGTCCCGTTCCCACTACACATGAAGCAGTTGTTCCATTTCTTCGGCACCATGGTGTTGGTCTTCGGGTTGCTTGGTTGCAAGCGCCCGCCTTCCAATCTGCTGCAAGGCTATGTGGAGGGTGAGTTTGTGTATGTTTCCTCGCCGCTGGGTGGCAAGCTGACGAAGCTGAATGTGCAGCGGGGTGCGCAGGTGAAGGAGGGTGACGTGCTGTTTGCGCTGGAAGACGTGGCTGAAACGGCGGCACGGGATGAGGCGAGCCACCGGCTGCAGCAGGCGAAGAACACGCTGGAGGATGCGAAGAAAGGCAAGCGGCCGACGGAGATTGCGTCGCTGGAGGCGCAGTTGAAGCAAGCGCGTGAGGCGTCGGCCCTGGCGGAGATTGAATTCGCACGACAGCTTGAGTTGACGAAATCCGGCGCTGTGGCGGTGGACAGCACGGACCAGGCCCGCAGTGCGAACGTGCAGAACCACAAGCGTGTGGAACAACTGGAGGCGGATTTGAAGACTGCCGCTTTGGGCATGCGCAGTGATGCGGTGGCGGCGCTGGAAGCGGAGGTGAAGGCGCGTGAGGCAGCGCTGGCCAAAGCCGCGTGGGATCTTTCGCAGAAGCAGCAAAGCGCGCCGCAGGCGGGAGTGGTGAATGACACGCTCTACCGTGCAGGTGAAATGGTGGCGGCGGGACGGCCGGTGGTTTCCCTGCTGCCGCCGGCCAACATCAAGGTGCGCACGTTTGTGCCGGAAACGCGGCTGACGACCTTGAAGGTGGGTGATGCGGTGAAGGTCCGGCTTGATGGTGTGGCCGAGGCGCTGAATGCGAAGGTGAGCTTCATCGCGCCCCAGGCGGAGTACACGCCGCCGGTGATCTACAGCCAGGAGAACCGCAGCAAGCTGGTGTTCATGATCGAGCTGCGATTCGATGATGCGGTGGCGGCAAAACTGCATCCGGGGCAGCCGGTTGATGTGGAATTCGCGCCCTGACGATGAGCGAGGAACTGGCCATCGATGTGAAGGGCATGACGAAGCGATTCGGCACGCGCACGGTCGTGAACAAGATCGACCTGCAGGTGCGCAAGGGTGAGATCTATGGCTTCCTGGGGCCCAATGGCAGTGGCAAGACCACCTTCATCCGCATGCTGTGCGGTCTGCTGAAGGCGGACGAAGGCAGCGGGACGTGCCTGGGTTTTGATGTCATCAAGCAGAGCGAGGAGATCAAAAAGCAGGTGGGGTACATGACGCAGCGCTTCAGCTTTTACGAAGACCTGAGCATTCGGGAGAATCTGGATTTCGTGGCGCGCATGTATGGCATCAAGGACCGGCAGAGGGCGGTGAGTGCCTCCATCGAACGGCTCGGATTGGCGGGGCGTGAGCGGCAGCTGGCGGGCCAGTTGTCTGGCGGATGGAAGCAGCGGCTGGCACTGGCGGCTTGTTTGATTCATGAGCCGAAGCTGCTGCTGCTCGATGAGCCGACGGCAGGTGTGGACCCGAAGGCGCGGCGCGATTTCTGGGAGCAGATCCATCAGCTTGCCGCTGAAGGGCTGACGTTTCTCATCACCACGCACTACATGGACGAGGCGGAGCGTTGTCATCGGCTGGCGTATATTGCGTATGGCAATCTGCTCACGCATGGCACGGTGCAGGAGGTGGTGGAGAGCGCGCATCTCACGACCTGGTCAGTGAAGGGCGGCGATTTGGTGAAACTCGCGGGGGAGCTGCGGGGGAAACCGGGGGTGCATCAGGCGGTGGCGTTTGGCACCTCGCTGCATGTCAGCGGTGGTGATGCGGCGGCGCTGGAGCAAGCCATTGCGCCGTTCCGCAATGATCATGAATGGACGCTGATCCGCTCCGGCCTTGAGGACGTGTTCATTCATTTGATGGATCAATCGAAGGACAACTTCGCTGCCGCATGAACCGCTACTTTTCCATCACGCGCTTTCTGGCGATCATCATCAAGGAGTTCATCCAGATGCGGCGGGACCGCGTGACCTTTGGCATGATGGTCGGCATTCCGCTGCTGCAACTCCTGCTGTTTGGCTTTGCCATCAACTCGGACCCGAAGCACCTGCCCGCCGCCGTGCTCATGAATGACAGCGGGCCGCAGGCACGCACGCTGCTCAGCGCCATCCGCAACAGCGGCTACTATGAGTTTGTGCGGCAGGTGAAAAGTGAGGCCGAAGCACGCGAGGTGCTGGAGCATGGCGAGGTGCAGTTCGTCATCACCATTCCGCAGGATTTTTCACGCGACCTGCTGCGTGGTGACAAGCCGACGCTGCTGATCGAAGCGGATGCCACGGACCCTGCGGCGACGAGCAATGCCATCAACATCCTGCGCCCGCTGCTGACCACGGCGCTCATGAATGACTTCAAGGGCCCTCTCGCTTATCTGGCGCAAAGCGAGGCTCCCATCGACCTGCGCATTCATGCGCTCTACAATCCGGAAGCGGTCACGCAGTATAACATTGTCCCCGGCCTCATGGGCGTGGTGCTGACGATGACGATGGTCATGATCACCGCGCTGGCTATCACGCGGGAACGGGAACGCGGCACGATGGAAAACCTGCTCTCGATGCCGACGCGGCCGTTTGAAGTCCTGCTGGGGAAAATCATTCCCTACATGTTTGTCGGCTACATTCAGGTGGTGCTCATTTTGATCGCGGCGCATTTCCTCTTTCATGTGCCGATGGTGGGGAATCTCGGGCTACTCTTTGTCGCGGCGTTTGTCTTCATTGCCGCGAATCTCGCGGTGGGGATCACTTTCTCGACACTGGCCACCAATCAGCTGCAGGCGGTGCAGGGCTCGTTCTTTTTCTTCCTGCCTTCGCTGCTGCTCTCCGGCTTCATGTTTCCCTTTCGGGGCATGCCGCAGTGGGCGCAGAACATCGGCGAGGTGCTGCCGCTCACGCACTTTCTGCGCATCATTCGCGGGGTGCTGCTGAAGGGGAACGACTTTGCCGACATCTCGCTGCAGCTCTGGCAGATCGGGTTGTTTGCGATTGTGGCGTTGTTTATTGGGGTGTTTCGCTACCGGCAGACGTTGGATTGAGGCCTTGGTCGTAGGTTGGGTGTGTTTGGCGTGCCCATCTCACCCACGCTCCACTACGCCTTCGCCAAACCGCCCGACTGTGAGCGTGTTCGTGCGCCATAGTGTTTGCCGTGCGCTGATGGACGGGCGGGCTTACGCCACACCCATCCTACGGTCCACGTGCTTCGCCTTGGACCTAGCGTGACCCTTCGCTTATAACTTGTAGAACTTGATGGCATTGCCCGACCACAGCTTGCGCTGATCTTCGAAAGGGCGTGATGCCACGATCTGGTCCAGGGCCTCGACCCAGCCGCGCACGCGGCTGCCGAGGAGGCAGACGGGCCAGTCGCCACCGAAGAAGACGCGGTCGGGGCCGAAGGCATCGAGGCAGTGGTTGACCACGGGGGCGAGGTCTTCGGCGCGCCATTCGCCGGGCGGGACGAAGGCGACGATGCCGCTGATCTTGCACATCACTCCGGGCTGCGCGGCCACGGCATCGATGCCGCGTTTCCAGCCGTCGGCGGTGCAGCTGCGTTTCAGGCCGGGGCCGAGCTTGGAATTGAAGGCCTTGGGGTCGCCGTTGCCGCAGTGGTCGAGGACGAAGTGGGTCTCCGGGCACTGCTGGATGAGCTTCACGGCATCGTGCAGTTCCGTGGGGCGCATGGTGAGTTCGAAGTTGAGGCCGTGTTTGCCGAGGGTCTGCACGCCGCGCACGAAATCGGGGCGCAGGCAGTAGCCAGCAGGTGTGGAGGGGCCGTGCAGCACTTGGCGCAGGCCTTTGATGATGCCGTTGCCCGCGTAGCGCTGCACGTAGCTTTCGAAATCTGCTGAGGCGGGACGCCCGCCGATCGTGGCGGCAATGGTCGGGGTGTTGCGGGCACGGATTTGCGCCACGATGGCATCGGCCTCCTTGATGTGATCTTTCGGAGATACGTCCACTTCCATGTAGATGGCCTTCACGTTGAGGCCATGAGTGGCCTCCAGATACTCGGGGGTCAGGAAATCATGCTGCAGCACTTCAGGCGCTGTTTTGACCCAGGGTGGGTTCACGAAATCACCGCCCCAGAGGTGCTGATGCGTGTCGATGATCAGCTTGTCCGCCCGGCGAGTCGTCGTGGTGCAGGAGGAAGCGGTGAGGGCCGCGGCGGAAGTGGTGTGGAGAAACTGGCGACGGTTCATGGTGGAGGGTGGAGATGCCTATACGGGGCGGCACACATTTCCTTGTCAGGAACTGCTGGCCTGAGTGAATCATTCGTCTGCGTCCGCGTTCAATCCCTCAATATCCGCCAAGTCCTTGTGCCGACCACTCGCTCGTTTGTTGCGGATCAAATCTTCCAACGCGATGACCGGCACCGTAAGGCCGTCGAAATCGGCCATTTGTTTGCGTGAAACGCATTCGGCAAATTCGACGCCTGAAATCTGATTGAGAATCTCAATCCGGTTCGGGGGAAAACCAAAACGAACGATGTTTCCAGGCTTGAGAAACAGCGATTCATCGACCATGCCCGGTTTAAAACCGAATCGCTCCAGACTCTTCAGAATGCGGTGCGTGTTCTCAACGCTCATCTCCACCCAGACGTCCATGTCCTGGGTCAGTCGCGGGTAGCCGTGGTATCCCACTGCCCAGCCGCCGATCAAGAGATACTCAACCTTCTCCTCGTTGAGATACCTCAAAAACTCGGTCAGATCGTCTGAGAGCATCCTCTCCATAGTAAGCGAGTCGTAGTTTTTCGATGCCGAGGAAGCGCTCACGCGCCGGACGCGACATCCAGTATTCGTAATCCTCGCGCCGCTGGTCTTCGAACGTGCCCACCGAGATCGCTGTGCGATCAAGACGGTTCATGTTCAGCAGTGAATGGGCAGCGGGTGACATCTCCCCAGATGTTAAAGGCAAAGATTGGGTGCGCAAGACAGGTTATGAGCACTTGGAAGCAAGTTGACTCCTGATTACTAAAACGGGCGGCCATTGCTGGCCGCCCGTTAAAGAACTTGCGAAGTTATGAGCTCCTATCTGCTCACACATGAATCGGATGCCCCTTGGCGACTTCCGTCGCCTCCTTGACCATCTCGGACAGGGTCGGATGGGCGTGGATGGTGGCTTCGATTTCGTCCCAGGTGGCTTCGAGGTTCATGGCGAGGCCGATTTCGGCGATCATCTCGGTGCTTTCGCTGCCGATGATGTGCGCGCCGATGATCTCGCCGTGCGGCTCGCCGTAGAGGATCTTGACGAAGCCTTCGGGCTCGGCGGCGGCGAGGGCCTTGCCGCTGGCCACGTAGGGGAACTTGCCGACCTTGAACTTGAGGCCCTTCTCCTTGGCCGCGCGCTCGGTGAGGCCGATGCTGGCCACCTGCGGATGGCAGTAGGTGCAACCGGGGAAGGCACCGACTTTCTTGGGCTTGTGCTTGGTGAAGAGGCCTTCCACGCACTGCACAGCCTCATAGCTGGCCACGTGAGCGAGCCAGGGTGGCCCGATGATGTCGCCGGCACCGTAGATGCCTTTGACGGAGGTCTGGTAGCGTTCGTCGGTCTGGAGCCAGCCGCGATCGGAGAGCTTGATCTCGATGCCGCCGGGCAGCACGGGGACCACGCCGATGGCGACGAGGCAGACGTCTGCTTCGAGGGTTTCGTTGGCGGCGCCTTCGACGGTGATCTTCACGCCGTTGCCATCTTCAGAAGTGCCGGTGACTTTGGTGTTGGTGAGGATGCGGATGCCGGACTTGGTGAGGCTCTTTTCCAGGGTCTTGCTGACTTCGGTGTCTTCGACGGGGAGGATGTCGGGCAGCATTTCAACGACGGTCACCTTGGTGCCGTAGGCGTTGAAGAAGTAGGCGAACTCAATGCCGATGGCGCCGGCGCCGATGACGATGATGCTCTTCGGCTGCTTGTCGAGGGTCATGGCCTCCTTGCTGCCGATGACGGTCTTGCCATTGAAGGGGAAGCCGGGCATCGGGCGGGTTTTCGCGCCGGTGGCGATGAGGATGTTGGCGGCATCGTGGGTGGCCTTGGTGCCGTCTGCGGCGGTCACTTCGACCTTGCCTGCGACGGGGATGCTGGCGGTGCCTTTGAGGTAGTCCACCTTGTTCTTCTTGAAGAGGAACTCGATGCCCTTGTTGAGCTTGTCGCTGACGCCACGGCTGCGGCCGATGACCTTGGACCAGTCATACTCGACGCTGCCGATCTTGAGGCCGAACTCCTCGGCGCGGTGGGTGATGGTGTGGTACAGCTCGGCGTTCTTCAGCAGGGCCTTGGTGGGAATGCAGCCCCAGTTCAGGCAGGTGCCCCCGGCGCGGTCGTTTTCGACGCAGGCCACTTTTTTGCCGAGTTGCGCTGCGCGGATGGCTCCGACGTAGCCCGCAGGCCCGCCGCCGATAACGATGAGGTCGTAGTTCATGTTTTTTTGAGAGAGAAAGTGAGGGAGGAGAGAAGCGCAGCCGGAAGGGATGTTCAACCGGTGAATCAGTGTTCCCTGGATGGGAGATTTTCCAGATGACGCTCCTGGGACTCGTGCTAGTTTACGAGCATGAAACCCAAGGCGGTCATCATCACGGACCCAAAAAAGCTGTTCGCGATCTGCTCCAATCAGCCGCGCGTCTCGCGAGAGCAGGCCATTCGCTCTATTTTGGCTGCCAATCGGGCAAGCTCATCCCCGCCGCCCGCGAGAGTGAGCTGAGCCGTCTTTTGGAAGAACTCGAGGCCGGCGTTCCAGATTATCCGCCTTCCTTTATCGGCGGAGAGCACACGGTTTTTATTCCTGTTCAGTCAGAAACCGTCATCAAACACACCCTGCCCGGCTTTTACGGCCGGATCATGGACGAGACGAAGCTGCTCGATCCGCGCACTTTCCAAAACAAAACCCGCCTCGTGATGCGGGCGGCGCTGCCTTCGGAATACCTGCGACGCTGGGCAGTGATGACAGATGTCTTCGGGATGCACACCCACTACCTCGGCAAGGTGACCGGCTGCGACCGCGATCCGCAGATGGCGGTGGAGCAGCCGTTCATCCCAGAGGATGAGAACCTGCCCGCCACGCTGGAGGACGCGGAGGCGTTTTTCAACGCCCATGGGTTTGAGCGGGTGGCCGATGCCCACATCATCAATCCCGAAGTGCATGGAGTGACGTGGTATCGCCAACGGGATGGCATTCTCATCACGGATGCCCATGCACGAAATTTCCGCCGTGACCTCAATGGCGTGCTCATTCCGGTGGATCTGGTCATCGCTCTGGTGCCGCCCGGTTCATCGGCGCTGCTGCCTGCAGCGGCAAAGTTATGGGAACCGGCCGAAGAAGACTGAGACTTGCCTTGAACAGAGTCCCAAATCTGGCAACTTTCCAGCAGTTGGGCCGTTGGTTTGATTGGTTCAAAAATGCGCACTTCATTCCATCTTCTGCTAATCACATTCCTGCTGTCCTGGCAGGCAAGTGCGGCGGAGCAGCGGCAGAGCAATGACAAGCCGCCGAAAACGGACATCTCTGAGCTCCTGAAGATCCAGAGTGACGTGCAAAAGCTCCTGCCCCGGGTGCGGCAGGCGCTGGTGGCCATCCAAAGCGGGGACGGCACGGCCAGCGGGGTCATCATTTCCGCCGACGGGCTGATGCTGACGGCCGCGCACGTTCCCAACGGCCCGGGGAAGGACATGAAGGTCATTTTGGAAGACGGCACCGTCACCACGGCCAAGTCTCTGGGGCTGGACAAAACAACGGATGCGGCCTTGGCCCAGCTGAAAGACCGGGGCAAACCCTGGCCCTTTGTGAATCTGAGCCGTGAAGTGGCCAAGGCGCAGCCTGGTGAGTGGTGCTTTGCACTGGGGCACCCCGGGGGCTTTGACAAGGCGCGCGGCCCCGTGCTGCGCGTGGGCAGGATCATCAAACAAACCGCCAACAGCCTGCACAGCGACTGCGTGCTGATGGGCGGCGACTCCGGCGGCCCGCTTTTCAACTTCAATGGCGAGGTCATCGGCATTCACAGCCAGATCTGGGAGGGGCGGGACCAAAACGTCCACGTGTCCATGTCACCCTTTCTCCGCTCCTGGGAGGCGATGCAGAAATCCCAGGTCATCAAAACCTGGGGCACGGGCGCGGGCGGCTACCTCGGAGTGGCCACCGTGATGAACGACCGACTGGATCTGGAAGTGGCGGATGTGATCGACGCCTCACCCGCGCTGAAGGCTGGAATTCGCGCCGGAGACGTCATCCTGAGCGTCAACGGTGAAGCCATGACCGACCAGCAGCAGTTCAGCGCCACCGTGCGCGCCCGGGCCGCCGGGGACACCCTCAAGCTCAGACTGCGCACCCATGACAAGGAACGCGATGTTTCCGTCCAACTGGCACAAAAGCCGCAGGAAGAAGGGCAGTAAGCAAATGACGAAGGACGAATTCAGAAGGACGAAGGACAGCTCCACCGCATTCCGTGCGTGGGCTCCTTTGTCATTTGGACTTCGTCATTCAGCTTTTCTTGTACTCCTCATCCCCCTTCTCATCCGTGCGGACCCGCCGCGCCTGCCGCTGCCGCAGGAAGACCGCACCAATGGGAAGCACACGCTCGCGGCTGTGGAGAGGCTCAAGCCGCTCACCATCGCCTGTGCCGCGCGCATCGAAAGCCCGCTGGGACGCACCATCTGCACCGCCACCATTGTGGGCGAGGACGGCTATGTATTGATCAAGGCCAGCGAGGTGCCCGAACTGCACAAGACGCGCATCAAATTCAGCGACGGGCGCACTGCGGACCTGCGCGAGGTGCACCGTGAAACGCGGCTGGACCTGGTGCTGGCCCAGGCGGTTGGCATCACCGGACTGCGTGCGGTTTCGTTTGGTGGCGCGCACTCACTTGGCCTCGGCCAGTGGCTGTGCAGTGTGGCGGATGCAGGCAAGGAAACGCGCATCGGCATTGTCAGCGCCAAATTCCGCCGCATTCCGGGCGAGGGAGCCGCCATGGGCATCCGCATGGATGTCAAAGCGTCCAAAGATGGCAAAGGGGTGCGCATCGTCGGCATCGCCAGCGAAAGCCCGGCCGAGGCCGCCGGTTTGCAGGAGGACGATATCCTCATCACCATCGCAGGTGAAAAGGTGGCGGCGCTGGATCGTGTTTATGACATCGTGAAAAAGCGCCAGCCCGGGGAGATCATCGACATCCGCTACCTGCGCAAAGACAAGGAGGAGAGCTGCCGCGTCCGCCTGGCCAGCCGTTCCAAGGTGCTGAACAACTGGGAGGGTGAGGACTTCGCCAATGGCGGCATTTCCCTGCGCAGCGACAACTTCCCCGAAGTCCTCCAGCACGACATCCCCCTTCTCCCTGCCGACATGGGCGGCCCCGTGGCCACGCTGGAAGGCAAGGTCGTCGGCATCAACATCGCCCGCGTGGACCGGGTCACGACCTTTGCCCTGCCGGTGGAAGCCTTCTGGACCGAAGCCCAGCTCTGGATCAAGGCGGACCGCCATCCGCCGAAAGCGGTGCTGGCGCAATAAAGGGGCTTAATCCGCCCAGTTCTCAAAGCGCAGCCCCGGCACTTGCGCAAAGTCCACGGTGTTCCGCGTCAGCAGCAAGGCATCATGCGCCAAGGTGATGCAGGCGATTTTTAAATCATGCGTCCCAATGCGCACGCCATCACGGCGAAGCTTCAAAAATAAATGGATGACTCCACATCCCAGGCCAGCACCGTCCATTTGGCAAACACTTCGACACTCGTATGCATGCGCCTATAAACTTCGATCTGCCCGTGCGGATTGATGGATCTGCGGTTCAACTCTGCCAACCATCCGCGCATGGATTCCTCAATGGTCACCACTGTCAGAGACGCGTCGTCACCGGAAGCATCGACTCGCGCGCGCAAACGTTCACCTGATTCGGAGGCGCTCAGAAACTGCCGGAGCATGTTGCCATCAAGCACCAGCATGGGTCTTTGGCGCGGTCTGTTCCTTCTCCCAAGTCTGCGTTTTCGCCCATGCCTCACCTGCATCCATCGCTGACTCAAAAATTGGATCTTTGGCGAAGGCTCCAAAGGTACTCATCCATTCGCGCTTCGGGTGAATGGTTAAACCTTCGGCATTTTCTCCAGAGGCGCTGGCAGTTTGTGTCGATGTCACGGACATGCCTTGAGGGTATGCGCATATTTCCAAAAGTTCAAGACCTGCCTTTCTTCGCGTCCGTTCAGAGGCTCAAGCTTCCAGCGAGCGTACTGAAGTCCTGATGGGGCACGTTCACGGCCTCGACTTTCGGAGAATGTCGGCCACAATCGCCTCCTGCTGCAAGCGGGACGCTTGCTCTACACCTATGCGCTACCAACCTCTGCCCGCCGAATTGTTTGTTTCCAATCGTCAGCATCTCTATGCC
>NZ_JBAQCR010000231.1:0-29652 GCF_049294395.1 Prosthecobacter sp.
AGCCTTCATACCATTCGCGGCGTGATTTGCCGGACATGCGGCCATCGGTGATCCTGCACGGTTTGCCAGCCTGGCGGGCGGCTTTGCCTGCGTGAAAGTGAGATGAGTTTGGCTGGTTCATGGCTTGGGCGATGCCTCCGGCATGTTGATGACGAACTCTTCGAGGCTCATGGACACGACGACGCTGTCTTCATTGGGAGCAGAGGGGTTGAAGAGTCTAACGGTGGCAGTGTAGTCATCGGGAAACGCCTCAACCCATGCGGCGCGGCCTGTGATCCAGGTGATGCGATATCCATAACCAATGCCGATGTAGGCAAAGGAGTTTGGCACGCCATTCGTGTGGCCGATGTAGCTGCCCTCAGGCATCTCCAGCACATCCTCACAAGGCTCGTAAGAGGTCCTTTCGCGCATCAGCTTTTGTGGCACGCCGGAATGAAATTCCGTGTGGTACAGTGGTTCTTCGCGCAGCTTGAGAGCCTCGTTGACTGTGGGGGCACCCCAACATGTGGCATACCATTGCGGCTGCTTGTTGCGGAAATGCTGCCACACGAACCACACATATTTGTCTTGATGTGGCATGGCCGGTGGTGGCAGTTCTGAGCTGCCTTCAATGAGGGCTTTCATCACTTCACGCCCTCCGGTAGATCTGCCCAGGCTTTGATCTTGGCGCTTCCCACTTTCGATGCATTGGCCCAGCGCCAGCATTCACCATCGTGAAATCCTTCTCCGATATCGCCGGATGCGGACTGCACAAGTACGGTGGCCTCGCTGTCGGGGAGCGTGTCGTCTGTGATCCATGTGATGGTCTCTTTCATACGGGTGTGCCATCCTCCGGTAGATAGGGCATGGCCTTCACAAGTGCCTGGGCGAGTTTTCTTGAAGCTCAGCTGAGGTGAGAATGATTGTCGGATCGCCGCACTCTGCGAGGCCCTGTTCAGCTGCTGCAAAGACAACTGTGAAGTATTGCCCTTTGATACTGGCAGTAATGCTCAGGCCACCGATCTCATCAACGTTGTGACTGATGAGGGCTTGTGGATTTGCCGCCATCCATAGAGCCAGCGCGCCTAGACGATTGGCGGGGGTGTCTTCTAGTGCAATGTTCATCATGCGGCCTCCTGGTGAATAAGCTGGGTTTTGGCGAGCCTGATGGCATCAAGCGGGGTGATGGAAGGCGCGGTGCTGGTGATGTTTTGCGCGAGCTTGAGGGTCATCTTGGCGGTGCGGGCAGATCCGCCGTCTTTGGTGCGGAGGATGGCAAGGGTTTCGCTCTGCGCGGCCTTGTCATCAGCGGCTGTGGGCATGTAGGCTTTGAGCAGGGTGAGGACACTGGCCTTGTCCACGCTGCTGCGGTGCTCGCCGCCGGCATCGGTCACGTCAATGCAGCGGCCCAGGCGTGAGGCGTGCTGGTCATTGGCCTCAAATTTCTTCACGATCTCCTGATTGCCCAGCATCGCGATCGGCGTGCGCGTGGCGTCAAAGAAGTCCATGAGGAACTTGCGGCTGCGTGTGGTGAGGATCTGCGCGTTGTCGATGATGATGAGGCGGTCTGAATCACGGAAGGTGCGCACCAGGGCCTCAGCCTTGCTTTCATTTTTTCCGCAGCGCACCAGGGCGGCCCGGGTAAGCTCGTTGATGAGCTTGTCGCGGCCCGTGGTCCAGTCCCAGATATGCAGGTACACACAGGTTGGATTTTTTGCCGCGTAGAGCTTGCCTGCGCAGGTCTTGCCCGGGCCTGCGGGCCCATAACCCACGCCGATGTGGCGGTGCTGATGAATGAAGTCGAGGAACTCGAAAACGCTCTTCACGCAGAAGCCTTCTTCCGAAAGCTGCATGTCATCCCCCTGCATGAGTTCCTCTTTCATGAGCAGACTGGCGATGGCGTCCTCAAAGTTGGCGAGGTTGCCGCGCCATTTGCCCTCGTTGAAGGCACGATAGCGTGAAACATAGGTCGCTTCTCTGCCGAGCTTGCGGCCCAGCTTTTCGTCGCTGAGCTGCTGGCGTCTTTGGAAGGCAAAGAGACGCTCGGCGAGTGCCTCATTGCGTGTTGCAGCTGCGTCGATCGAAGCGGCATCCGCATCATTGGCGGCGGCGGCTTTACCAGTCGGGTTCGTTGGTTTCATTGGGGTCTGTGGGTGGGTTGGTTGCATGGTCTGTGGTGCTTGCGTTGAGGATCGCCGTGGCACGGCGTCTGAAATCGTCTTTGGCCTGCTGGTGCCCGGTGAGCACTCCGGCGTTGTGCTTGTGCATGGCCAGCTTCTTGCGGGTCTGCTTGGCCTGGCGCGCTTCGAGTGGTTTGAGCATCTCGCTCTCAATGTGGGAGACGCGGCCCATGTTGCGGTGCAGGGCTTCTGCATCCAGGCGGCTGTCGCGCTCGCAGCGCAGGGCGGTGCCGAGGTAGCGGCCCTTGGCATCCTGCACAAAGAGCTGTTTGTCTGCGAAGGGGTTGACGAACACCTTGTACTTTTCGCCATCCTTGAGGTGGCATTGACGGCCCTCGGCATCCGTGATGATGGCCTCAAAGCGGTGCAGGCCCGGCCCGACCTCCTTGTCTTCAAACCGGAACTGCTGCGCCTGTACTTTGCGTTCGGTGGCGAAGTCATCACCCAGGATGTTGCAGACGGTGCCACCATGGATGCGCACCAGGTCACGTGCACCTCGGTGCCAGACTTCAGCGCGTGTCATCTTGCGTGGCCGGGATGGGACCATGCCGCCGTGGATCATCGCCAGGGCCATTTCACGCTGGCCATCTGGCAGCATGAGCAGCTCATCCTGGGTGCGCCACTCGCCGAGCAGCTCCACCACCTGCATGACGTGGCCGCATTCCAGCCAGCCTTCCAGATCATGGTCGGGATCATTTTCAATGAAGCGGTAGATGTCTCCCAGCACGCCGAGGTATTGATTGATCTCCAGCAGCGGGAACTGCAGCAGCGCGGCCTTGTCTGCCGGAAGCTGCTGGTACGCGGCCAGCAGCCGTGAGTTGTATTGCAGCATGCCATGGAGCTGCTCTGGCCTGCGCTGGCGGTCAGGGCCGGTCTGGCCTGGGAGATGAGCCTCCATGTTGTGCAGCAGGTTGTTGCTGCTTTCGAGGCTGGCCTTGAAGTTGGGATTGCCGAGGCTGCGCCCGTCATACTGGCCTGCATGCGCCGCCTTGCCCTGCATGCCGCTTTCTTCCACTGTGATGAGGCCGCCGCTGGCATCGTAAAGAATGCCGCCGATCTCTTCCATGAAATTGGCCGTGCCGTGCTCCGCCAGATTGATGGTGCCGCGTGGCGAGTAGCCATCGAGGTAGTAGGTGGCTGCAATGACCATGCGCATCATCTTGCCGGTGAGGCCGCTGCTTTTGCCGTTGTCGTCTTCGGTGCGCACCTTCACACCCCAGCGCACCTTGCGGCCTGAGAAGTAGTCATGACTGAACAGCTCCAGCGGGCGTCCGGCCTGTCTTTCCAAGAAGCTGTTTACAAAGAGATCGTGCCACACGTCATCCCACATGTAGTGGCTGGCCACATAGCAGCCCTTGCGTGAAGAGAGAACCATGGGGCGGTGCTTCCTTGCGGCTCCGCGTCCGAGCGTGGCGGCTGCACGGCGGAATTTGCTGCTGTCCACCTTGCGGTAAAGATTGCTCCAGCCTGTTGGGTGCGGCGGAGCCAGGCGCGGCAGCGGGCGTCCTGGGTGCGTGCGCTGCCACCATTCTTTCCAGGTGCCATACCCGGGGATGTGCTCGCCACGGGTCCAGGCAGCACGGATGCGCTTGAAGGCAGCGGCCTTGCTGCGCCCGTTTTGATCCACCTCGCTGTTGAGGTATTCCACGAAGTCTTGTGGCACCTTGGCTGCGGGAGAGTGCTCCAGCGCGCCGTCCACCAGCTCACGCCAGTCCTGCGTCTTGCGCCATGCCGTATGGAGCCTGCGCAGGGTGCCTGCGGTGAAGCCGCGTGTCTTGCCAAGCTGCGCCGCCGCCATCTCATATCCCAGGGCAAAGGTGGGAGCTTTGTCGATGCTCTCAAACGCCTGCAGAAGCAACTTTACACGCTCCTGATTGCGCTCCTGCAGCGCATAGAAGGCGGGCAGATCACGCGGCCTGACAGCCTGGGTAAAAAGGCGGTCTGTCGTGGTCAGCGTGGCGCTGTGTGTGTCGAGTTGAGAGTCGCGGTCCATGGTGGTTATTCCTCGCTGTGATCTGCGGCTGTTGTGTCCTTGACGGTGATAATCTTTGTGCCCGCTTTGACCGTTTCGACGGTCACTTCCACAACCTCTCTGCGTACGGTGATGGTATCCCTGCGATAGGTGCCAAAATGGATTTCCTTGGCCTTCTGCATGAACTCGGCGAAGGCCAGAGCCTTTTTGGCGCATGGCACCAAGTAATGGCGGTGTTCGATGGTGAGGATAGCCTGCATCACTTCTTCCCTTTCTGGCTGAGGTGGGATTTGAGGGTGCTGGTGGCTTCCTCCAGCGTGGTCAGCAGCGCTTCCTTTTCGCGCTTGGGCAGCTTGAGGAATTCATTCTGCATGGCGCGGCGGGAGAAGTCCTGCAGCCAGAACTTGGCGAGCTTGTGCTTGTTGCTGGAGGTGCCTGTGTCGTCTTCGGTGGCTGCGTCGCTGCCTGCATCCTTGAGAGGGGTCTTAAACAGTTCGTTGAGGCCCCATTCGTCGGGATGGTCCAGGATGGTTTGCAGATCCTTTTCAGCGATGGTGCCAAGGCTTTGCAGGCTCAATGCATTGCTGCTGCCTGCGGCCTTTTTGCTGTCGCTGGATGGCAGAGCCAGCATGCTTTCACGCTGGCCCATCCAGAAAGCGTTCAGGCGTTTCACGGTGGCCTCGTTCTCGGTGCCGGTGGTGATGCCCTCAAAGAAGTCGCGGTATTTCCGGGCGGTGCGAGCCGTGACTCCCAGGTGGTCTTCGAGGAAGGTTTCGAGCAAAACGGAAGGGGCTTCCGTTTTGCCCCCGGTGCGGTCGCCACCCCGGGTTTCGCCGTGCAATTCTTCATGCAGCGCGCAGAGGTTGGACACCTCCAGTCCGAGGAAGTATTTCAGCAGTTTCGTTCCTGCGATGGTCTGCTTGAGAAGGCCGTGAAGGGCCTTGAAGCGGCTGGTGGCTGCAAGCAGTTCGACGTTCGGGGTCGTGATTGTGGTTGGCTTGGCTTTGCTCATAGAATGGCGGTGCTGTGTTGGCGGAGATGGGAGAGGACGGCTTGATGGGTTTCAGCCAGGGCGGCGTCGGAGATCAGGCCGTGATGGTGGAAGCCGCGTGCGCCAACGAGGCGGACGTAGAGCTTGAAGGGCACCTCAAGCATGCAGGGGCGGCAGATGAAGAAGCTGTGGGGCATCAGCTCGCGGCAGTTGGGGTATGGAATGTCCCGGTGGTCTTGCATGCCTGCCAGCTTGATGCGCATGTCACGCACCACGTCTTTGGCCTTTTCGATCTGATGCTTGACGGTGGCTGTCAGGCCCGGGCGCTTTTCCAGATCACTGATGCGCTTGTCTGCAGCGGTGATCTCGGCGCGGAGTTTGTCGGCTTCAGCGTTCATGCCTCCAGGAGTCCTTTCTGGGGTCTGCCGCACTTGGGCACTTGTTGGATGGCACAGCACAGGATCTGCTGCCGCAGTTCATCGCCCAGGAGCACGTTCTGGATGTCGCGGTTGGCAAAGCTCACCAGCAGATCGCGGCGCACCTTGCGCACGCGTTCTGTGCAGCCGAGGCACACGATGTCTCCGCGAAACATGCGCTGGATGCGGCATGCGGGGCAGGTTTCTGTGCCGCGCCTCCTCACGCTGCGGCCTCCTGCTGGGGTTGTTCGGTGGCCTTGAGCACGGTGGCCTTTCGGGCGCGTGTCTTGGGGGCTTGCTTGAGGCTGGCGCTGAGGCGTTCGTTCACGCTGATGTTGAACTGGGCGAACCATTCCGGGGCGTCATCAAACTGGCTGAGGATGTACTGCTTGTTCAGCTCGGGGTTGAGGCGCACGCAGGCGCTGGCGGCGATCTTGTCGGCATCGGTGCTGCCTTTGACGGCCTCCCGCATCAGCGCGGCCAGGGTGGCGTCTTCATCCTCACACTGCACCACATCGGTGAGGCGGATGGCCAGGCAGTAGCCGTTTTCAGTGAGGCTCTTTTTGTCGCCAAAGATTTCCGGGCCGTGCTGCAAGGCCAGGGCTTTGGCATCGGCTTCGATCTTGTCGAGTTCGGCGCGGTGCGGCGCTTCGATCTTGTTGAGCGAGGCCGTCAGTGCGGTGAGTTCGGCACGCACGTCTGCCGTGGCAGCATTGAGCGTGGCAGTTTTGGCCGCGTAGAGGTTGACCAGGCGCGAGACTTCAGTGCGGGGATCGAGTGTGGTGGTGGGCTGTGTTTGCATGATGAGATGTGTTTGGCGGTCGGTTGGGGTTGATTACCAGCGGGGTTCGGAGGCTCCGAAGACGGCAAAGGCGATGAAGTGCAGCAGCACCAGCAGCGCATGCGCGCCGAGGATGGCGGTGATGCCCCACATCACCTGGGCGATGGTGAAGCCTGCGGCGGTGGTGGTGCGGTGGCGGCTCTGATGGCGCGGCTCCGGCATGGACACCTTGTGGTGGTCCATGGCCTCAGGCTCCGACCATGCCAGTGTTTCAGTGAGCCATGCGATCAGCGCGGCCAGCAGGAAGTGCAGCATCAGCGAGGCGCACACGACAGCGCAGCCATAGAGCAAGCTGTGCGTGGCCAGGGTGATGAGCACGGCGCAAAGCGCACCGAGCACCGTGGCAGCGTAAGAGAGCCGCACAAAGCGGGCGTAAGGGGCCTCACGCAGATCCTGCGATTGCGGCGGAGCGTAGGGATTGAGGTGTTTCATGATCAGGCGGCTGTGTTTTTTGCTTTGAGGAGCGCACGGAATTTTTCCAGAGCCGCAAGTTTACCGTCTGAGGAGCTGGCTTCTGGGATGCCAGGGACGAGCAGCATGCCACTGCTGGCACCTTGTCCATGACGTGCCATCGTGGTCACCAAATCGTGCACGGTGCGTACTGGGCCACTTACGATGGGGATGGTGCCATAGGGCGTTTGGGGGAAGCGCCGTGGTGGCGTGAACTCGATGCGGCCTGATGACCAGCAATAAGCGATGCAGTTCATCTTATGCGGCCCTCCCGTCGTTCTGTTCCACGTGGAGCACGCGGTACTGGGTGTAGGGGCGTGACCGTTGCCAAAGAGTGTGTCTGCCGCGCCTTTGACCAGATCGCTGATGCGGCGCTTCTGCACGGTGGGGTTGTCAGTGCTGCTGTCCGCAGCGCGCCGGTACACGGGCAGCTCGGGGTTGTGCTGCTTGAGCAGAGGCTTGAGGCGGCGGGAGTCCGGTGCGATGCAGACTTCGTGGCATGGGATGCCGCTGGCATTCTGCACGAACCAAGCCTTGATGAATTCGGGCAGCTTCTGGGGGTATTCCACACAGTTCAGCATCACGCGCTGTTGCTCATCCAGCTGATGCAGGGCCTGTTTCAGCCATTCATAATCTTCCGCGTTCAATCCGAGGCTGAGCGCCAGCGTGGCGGTCATGACGAACTGCGTCTGCTGCTTCGCGGCAATCTGCGCGATGGCATCAAGGATGTCTTCGTGTGTGCATTCGATGCTGGTGGGAGCCGGAGAGCGGGTCATCAAGCCGCGCCGGTGGATGGTGCTGTGTTGTGTCGGGTGCATGGTCTGTGCTGTTGTTGTTGTCTTGGGTTTAAGCCGTCTGCTTTTGGGTGGCAGGGGCGGCGAAAAGGTCGGGGTGCTCGAAGTCCAGCACGTTGCTGGGGCGCTTCACGGGGGCGGCATGCGGCTCCAGGGCGCGCAGGATCTTGGGGCAGAGGTCCAGCATGGCGGCGCGCAGGATGGCCTTGTCCCCCTGCTCGTTTTTCCACAGCCAGGCGATCAGGTTGCTCTTGGTGATGCGGTAGCTCTTCTGGTTGCCGCGCCCCCGGAAGTTGGAGGCGGTGGTGGTGATCTGCTTGCTCTTGCAGGCCGCGCTGATCGTTGCGCCGTCACGGTTCAGCACCAGCCCTGCTTCATCCGCAGAGAGAGGATCATGCGGAAAGCGGATGATCGCTTCGAGTGTCGCGTGAAGGCTGGGGGTGGATTGCATGGCGGTGGGGCGGGGTTGACGGGTGATCAGCGGAGATGGCAGAGGCCGTCGCAGTTGATGTCTCCGCAGCTGTCCTCTGCGGTCTGCTTGCCAGCGGCTGCGGAGGCGCCAGGCTTGGCGGATGACGTGGGAGCTGATTTTTGAACAACTGATGACTTGGGCGGGAGACGTGGTGTCAGTGGATCTGCCACCGTTGATGCGGCGCTTGCGCTCCCCGGCTTCTTTTGCTCGTCGCTGCGGAGAGCTGGATGATGAAGCTGCGGAGGTTCAGATGATTGCATTGCAGTTCCTGATCTCTCATGGGAAGTGGCCTCCGATGGTTGCAGATGTTCCTGCGGAGGTTCGTTGGCTGCTTTATCTGAGGATTGATTTTGCGATGTGCCGCATCGGGGCCTTTCGGAGGTCTGATTTTCAACCGCCTGCAACGGCACGCCGCTGGATTGCTCAAATAGCCCTTCTTGGCTGGCCATCTTGGCGGCGAGATGCTTTTCGGCTGGCTGCAATAGATCATCTGTGCCCACACATTGACCTGCGTGGTGTGGAGTCGCCTCACTGGCTGCAAGGATGATTTGCCTCCGCCGCTTGGCGGGGAGAGTTGAAAAGATAATGGAAGTCAGCAGGGAGTGTGACTTTTCCAGATCTGCTTTGAAGGCAGGATTGGGCTCGGCTGTGAAGCAGTCTTTGAAGGCTTCAATCAGGCCGTCACGCAGGGCCACTTCGCTGATGCCGTAGCCATCATTGGAATGTGCCACCACCTCCCCGCTGATGAGGATGACCCACTCATAACCGCCGCAGTCAGGATCTCCGACGATGAGCAGGCGTGTGCCCATGCAGCTGCGCTCATGGATGATGCGGCACTCTGACCACGGGGCGCTGTATTTGAACCGAGGGCGTGCGCCGACGATAGGAGGGACGGGTGGATAACGATTATTCATGATCAAGCGGCTTTGCGGGTTGGGGTGCCGAAGGGACGGCGGCTGTTCTTGGCTGGAGTGAGGCAGGCGAATTTGAAGCCATGCTTGATGAGCTGGTCGAATGCCGTGCTCAGGGTGTGCAGTTGCAGCGCTGACAGAGGGTGATCATCCCAGAAGGCGAGGATTGCATCTGAGGCGATGATCCAGCTGAGGCTCGTGGCGGTGACCGCAAGCTTGATGGCGTGGCCTTCAAGCAGCTCGCGCCGGATGTCACTGAGCTGTTCGGCGGTGAATGCAGGGGTGCACATCACGCGGCCCTCCTTTCGATCTCTGCGGGGATGGGATGGCCTTCTTTGCGCAGCAGGGCTTTGTAGTTCCTGATTGTGGTGGCGGAAGTCCTTTTACCGCTGAGCACAAGGTAGAGGTGCACGCGGTGGCACTTCAATACTTCGGCATGCCTTACTATTCCGGGAAATCGAGCAGCGCCTCGGCGCTTGTGTTTGGTTGGTTTCATCTGTAACGTGTAACTATTGTTACGGTAAGTCTAATTACATGCAAGATGAAAGTTTGATTACTTTTGATGGTCGGCTTCGTGCCTTGATCAAAGAGCGCGACCTCTCCGCAGCGTCGCTCGCGCGGGCGTTGGATCTGAGTCATGTCGCGGTGGGGAATTACTTGAAGGGCAAAGCCACTCCTAATGCCGACCAGCTCCTGAAGATGTGCGACATCCTTGATGTGCTGCCTCACTGGCTTCTGTATGGGAGCGGCCCAAGAGATCGTGCTGAGCTCAGCTCTTTGATTCTGCGTACGGCTAGTGACTCAGCCGAAGCATCAGGGTTGAATGGCGTGGAAAAGCAGAAGAAGTTTGAGCGAGATGAAAAAGTTCTTCGCGAACAATCCACAGCTTATATGCAGGGCGTTGATTGGCGGGAGCGCGCGATTAGTGCGGAAACCAAACTGAGTGCGGTCCGTGAAACTTTGCTCAGTTTGATGGACAGCATCAAGCCAGCTGAAAAATCAACATATCGGTCCACGATCCTTAAACACACAGAAGAAAAAAAATCATGAAAACATTGCTCGCATTGCTTTTGATGTCAGCCGCCTGCCTGGCGGAGAGAATCGAGTATCAGGTGGTGCCCAAGCCTGGGAAGTTTGATGAATTCATTTCCATCAAGACTCCAAACGGGCTGGAACTGAAGAATGCCAGGATCGTGAAAGCCAATGCCTTGGAGGTGCGCGTCATGCATGATGACGGCATTGCCACGCTGGAAACCGATGGCTTTCCGTATGAGATTCGGCAGGCCTTTGGTGCTCACAATCCAGAGGCCCGAAACAAGGCTGAAGAAGAAATTGCCGAACGTGAACGGCTGAAGCGTGCAGAGGCCAAGGCACGGCTGGCGGCGATCAAGGCAGAGAATGAACAAGCTGCTGGCCAAGCGAAGAAGGATGAGAAAAAGACGGTCAGTGTGAGCATGGAAATGAACAGTCCGAAGGCCAAAGAGATCAAGGCGAGGGCTGCTGAAAAGTGGCCTCACAATTTTCCCATGCAGGAATATGAGACGAAAAAACAGGCCGAGGCTTATTTGAAATTGCAGCTGCTGTTAAAGATTGGTGTGCATGGCATGCCGGCCAAGGAGTCCGACATCGTCATTGCTGAGGCCATGGAGGAATGGAAAGACAACTACGAAATGGTGATGTACGAAATCAATGAGCAGGCGAAGGCCTACAAGGCATTGAATCGTTGAAGCAAGTTTGGGAGCTTTAGTTGAGCACAGTTTAAGGCCGCGCATCACTGCGCGGCTTTTTTGTGCCTGTGAACCGATGACCAAACGCGCCAGATGCGCGACGTGAAGAAGGTTTGGTGAGGCGCAGTGTGGCGGTGCACTCAGCCAGTGTTTCACATGGTCTGTGAACGCTGCATGCCGGTCTGCCTTGGGAAAGAAGGACCGGTGTGCAGCGACAGACCTTGGAGGCCCTGGCGGGTGATTTGAAACTTCAGACCATCACCACTCCATGACACCCTTCATCCAACTGCTCATCCGCCACCTGCTCGCCTCCCTGGGGGCCGTCTTTGCCGCGCACAACATCACCGGAGACTCTACAACGAGCATCGTTGTGGGTTTTATCACCCTCGCCATCCCGACGCTGATTTCGTGGTTTGGCAAGGTGGTCAGCATCGACAACGCCAAGGCCGGTGCCCTCACGGGCAGCGAGGTCTTTCGTGCGTTGATCGGCTCCCTCGTCAGCCAGGGCATCACGGCGCTGTCGGTGTACTTCTCGATCGACGCGAACAATCCCGAGCTGCTGCTCGGTGCGATCGTCAACGTGGGAGCCTCCAAACTGGGGCTGCACCAGAAGGTGATGGGCCTGCCAGGCGCGGTGCAGGCGCTGGCGCTGATGAGTGTGCTTTCGCTGAGTTCCTGCGCCACAAGCTCGGCGCTGATCGCTTCACCTTTTGGCCGCGCTCTCATCGCCACAGCGGATCAGCTGGGCAAAGCGGTTATTGAGACCACTCAGAAGGTCGGGCTTGAGCAGATCATTCTCCAGGCTTCTGCCAAAGTGGCCGCGCTCAAGGCTGAGGGCATCCATGCAGATCCTGTGAAGGAAATCCTGCGCGGCTCCCAAATATCCGCCTTCACCGATGTCATTGAAGCTGCTCAGGCCAAGTACCAGCAGCTCACGGGCAAACGCTACATGCTGCCGAAGAATCCGGTCAGCGTGCTCCAATAATCACCCCACATACCAAGGGCCTGCGGCGGGTCCGCTTAAGCCGGGCTGATCACCCGAGAACTGCCGCAGGCCCATACATCTCCTCTCTGCCATGACTTCGATTACCGCCATTCAGACACTCCTCAAGCTGCCAGCCGATGGCACGTGGAGCCCGACCGATCAGGCGGCGCTGCTCAAGGCACCAGTGACGATCAAGAAGCGCATTCAGGCGTGGCTCGGTGTGGTAGTGGATGGCCTATGGGGCGCGAAGTCCCAGGGCGCATTGAATGGGCTGAACTCTTCCGGTGTTGACTCTTGGATTTACTGCGAGGCATCCAGCTTCGCTGATCCTGCGGACCTGCGTGCCTTCAAGCAATGCAAGGCCACCGGCAAGACAGACCTGCAATGTTTTGCCGTGGGCGACAATGGTGTGGGTGAATGCGGCGTCATCACCTCACAGGAGCACACGCCTTACGTGGCGGTGCATAAAGACTTCATGATTTCACGCTGGGGCAGCAAGGGGGCAGCCTGGCTGCGCGAGGTGGAGGTCTTCGCTAACGGCGTGACCTTCCGCGCCAAGGTCGGAGATCGCATCAGCGCCAGGGGCCGCATCGACCTCAATCCCGCCTGCCTCAAGCTCATCAATAAACCCGCCCCGCTCAAGACCGCTGCCAAGTGGCGCTGGGTCTGATCCGCATCCTTTCCGCAATCTCCTCATGATCACACTCGCCAATCTCCCGATTCCTGAAGCCATGGACTTCTGGAAGTGGATTGTTTCTGCCTGGGCTGCGTACTCCATGTATGCCAAATATGTGGAGACTCAGGCCCATAAGCAGCGCATGAAGAGCGGCAGCAAAGAGGAGCCGTTCAACATCGGGCAGCCGGTGATGGTGAAAGAGTCCATCTCGCATGCGGAGAAGCCGGAGCTGGACAAGCTCAGCGCGGCGGTGGTGGCACTCACTCAGACGGTGAACGTTAATCATACGAACAACCTGCTCGCGGGGTCTGAACGCGAATCCTCCATCAAAGATCTACTGCGCCACGAGGTGAGCGCTGTGACCCGTGAACTGTCCGCTTTCAAAGACTCGCTGCACAAAGAACTGACGCTGATCCGCGAGCGCATCGCCTCCGCTGAAACGAGGCTCGATCAATCTGACTCCTAGAACGCCATGAACCGACACAAAGCCATCTGTCTCGCCATCCTTGAAGTGCTGGAAAACTGCGGGGAAAACGCCCTGCCGCAAAGCACCCTGCATGATCATATCAATGACCGCATCGCGCAAAAGGCGCGCACCATGGAGCTGCAAGCCGCTTTGGATGATCTCAGCGGCCAGGGCGACAGCGTGATGGATGCGATCGACAAACTCCCACCAGGGAATTTTGGCGATGATGAGGCGCGCTGGTTCATCACCAAACAAGGCCGTGTGCTGCTGCGGCAGAAGTAACGTCATGAGCGACACACGCGACAACAAGAGCCTCTGGAGCAAGCTCACACCCGAGCAGCGGGATGAGTTGATGTTTGCCCTGGTGGATTCACGCTGCGGTGCTGAGGCTGGTGCCGCGCTCGCAAAGACTTGGAATGTCTCCACCTCCAAGAGCGCGGTACATCGCTTTTATGAAGCGGAGCGCTCCAACTGGACCATCGAACGTGCCAAACGATTTGCGATCGAGACCTTGGGCATGTTGCCGGAAGAGCTGGAAACCGCCCAGCGCAATGTGGTGCGGCAGAAAGCCTTTGAGCTTGCTTCGTCATCTGAGCTTAGCGCCAAGGATCTGCTCAAGCTGCGGGATCAAGAGATCAAGCTCATCATGGCACAACAAAACGAAGTGCGGCTGAAGCAGGCAACGCGCAGTCTTGACCAGGCTCAGCAAAAGCTGGAGCAGGCCGAGCGGCGCGTGAAGGCGCTGGAAGAGCAGGCTGCTGCCACCAAGCTGGCCGCCGAGAAAGCCAAGGACGCCATCAAGAGCGGCGGCATGGACGATGACACACGCGCCAAGCTCATTGAAGAGATGGATCGCATGATTCTCGGCACCACGGCGGCGGCAGCGAAGAAGAAAGAGGGGGCTGTCTGATGCTCATTCAGACACGTCCTTCGTTTGAGACTGAGCAGGGGCTGTCTCGCTATCTGTTGCCAATGCAGGTTGAAGCAGTGCTGGATGAATCGCGGTATCAATACGACGAGAAATGCAACCGCTGCGGTTGGTCGTGGACGATGGCGCTCAAGGATGTACGCAAGCGGATCATGGTCAAAAACAGGGACTGCCTGTTCACGACTCAGAACTGGAATGGTGCGGTGGAGTTTGGCCGCTACATTGAGCAATGGCTTACGCTGTATGATCTCGGCAAGCATGTGCTGTCTCGCGGTGAAGAGTGGATCACCGTCAATAAGGATGACGGCAAAGGTGGCAAGGTGGCCGTGCAAGAGAAGGTGGGCTTTTACAAGTTTGACGGTGGCAGCCGCATTGTTTTGTTTTCGTCATCACCCTGGGCCATTCAGACTTTCGAGGGGGATGTGCGTTGGGATGAAGCTGCCTTCCATGAAAATCAGGAGCAGATGCATGCGGCGCTCAGCACGCGTATTCAGTTCGGCTACGACTATCACGTCTGGTCGGCACACAATGGCATGGGTTCCTGGTTCAACCAGGTGCTGGGCAAGATCGCCCGTGCGCCGGGATCTGGTTGGAAGTGCCGCAAGATCACGATCTATGATGTGATTGATCAGGGCATCGTGGAGAAGATCAATGCACGGGCCGGAACGAAGATGACGCGTGCAGAGTTCCTGGAGGACTGCCGTCGTCGTGCCCTGACGCCAGCCATCTTTGCGGAGCGCTTTGAGTGCAACCCTTCAGACTCCGGCAGCAGCATTGTGCCCTGGGGAGTGATTGAAAGCCGTCGTGATCAGACCATCACAAGAGCACATTTGAAGGATGCCGAGATCAAGGATCTCTTTGGGCCTGCAGACGGTAACGAGGGGGATCGGATCTCGCGCATGCATGGATGGATGCAGCGACACTTTGCAACAGCGACGTGGAACCCTGCGCACTACCGCCTGGGCTTTGACGTGGCTGCTTCGGGCCAGGGAGATCTTGCTTCGTTTTGGATCGACGTCAAAATCGGCGCATGCTATCATCAGCGCGCCTTGCTCACTGCTCAGACGGAAGACTGGCACTTTCTCAAGGCGGCTCTGTTTTGGTTCCTGCAACGCCCTGGTATGAAAGGCGCGGGAGACAGTACGGGCATTGGCAAGCAGATTACCTGGGAGGCTGAGCAGCGCTTTAGCGGCTCATTCATCGGGGTGCCGTTCACGGTCAGTAGCAAGAGCCGCATGGGGACACGCCTCATGACTCAGCTCCAGTCGGGCGAGCGCCGCCTTGCTGTGGGCAATGACGATGTGGCCATGGACATTTATTCCATGCAGAAGACCACGCAGGGGAGTCAGATCAGCTTCACCGCCACGGCCAATCCGCTTAACCCTGCCAGCCATGGAGATATGGCATGCAGCGCCTGGCTTACTCCTGAGATTGATCTAGAGCATGGTTCGGATGCCCTGCCGCCCCGAACTTTCGGCGTGCAATGGCGTCCAGCCTCTGCCGACCGCCGAAACCGGTCCCTTTTGGGGTGAAAAGCCGGAATGCGCAGAAACCGGGTTTTAACGCGTTTGAAGGGGGTGGGGGCGTGTCACGGCAGCACCCGGCCCCCTTTAAGGGCCTGAAAACCGTTGCAAACGCATTGCAAACGGCCTGCGGGGTCCGGGCGATGGCCGGATTTCCGGGCTGGTGAGGTTTTGGGGCGGTGGTCCGGGGTGGGGTGCCGGAATGCGGCAAGGGCTGAAAACGGCCACCAAACGCGCCAGATGCGCGACGTGAATAGGGGTGTGGCTGTGGTGAAATGCCTCCGCTTTGAAGAACCCGCTGTCACAACTCTGGAACCGCTTTGTCTCCCGCCCTGCCGCCGCCCTGGCCAATGCAGTGTCGGTGCAGGTGCGCTCTCTGACGATGGCGATCCACATCAGCAGCGCCAACAAATGGCGGGATCTCTTCAATCCTCTGCGCGGCCTCACCATGGTGCGCGCCGTGGGCTACCTGGAAGAAGGGGAGCGCGGTGCGTATGCGGATCTGCAGTGGCTCTACCGCTTCATTGAGAAGCGCAACGCCACCCTGCGCGGCGGCAAGCGCTCGCTGCTCTCTGCCATCACGGAAATGGGGTGGGACATCAAGATGGTGGAAGAGAAGCGCCTGCCCAAAGGCTACACCAAGGCCCAGGCGGAAGCGCAGGCCACCGCACTGCGCAGCGCGTATGACGCTATCACCAATCTTGAAGAGGCGCTGGAGTTTCTGGGCCTGGCGGAGTTTCGCGGCTACTCGCACCTTGAAATGATTGAAGGCAATGTGCCTGAGTGGATGGATGGCAAGCCAGGCATCGTGGAGCTGCGGCCCGTGGAGCAGTGGTACTGGTGCCGCGATGGCCGCAATGGCGACTGGGTGTACAATGACGGCGCACGCAGCGGCATGACCAAAGGTGAACCTGTCGATCTGACACGCTTCATCGTGCGGGAGATTGACGATCCGATCAATGAGATCGCGCTCCTGGCTCATGTGCGCATGCAGATGGGCCGCAAGGATGAGGACGGTTTCATCGAGAGCTTTGGCATCCCGTCCATCTTCGCGGTGATGCCGCAGAATGTTCCCCAGGGGCAGGAGTCGGCTTATCAAGACCTGGCAGAGGAAGTCATCAGCAATTCACGCGGTGCGCTGCCGCATGGCACAGAGATCAAGACGGTGGACGCTGGGGCGCGTGGTGTGGCACCTTTCCGCTCCTATCAGGAGGGGCTGGAAAAAGAAATCGTCATGGCGATCACCAGCGGTGCGCTCACGATGCTGGCAGAGAGCGGCAGCGGCACCCTCGCGGGCGGTGCGCACTCTGACACCTTCATGCGTGTGGCACGCGCCCTGGCGCGGCGCATCACCGGAGCGATGCAGAAGCAGTTTGATGCCCGGGTGCGTGAACGCATCTTCCCCGGACAGCCGATGCTGGCGTACTTTGAGATCTCGGCCAATGAGGAGGTGGACACCGGAGAGAGCATCAAGGATGTGACGGGCCTCAAGCAGGCGGGCTTTGATGTTGATCCTTCCCAAGTCACCGAGCGCACCACATGGCGCGTGACCAAGTCCGCCGTGCAGCCGCCTGCAGGCAAAGGCGTGCCACCGCTGCCGAATCGTGCGCCCGCTGCTGATGCCCAGGACGAAGGTGCAGAGCCGCAGGACATCACCCAGGAGATGCTGGCCGCGTCTCTGGATGAGCTGCTCTCTGGCATGCATGCCGACTTCATGCCCGTGGCAAAGCGCCTGCGGGAGCTGCTCATCGATGCGCAGAGTGAAGAGGATCTGAAGGCCGGTGTGGAGCTGCTCATGGAAGACCTGCCCAAGCTCGCCGCCGAAGTGGGAGCCTCTGAGGCCACCGTCCAAAGCTGGCAGAAAATCCTCGGCACTGCTGCCGCCAATGAAGCGGTGAACTGACCATCCATGAAAACCATCAAAGTCATCTCTCCAGATTCCAAAGTCCTGATCGCTGAATGCATCAAGGGTTCTGTTAACGCAGTCTGCATCAACCGTTGCGGGTCTGTGGATTATCAATGCTCCTGGTGGAATGGCGACTCTCGCAATTTGGCCTGGGTCAGCAGCTCTGAAGTACGGCCTGATGGAAGTCAGCCACAAACCAGCATCGGATTCAAATGAGCAAAGAAACGTCACTTCTGAATCACGCCAGCGCGCCCTTCGATTCCAGCAAGTCATGCTGGGCACATGTATGCCCCTTTGGTGAGCACCCATGGGTTTCGGAGGATGGCAAAGAAACCATCGTGCAGGTGATTGACCGTGAAGCGGTGGAAGCCATGGCGCGCACCTATCCTGTGGGCACACCCTCCAGCCGTGTGGACGTGGATCACAAGTCGATGTCGATCGAGAACACCACGGAAGCCAGCGGCTGGGGCAAAGAGGTGCAGATCCGTGATGACGGCCTGTGGGTGCGCATTGAACTCACCGCGTTTGGCCAGCCGCTCGTCAACGGCAAAGTCTATCAGTTCACCAGCCCATGCTTCCCGCGTGAGGGACTGGTCGATCTCGGCAACGGGCGCATGCGGGTGACCAAGCTCGGAGTCATCGCCCTGACGAACGATCCCAATTTGAGGGGACAAAAACCCCTCACGAACCGCCGCTCGGAGTCGGCAAACCCAAACACCAAACCTGCAAACACAATGGACTACAAAGCCATGCTATTGAAGCTCTTGGGCTTGCCACCGGAGGCGACTGACGAACAGATCTCCGCCGCGTGCGCATCCTCGCCTGAGAACATGAAACAATGCGCGAACCGCATCGGCGAGCTGGAAGGCCTGCTCGCCAACCGTGATCTGGATGAACACGGCATCACTGACAGCGAACAGCGGAAGCTGCTCACGCCGTCTCTGACCAACAAGGCCACGCGCCCCGCTGCGCTCGCCATCCTCGCCAAAGGCAAGGTTGCCACCACCGAGCCGCGCCAGCCGCTGCACAACCGCAACGGAGGCAAGACGCCTGGCACGATCACTGAGCTGTCGCAAGACGACAAAGCCAATGTGGAAGCTGAGGCCAAGAAGGCGGCGTGGATCGGCAACCGCGCACGCGAACTCAGCCAGGGCGGACGCCGCAAGCACCAGGACTGCTTTGCCCAGGCTCAAAGCGAATACGACGCCAAAAACTAAACCACCGGCCAGGCTCAGACAGAACATCGAAAACCAACATCTCAAAAATCAGTCATGATCACTCAATCCAACATCCATCCGGGCGGTCCTAAAAAGATCAACGCGGGTGAAGACTTGACCGGCCTTGAAGGTCGGCTCGTGAAACTTGCCGATGCCGGTTCATTCCCGGAAGTCGTCACCCCTGCTGCCGTTACCGACATCTGCCCCTTCGTGCTTGTCACCGAGGCCGCGCATGATTCCAACTGCGAAGTGCTCTCCATCCACGGAGAGAAAGAAATCCGTCTGCGTGCCAACGGCACCGGATCTGCCGGCGACGTGCTGGTGCTGTGCGACCCTGCCGCATCTGCTGGTGTGAACAAAGGCAAGGTCGAAACGGTCGGCAGCACGCAGGGCTCCTACTTCTCCCCGGGCATCGCCCTGGAAGACTTCGTGGACGAGCAGCTCGTCAAAGTCCGCCCGCATCCGCGCACGGTCATTGTCGGCAGCGCATTCAGCAGCGCCACACCCGTGGCCACGGCATCCACCACCACCACGCCTTACGGCTTCGCCACCCAGGCCCAGGCAGATGCCATCGTGGCCAACGTGCGCGACATGCGCGCCTTCATGGTCTCCATGGGCTGGAAAGCCACCGCTTAAACCCTCCTCAAACAAACCATCATCGAATCACGGGCTGACGCCCATTTCATCCTTCATCCATTATGAGCACACTCGCCACACTCAGCGGCACGCCGCTGATCAAAGAATACGCCCAGGGAGCCGCGCAATCCGCCACATCATCGGTTGCCGACTTCATCGCCCCGACCGTCAACACGACGAAACACACGGGCAAGTTCACCAGGTACGACAAAGAAAGCCGCTTCAAGATTCCCGACACGCTGCGAGGTCTGGGCGGCAATGCCACGCGCCTGGTCTTTGACCGCAGCTCCGCCACGTTTGAATGCAAACCCAATGCTTTGGACACGCCGCTCGACAACATCGAGATCGATGAAGCCGAGGGCATGGATGTGCTCAAAGAAGCGGCGGATGACTCCGCTTTCCTCGGCGGCCTGGCTCATGAGAAGCTGGTCATTGATACGGCGGTCAGCTCTGCCGCTGCCGCCACGGGCGGCACCTGGAGCAGCGACAGCAATGATCCCGTGGCTGAACTGAATGAAGCGATCGCAGAAGTCATTCTCGCTTCTGGTGGCAGTGACATGATCGAGATCGGCATGGTCTGGTCTGCGGATGCCGTGCGCGCCTTCTTCAAGAATGCGAAGACGAAGAGCTATTTCCCTGGCAAACAGGAGATCGCCCCAACCCTTGACAACATCATGAAGCTGCTCATGGGCAATGTTCAGCACAAGGTCTCCTGGCTGGCGGCTGACACGACGGCCCAAGGCAAGACCAGCTCTCTGGACTTCCTGATCAAATCCAAGCTGCTGGTCTTTGCCCGCAATCCGAACCCCACACGGCGCGATCCTTCCTTCATGAAGACTTTCCGCCCGCGTGGTCGCTGGATGGTGCCTGGCACCTATCCGCGTGAAGATGGACGCGGCACCGTCGTGAAGATGGACTGGAGCGCCGATGTGCAGGCCACCAACGCTGAGGCCGGACAGCTCTTCACCATCGGCTAAACGAATCGCCTCACGGCAACAAGCGCGGCAACCTGGCAGGGCGCGCAACACAACCGGGCTTGGAGGCTGCCACCTTCAAGCCCTTCGTTTTTTAACTCTCATGTTTGGCAAACTTCTCTCTACGGTCATCAACGTTGTCACCCTGCCTCTTGATGCCGCCAATGCAGGCATGGACATCCTGAGCGGTGGCAATGGCTCCAAGCGATCACGCAACAGTGATGACAGCCCATTGGCCGCCTTGGAACAATGGCGAGATCAAGTTTCTGAAGCTGCGGAGGAGATCGACGAGAAATGAAACTTCTCCGCCGCATCGCTCTTGAGCAGGCGCTCTGCATCGGCCTTGCAGCACGCATGCCGGTGCTCTGGCCGCAGATTGTCTGCCAGGGGCGCATCGGGCGTGAGACGCGCCCGCGACTGGGCCGCATCGGCCAGCGCAGCGCCTGACACCCTGCGATGCTGTAACCGTTTACAGCATCCACCTTCAATTCATCCCTTCAACTCTCATGCCCTGGATCACCATCACCCCTGACGATCTTAACGATACGAAGCTGGCTCCGCTGATGTCAGCGCTCCGCACTGCAGCGCTGGCTGAAGGCCAGGCTGATCCGCTGCCGGGTTACATCACCACGGCGGTCAATCACGTGCGGCGCAAGGTGGCTGCCTGTCGCACCAACCGCGTGGATGCCGATGCCACGAAGGTGCCGGAGTCCCTCAAAGAGATCACCTGCCGCATGGTGGTGCGTGCGGCGAAGGACCGGCTGGAGTACGCGCTCACGGAAGATGAGCGCAAGCAGTGGGACAAAGATGACCGTGAGCTGGATGCGATCGCGAGTTGTGACATGCCCATTGAAATCAGCGACAACAGCGAGGCGCCGGATGTGCAGAGCACGCAGCCCAGGCCGACGATCAGCGGACGCAAACAACAATTCAGCCGCGCACAGCAGGAAGGCGCATGAACCCCCAGCTCTGAATCATCAGCGCCATGAACTTCCTCCTCAAGCCCATGCGTTTTTTGGCCGCGCTCAAAGAGCTGGCGAAGAAACGCCTGGTGCCCACGGCGCTGAACACCGAGCAGCTGCGTGAGCTGGATGCCAGTATCCGCAGGCAGGCGCTATTCTCTGCACGCATGACACAGCTGCATGCGCTGCAGGCGCTGCATGATGGACTGCAGGGCATGCTTGAAAGCACTGACAACCTGGCCACGGCGAAGCTGCGGATGACGCAGATGTACCGCGCCCTGGGCTATGATGCGGAGGCGGGCGGCTTTCCCCAGGATCAGCCAGGCACGGTGCCACCGGCGCGCCAAGGCACACTGCGTGATCTGGCCAGTGACAAGCGCATGAATCTCACCATCACGACGAATTACCGCGTCGTGGCCAATCAGGCGTTTACCGCCAAGGGCCTGGAAGCGCGCCGCCTGCATCAGTGGCCAGCCTGGGAGCTGGTGCGCATCGGGCGCGTGCGTACACCGCGTGGGTTCAAACGGCGCAAAGGCGGAGCCCTGGAGCCTGTGCCTGGTGATGACTGGCAGGCGCGCTTTGTCGCTGCCGGTGGTGAGCTGTTTGACAAAGGCACGCGCATGATCGCGCCCAAGACTTCGGACGTGTGGCAGAAGCTGGGCGATGGCGCGGGCGGCTATAAAGACACGCTGGGCAATCCCTTCGCGCCCTTTGCCTTTGGATCCAAATATGGCGTGCGTGAAGTGGCGCGGGACACCTGCCTGCTGCTGGGGGTGATCTCAGAGACTGAAGATCAGAAAAACGAGCCATCTGCGAAGGCAGAAAAAGAGCCGGCTGCGATGCCACCCGTGCAGAGCAAGGCTTCTGCCGCTGGCCTGGACCCGGCCTTGATCGCCGCCATGAAGCGCGACCTGGCGCGGCAGGAAGATGGCAGCATCCGCCTCAAGAAGCAGATGGACCGTGAGCTTGCTGCAGCGGCCAAGGCATACCAGGCGCGCAACAGCATGCGCAACCGAGTGGAGCTGCTCTGCATGCTGATGAATCACGGCACCTCGGCAGGTGCTTATAAAGCGTGGATGACACGGCGGCGCAAAGGCTGGACGCCACTGCAGGTGCAAGAGGCACGCCGTGGAATGGATGGCATAAAGAAGGCGGTGGCCACCAAGCAGGATGTCATGAGTGCGATGCACATTCCAGGACTGGGACCGGTGGACTTCCGCTGGAGCGTGGGGCCGCGTGGCATGCGCCGGATCTATGAGGATCACAAAATCGCGAAGCGCATTCCATTGATCTTGATGCGCGGGAAACTGACCAAGGGCAAGACACGTGCCTTTGTGGATTACAAGGGCCACCGTGTGGTGCTCGCTGGCACGATGTTTGGCCAGCCTTCCAATCATTGGGTGCTCACGGGTTATCGTGACACAGGAAAGAAAATAGGCGGGCAGCCGATGAACTCTGCAAAGATCCCGATTCGTCAGAGCCTACAGTCATCACCGTTATACGTATTGCGCGGTGAGAAGGGTGCGGTCGCCCAGTGCAACAATATCTCACTGCGCACGCGTTGCAAGGCCCTTGTAGAGGCCATGGAAAGGCGGGTGGCATGAAGGTGGAGATGTCCATCGGCGGTGATGCGCTGCGCATGCTGGAGCAGCTTGAGGAGGGCATGATCAACCGTGCGGATCTGCACCAGGACATTGCCACGCGTGAAGAGAACCTGGTGCGCGACTACCTCATCAGCCTGGCGCAGACACGGCATGCCACAGCAGACGATCTGGGAGCCACACCCACGGGGCATCTGGAGCGCGCCGCTGAAAGTGTGACCAGCCGCAGTGATGCCGATGCCGCCACGGTGAGCATCACTTCACCAGGCATGCGCCGTGCGTTTGAGGACATCACCATCGTGCCGGTGAATGCAAAGTGGCTGACGATCGCCGCGACCGCTGAAGCCTATGGCAAGAGAGCCGGTGCCTTCAATGATCTGCGGCTGGCCTTTTTCAAAGGTGGCAGGCTGGCCCTGGTGAAGGCGGATCAAAGCCGACTCTCCGACCGCAAGAGCAGCGGTTACGGCATCGAAGGCAAGGCCGCGAAAGCCGACGCCACCAAGCAGCGCCCGCCTGTTTATTACTGGCTGGTCAAATCCGTCACGCAAAAACAAGACCGCACCTTGCTGCCCTCTGATGCGCTGCTGCAGACCGCCGCCGAAGAAGGCGTGCGCGACTGGCTCAAAAGTTTTCTAGCCTTCTAAATCTATGCCTGCCCTCTCTCCTCTCGAACGCCTCCAGCTTGATGTTGAGCAATGCCTGCTCTCCCTGCCGCAGATCAGCACCGTGGCGATCACCGCCGTGCGGCCGCGCAGTGCGGGAGCTGCGGCGCAGATCCAGACGAAGATCAACAACACGCTGGCAGGGCTGGAAGTGCGCGGCGGAAAAAAAGGCATGGCCATCATCGTGGGCATGCCAACGGTTGCGAAGGTGAATCCGAACCTCTACGCGCTGAGCGGCACGCTGATGCTGGACCTCAGCGTGATTGAAAACATCCTGGTGAATGAAGGAACCGATGGCACAGGCTTCACTGCGGAGTCGCTGGCGTATCTGCTGGCCCAGATGCTGCCGCAGCTCAACTTCGCGCCGTTTGGCCAGCTGCTGGCGGATGAGCAGCTCATCACCCCCAAGCCGGAAGCCGTGATGGAGAAGCGCATCGAATACCGCGTACGCCTTTCCGTGCTGAATCATGCGAAGGCGTATGCCAAATGCGCGCCGCCCAGGATCACGCTCAGCGGCAGCACCATCACCCTCACGGGCGCTGATGATCTTTGGTACACCAGTGATGAGAGCTTCCCCGGTCCGGGCAACAGCAATGCGGTGCTTTACACCGGACCCTTTGAGAAGACGGCGAGCAGCTACCGTGCTGCTGCGCATGCGGCGGACAAGATGTGCAGTGATGTGGCGGCGGCGGTGTTTTGACGCAGCCAAACGCGCCAGATGCGCGACGTGAAGTGATGTATGGATCAGGGAAGGTGCGGGGCTTTAACACCACACCGCCATGTCCTTCGATCTCTCCACCGTTGCCATCCGTGAACCTGCTGTGCTCATTCGTGATCCGCTCGGGACTCCTTCCTACTTCTGGTCGCAGAAGGAATTCCAGCTCAAGCCCGTGGTGGAATACTTTGATGTTCCTGCGGCGGTGCATGCGACGGCAGAGCAGCGCATCAAGTCGCTCTACTGGCAGATCGACACCACATTCGTGGGTGCGTTTGAGCACCTGCCTGTACTCTTTCCGCTGCTGGACGGTCAGCTTGGTGCGAGCATCCTGGGCACCACAGACACGGCCTGGAGGCTGATCACGCAGAGCGGTCGGCAGTGGGACTTTCCGCGTGCCGGATTCATCAAGCGCCCCACGCTGACCAGCGTGCCCGGCAAAACCCTGCTGGGGCCAAGCACATTCGCAGCGGTGTGCGCCAGCAACAAAGAGCCGGGGGCCAGCGGTGCTTTCTACACCTATACCACAGGCGGCACCTTCCCCGCCTATACCAGCTACGATCCATCGAAGATCCTCACGCTGGCACCGCTGGTCACGTATGGCAGTGTCTTCACCAATGCGCAGGGATCAGAGGGGATTGAGATCACCCTGGATTGGAAGCCTGATGAAGTGCGCGCCAATCAGCTCATCCGCGACTGGACGCTGGGCAGCCAGGAACTGACGGCAAAGTTCAAGCCTTATGGTCTGACGTTCGAACAGATCGCCACGGCCTGCGGTTACAATCTGGCCATGGGTGCCATCCTTCCCACAGCGCTTCTCACCGTGAGCTATACCGGCTTCTACGTGGAGCTGCGCGGTGCCAGCTGCAAAGAGGCCCAGTTCAAGATCGGCCCCAGCACCGACTTCATCGACGGCCTCGTTTTCCGCGCCTCCCAGACGTACAGCGCGGGAGCACCCGTCGCTCCCGGCTACATCGATGTGGAGGCTCCTTAATCCTGACTTTTCCGTTCATCCCTTCACCCCTTCACGATCATGGCTAAAAAGGACGAACCATCCACAGCCCTGCCTCAGCCACCTGCAGCTGATGATGCCGCCGCCAAGGCTGAAGCAGCGGCCAAGGCCCGCGCCGAAGCGAATGCAGCCGCCCTGCAGGCGCTCAGCAACCACTTTGGAGCTGAGCGCTGGGCCAAGCTGCTGCAACGCGCTCAACGCAGCGGCATGAGTGCTGAACAGATCTCTGATCTGGCTGGCCGCATGATCAGCACGCGCAAGGTGCACCATCCAAAAAATGAGCGTGCCGCGCTCATCGGTGCCGCCAACGGCTTCATCTGTGCCATCGGCCTGTCTCCATCCGAGAGTGATGTGCAGGCTTTTGAATCTGCTCTTGCCGCGACTGCGGTCTGACCTCCATGGGCAACGCCTCCACTGTCGACATCCTGCTCAAGACCACAGGTGACACCAGTGGCGTGGACAAGATCAATGCGGCGCTGGGCATCACGGAGAAGTCCGAGAAGCAGCTGGCTGCAGCACGTGCTCAGTTTCTTTCTGCAACAGAGAGAGAAGTAGCAGAGGTGAACCGGCTGACAGATGCCTCTAAGCGTGCTTCAGCGGCACGTGATGCCGAGGCCAAAGCAGCGGCAGAGCAGGCGAAGGCGGCGAAGGAGGTCACACAGGAAACGAAGCTGAACACCGATACGATGCAGCGCCTGGCTGAGGCCGCGCAGCGCACGCAGCGGTTCTTTACGCCGCAAGCCATCAACCCTTGGGCAACGGCGAGCGCGGGTGCGTTGAAGGAAGTCACACAGGAGACGAAGCTCCACACCGATGCCATGCAGCGGCTGGCTGATGCCGCGCAGCGTACGCAGAAGTTTTTCACGCCACAGGCGGTCAACCCATGGGTGACAGCAAGCGCGGGGGCAAGAGTCAACGTCAACCAACTGCATGAAGCCCAGCAGAAGGCGTCAGGCTCTGCTCAGAACCTCGGCACTCAGGTGCTGTATGCCTCGCGTGGTTTGCAGGACTTCCAGGCGGCAGGCATGCTGGGCATTGCCAACAATCTGGAGCAGATCGCCATGAGCATGGGCCTTGGTGCTGGTGTAGCGGGTGCTGCCACGGTGCTGGGTGTGGCTGTGCAGACCATGGGGCCGCATGTGCTCACATGGCTGAAGTCTCTCGACTCAGACGCTGCAAAGCTTGGCGAACTGAAGGCCACGCTTGAGCGTGCTGGCGCGGCCATCAAAGGCGACTACAGCTCCAACATTGCCAACGCCTCGCGCATCAGCGAGGCATTCACGCAGCACCTGAAACAAGAGCGTGATGCGCTGGAAGCCAATGACCGGGCACTGGACTCCAACCTAAGACTGCTCAAGCAGCGCGCCGATCTTCAGAAGTCAGAGAACCAGCGCAAGCTGGAGTCTGACATTGAAGACATCAAGGCGCAGAACCTGCCAAAGGATCAAGAGAGAGCCGCGATCGCCACGCGCAAGCGTGAGGAGCTGGATGCGAATAAAAAACTGGCTGATGACGCCGCAAGCGCGGCCATCTCCACGGATGCTGACAAGCTCTCGGCTGAGGCCAAAAACCGGGACCAACTCAAGGCAAAGAAAGCTGCCCTGGAAAAAGAGCGCGCTGATGCCGTGGAGTATGAGAGGCTGCTGGAAGATCAGAAAAAGCTGCTCGATAAAGTCGCTGCTGCGGAAGCTGCGCTGAACAGCGTGGGCACGATGGAAGATCCTGTGGCCTATGCCAAAGCACGTGAGAAAGCCAACAAGGCACGCGCTGATCTTGATGCCTCCAAGGCCCGTTCTACTCAAATCAAAGACAATGCACCTGAAGGGCGTGTACGTGGCTCAAACGAAATCCAAAAGGAGCTGGACCAGGTCAAGCCACAGGCACAAGCCGCCGAGGATCAAACCGCCAAGGATGCCGAGGCCCTGAATGCTAAGCTCAAGGCCGAGCAGCTCGCCCGTGAGTTTCGTGAGAAGGAATACCGGCGCGCACTCGACAAGATCGCGCGTGAACAAAATGGCGGCGTGAATGATCAGGGCAATCTGAACACGCCCCCGCAAGGGCTTCCTGGACCACCCGTGCCGCTGCCGCCGCCTGCCGCGCCTGGCAGCACACTGCCCGCTCCGCCGCCAGGCTTTGGCCCAGCTGAAATGAATCCGCCAAGAGTGCCGACGAATGCACCTTCCCCCACATATGGCCCGCAGCCGAATGCGCCAGAAACGGAGGCAGAGCCCACAGATCCGGTGGAGTTCTGGGAGAAGGCCGTCAAAGACGCTGAAGCCGAGGGTTACAAAGAAGTGGCGGAAAACAACCGCAAGCGTCTGGAGGCCGTGAAAGCCAAAAGGCTGCGTGAACAGCAAGCCCAGGGCAATGGGAGCAGCCCAGGCATGCCTGATGGAGGCCAGGCTGATGCCCCCGTTCCTGCTGCTGCGTCAGCGCCGCAAGCCGCTGCACCGGCCACCCCTCAAAACAACCAGGGTGAGGAAAAAATCGCGGCTGCCAACAAAAAGGCTGAAGAGGCTTTCATGCGTCTGGCAGCGCTGTTTGAGAAATCGGCTGCCGCCATGGAGAAGAAGGTCGCGATGCTTGAAGAAAAATCACGCAACCAGGGGGTGATGGCATGATCTGGAAACTGACAGACGGCGACAACATTTTCATGATCTGTGACGGCGTGGGACGCACCTATCAAATGCTCAGCAGACTCACGGTGGATCTGAGCCAGGCAACGCAGGTGGAGACACCTTCGCGTGCCCAGTGGCCCGTGGCCTTTCCTGGCCGCGCCTCGCGTGAACTGCACTTCACACTGCCAGTAACCTTCCCGCCATGCGCCTCTTTTGAAGAGGCTTTTGCACAGGCGCTGGACGTGCCTGTCCAGTGTCCACGTGGAGGCGTGCTGACAGGCATCCTCGGCACTACACAGCGCAGTTACTCGCAGGCCTGGGTAAACACCACGCATGTGGACACGATCGGGGTGACCAATCTTTTTAGATTTGATGTCACCGCCGTCAATCCGACCACCGCCACCCTCTCACCTCTCGCGCTCATGAACATCAACGAAGTCGCCAACCTTCACGCCATCACCGGACTGGTCGGAGGGACGGCAACGGACCTCGACAGTTTGATCACCTCAGATGTGCTGCCGGGATTCCAGACGGATGTCTTTGTTGCCATCGGCGCGCTCAACCAGCTGGCAACGTTTCGCCTGTATGAAGGCACCGACGCCACCAACACCGACCCCGATGCCGGGCCGGTGATTGTGCGGCCGGTGGACTATGCGACCACCACCAATGAGAAAGTTTGGAAGCGTTTGGATGCCTGATTTTTTTATGCCTATGAAAACACGACTCATTGTTTCACTCCTTCTCTCATTCGCTTCGCTCGCCTGCGCGCAGAGCGACATCATCCCGCTGGCGAAAAAGCGCAGTGACAACACGCTGATCGTGGGCTTCGACAGCGGGGCGAAGACGGTCAAGATCAGCGCCACGGGAACTCTGGAATGGGTGAATGGTGCGACGCTGACAGGAGCGTCCTATTTCCGCACGGCGGCGGGTGTGCAGGCATCCAGCGCGGTCTTGGATGCGTTCAGCGGCTTGAGCAATGCCGCCGGAGTCCTGGCCAACAATGGCAGCGGCACGCTGTCTTATGTGGCCACGAGCAGCGGTGGCAATGGCACGGATGACAGCGGGAAGATTGTGAAGTTCGATGCTTTCGGTCAGATCGCGGGTGGGTTTGTCGGCACTTTGGAATCTGGGCCTTCTTATAACTTTGTTGCGATAGGTGAGGGGCTGAGCCTCGGCAGCGAGACCAACTCCGGCACCTTTGGCGTGCCTGCTGGAGGCGGCACGATGCTGGTGTGGACCTTGCCCTCTGTGACGGGGACTCTGGTGAGCACGGGCGACACGGGCAGCGTAACGAACACGATGCTGGCCGGAAGCATCGCATTAACGAAGCTGCTGCAGTCCTCAGCAACGACCGGTCAGGTGATCGCCTGGAATGGCACGGCCTGGGCTCCGACGACGATCAGCAGCGGCTTGACCATCGGGAGCACGGCGATCAGCGGCGGCACGTCCTGGCGGTTGTTGCTCAGCGGCACCACTCTGGCTGAGCTGACATTGGGCAGTGGTGTGATCACTGCACTGGGCAGTGACGTGAATGCGAGCGGCGGGCTGCTTACGTATGGACTGATCGGCACCAGCGGCACCAAGATCCCGCTTCTGGATGCGGCAAATACGTTTGCCAGTGGGCAGCGGTTTGGTGGGTCATCTGGGGACTACATCGCGCTGGCAAGCAGCGGCACGCGTGAGCTGAGGCTTAGCTCGAATGCCTTCAGCCTTGGCACACCGGCCTGGCTGTTTGCGATGTATGATTCCGGTTCTCTGACCGACCCATTGTCATCGACGATCTACTTTCGATCGACGGCGAGCATCCAAGGGAACTTGCTGCTGTATTCGGACATTTATTGGAATGACGGCAGCGCCATCATCAAGCGCGCAGCGCATGACCTGTGGATGCATGACCCCTACGTGGAGGCAACCCCCAGCCGGTGGATGGTGGCCAACTCATGGAGCTACCCGGACGCCAATACCTATGAGGTGGGTGTGATGGACTGGATCACGACGAGCAACGTGCTGCGCCTGGGCAGCGATGTGGGCACCACCG
>NZ_JBAQCR010000232.1:0-14078 GCF_049294395.1 Prosthecobacter sp.
CGCCGGCTGGACCCGGCGTGATGCCAAAGGGGCAGACATGCCCCCCGGCAAATTCTCCCGCCTCAAAGACTACACCGGCCCCAACGTCCTCAACATCGATCAGGACGGCCACGCCCACGTCGATCCCGCCTACCACGCCTCCCTCTACGACCACCTCCCCGCCGTCGCCGCCGCCATCCCCAATGAAGCGACGAAACCCTCACCCATCCATGAACCAGGAACCAAGAACCAACAACCAACAACTTCCCAGTCTGGAACAACTCCAGCAGGACAAACTCCTGCGCATGGACCTGGCCCAAATGCCAACCCAAGCCCAGTTCAAACACCTGCTCAGTCTGGGGCTCAACCGCCACCAAGCGGGAATTCTCCTGCACCATCTGGGACTGAGGTAGCCGCAAAAAACACAAAAAAATCCGACTCGGGTTCTGACTCCACTTCCCCACCGCCTATAGGCGGTTCAGAGTCCGAACCTTTGCGCCCTCTTGCGGCTAATTCCTCTGGCTCTGCCTCCACCGCAGTCCCAGACACCCAGCAGTCCATCGCCAACTTCCTCCAGGAGCGCGGCATGCCCACGGCAGAGGCACAGGCCGCATCCGCCGCCATCGCCCAGCATCCAGCCATGGCCGGGCAGGACTACGACTACTTCCACAAAGAGCCCATCCTCCGCGCCCAGCTCCTCTCAGACCTCGGCATCACCGGCTCCCAAAACAGCAAAGAGTCCGCCACCAATCCCCTCCGCTATTCCGCAGCCCCGGAATCAGCCGCAAAAAACACAAAAACTCCGCCTGCCAATGCTAATCCATCCGCGTCCCCGCCGTCTATAGACGGCTCCGGTTCCCAATCTTTGCGTCCTCTTGCGGCCAACTCTCCGGCCCTGCCCCCTGCCGTCCAAGCCGCCCTGGACGACTCCATCCCCGGCACCCCGTCTCAGGAAGTCTTCACCGCCATCAAAAAGGCCGTGCAGGCCAAGGAACTCACCGAGCAGCAGGCCACCACTCTCGTCGCCCAGCAGTCCGGCGCATTGGATCACACCGAACTCCGCCAATCCCTCGAAAACAAACTCGGCTGGAATCCCACCCGCGCCAACACCGCCGCCGCCCTTCACTTTGGCGACAAAACCCAGTCCTCCATCCCCCTCGCAGCCGCGCAGCGCACCCAAGGAGAGGGGCTTGCCAAGCCCCTTCCGGATTCTGGAAATCCAGTAAATTCCGGCAATCCTGTCCAAAACTCCGGTTCCGACAGTCCTCCCTCTTCCCTCCGCGCCAACTCCGACTACGCCACCGCACGCCTCGCCGCCCTCGCCCGCATCAAGGACCCCGCCAAAAAGGCCTGGACTCGCGAGTTCCTGACCTCCTTCGAAAAATCCTTCGAGCGTCACCACCTCCTTTACGATGCCATCGGCACCGGCCCCGTCGCACGCAAACTCCTCGGAGGGAATTTCACCGCCGTCATGGACCTCGGCGGCAAAATCACCCGCCTCATCGACCTGGACGCCATGGCCTCCCAGTTCGACTACCTCCAAACCCCAGCCGCAGCCGTCGCCGCCACCGGCATTGAGGAAGACGTCCACGCCCTCGTCCTCCGCCTCGCCCGGGAGAACCCCTCCAAATACGGCCGCCCCGCCCTCATCAAGCAGTGGAAATCACTGCCCCCAGCCCTCCAGCAAACCGTCTGGAACGCCTACAACGCTGCCTCCCAAGGAGCGGGACTTGCCAAGTCCCTCCCAACTCCGGAACTGTCCACCAAAGACCAGTGGAACCTCATGAACGAATTCCTGCGCATGCTCGTGCAGGACGCCCGCTTTGCCGGTCAGATCACGGAAACGGTGGATGCCCAGCCCAGCCTCCTCCAGTGGGTCAAAGACTTCCTCAAAGACCTTGGCCAGACCCTGCGCTCCCTCATTGCCAAGGCCCCGCCCGCCCTCGCCAAGGAGCTTGACTCCATGGTCGCAGACATCGGCCAGCGCCTCACCACGATCGAGGGCCGCAGCACCTCCACCACCGCACGCCTGGAATCACTCACGTCTTTGCGGGATCCAGCCGCCGCTGCACGCCAGACCCTCGCCGCCCTCGGCGCCACCACGCCCATCTTCAGCCCCGCCGCCCTGGAACGCATCTTCAACCAGATGCCCGCCGCGCTCCAAAAACAGACCTTCCACCAGTGGCAGCAGAGCCAGCCTGCAGAAAAACCCGCCAAAGCTTCCAAGGCAGATCTCATGCGCTTCCTTCTTGGGCAGATGCTGGCAGATCCCTCCCTTGCCACTTCCACGCTGCTCCTCGCTGAAGCCCCCGCCACCTCCCTCCTCGCCAAAGTTCTCCAAAAACTCAGCACCCTCACCCAAGGAGCGGGAGTTGCCAACTCCCTCCGGACTCTGCACGTCGCCACCCTGCGCGCTCTCGGCGGTCTCCACGGCATGGCTTTTGTGCAGCGCCTCTCCCCAGCACAGCAGCAGCTCTACACCGCTGCCCTTGCCCCAGTCCAGCCCCAGAACTCTACGGCATCTCCTCCCCCCACAGCACCCACCGGCCGCGCGGCAGACATGCTCGCGGCATTGGAGGCCTTGGAGCAGGACCACCAGCAGGCCAGCACCCCTGCCGCAGCCCTGCGCCTGCGTGAAAAACTCCGCCAGCAGGAAATCGCCCAAAACCGCGCCCTCTTTTTCGCCCAGGACAACGCCGCCCGTACACTTCAGGAGCCAGAAGCATCCCCGGACCGCGGCGCAGACATGCTCGCCGCGCTGCAGGCTCATGAAGACGCCCTCGCGCTCGATCACCAGCAGGCCAGCACCCCGGCAGCCGCCGCCCTCTTGCGCACCAAACTCGGGCTGCAGCGTGTCGCCAGAAATCGCTCCCGCTTCTTTTTGCGGGATAATGCTGCCCGTGAACTCCACGCCGCAGAGCAGGCAGGCCGTCAGGATCTCCCAAAAGCCCAGTCCCTGCTCGCCCTCGCCCTCGGTCACATCGGCTCCCGCCGTGCCGCCAGCGGCTGGCGCACCCTTGGCATCCCAGAGCGCCGTCAACTTGCCCTCCTCGGCATCGGGGTGGATCAGCATCCCCACACCGAGCCCGGCGGTTACCCCTACTCCCTCTCCCGCATTGAGTCCGCAGAACTCCGTCTCGAGTTCTCCATCGCCGGTACTCCGGAGAACCAGATGGCCCAGGAAGAACTCACCTGGATGCGCCAGCAACCCGCCGAATACCAGACTGCGCTCGATCCCCTCTCCCCTGCCTACGTGGAGCGTGATCATGTCATCATCAAACAATCCGCCTTGGATGATCTCTCCCTCGCCTACCCCCACACCGCCGCACTCATCCGCCCCGAACTCGAAGCCCGCCAGTCCTACGGCCTCCGCGTAGATGCCCGCAGCGCCCAAGTGAAGCAGGCAGGAGTGCCTGCTCCTCCGGAAGAACGCCAATCCAACACCCAGCAACCCGAACTCCCCACCTCCTCTCCATCTCCAACCTCTGGAAATTCTGCCAATTCCGTTAATCCTGTCCAAAACTCTGGCTCCGGTTCCGGCATTCCTTTGCCGAAAAACAACAGCACCGTATCACCCACACCTCCCTCTCTCTCCTTCCCCATCCCACTCTCCAAACGCGGCCAGGTCCGCCGCTCCACCTTCCCAGACGCAGAGTCCCTTGCCGCCTTCCAGTTCAAGCTCGATGCAGACACCGCCTCCGCCGCGCGCAGCACCGCCCTGGAAGTGAAGAAGGCAGAGCAGCGCGCCCTTAACCTCCTCGCTCGTTTGATGGAGGACTCACCCCTCACCCGCACCGAGCTCGAAGCCAAACTCCTCGACTACCACCGCACCCTCGTCCAGCAGGCAGAATCCGCCTCCGCCTTCGGTACCTTCCAACCACCCTCCTTTCACGCCTTTGCGCGCAGCGCACCCTCCGAAGCCTTGGCGAAGGACGGGCCCCTCCCACCCCCGGAAGGCGGAGACATCCTCGCCGCCATGCGTGCCCAGGGCATCCGCCGCTTGGGCCCGCCCGACTCGTCAGACGGCTGGTCCTGGTACCGCTCCCTGCAGCAAGACGCCTCCACCTCCAAACTCAAAAACGCCGAGGCCCAGCGCCTCGCCCGCGCCGGAGATTTGACCGATCCCAAAGCCCGCCTCTTCTGGCTCAACGAAAACGTCGTCAGCCTCACCAGCGGCCGCAGCATTGACGAAGCCGCCACCGAACTCTCCGAAAGCGAAGACCAGTCCTTTCCCGTCGGCACAGGCGACGAACTCGGCCAGGCCATCCTCTCAGCCCTGGACGCCCGCATTCAGGCGGCTCAAAATCCAGCATCCAGCATCGAGGATCAAGAATCGAGCGCGCGCGAAAGCGCCGCCGACTTCGCCACCTACGCCGCCGGCACCCCCGGCCAGCCATTCACCGCCGCAGAGCTTGCCAAAGAACTCCAGCCGGAGGACGAAATCCAAATCGGCTCCGAATACCTCACCGTCCTCGAAGCAGATCCCTCCTCCGGCTCCATCACGCTGGACAGTTCCCGCTTCGGTCCCGTCACCCTCACCGGCCCCCAAATCCTCCACCTCACCAGCGGCCCCAATCACTTGAGGATTCCCCAAGGAGCGGGACTTGCCAAGTCCCATCTGGACTCTGGAAATCCAGCATCCAGCATCCAGTCCCAAGCAGCACAGGAAGCCCTCCGCAACGCCCATTCCCCCAGCTACAAGCCCGATCTCCTCAAACCCTCCCCCATCGAATCCACCCTCAGAGACGGCCCACTCCCCACCGTCACTCCGCAGGACACCGCCGGCCTCGATCGCGACTACCACGCCGCCGTCACCGCCGGCGAAGCCCTCGACCAATCCACCCCCGATCTCGACCTCGAAGACGACATCGCCGACTCCGCCGACGCCTACCTTGACGGCGAACTCCTTCCCGCCGCCGCGCGCAGCGCGCCCTCCGAAGCTTTAGCGAAAGACGGGCCAGCCTCCAAATTCTACTCCGCCCTCGCCCGCGCCATCGAATCCAAGATGCCCGCCCGCAGCACCCCGGCCACCGTCGTCGGCATCCTCAAAAACGCCGGTATCAAGACCGAGGAACTCAAATGGACCGGCATCATCCCCTGGCTCCATCAGCAGGCTCAAAACGGCCCCATCACCCAGCAGCAAGTCCTCGACTACCTCGCCAATGAAGGCGCTGTCCACCTGCAGGAAGTCCGCCTCGGCGGCTCCCAGACCCAGCTCGAAGACGCAAACCGCGCCGTCATCACCCAGGCCAAGGCCGAAGGCATGACCCAGTCAGGTGCTGAAAACTACGCCCTCACCGCCGCCCGTGGCCAGCTCTCTCCCGGCCAGCAGTCCCTCATCTCCCCCGGCATGCGCCCCCTCGTGGCCCGCTTGCGCGCCTCCTACGAAGCCCGTGCCACCGAATACGCCGCTGGCCAGTCCCAGCCCAAATACAGCCAATACCAACTCCCCAACGGCACCAATTACCGCGAGGTCGTACTCTCGACTTCGCCCAAAAAGAAACCGTCATTCCGCGTTGCGGAGGCGGGGCCAAAATCTCTCGGACGCTATTTTGACACGCAAGGTCAAGCGGAAGCCTTCGCCCAAAAAATGCGCGAAAACGGAGCCTCACCGGTCATCACCCCGATGATGGTTGACGACACCCGCACCGAGTACCACAGCAGCCACTTCCCCGACGTCCCCAACTACGTCGCCCACATGCGGCTCAACGACCGCACAGACGCCGCCGGACACCCCGGCACCTTCATCGAAGAAATCCAATCCGACCGCCACCAGGCAGGCCGCGAGAAGGGTTACCAAGGCGAAAATGAGGCAAGGATGGAACAATCCACTGACCCCTTAAATCCCAATGCATGGCGCGTGATCGGCGAAAACGGACAGCCCATGACCCGCTACATGGACCGTATTTCCGCACAGGGCGCTCTCGATGAGGTGCTCTCGAAAGATCGCGTCCCAGACGCCCCCTTCCGCACCACCTGGCCCCTCCAGATGTTCAAGCGCGCTCTCGCGGACGCCGTCGCCTCCGGCAAACAGTGGATCGGCTGGACCACCGGAGACACCCAGGCTGATCGTTACAAACTCAGCAATCAGGTGGATAGCATTGCTGTTTGGCAAAACGGCGGGCGCTACGGATTTGAAGCCTTCAAAGACAAGAAGGTGGTCACCAATAAAAATGGCCTCACTGACTCCGAACTTGCCGACTTCATTGGCAAAGACCTCGCCTCAAAAGCAGTCAAAGACCTCGAAGCTAAACGCAAAGTCCACATCTACTCCGGCGAAGATCTCAACGTCGGCGGCCACGGCATGCGCGGCTTCTACGATCAAATCCTCTCCAAAGAAATCAGCAAGTACGTCAAGCAATGGGGAGCAGGCGTCCAGCGCGCACCTTTGAGCGCAGGCCCTTCCAGCGCCTTCACCGAAGCCGTCAAACGCTCAGACGCCGCCATCGCCCAGTACGGCCACGGCAGCCCCCAGGCCACAGAGGCCATCCTCGCCATCCCCTCAGACTCCGGTCAGGACACCACCCCCATCTGGCGCATCGACATCACTCCCCAGATGCGCGCCGGCGTCGAAGCCGGACAGGCCCTCTTCGCCGCCCAGCGCTCCCCCCTCGCTGATTCCCTCGCCCAGGCCTCCCAAGCCGTCCTCTCTTTTTCCGGTTCAGGAAATCCTGAAATGTCCGGCAATCCTGTCAAAACTCCGGGAGCGCAAACCCCCATCCTCGAAGCCATCGACCGCATTCAGGACTGGTACTCCTCCGACACCAAGGCCGACGCCCTCGAGTACCTCCCCAAGGACTTGCAGGAGAAAATCGAAGCAGACCCGCGCTGGCTCTGGCTGGACTCTCACAGCCCCTCGGATGATCTCCCCTCCCCCAACTGGTTCCCCCAGCCCTACCACGATCTCGCTGCCAGCTTCGCCACTCTCAGCGCCAAAGCCGCAACCACGGACGGCCTCACCGATGCCGAGGAAGAGGAAAAGGACACCGCTCTCGACAAACTCTACGACTGGGAACTCGACGACGGCCCGCGCAACCACATCATCAGCACCTACCAGTCCGAAATTGAAACCCGCCTGAAATCCTCGATCGAGGCCATCGAAGCCACCGGTCGCTGGGAATGGAACAAAAAAGACCAGACCTTCGACTCCACCGACGAAGACGCCACCACCGTCCTCTACGCCGCCCGCCGCGCACCGCATCCCCTTGCACTTCCGCGCCCCGGTGCTACCCTCTCGCCTGATGAAGCCCTCCGCAGCCCATCCCACATCCTCGCCAGCCTCTACGCTGACTCCGCGCCACACCCCGGAGCAGATGGTAGCCCAGGTAAGCCAAAGCGCGGGGAACCTCGGCCGTCAGTCGGGGGTAGTCCCGGAGACTTTGCCCGCCTGCTGGACTGGGCCAAAGCGAACCATCGCCTCGCCGCGCCTCAGCTCTTTCAACTGAGCGCCGATCCCGCGCGCATCATCGCCGGCGGGGAGCATCTCGTCATTCCTCACCGGGACAACGGACGCCTCTACAAGTTCACCAAGCCCGGCTTCGTCGGCGCTCAGGCATTGGATGGCCCGGCCTACATTGAGCGCCTCGCCCTCTCCAATCACCTCTGGCAGGACGACGTCAAATTCGAAGGCTTCACCCGCTTCCCTGGCGATCACGACTGGCGCGCCGTCATCTCCCAGCCCTTCTACGCGGCTGCAAATCCCGCCAAGCCGGACGCCCCCATGGCGGACATCCTCGCCCTCCTGAAGGATCGCGGCTTCATCCCCTTTGAGGCCTACCACATCCACCCAGACCTCGGCCTCCAGCTCTGGGACATCCAAACCCCCGGCAACGTCATCGCCACCGCGCATGGCCCCATGCCAGTCGATCTCCAGCTCGAACCCGCCGATCCCTCCCGCCTCAAACGCTTGCGCGAACACCTGCAGCAGCAACCCTTGCCAGCCGCTCAGCGCGTCGCCAGCAGCGCCCACTCATCATCAACCAACGTCAATCTCGGTGCCCAAGATTCGACCCAAAGAGTCTCGCTTCGGGCGGCGCTTAAGCTTGAGACAGGTGAGGCGGCGGCGCTCGAAAGCTTTGTAAACACTCCCGTAAGTGACGCCGTAGCGCTCCGCCAAAGCCTCAATGGTCGCACCCTTCTCACGAAGCTGAATAGCCTCATCAAGAGGCCAGCGCAGACGCCCAAACTTGTGGATCTGAATATGCTGCCTCTGGGAGATGATCTCCAGATTGTCGATGGTGTTGTTCAGTCCATTCCCATCTCGGTGGTGAATGACCTCCTTGGAGGAGAGCTTGCGGCCAATCGTTTCCTCTACAAGCAGACGGTGTTCGAACCTTTGTCGTCTGACACCCCCAACCTCAACGCTCAGCAAACGGTAGGACGTGGGATTTCTGGGAAACTGACGAACGTGTCCAATGGGGCGGCTCATACCCAGAGTTTGACGTCTCGTCAAACCGAAGTCAACCAACGTGCTGAAAAGGCGGCGAACGAAACCGACCCGGCACCCTCCGAAGCCCAAAAAGCCGCAGGCAACTACGCCAAAGGAAAATTCAACTGGAACGGTCTGACCATCTCCATCGAGAACCCACGCGGCAGCGTCCGCCGTGGTACCGATGACAATGGCAAGGCATGGGGAGTCACCATGCCACATCATTACGGCTACGTGCTTGGCACTACCGGCAAAGATAAAGACCACGTGGATATTTTCCTCGGCCCCAACCTGGAGAGCCAGCTCGTGCTCATCGTCAACCAGCGCAAACCCGGCAACGGTCACTTCGACGAACATAAACTGATGGCGGGCTTCGACTCCCCCATCGCTGCCGCCCGCGCCTACCTCGCCTCCTACACCCCCGGCTGGCGCGGTTTCGGCTCCGCCGTCCCGACCACCATCCCCGTCCTCAAAGAATGGCTCCAAAACCACGACACCACCAAAATCGCCACCCGCGAGAGCATCGCTAAAATCGCCCAAACTCTCCCCTTAAAAAATCCTGAAATTCCGGCCAATTCTGTGAATCCTGTCCAAAATCTGGACTCAGGCATTCTCCCCGCCGCCTCTCGGCTCCAGCGCACGCTGGACAAAGCCCAAGCCCTCGATCGCCGCCTCGCCACCCTCCCCGGCGCTTCCACCACCGCCAAAGCCCTCGACAAATCCGTCACCGGCATCGGCCAAGCTGCCAATCTCATTCCCACCGCCGTCGGCAAGGCCATCCAAGGCATCACAGGCCTCGGAGTGCACATCCCCGGCCATGAAGCCATGTCAGCCTTCGGCACTCGTCTGGGCGCGGCAGACGCCGCCGCTGCCTCAGCCGCTGGCCACGCCATCGCCAATGCCCTTCAGCGCGTCTCAGGCAAGGACATCCGCAAAGCCCCGGACGCCGTCGCCGCATGGCTGAATAAACCCGATGGACTCGGCTCCTGGACCAAATCCGTCGTCGTGGATCAGCTCCTCCCCACCGCCCTCATGCCGCGTGAATGGCTCGCCCTCTCCCATGAGATGCAGCGCAAAACCGCCTTCGGCGCTGAAAAATCCAACGATCTCGTCCGCGCCCTCTCCGGCAATCCCCGCCTCTCAGACCTCGCCTACCCAACGGAGTTTGCACAAAACCCCGCCTACCGGGAGCAGCTCTTTGACGCCATGGAAAACAAAATCCCCATGGACTCCCTCCCTCCCGCCATGCAGGCCCTCGCCCAGCGCCTCCGCGCCATGCTGCGGGAGACGGGCCTGGAACTCGTCCGCCAGGGGCTCATGAATCCTGACACCTTCGAGGAACTCCAGTCCAATGGCTGGATGCCTCGCTACATGCTCGAGGAGGCGCAGGAATCCGCCGGTTCACTCCTCGCCGCCTTCAAGCTCGGCATTCAGGATCTCCGCCAGCAGCGCTCCACCGCCTACCACATCGTGGACACCACGCGCCGCGGCAAAGACGGCCAGTACCTCACCGTCAATCGTCAGGAAGGCGGCCGCAATGCCTGGCGCTTCCGGGATGCCGCTTCGCGGGATGCCTTCTACTCGGACTTCATCCGGCAGCAGGCCCTCGAAATGCTGCAGGACCGCCATGGCAATACCAAGGAACTGCAAACCATGCTGTCCACGCTGGACGGCCAGCAGCGGCGGGAGGTCCGCTCCCAAATCCAGCTCCTCACCCGGGCAGATATGGATGCCCCCGCCAAGCTCTCCCAGGCCCTCGCCGGCATGGTCAAACAGGCCATTGAGTTGCAGAAGGCCAAATACAAAAAAGAAGCCCCCTTTGATCCGCCCAAGCTGATCAAAGACCCCGTCTACGCCATCGCCCGCTACATCCTCGCACAAACCCATAACGCTGCGACGATGGAACTCCTCAGCGAGACCGCCAAAAACAAGGAATGGACCAGCAACGTCTCTCTGCAGGGCTTCACCCCCATCCCCGATCAGACCCGCTTCGGCCCCCTCGCCGGCAAGTTCGTCCAGAACGACATCGCCCAGCAGATCCTTGATAAGCTGGATGTCCCCAACGCCGCCCTGCGGTTCTACGATGCCATCTTGCGTAAATGGAAGTCCGGCAAGCTCGTCTGGAACCCCGGCTCACACATCCGGGATGCCGTCGGCAATGCCGTCTTTGCCTACCTCGGCGGCTCCAGCATCGCCAATCCCGGCAACTGGCCCTACTACCGTCAGGCCATGGACATCATGCGCCACGGCGGCCCGCTCTACGCCGAACTCCTCGAGCACGGCGTCCTCGGGGGAGATGCCTATTCCTCCCTCGTGCGGGAGAAATTGAAGGGCCTCCTACCTGACGCCAAAACCGTTGAAAACTTCAATCCCGGTCTCCTGCAGCGCTTCTGGTTCGACTTCGGCTCCAAATTCAACACCACGCACGAGCAGCTCGCCGAGTACCGCCGCATGCCCGACGACTTCTACAAAATCGCTTCGTATCTCAAGGCGAAGAATGAAGCCCGTTTGTCTCCCTCTACCCTCCGGGGAGAGGGTCGGGGTGAGGGGCCTCTGTCCGAGCAGGAAATCCAACAACTCGCCGCCGCCCACGTTAGGAAGTGGTTCCCCTACTACGATCGCCTCGGCGCTTCCTGGGCCACAAGAAACGCCGGGCGCTTTGTGAATCCCTTCTTCTCCTTCTTCCGCGAGTCCACCCGCATTCTCGCCCTCGCCGCCAAGGAGCGCCCCATCGCCCTTTCCGCTGCCCTCGCCTTCCCCGCGGCACTCTCGGCCCTCAGCGCCATGCTGCTGGGCTTGGAAGACCGCGATAAGGACGAAATCGGCAAGGACCTCGCCGGGCGCGGCAAAGGCATCCTCGGACTCTCCAACCTGCACCTCTTCTCCATGCTCCTGCCCTTCCGCAGCAGCCAGGGTCAGGTGCAGCAGTGGGACATCTCCTCCATCATGCCCTTCGCCGATCTCCTCGGCCAAAAGGTCGTGCCGCTGGAGGAGAAGGAAAACGCCTGGCAGACGTTCTGGCGCCAGACCGCCGCCGCCGGCCCCATCGGGAATCTCGGCGTCTCGTGGATCACCAACCGGGATCTCTTCTCCGGCCGCCACCTCACCGAGGCAGACATGTCCACCCCGGAAATGCTCCGCGCCTACACCCAGCACGCCGCCGGCGTCGCCCTCCCACCTCTCGCCCCAGACCTCGCCGCTGCCGTCGGCATTGGAGATGGCGGGGCCCTCACCAAGGCAGGCCAGCGGCAGGTGAACAAAACCCTCCAGACCTACGATCCCGTCCAGACCGTCATCCGCTCCGTCTTCGGCATGAACGTCAAGTCCGCAGCGCCGAACATCTACCGTCAGGCGGAGGACTTCCGCAAAGCCCACGGCTACGACGCCCAGCCCGGCTTCGACTACGGCACCACCGTCACCTCCCGCGCCAAGCGCCTCCTCGTGCAGGAACTCGCCCAGGACTCACCCAATCCCCGGAGAATCACCGCCCTCGCCACCCGCCTCAAAGCCCTCGGCGTGCCCTTGGAAACCTCTGGAGACATCGCCAAAGTCCTCAAAATCATTGACCCTTCCCAGATCATGAATGGCAGCAAAAAATCCGGCCTCTCCGCAGAGCAGGCCCGTCAGCAGTTCCGCCAGTCCCTCCCCCCGGAATCCCGCACCCTCTACGAAGCCTCCCTCTCGGAGTTTGAGCGCATCAAGCAAAAAGCACCCGCCCTGCTGCACCAGTGAAAACGTGACATGTCACGGACAAAAGTGTGACATGTCACGTATAGTTGCGTGACTCGTCACGTCACATGTGACGTGACGTTATGCAACATGTCACACACCAAAACGTGACTTCTTGTGACACGAATTAACACGGGGCTGAGCCTTCGACACCATAGGCTGACTAAAAAGCTCTCGGCAGGCGGGCAGCCTGCGTGGGACTCATGCTAATAATCTAACCGGGGACTGGGTAAATGAATGGTTCTGACCATCTCCTAAATGACCTCTTCTCCTTCGTACAAGCCCAAAAACAGAGGGCTGGAGGCGGTTTCCCACAGTAAAGTACTCTGGCCTCGTGACATGGATAGTGACGTGACAAGTGACGTCTCAGTAACGTGACATGTCACGGACAAAAGAAGGACAAGTGACGTGACTTCCTCTTACTCTTTCTCTTATTCTATCTCTGTCTCTGAGTCTGGTACTCAGAATCCGCACGCGCGCACCCGCGCGGGCGGCTCGCCTCGGCACGGCAAACCGATTACAAATTTTATACTTGCACCCTGCTTTCAACCCCTTACGATTTGCCCATGAAATCGCTCCTCGTCCCTTTGCTGATCGGCCTCGCGTTGTTCACTATCGTCGTCAAATCGGGCGGTTTCAGACCTGCATCCCAGGCGTACAAGCAGCCTGTTTCCAGCGCTCCCATTTTGGAAATGCAGCAGCGTTGGCAGGAAATTTCTGCTTCAGAAAAAAGCGCCGCAAAAATCAAATTCATCAACCTGCCGGCGTTGCCAAAGCTTGAACCTATTCCGCAGCCCAAAATCATTTCTGAAACCTATCAGGAAAAACAGCAGAGAATTGAAGATGAATGGAAAAGAATCTCTGAAAAAAACATCGCCAGTTTGCAAGCTAAAGAAGCAGCCGAACGCATTCAGTATCAGGCCGATTTAGCTGCCATTGAACTCAAATATCAGGCCTCTATCGCCGCCATACAAGAGTCTTCGAACTCCGGGTCATCTGCATCAAAAAACGTCACACCTAGCCCCTCTTCAGCCCCTCTTCCTTCCGCCCCTCTCGATCCCAGCTTCAATCTCATGAATAGCCCCATCGAGCTACGCGGCATCCCCGGCAGCCCCTGGCAGCATGACATCAACAGCTCCACCACCTACCGCGTCACCCCCATCCCCGGCGGCGGCCTCCGCATCGAGCGCTGAGACAAGGAAAGGTCTCTCCGTCTTCCTCGTATTGCAGTCCCGCCTTGAGGAGGTTCTGGGATTCAATGACCCGGCCCAAAAAAAGACAGGCTTTACAAGAATCCAACCATTTCAGGATTCAGGAATTCCCAATCCTGAAATTCTGTAATTCTGTGAATCCTGTCCAAAACTCCGGGTTTCGTCGCATCATTTTATCAGTTCCGGTTTTTTGCGCTTTCTTGCGGCAGCTTCTCCGGCTCCTCGCCCGCAGCGAGATCCACCCACGTCCCCTTCTCGCACTTGCTCCCACACTGCGTCTGCACGTGCTCCATCACCACATAGCCCGGGGCATCATCCAGCAGCACCGTCGGAAACGCGTACCGCAGGCAGTCCACCAGCGCTTTGGTCCCACCCTTGAAATTGTCCTCATCGCACAACGACAGCGTCACCCGCTCAATCCGCAGCCGCGCCGGCACCGTAGGCTTGGCAGGTTTCTTCCCCTTCCGCTTTTCCAGCGGCACCCCCATGAGCATCTTGGTCAGCACCTGATACGCCACCTTGTGGCATTCCGTGCGCTCCCTCACCGGGATCTCCCGCATGGCCTCATACAGGGCCGCCGCCAGCGGTTTTCTCATCTTGTGCACCTTGCTCCAGTGCTTCCCGATCGTCTTGTTCCCGGACGGCGTATGGTAGCCAGGCAACCACAGCCGCAGAGCGAAGCTTGATTTGGCAGGGGTTGTCATGAAACAGTCCCCAGTCCCAGATGCATT
>NZ_JBAQCR010000233.1:0-9013 GCF_049294395.1 Prosthecobacter sp.
GGTGCGGATTGATTGAGAGTTCGGAAAGGTGTCGTGGTGGTGTGAGAGAAGCGTGTGCGGTTTTCTCGTTTGCGCTGGGAGGCGGAATGCTTCTCGCCTACCTTCGGCAGGCGATTCTGAAGGGGGATTGTTTCATGGCGGAGTCAGGTGGTTCACGCTGCACCGCTTCGCTTCACCACCGGCTAATACCATCAGCAGTTGAAAAGGAGTCTTGATGCAGCCTCAAGCTGAGAGGCTGAGCTGCTTTCCAATGATTGTGGCATTATATCACACTTGGAACCATCGCGGCAACGGCCCCCATCGACTGCCTTTCCTCATTCCATGGACGGCGTACCTTTTTGAGCGCCCGCGACGCCATAGACCCGAAACTTCGGACCCGCACAGCGGTTCCCTACCAGCCCTGCGGAACGCGCTGCTCTGGATGGTAGGGATGCGCTGTGCGCGTCCCTGAAATCCTTCGTCCCATCGTGGGCTGCTGCCACATCGCATGCCCCCTTTTCAAAAGCCCTCAGAGACAGACCTGTTTTCAGCGGATCGTGATGTCATTTCTCTGCTCCCTCCGGGTGGCCGCGATGAGATTGACCTTTGTGATGAAAAGAGGCGACCTGCGGCGCAATGGCGGAGCAGACGCTGCTGGGACGCGGCGTCGTGTGGAGGAGTGCTGGGCTTGCTGCCGGAGTGGCTGGCAGAACCCGGGGGAGCACTCGCTGAAGCTCGGCAGCCGTGGGCTGAAATTCGGAAGGCCGCTGGCCTTCAAGGCAATGATGTCAGCCTTGTTATGCAAGCCTCAAAAGAATGGTCCCCATTTCAGAAGATTCATCGAAGCATTGAATGCGAGAAGGGGCAGGTGGTTAGACCTGCCCCTGTTGAGGGAATGAGGTGAGTGTGGATTACACACACGCACGCATGCCGGACGTTGATTAACGGCGTCCCTGCATGAACTGGCTGTTTGAGTGAGTCTGCAGGACGGGGGTGTTGACGCGCAGGTTGGAATTGTAGCCGCTGTTGTGCTGCGGGGTGTAGTGCTGATGGCTGCCGCCGTAGTAGTGCTGGCCGTTGTGGGAGTAGCGGCTGGTGTAGGGCCTTCCCTGGTAGCTGTAGCTGCCGGTTTGATACTGGCCGCCGGAGTAGTAGCGGCCGTTGTGGTTGTAGGCGCTGCCGCTGTAGTTGCGGGGCAGGGTGGAGTAGGTGTTGAAACCGCCGCCACCGTAGCCGCCGCCAAAACCACGGCCGTAACCACCGCCGCCCGCGTAGCCGGTGTCCACGCAGGAGGAGACGCCGAGGGTGAGGGCAAGGGGGAGAATGAGAAGGAATGAGAGATGTTTCATAAAGGGATAGATTGGGACGTTAATCTTTAAAGACGCCCGGTGACGAGAAGGACGATGAGAATGATGACGATGAGGCTGGCACCGCCGCCGATGAAATGGTTGCCGGAGCTGAAGCCGTAGCCACCGCCTCCAAGAAGCAGAAGAATGAGAAGGATAACGATGATGTTCATTAGGAGAAGGGAGGTGGATGGATTGAGATGTATCTTGGGACAGATGCTGCTGAAGAACCATGGGGTGTTCACCCCGTTCGGTGCGTGCCTGAGGTCAGGAACTGGTGAGGATGATCTTCAGCGCCTGATCGCGCGCGGCATGGCCAAAGGTCTCGTAGGCGCTCATGACATCTCCCAGCATGAAGCGGTGGGAGATGAGCTGCCTGGGGAGGAGCCTGCCGGACATGATGGTCTTGAGCAGGAGCTGCGTGGTGACGGCATCCACGAGACGGGTGGTGATGGTGATGTTTTGCGACCAGAGTCTTTCGAGATGCAGCGGTGCGCTTTGACCATGCACGCCTACATTGGCGATGTGCCCGCCGGGGGAGATGATGGACTGACAGAGCTCGAAGGTGGAGGGGATGCCAACGGCCTCGATGGCGACATCCACGCCGCGGCCGTAGGTCATGGTCATGATTTTGGCCATGGCGCGGCCGTCGCTGCTGTCGATGAGCTTGGTGGCGCCGAGGCGTTTGGCGACATCGAGACGGTGTTCGTCCACATCAATCATGATGATGTCCGCCGGTGTGTAGAGCTTTGCGGTGAGCAGGGTGGCGAGGCCGATGGGGCCGGCGCCGATGATGGCCACGGTGTCTCCGGGTTTGACGCAGCCGTTGAGCACGCCGCATTCGTAGCCGGTGGGGAGAATGTCGCTGAGCATGACCATGGCCTCCTCGTCTGCGTTTTCGGGGATGTGGTGGAGGCTGGTATCCGCCCACGGGATGCGGACGAACTCGGCCTGGGTGCCGTCAATGGTGTTGCCAAGAATCCAGCCGCCCTTTTCACAATGGGAGCACATGCCACGGCGGCAGTACTCGCACTTTCCGCAGGAGGTGATGCAGGAGATGATGACGCGGTCGCCTTTGTGAAAGCGGGTGACGCTGGTGCCTGCCTCCTCGATGAGGCCGATGCCTTCATGGCCGAGGATGCGGCCTTCGGTGACCGTGGGCACGTCTCCTTTGAGGATGTGGAGGTCGGTGCCGCAGATGGTGGTCTTGGTGATGCGGACGACGGCATCCGGGGCCTCCTGAAGGGCAGGCTTCGGCATGTCCTGCAGGGCTTTCTTTCCCACGCCATGATAAACGAGAGCATTCATGTCAGCGGGGGTGGGTTAATGTTCGGGCTGTTCGTGAGCTTCGACGAACCAGAGGTTCATGTCAGAGCCGCGTGAGACTTCGGTGAAGATGTCTGCGGTGTCGGCGTCCTTGAGCTGCGTGGAGGTGGCGATGGCCTTGCGGATGAGCTCGCCGTAGAAGGCGATGGCGTGGGCGAGTTCGGCGACGTGTTTTTTGCCGCTGGTGATGTCCAGCGGGTATTCGGGCAGGCTGGATTTTTTGGCGACGACACGAATGGTGCCCTGGGCGATGCCGCCGAGCTGGACGATGCGCTCGGCGATGAGATCGACGTAGGTGCCGGTGTCGGTGTAGACTTTGTCGAAGAGCTCATGCAGCGCGATGAAGTTGTGGCCCTTCACATTCCAGTGAGCCTGCTTGGCCTGCATCATGAGGTCGATGGATTCGGTCAGGCGCTCCTGAAGCAGCGCGGTGATTTCGATCCGAGTTTTTTCCGGGAGGCTGTTGCGGGTGTGCCTGAGCTTGAGTTTCATGGCTCAAGCGATAGATGAGGAATCCACGCGCCTGCCATGGGGTGAACACCCCAAATGTAAAACGACCTGCTCTTCAAACCAGGGCTGCATGTCCAAGGAAGGATGCTGCAGCAGGAAGACATTGATGGCCAGCACGGTCTCAGGAGGCCAGACTTCCGCAGCTCTCGATGCGGTGATCTCAGGCTGAGAAAATGGATTCATGCGGAGAGGATGAAACTAATGCAGAGGGACGACGGAATTTGCCTCTTTGAAAAAATCGCAGACGTGGGCGGTGATCTGGCGGTCGGTCATTCTGTCTGCGGTTTCGACGGCCACGGGGAAGCCTTTGGGCATGGCAGGTTCGAGTTCCCTGACCAGCTCACCCTTGGCCTCTCCAGGGCCGAAAACCAGCAGGGATGTGGCATGATGCACGAGAGCCACCACCTCCTGGTAGTAATGGTGGAGATCTGCGGTGAACCTGCGCTGAGCGACGTCGTCGGCCTTGACCTTCTGAGCTTCAAACGAGGTGGTGGAGCGTGTGCCAGCGATGCGGCCCGGCTGGCGGTTTGCGTCTGACTGGATGATGTGGATTTCCTTTCCAGCGATGGATTCGAGCACGATGACTGCTTTGCGATGATCGATCCACAGGCCGATGTTCATTTTCATGAGGGGAGGTTTTTTTCGAACAGGGGCGGATCAGAAGGATTCCTGCAGACTGTTTTTGTCGGCGCGCTCCTGGGTGGAGTCGGTCCAGAGGAACATGCATTTGACGAGATCGACGAAGCCCATGAATTTGTTTTTCTCCTGCTGGAGTTCGACGGCGGCGTGCTGGTACTCCTCGTCGCTGTCGATGAGGCTGCCGCCTGGTTTGTCAGGGGAGCGGGAGAGGCGGAGGAGGAGCTTCTGCACCTGCGCATCGACCTCCGCACTGGAGTTATTCTTCAGCAGTTCGAGCTTGATGCGCATGGCATCGGCACAGTTGTGAATGACATGCAGATGCGCCTCAAGACTCCGGGCTATGGCGACCCATTCGGACTGGGCTGCGGCATTGAGACCGACCGCCTGGCCTTGCAGGGCTTGAAGGGTCTGCTCCAGCCGGGTGTCTTCGATTTGCAGCCGGGTCCAGGTTTGCAGGGCTTTTTCATGCCGATTTGTATCGTGGCTCTGGATGCCGTCCTGCACCTCACTGACAAGGTCGTGAATGCTGCACAGAATGCGCTCCACGAGATCCCAGTGATGGCCCCAGGCATTGCTCCAGTCTCCGGGAGAGCCGTATTCGGTGCCGAGACCACGGCCGCGCTGAAGCACCTGCATCAATTCGTCCTCCAGTTTGGTCAAACGTTTGGAGTCGGTGCGAAGTCCGATTTCAAGACGGGCGAGAATGTGAGTTTTGCTGTGCGTCATCATGGCAGGATCATTTTGCACGCTGAGGGCGGATCGCTGCCATGGGGTGTAAACCTACTTTGCATAAGGGTAAGCTTTGCAACGGAGGCGAGGCCAAAAAATGGGGGGAACACCCCATCGAAAGAGATGCGTGTGAGGCTTAAAGTTTGGCTTGTGCCGATGAAACAAGCCCCCCTGCAAGAGTATGAAGCTCAATCCTCCTCAAGATGCCGCTGTAACGGTCTCCAATTCGCATGATGAACACGCAGCCAGCACGCGGCATTTTCAGCGCTGCGTGTGTGAGATGAAGCAGCTCTCCTTCGCCGGGTGTGAACGCAAAGCGGGTGAGACGGGGGTGGGTGGCTTCAGCACGCTGGGGCGTGTGAAGTGCTGGGGAGGCCTGGGAGCGTTCTGGGGCGGGGTGTGGGGCTGGCTGACGGGCTCCACGTTTTTTCAACACGAAGGGGCGGGCCCGCTGATGGTGGCCGATCCGATGGTGGCCTGGATGATGGGCGCGGTGGAAGGCTGCCTCATGGGCGGCGGACTGAGCGCCGTGTGGGCCTGCGTGTTCAGTCTTGTCATGCCGAAGCGAAGCCGTGTGATCTGAGAGACGAGGCTGACGCGGGAAGATGCGGGGAACGGCTGAGGAGGGGGCGGGTGAGCGGTGTTCAAGCTGTTAGGCTTTTGTTTGCCCGCCCGCCTTTTGTTAGCTGGCCGCGTTTCATGGGCACAAAAAAGCGGATGCCAGAAAGAATGGCATCCGCCGTGGAGGGACGGGGATTATTTCGCGGCGAGTGCGATGGCCGTGGCCTGGTGCGCCTTGAGGACGGGAAGCGTCTTGTCCACGATGGCCTTCAGCTCCAGGTCGTTCTGGTCTTTGGAGGCTTTTTCGTAGCTGCTGATCTGCGACTGGTGGCCGTCTGCGAAAGCCGCGAGGAACTCTTTGTCAAACGCAGCACCGGTGGCTCTTTCGAGCTTCTGAAGCGTGGCGGTTTGCTCCGGGGTGATCTCCTTGGAGAGCTCCACACTCTGCGCGTCGGCGAGTTTCTTGATTTCCTTGCTCAGCGCCTTGTGGTCGGTGACGAGTGTTTCGGCAAAAGCTTTCACGCTGGCATTCTCAGCTTTCTTGACGCCCAGCTCTGCGAACTCTGTGTCCGCATGACTGGAGATGGCGGCATTTTGGATGAACGTGGATTCGGCGTTCGAGATCAGGCTCTTCTTGTTTTCGGCCTGGCTGGCCGGGGTGAGGAGAAGCATGCCGCACAGGGCGAGCGTGAAGGACGACAGGAGTGTGGTGGAACGTTTTTTCATAATGTTGGCGGGCGTTGTTTGGTTTGTTGCATGAAGCTGGTGGCTTCATGTGGCGAAGGCTAGGACCCTCAGCGCGTCTTCACCATGGGGTCGAGACCCCAAACTGAGCGACCGTGTTTCACATGCCGAAATGACAGGCCATGCGGCTACAGATCATGGATGATCTTCGGTGGAAACGCCGCACGGAGGGCATTGAGCACGGCGAGAACGTCGATGATCTCCTGCGCAATGGCTCCGCTGACGGGCGGGAGATGGCCGGTGGCGGCGAAGGCCATGCCGATGAGGCTGAGTGCCATGCCGCCGACGGCGCTTTGCAGGGCGATGACGCGCATGCGGCGGCTGATGTGCATGAACTCGTCCACTTTTTTGAGCGAGTTGTCCATGATGACGACGCCGGCGGCCTCGGCGGTGACGTCGCTGTTTTGGCCGATGGCCATGCCGACAGTGGCGGCCATCATGGCGGGAGCGTCGTTAATGCCGTCGCCGACGTAGAGGGTTTTGGCCCTGGCGGTTTCGGCGCGGACGATGGTGAGCTTTTCCTCGGGGCTTTTCTGCGCGTGGATCTCAGAGATGCCGACTTGATCGGCGAGGTAACGGACTTCGGATTCGCGATCGCCGGAGATGATCATGACGCGATCAAAGTGATGCTTTGGACCAAGGTGGTTGACGAAACTGCGGCTCTCGGCGCGGGGTGCATCGCGGAAGCGCAAGGTGGCGGCGTAGTGGCCGTCGAGAACGACGACGCATTCGAGGCCGCCAGAGATGGCAGGCATTTGATCGGTGCCGGGGAGATTTTGCGAGATGAGTTTGTTGCGGCTGGTGATCTGGAGCTGATGGCCTGCGACGGTGCCGCGCAGTCCGAGGCCGGGCTCCTCGCTGACCTCGCTGGCTTCGGGGAGGGTTAGGTTTTGCTCCTTGGCGGCGGCAATGATGGCGCGTGAGAGGGGATGCTTTGAGTAGCGCTCCAGACTGGCCACGAGGGTGAGCACTTCTTTTTGATCCAAGCCGGTGGCGAGGAGCTGCTCGGTGAGCTTGGGCGCGCCGTAAGTGAGGGTGCCGGTCTTGTCAAAGATGGCGGTGCGGCATCCGGCGATCTGTTCGAGCACGACGGGGCTTTTGACGATGATGGCACGGCGTGCGCAGAGGGAGATGGAGCTGACAATGGCGATGGGGATGCCAAGCAGAAGAGGGCAGGGGGTGGCGATGACGAGGACGGCGAGGAAGCGAAGTGGATCTCCGCTGAGGAACCAGGCGAGCAGTGCAACAACGAGGGCGACGGGCGTGTAGATGGCGCCGAGCTGGTCGCCGAGGCGCTGGAGCTGCGGGCGCTTGCTTTCGGACTCGCGCATGACTTCCATGATTTTCGCGTAGCGTGAATCGGCGGCGACTTGGGTGGTGCGGATGGTCAGGGCAGTCTCGCCATTGATGGCACCGGAGATGACGGCGGAGCCGGTGGTCTTGGTGATCTGGAAAGGCTCGCCGGTGAGGTAGGATTCATCCATGACACCGTGGCCTTCGGTGACGATGCCGTCGGCCGGACAGATCTCGTGCGGGTAGATGACGAGGGTGTCGCCGACGGCGATGTCAGCCAAAGCGACATCAGCAATATCTGCACCGGCTTTGCGGTGCGCGATGGAGGGCATGCGCTTTGCCAGGGCGGCGAGCACGGAGGATGCGCTGCGCAAGGCGTAGCTCTCCAGGGCCTCGCCGCCTGCGAGCATGAGGACGATGATGGAGCCCGCGAGGTATTCGCCCAGCAGGAGCGAGGTGATGATGGAGACGCCACCGAGGAGATCGGAGCCGAACTCGCGCCGCAGCAGCTTGCGCAGCAGATCGTAGAGCATGGGCAGCCCGCCGACGATGAGTGTGAAGAGCAGCGGCAGGTGCTGTGCATTCAGCGATGCCTTGAGTGCAAAGCGCAGCATGAGATGCGTGACGATGCCGATGAGGGCGAGCGCGGCGATCATTGTCGATTTGCGCCGCCAGAGTGACGAAAGCAGAGATGGAGGAGATTCGGCCATGGGAGTGAGTTTAGCTGGGGATACTCGTGAAGCTGGACTCCCTTATCACTGGGTGCTCAGCTCGTCAGCAGACCGACTGCGCCAGGTTTCCAGCAGCACGGTGGTGATGGTGAGCACCACGGGGCCAAGGATGAGTCCGGCGGGGCCGAAGAGCATCAATCCGCCCACGACGGAAATGAAGGCGAGGACGGTGTGCAGCTTGAGCAGATTTCCGACGAGGATGGGGCGCAGGAGATTGTCGATCGTTCCCACGACGAGCATGCCCCAAAGGACCAGGATGAGCGACTTTCCCCAGCTGCCTTCCAGAGCCAGGAAAAGCGCGGCGGGAATCCAGACCACGAAAGCGCCGAGCATGGGCACGACGGAGAGAATGGCCATCACCACGCCCCAGAGCAGAGGAGCGGGCAAACCGAGCCACCAAAACATGAGCCCGGCCAGAAGCCCCTGAATGATGGAGACGACCAGCGTGCCATAGACGGTGGCCTGAATGGTATCACGGACGCGGAGAAGGAGGTTTTCCGTTTCCTCTCTGGAAAGCGGTGAAAGGTGGTGAAGCGAGGCGACAGCCAGGCGGCGATCCCGCAAAAAGAAAAACAGCAGGTAGAAGATGAGGCTAAAGCTGATGACCTGAAACATGGAGCCGCTGACGAAGGACCCTGCTGTGGTGCTGAACCAGGTGGCGAGAGATTTCACCGTGGCCGGCAGGTCCAGGTCATCCTCGATCATCACAGCCACCGAAGCGAGACGTGGCTGTGCTTCAATAGCACGGCGCCATTCGCCGGTGGCCACCTTGGTTTCGATGAGCTGTGCGCCCTGAGCGGCCTGGCCGATGAGGTGCTGACCGACAAAGAGCACCGGAACGACAACGATGAAGGCGATCACGACCACCGCGATGATGGCGGCCAGACCAGGATGCCTGAGCTTTGACTCAAGCCAGCCCTGAAATGGCGTGAAGAGAACGGAGAGGGCCATGGCCCAGGTCAGTGCGGGCAAAAAGGGCTGCGCCACCAAGCAGCAGAGGACCATGCCTGCAGCGATGGCGGCGATGAGCATGAGTTTGCGCAGCCGGAGGGCTTCTTGCCCATGTTCAGATGATGGAGCCACCTTGTCAGACCTTTACTTGTCCTCGATTTCGAATGCGACTTTGAGGGAGACCTGCCATTGATGCACCTGGCC
>NZ_JBAQCR010000234.1:0-2094 GCF_049294395.1 Prosthecobacter sp.
GCGAACCTTGTAAATGTTGATGCGGAAGCGCACGCCGCGCCGGCTGGTGAGGGCTCCATCGTAGCTGCCGGGGATCACCGGTTCATGCAGATGATGCGAGGTGCAGCGGCCTGAGGTGCGCACAAAGAGAAAGCCGGGCTGCGGATCATGAGCGCCGGGATACCAGCCAGCGCAGGCACCATGAAGCTCGATGATGCCTCCACGGTAATCGAGCCGATAACAACTCGTGCCCTTCAATCCGGGGGATGGCAGTTTGATGAAGCCGTGCTGGACAAGCAGATTGCCACTCGTCATCACATCACGGCCCCAGAAGAACATCTGCTGAAGCAGCGCGGCTTTGAAGTCGCTCAGGAGTACACGCTGGCGGGAAATGGGGATGTCTTGTGACATGGATGGAAGGGGCTGGCTCATCACACGCGCAGGAGGGTTCTGGGCCATGGGTCGTCGAAGGTCTCGCCGCGCTTCCATGCGGCGGTTTCGTCGTCGGTGCAGAAGCATGTCTTGAGGTCTTGCACGAAGATGGCGCGGTCGTGCGCGGTGCCGATCACCGTCAGTTCGCAGGCGCGGTCGCCGAATTCGGGGTGGGTGCCTTGGAGCATGTCATGCAGAATGGCGATTTCCTCCGGCACGAGTTTGCCATCGGGATTGGTCACGAGCGCCGCCTTCCAGTAGGCCATGAGCTCCATCTCGATGCTGCCGGCGGCTTGATTCCACAGCAGGACATCGCGATCCCGTGAGGGCATCCAGATGAATCCTTTGCTGCGGTGGATGCCTGCGCCGAGTCGCTCGCGGAACAGGGTCCAAAGCCGACGTGGATGCAGCGGACGAGGATCGGTGATGACGGTGCTGCCGAGGTCATAGCTGGCGGCATCACCCACGTCATCATGCTGCAAGCCGGCGGCGAGATGTTGTGCCCGATCCATGTCGAAGCTGCCGGTGCCGAGGATCAACTGAGGCTTGATCCTGCCGTAGTTGACTGAGTAAAGCGCTGCGGAGGGATTGAGTGTTGTGAGGTGTTGGGCCATCCATTCGATGGCCTCGGGGATCACTTTCTCGGTCTTGGTGATCAAGATCACATTCGCCAGGCGGATCTGTGCCGACAGCAGAGGAGCCTGGGGCTGAGTGGCCTCACGGAGCAGGCACCCGCCGCCGTAGTCCTCCATGAATGCTTTCGCATCAATGAGCGTGACAAAAGTGTCGAGCTTGAACTCAGGCCGTGCGCTGATCTCCTGGATCAGAGGCCCGGGATGCGTGCTGCCGGAGGTTTCGATGATGACGTGATCCAGGTCATCGCGCCCGCGCCAGGCATCAAGAACGTTTGAAAACGCCCCACGCTGCGTGCCGCTGATGCTGCCGGTGTGGATGCTGGCGAAGTTGCCGCGCTGCTCATTGAATCCTTCGGGGTCGCGCACCAGGTCGCCATCCACTTCCAGCTCGCTGAGGTCATTGACGATCACGCCGAGGCGCGTTCCCTTGGCTTCACGCAGGAGACGGCGCAGCAGTGTGGTTTTGCCTGAACCCAGGAAGCCGGAGAGCACGGTGACCGGGAGGGTGTGGGGGCTGTCGCTCATCAGGTGCATCACAGGCGAAGGCGCAGCGTCCACTCGCGCACGGGGCTTTGGTTTTGAGGTTCCGCCATGCTCAGGCTCAGCGGCAGGCAGGCGCTGCCTTCAAAGTCGGGCAGGGCCATCAGCGTGGCCTGCACGCCGCTCCAACTGCCGAGAAAGCGCACCTGCCACACACTGTCAGCATTCGTGGTATGGCTTTGTTTGACGGCAGCTCCACGTGTGGTGCCGGTGGTGGGGGCGGATTGTTTGGCGGAGGGGCCTTCATCCACCAGGGTCATGCCGTGCTTGCGCAGCAATGCGCCGATCATCACGACGGCTTCGGAGCGTTGCATGGCATCGCTGCCGCCTTCGCCGAAGGCGGCCAGTTTGCGCTTCAAGTCCGCCTGCTCGGTCTTCAGGCGTTGCAGGTCCGCGCCGAGCGCCTGCGGATTCAACCTCATGGGACCGACTTCTTCACGCAATTTGTCGCGCTGCTGGCTGGCCTTGGTCAGGGCGCTGAGATGACCGCCATTGATGAAGACAGCAT
>NZ_JBAQCR010000235.1:0-14698 GCF_049294395.1 Prosthecobacter sp.
GGTTCATACCCTATATATAGGGTATGAACCCGTGAACCCAAAACCCACCCTCCAACGGGTGACCCTGAACCTGACCCTGAACCCAACGGTGAACCTGAATGAACCCAAAGCCCGCCGCAGCCATGGCCTCCAAACCCGGGATTCAAGCTGCCCACCTCCTGCCAGATGCTGGTATGATGGAAGGGAGCCCGGAAGTAACGGGGGCCGAGTTACGCGGTCGCACTTTTAAAAATCAGCGTTTCTCCCAAAGAAGGGCCAGGAATAGCGGGAACTCCTTGCGGGCGCGGTTTTCGGCGGCGGCGCGGGGACCGGGCTGGCTTTCTTTGTGGGAGTACCATTCTTCGATGCCGGCGAGACGCAGGCCGGCGCTGAAGCCGGTGCCGGTGAGGGTTTGCAGGCTGCGATGGAAGGAGGTGGTGGTCTCGCTGTCCGGCCTGCCGGGGTGCATGATGATGGGGATGCTCAGGGTGCTGCTGTAGGCATCGATGCGGCGGTATTGAATCTTGGCGGCTTCATCATTGCCCCAGCTCGTCTGGCGCGGGATGCGGAATGCGGGATGATTGACGACCCAGAGCATGCGACCACCGGGCTTGAGGACTTTGGCGGCGGCGGCGCTGACGACATCCAGGTGCTCCATGTTTTGCACGCAGAGGATGGCGGAGGCGGCATCGAACTCGCCGAGGTCCTCGATCTGCGCGGCATCGCGCGCGAGGTAGCGTACCGGCGGCTTCACGGGGTAGGTGCGCGCTTTTTGGATCAGCGTGGGGGCGGCGTCCACCCCGGTGACCTGACAACCGGCCTGCGCGAGTGCGCGTGAAAACACCCCCTGTCCGCAGCCGAGATCGAGCACGCGCTCACCGCGCTTGGGTGCCAGCAGATGGAGAGCACCGGGAATGACAACGGCCTGATAGAGCTCTGAGCCGCGCTCGCCAATGATGCCATCGTACCAGTCGGCGGATTTTTCCCATGAGGTGCCGTGCGTGTGGCCACCCTGAGCACGATTGAGTTTGCGTTGGGCTCGGTTGCCGAACTCACGTTTGACGGGTTCACGATTGCCCTGCGGACGATTGCCGTACTCGCGGTTTCCTTGCGGACGGTTGCTTTGCTCACCATTCCCCTGCGAACGACTGCCTTGCTCGCGGCTTCCCTGCTGGCGGTCATCTTGTTCGCGACTGCCCGGCTCACGGGGCGGTGAGGGACGAGGACGGAAGGGACGGCGGGGCGGCTGCGGCATGTGGCATGATGTCGCGATAGGCGTGAATTGCCAGCGGCTCTGCACAATGTCCTTACTTTTATCTTCCCACAAACAGCGTGATATGCCAGCCTCACGCCCTTTCTCACATGTCCGCCAACCCTTCCCGTGCCGTCCCCGGTATCATCCTCGCGGCACTGAGCCTGTTGAGCGCCTTTCTGCTGTTTCAGGTGCAGCCGATCATCAGCAAATTCATCCTGCCGTGGTTCGGTGGCAGCCCGGGGGTGTGGACGACGTGCATGCTGTTTTTCCAGGTGGTGCTGTTTGCCGGCTATGCCTATGCGCACACGCTGACTCTGCTGCCACGGCGCTGGCAGGGCATCGCGCATGGCCTGCTGCTGGGCATGGCGATCGCCATGCTGCCCATCGCTCCGAATGAGATGTGGAAGCCGACGGGAACAGAAGACCCCGCACTGCGCATTTTGCTGCTGCTGTTTGTCAGCGTGGGCCTGCCCTACTTCGTGCTCTCCAGCACGAGCCCGCTGGTGCAGGTGTGGTTCACCCGCACCACGAATGGGGCCAGTCCGTGGCGGCTGTATGCGCTCTCCAACATCGGCTCGCTGGCGGCACTGCTGAGCTATCCTTTGTTCTTCGAAGTCCACTGGGATGTCTTGGAACAGACCACGCTGTGGGCGGTGGGCTTCGGCGCCTTTGTGGTGCTCTCTCTGGCAGGCATCTGGCTGGACCGCAATCACGCCATCGAGGCAGAAGCCAAACCCACGGTGGTGATCGACACCGCCGCCGATCATCCCGGCTGGCTGAAAAGAATCCAGTGGGTGCTGCTTCCTGCACTGGCCAGCTGCGTGCTGCTTTCCGCAACGAATCACGTCTGCCAGGACGTCGCGGTGATCCCCTTCCTCTGGGTCGTCCCCCTGAGCCTCTACCTGCTCACCTTCATCATCTGCTTTGAGCATGAGCGCTGGTATGCACGCATCTGCGCGCTGTGGGCGCTTCTGGCTCTGCCCGTGCTGTTTCTCACCTGCACGGAAAGCCGCCTTCAAGGCCAGTCATTCTGGATCGACTTCGAATTGATGATGCACAACCACGTGGAGCCTCTGCTGAACCGGCTGACCGGGCAGAAGTTCCACCTGAGCAACATCGACCTCACGCCGAATTTCATCTGGGAGCTGGGCTGGTCCTTCAGCGCCATGTTCATCGCGTGCATGCTCTGCCATGGCGAGCTCACGCGCCTGAAACCCGCCCCGCGCCGGCTCACGGAATTTTATCTCCTCATGTCCTTCGGCGGCGCGCTGGGCGGATTGTTCGTGAGCCTGGGTGCGCCTCACCTCTTCACCTCCTTTGCGGAGTGGCCGATCAGCCTCATCGTGGTGGCTGCACTGGCCTGCTACATTTTGCTGCGCTCGGTGCTGAGGGTCAAACATGTGTGGGAGTGGCTGCTGGCACTGATCATCACGGCCGTGACCTGCGGGGTGGCCTGGATGCTGATTCATCACGGCATCCTCACTCAGGCGGAGGTGCAGAAGCAGCTGAAGATCGACCTCATGCCGCCGCCAGAGGTGATCTACGGCACGCTGGCGGGCATCGGCCTTTGTCTGGCCGTGCTCGTCTTCCGCATCATCCGGCGCGGCTTCATGCGGCCTGCGCTGATCTCCATCACCATGCTCGGCATGCTCTTCACCCTCGTCCTGCTCACCATGACCGACCTCGGTTTCAAGAATGACAAAAAGGTGGAACGCGTGCGCAATTTCTACGGCAGGCTCTCCGTCTCGGAGGATGATTACCAAAGCGGGGGCGAGACCTTGCAATACCGCCAGCTCACCAACGGGGGCATCATCCACGGCATGCAGAATCTCGCTCCATCGATCCGTGAGGAACCCACCAGCTACTACGGCCATCAGACCGGCATCGGCAAGGCGCTCGACAGCCTCAAAGACCGCCCGGACGCGCGCGTCGGCGTGGTGGGCATGGGCGCAGGCACCGTCTCCTGCTATGCCAAAAGCGGGCAGACCTTCCGTTTCTATGACATCAATCCCGATGTGGTGCGCATCGCGGAAAAATGGTTCTTCTACCTCGAGGATGCCAGAAAACGCGGGGCCAAGGTGGAGATCGTCGTTTCAGATGCGCGTCTGGCGCTCGACCGCGAGCCCTCGCAGCAGTTTGATGTGCTGCTGCTCGACGCCTTCAGCGGAGACTCCGTGCCGGTGCACCTGCTGACCCAGGAAGCCTTCACCATCTACGACCGCCACATGAAGCCGGACGGCATCATTGCCGTGCACATCACCAACAGCTATCTCGTGCTGGCGCCCGTGATTGAAAAGATCGCCGCGGCAGTCGGCTTCAAAACCGTACGCATCGCCACCGAGGCCGATGGCGACCATGACTCGACCGATTACATCCTCGTGACCCGCAACGAGGCCTTTCTCAAGACCACGCCAGCGGAGCTGCTGGGGAATGAGATCGAACTGAAGCAGGACGTCCGGCTATGGACCGACCGGTATCACAATCTGCTGCGCATTTTGGACATCCCGCAGAACACCAAGGAATAGGGTCCCGGGACCAAGAGTGAATTTGCGAACGCCCGCGAACGCGCCAAACTTAGGCGATTCGCCATGCTTCCACTCGATCCAGTCCCCACGCCGCAGCAGCTGTTCCGCTGGTTCGACAGCGGCCAAATCACACGGGAAGAATTCCGCACCGCCATGGCGGTGCATACCGGTGAGATCATTCAGGAGATGGAGCAGGCGCATGCCAACCCGCTCGTCGCCAAGTTCAATGAACTCATGAACCGCCGGGAAGCTTGGAAGTGGTCGCGCAAGCATGGCGAGATGGTGATGCGCGAGATCCTCTGCGCCCTGATGGATGAGGAGCGTTTTTCACCAGCGCGCTGGCTGTGGAACGCGGCGCACCCGCACATTCCCCTGCACTGCTTCTTCCGCACGCGCGGCACCCCCGTGCTGCGCTTTCTCGAGCTGTCCGTGCATCCGCAATACGTCACCGTGGTCGTGGAACACGGCGGCAGCGAAACCCTGTCCCCCACTCAGGAGCGCTTTCACCTGCGCCGCACCCGTCAGCAAAGTCTCCAGGTCGAACGCCGGGAACTCATCTAATTCTTCTGCCATTGCTTTGCGGTGCCCGGCGCGCATCCTGCTTTCGTCATCCGTCATTTTCCAATGCCCCCTCCTCAGAAAAAATCTCTCGGCCGCATAGGCCTGACGATCTTCGCCCTAGTCTCTCTTTTCCTTGGCGCTTATTACCGCTTCCCCACCCTTGGCGAGCGCCCCATGCACACCGACGAGGCCATCCTCGCGATGAAGTCCGCCGAGTTCCAAGCCACCGGCCATTTCAAATACGACCCGAAAGATTTCCACGGCCCGGGGCTGCACTACATCACGCGCATCTGGTCCAAACTGGCCGGCTGGGGCGACTCCTCCACCTGGACCGAAGCCCAGCTGCGCACCGTGCCAGTGGTCTGCGGACTGCTGCTCCTGCTCACCACGCTGCTGCTGCGCAATGCAATCGGCCGTCTTGCCACCGGGTTCGCGATGCTGCTCATCGCCATCTCGCCGATGGAGGTCTATTACTCGCGCTACTTCATCATGGAGGTGCCGCTGGTGCTGTTCATCACGCTCAGCATCGCCGCACTGTGGCACTACTCCCAGGGAGGCGGGCGCTGGTGGTTGTTGCTGGCGGGCTTCGCCATCGGCATGCAGCACGCCACCAAGGAAACCTTCGCCATCAACATCGTCGCCGGGCTCGTCGGATTCGCCGTCACCAAAGTGATGGTCGGCGACTTCGCCCCCCGGCGCAGCGGCTATGACATCGGTGCCAGCAAGCGCCGCGCTGCCTCCCCCTGGCTGTGGGTCATCATCGCCGCCATCCTGACCAGCATCACGATCTACTCCGGCGGCTTCAAAGACTGGCTGGCCGTGAAAGACAGCGCACTGACCTACCTGAACTACTTTGAGCGCGCCGGAGGCAGCGGCCATGAGAAGCCCTGGCACTACTACCTCACTCTCATCTTCTGGCGCAAAGACGGCCTCGTGTGGAGCGAGGCCATGATCGGCGGCCTCGGCATCATCGGCATGCTTTATGCATTTTTGGGAAACCACATGAAACAGCCCGCGCGGCAGGCCTTTCTGGTGTTCCTCTCCGTTTACACCCTGGTCCTTTTCTCCATCTATTCCTTCCTCGCGTACAAGACTCCCTGGTCCATCCTCAGCGCCCAGCATGCGCTGACGTTGCTGGCCGGAGTGGGTGCCGCCGCCATTGCGGGCGCGCTCACCGGGAAATTCTCGCGGCTCGTTTTCAAGATCGCCTTCGGCCTCGGTCTGTACCATCTCCTGTCGCAGACCAATCACGCCATTCACCTCTACGCCGCCGATTCGCGCAATCCCTACGTCTATTCTCACACCTCCACCAATCTCCTGCGGCTGCTGCCCCAGGTGCGGGATCTGCAGAAGACCGCACCGGATGATGCCTTCAATGTTCTCGTCATCAATCGCGATGCAGGCTGGCCGCTGCCCTGGTACTGGCGCGACATCAAAAGCGTTCATTACACCAACACGATCCCCGAAACCATTGACGCACGGGTCATCATCGCCGAACCCGAGATGCAGGCCGCGCTGGAAGCGAAATTCGCCGGTAAAACGTACACCAAGCCGGATCTCTTCGGCCTTCGCCCCGGTGTGATGCTGAACCTCTGGATTGAACAATCCCTCTGGGACCGACACAGCCTGCGCAAGCAGCAGGAAGCCGCCAAACCGTGAGCTCACCCGCCCCGCAGCACCATCGCTTCACCTGCAATGCGATGGCCACCACCTTCGACGTCATCATCAATCATGAGGATGCCGATGAAACCTACGCCGCCCAGGCCTCGCAGGCGGTGTTTCAAGAAATCGCCCGGCTCGAAGACGAGCTGAGCCGGTTCCGCGCCACCAGCGACATCTACCGCCTCGGGCAGCTCAAAGCAGGAGAGAGCATCCGCGTCGGCATGGCTGCGTGGGATTGCCTCTCGCTGGCCAAGGCCATGCATCAGGAAACTGCGGGAGCCTTCGACATCACCATCGGTCCGCTCATGAATCTTTTCATCACATCCGAAGGCGAGCCACGACAGGTCAGCAAAGACGTGCTGGAGCAGGCGCGCCAGATCATCGGCAGTCACCGCTTCGACCTTGATGAGGAAACCATGAGCGTCACCGTGCATGCCACCGGCATGATCTTCGACCTCGGTGCCATGGGCAAAGGCTACGCGCTGGATCAAGCCGCCGACGTGCTGCAGGACTGGAAGATCAGCAATTTCGTCCTCAATGCCGGAGACAGCACCATCCTCGCCATCGGTGCCCCGAGTGGCAAAGAGGCATGGTCCATCACCCTCGGAGGCGGTGAAAAACGAACCGCTCTTCTCAATCGCGCCGTCAGTGGTTCCGGCTTTGCCGTCAAAGGCGCGCACATCATGAACCCGCGCCAGTTTGCTCCCGTGCCCCTCAAGAACCGCCGCACCTACGCCCTCGCCCCCACCGCCGCTTTGTCTGATGCGCTCTCGACGGCGTTCATGGTGATGGAGCAGGAGGAGATCCATGCGCTGTGCGCCCGCTATGAGGGTGTGGAGGCGCTGGAGTTGGAAATGTCATAGACCCAAAAAGCCGAGCCCCCGCCAGTTCAACCTCCTCTCTTCACAACCATGCACCGAATCGCGTTCATTGTCCTTCTCACTGCCATTCTAGCCTCGTGCTCCAGCAAAAAAGAACCTGCGCTTTCCAAAGAGGAGAAGGCACATTTGCTCGGCCCAAACTCCAGCGTCTCCATGCGCTGGCACAAAGTGGAAGGACCTGACTTCCGCGTTTTCCACGGCATCCCCAAATCGCCCGCAGAGGGTGAGATTGGTTTTTACGTCGGCGGGCATCCCTCTTTCAAGCCCGAGGCTGGCAGCACGCGACATGCCGGTAAAATCGGCACTCACAAAGTCACGTGGCATCGCAAGACCAAGCCCGATGGCTCCATCTACCAGACGACCCTTTTTGCCTTGGACGAGTACTACAAAATCCATGCCTGGGTCCTTGGCCACACACCCTCTGAGTTGGATTCACTGACACGGGAACTCGGCACCTTGCGCCTTTTCTCACAGGCCACTCCGTGATCACTTCCACTCCGCCAGGAGAGCCAGCCCTTCACGATTCCTCGGAGCCAGTGCCAGTGAATCCAGCAGGTGGCGTTTTGCCTTTGTGGCATCGGATGCGCGGAGCAATGCAGCCAGTTTGAAATGCGTCTGTGCACCGCCGCTGGGATCGAGCACAAGCACACGTTCATAAGCGGCAATCGCCTCCGGCGTTTCGTTCAGGGCGGCACAGGCATCTGCCAGCGCCCTTTGAGGTGTGACGAGAAAGGGATTCAAGGCCATCGAACGCAGGGCATTGGCTTTCACTTCCGGCCAGCGCTTGGCTGGCACATCGAGTTCGATCAGGCGCAGGAAGGAGCTTTGCGCGCTGGATGATTTCGCGGCGATCTGCCGCAGCACGGCGACTTCCTCATCCGTGCGCTTCAACTGGCGCAGCGCCTGCACCTTCAGTGCGTAGCCGCTGTCGGCATCGTAGCTGTCAGGCACCAGTTCGATGATCTTGTCAGCCAGCGGCAGCACCTCGGCCCATTTCTTGGCCTCCATCATTGACGCAGCCTCCTTGTGCAGAGCCCAGAGATTGGTGGGGTGCTTTTTGAGAAATTCGGTGAATGAACCTGCATCGAAGGGATTCAGCTCCTCGGCCTTCGGTTCCTCCCAATCGGCGTTGGCTCCAAAGCTTTTGGCCTTGGCGGTGATGTACTGAGCGAACTGCTTCTCGACTTCTTCAATGTCACCCACGTTCGCGGCGATCGCATCGTTGATCCGTTTACCGGTGGCGAGTTCCTGCAGAATGCCCTGGAACTTGTCTTTGCCGAATTTCTCCAGCAGAAACTCCACGGCCTGGCTGGACTCATAGTAGGCAAACATCAGATGATCCTGCGTCTTTGGCGCCATGAAAGCGCCGCTGAGACGCGTCAGCGGCGTCAGCGTTTCCTCATCGAGCACCATCGCACGAAACTTATCATTCATCCACATGCCCCAGGCGGGATCGCGCTGCCGCTCTTCGTGAACGCTGATGCCTTCGCTCAACCAGCGCGGCATGCGGTTCTTTGTCACGGTGAGCGTGATCACATGGCAGAACTCATGCCACAGCGTGCTCTCCCAGTTGTTGCGGCCATGGGCCAGACTGCCGGGGCTGTTCATCGTCACCACCGTGCCAAAGCACACTCCCAGCATCCCCTGCCCGCCCAGCGCCCCGAAGGTGCGGATGGCGAAATCCTGCTGCGCCCCGAAGAACTCCACCAGCACCGGCCGCTTCAAGTCCATGCCGTATTTCGCGCCCAGCACCGTCTTCGCATCTCGCAGCAGCGCAAGCGCACGCGTGCCATAGATCGGCCAGTCGCGCTTGGGCATTTTCAAGATGAAGTCCGCAAAGGTCTGCGTGGTGTAGCCATTCATCTCCTTCTCCAGCAGCGCCAGATTGTGCGCCTGGATGTTGTAGCCATCCTCCTTGCGGATCAGTTCGGCGAGCTTCCATGCCTCCTCCTCATCTCCGAGGCGAAGCAGGTCATGACAGAGCTGCATCTTGGCCGGCAGATATTTCGGATCAAACTCCAGCGCCTGACGCTGACGGGCCGCACTTTCGGCAAACCGATAGGCCCGCGACAAACAGCGCCCGATGGTGTGATCCACCTCGGGATTTTTGCCCCATCGTTCCAAAGCATGCGCCCGCGCCTCCTCCATCTTGCCGGCATCGGCCATGAACAAATAGGCCACGACGGCCCGAAGCGACCAAGCCACAGGATTCTGCCCATCTTGATCCAGCACCTGCTGAATGGCCGCCTCGGCCTCGATGAACTTTTCTCCACCAATGAGCTGTTCCGCCCGCAGCAGGTGCGCGGCCGCAAGATGGGGATTCAATTCGAGCGCCTTCTTCAAGCTCTCAGTCGCCTTCTCTCGATCACCCGATTGAAAGGCTCTGGCAAGCCCCAGCCGCAGATCGGCCGTCTCACCATGTGCCTTCAGCCCGGCACGAAACACATCCGCCGCGCGCTGCGCATCATCTTTTTCGAGAGCGAGATTTCCTTCGGCCAGATACGCCGCCTCCAGCTTGGCATCCTTGCCCTGCGCCAGCTTGAAGTATTGCGCGATCACCTTCTGCGCATCGGCCCCGAGCATCACGGCCGCCCGGCCAAGCACCACCGACTCCATGGCTGTGCGATCCTTCGCGACCTTCGATTTCGCCGCTTCATTGATCCCTTTCAAGGCCTCCGCCATCAAATCCGCCCGGCCCAGCATTTGTGCCAGATCATGGCGCAGCAGCAGGATTTCAAAGTGTCCCGGATACAGCACCAGCGCCTTCCCGGTTTCCTCCAGCGCCTGCTCAATGTGTCCCATTTCACGCAGCGCCTTGAACCGCAGAATCCGCCAGTCCGGCGCCTTCAGCCCCTTCTCCGCCGCCGCTTCGCCAATGCGTGCCACGAGTTCGTAGTCCCCGCGTGCGAGCAGTTCCCCCACCGGCCCCAGATTGCGCTCCTCAAAGATTTTTTCGAGATCGATCTGCTGGGCATGCGAGATCGAGATGCCCAGAAGGAGCAGAAGGAAGGAAAGCAGGCGCATGGATTCAAATCGTGTCCGAACACCGGATTCTCGCATGAGTTGTGCCTGCGAGGAAAGGAAAGATATTAGCCTGCCGTGGCCGGGGGCTCCCAGCGCACAAGGCGCAATCCTTCCACCGCCTCAAAGTGCGCGTCGCGAGAGGCCAGTGTGAGGTCATGAACCAGGCAGGTCGCGGCGATCCAGATGTCGTTCTCGGGAATCATCGAGCCGAGTTCTGCAAGTCGCGCCTTTGCTTTGCCATAACGCTCGGCGATTTCGTCATCATGATGAACCGTCTGCACCAGCGGGAGAAATGACCGGATGCGGGCGAGCTGCTTGTCACGGTGCTGGGTGTGATACGCCCCGTAATAAAGCTCGCCCAAAACAGTGACGGGCATGTAAAGCCGGGTGTTCGCCTTGATTTGAGCTCCGACCTCCGCATCCCCACGCAAATGCGCGCTGACGATGTTGGTATCCAGCGCGAATCCGTTCATGGCTCGATGCGTTCGCAGCCTTCCTCGATCACACGATCAAACGCATCCGCCTCGTCTTTTGGCATGCTACCGAAGGAGGCATCGAAAGCAGCCTGCCGATCCGCCGTGGTGTGCTGGCGCATTTGATGCACGAAATCGGCCACTTTTTGAAGAGCGTTCGCCGGCAAAGATTCCAAATCAGCCATGATGCTTTCCTGGGAAGTCATGGGTCAAAGATGATCTTGAAGAAGCTGAATGCAAGTCCGGCGACATGCCTATACTGGCAAGCGCTATGCGTCATGAGAGCCCCGGGCGACCTAAGGCGGAGACGTGTCAGGCCGGAGGCCTAACCTCCGGGAAAGACCAGTTGCAGCGCAACGGGTCAACTTTATGCAAACAAGCTCGTGATCGGCTGCCCTTTGTCCGTCACCGTGAAGGGACGCTTGGTGCTGGAATAGAGCACGAGATCGAGCGGCAGACCGAGGGCGTAGGCGATGGTGGCGTTGAAGTCGGGGACGCTGACTTTGTTTTCGGTGACTTCGATGCCTTTGTCCGTCTTGCCATAGACCTGACCACCGGCGATGCCGCCGCCCCAGAGGACGGAACTGAAGGCTTTCGGGTAGTGGTCGCGGCCTTCGTTCTGATTGATCTTCGGCGTGCGGCCGAATTCGGAGGTAAGGACGACGAGGGTGTCATCCAGCAGACCCCGGCGTTCGAGATCGGTGAGCAGCGTGCCCAGCGCCTGATCGAGATCGCCACAGCGTTCGGGCAGGCGGGCACCGATGTCCTGATGCATGTCCCAGCCGCCGAGGTTCACTTCCACAAAGCGCACACCGTGCTCCACGAGGCGACGTGCGAGAAGGCAGCCCTGCGCGAAGTTTCCATCACCGTATTCGGCATGCGTTTCGGCGGATTCCTTGCTGAGGTCGAAGGCGTCGAGGTCCTCGCTCTTCATGACTTTGATGGCGTCCTTGTAGACGTCCGCGTAGGCTTTGACGTTCTTGTAGTTGTAGGCCTGCTGGAAGCCTTGATCGAGCTTGGCGGACAAACCGAGACGGTAGTCAAAATCGCCCTCGCTCAGCGAGCCGGGACGATGGCTGTTTTGCAGACCGCGCGCTGGGTCATTGAGGATCAGCGGCTGGTACGCGGCCTCAAAGAAACCACCGCCGGGGTGCTTGCTGTCGCTGGTGATGATGACGGAACCGGGGAGATCCACATTGCCCTTGCCTTGAAATTTCTGCATCCAAGCTCCCATGGTGGGATGCCGTGTGGCACCGCGCATGGTGTAGCTGGTGTGCTGGAAATAATTGCCCTGCGCATGCGCGCCCTGCGTGGAGGAGAGTGAATTGATGATGGCTCCGCGATGCATCATCTTTGCGGTGTGCGGCAGCAGTTCGCCGATCTGCACGCCGTCCGCGCTGGTGGGGATGGTCTTGGTGCCGCCCATGGTGTCCGCACCCGGCACGCAGCCAAAGGTGTCCAAATGCGTCATGCCGCCGGACATGTAGAGATAGATGACGCGCTTGGCCGTGGCGGCCTGCTTGGCCTTGCTGGAGCCTTCAAACGCAGCATAGCCGCGTGGCGCCAGGGCGCTCATCATCGAAACGCCGAGGCAAGTCTTGGCGATGTTTTTGGCAAAGTCACGGCGGGTGACATCGTCACAGGAATGGAGGAGGGCTTTCATGAGGATGAGGCGTGAGGATTACTGAACGAAGAGGAACTGCGAGCCGGTGATGAGCGCGTGGGTGACATCCGCGACGGCCTTGTCGCCGCGCTCTTTGATGACGCCATTGAGAATGGCCTGCTCATTGGCCGTGGGGGCGCGGCTCAGCAGCGCATGATAAAGTGTGGCGATTTTATCTGAAGGTGACCCGGCCTTGGCGATGGCCTGGTTCAATTTGGAAGCTGGGTTGTTGATCACATCCGCAGCGGGTCCATTGAGCAGGGTGAGCGCCTGCGGCACGGAGGCATCGTCGCTGGCATTCTGGATGAGTTCGCGGTCGCTCTGGCCGAAGGTGCGCAGGAAGGTGCCGGGGCGTGCGGGGCTGGGCTGCTCGGAAGCACGGGAGGTGAGGCCCATGCCATCCTTGCCGCCGCTGTTGCGCTGGTAGGCTTTGAGGAATTCCTTGCGCTGCTCCTTGGTCATGGATGCAAGCGTTTTAGGATCAACCTGAGGGCGCTTTTCCTTGTCGGTTTTTTCGGGGCGGTAGCCCTGGCGAAGATCATCCGCGCGCTCTTTGCCAAGCAAGGCCACGAGGATGTCCTTCTCAGAGGCTCGGCGCAGTGTGGCGGCCTCTTTGGCGAGTGCTTTGCTTGCTGCCGTAACATCAATTCCCTTCGCCTTGTCAGCTTCGAGCTTGGCTTTCATGGCATCGATCTGCTTCTGATTGGCATCAAGCTTGGCCCGGCCTTCTTTGGCCACCTGCACCAGACCTTCAGCCCCCTTGGATTTGACCGTGCCGAGGAAGGTGGAGAGATCATCGAGATACTGATGCAGACGGGCGTTCTCGTCATCGACGGTGTCATCCACGTTGCCCTTGGAGAGCGTGACAAAGGAGTCCCAGATCTGCTCCGCGCTCATGCGGCGCAGGATCGGACCGGTGAAGTGGTAGGTCTCGCCGAGTGGCACCTCATGCGTGGTGGCGGCGCGCTGGTAGGTGTCGGTATTGTAGAGCACCCGCAGGAAGGATTTGAGCGAGTATTGCTTCTCGATCATCAACTGGCCGAGGTAGTCCATCAGCGCCGGATTGCTGGCGACGGTGCTGTCGGTCATTTCATCCACGGGCTCGATCAAGCCCACGCCGAAGGCTTTCTTCCACATGCGGTTGGCGATCACGGTGGTGAAGCGCGGATTCTCCGGGCTGGTCATCCAGTCCGCAAATGCTTGCAACTGGGTCTCACCGGGTTTGATCACGGCATCCTTGCCAAACATGGTCTTGGCTTCGACCTTGGCGCCGGGCTTGGCATCAGGGTACTTGTAGTCAGCGGGCAGGCTGGGGAGCTTGCCCTCCTGCCACTCGGCGCTGGTGTAGCGCAGCGGCTTCATCACGTCCTGCATGGCGCGTTTGACCTGCTGCATGTCTTCCCTGCTGATCTTGGATTCCTCAGTTTTTTTCTCCGCCTGCATTTTAGCCCGGTAGGCTTTTTTCTCCGCGCCGCTCATGGCCTGCACGGCTTTCTTGTCGATCTCCGGACGCTTGCCGCTGAGCTCAATGCCCCGGCTTTTGGTGTCCATGCCGTAGGTGAAGGCGGCCATGTGGTAGTAGTCCATCTGGGACCACTTGTCGAAGGGGTGGTTGTGACACTGCGCGCAAACGATGCTGGTGCCCAGAAAGACCTGCACGGTGTAGGCCAGGTGGTCGAGCTTGTTTTCATCCCGCTGCCAGAAACCGATGCTGCCGCTGTCCCACACACCGCCGTCGGTGGTGAGGAGGTTTTTCACAAACTTATCATACGGCACGTTGGCTTTGACCTGCTGCTTGAGCCATTCCTCGTAGGCTTCGGCGGTGATGCGACCCTTCACGTTGTCCGTCAGACGCAGCACATCGGCCCAGTAATTGAACATGTGGCTGGTGTAGCCGTCGGAGGCCAGCAGGGTGTCGATGAGCTTGGCGCGCTTCTGCGGGTCTTTGGAGCTGGTGTAGGCCTGCGCTTCTTCCAGAGTGGGAATGCGCCCGGCGATGTCGAGGTAGAGCCGGCGCACGAGCACCTCGTCACTGGCGGGCGGGTTCGGCTTGAGGCCGGCTTTCTCCCAGTCCTGGCTGAGGAGTTGATCTATCTTCTGGCTTTCCGGCAGAGGCGCGGCTTGCAGCGTGGCGGAAGTCAGCAGGCATGCGAAGAGGAGACGGAGGGCTTTCATGAAGGGGCGGAGGGGGTTCCAGCCGCGAAAACGCAGGACCTGCACTCATCTTACCAATAAATGTGTACAAAGTGGAATGAGTGCCTAGATGCCCTGCCGACCGCCACGTCGGCCTGTCTGCCACAATTTTATACAATGATCTGGCCACTGGCACGTTGTGTCAGGTATTGTCGCCTTTCCGTCCCACCACCACCCTGCTTTCGCCATGTCTCGCCGCCTTCTGATCGCATGCTCCGTCCTCGTGTTTCCTCTGTCCAGCCTGCCTGCGGCTCCTGAGGGCAAACCCGAGCCCAAACCGGCTCCTGCAAAGCCAGAGCCCGGCAAACCCGAGCCCAAGCCGGAACCTAAACCTGAGCCAAAGCCCGAACCCAAGCCGGAGCCCACGAAGCCAGAGCCTGCCAAACCCGCGCCAGCGCCCACGCCACCTGCACCGTCCAATCCACCCGCCACTCCGGCGCCCACTCAACCTGCCCATTCTCAGCAAACCACCTCATTGACCC
>NZ_JBAQCR010000236.1:0-1630 GCF_049294395.1 Prosthecobacter sp.
GGAGGTAGCTCTTGCAGCTGCGCGCGAGTTCCGGCAGGCGGTGGGCGCGGCGGTGGAGCCACCAGCCGAGGAGGAAGAAGGTGCCGTAGTAGAAAATGGCGCGGAGCGGCGGGGTGAGATCGCCCCCTTTGTCGTGCACGAGGCCGACATCGTGGTGGGCCCACATGAGGAGCATGCTGAGGGGGACGAGCGCGAGGATGCGCGCGGGGCGGGCGAGGAGCCAGTCGAAGCCGGCATCCAGCGCGCGGAGGCTGCGTGCGAAGGGTGCGCGAAGGCCGAGCCAGAGGATGAGGCTGGCGGCGGCGCAGTGGAGCAGGAGGATCTCCAGAAACCACAGGTGACCGGGACGGGCGAAGAGGCCGGGCCAGTGGCCGTCTGCGAGGGGGAGCTGCTGCGTGGCCCACAGGCTGATCCAGCTGGAGAGCGGCACAATGGTGAGCATGCCGAGGAGAAAGGGCAGGCCGATGCGCTGGGCGCGCTGCCGGATGAAGCCCTGCAGCCCGGACCGCCCCCACAGGAAGCACGAAAAGAAACCGGCGAGGAGGAAGAAGAGATGACTGCGAAAGCCGCCGATGATGCCGACCATCAGGGTGAAGCCAAAGCTGCGGCTGGCATCGGCAATGGGCCAGGAATTCGCGAAGCTGACGTAAGCCAATGCGGCATGCTGGGTGATGACGGTGAGCATGACGACGGCACGCAGATTGTCCAAGGCATGGAGTCGATGAGCGGTCGGGGCGGCGTGGGGGGCGGAAGGTTCTGGGGGAGGCAAAAGGGCGGGCGGGGGTGCGGGGCGCGTTTGGGGGAGAGACGTGAAGTGTAATCTGCGTGCGGGGCGATGTCGAGGCTGCGGGAGAAATGGGAGGCGATGTCTGACAAAGGGTGGCTGGGACAGGGGCATCGGCCAATGGAGGTGTCCGGCTGTGCGCTGCTAACCGAGAACTGAGGACAGATCACGAAGATCCCCCTTGCGGCACCCGTTTGTGCCCCCCCCTGCATCTGTGGGGGTTTTCGGGCTTGGGGAGGTGGTGGACGGGTGAGGCCTCATGAAATCCACACTCTTATCTGTCGTTCTTTTTGCCTCCGCACTGCCCGCCGGCGCGGAACTCATCATCACGTATGCGGAGAATCCGGAGTCGAATCTCTCGTCGCTGGCCAACACGAATGTCTTCACCTTTAACGATCTTTCGACGGGGGTGAACAAGCATGTGTCGTGGCAGGGGGTGGGAACGTTCAACCAGCTCTATGTGAAGGCCACGGACATGTACGGCGGCGCGGTGGACGCGGCGAATCCGAAGGGATCGCTGTATTCGCTGCAGGGCGCGGGCACGGAGGTGCTGAGCAGCACGCTGAAGCTGGACAAGAGCTCGTCCTACTTCGGCATGTGGTGGTCTGCGGGAGATCCGAACAACAAGCTGGAGTTTTACAACGGCTCGAAGCTGGTGGGCGCCTTCACCACGGCGAGCCTGATGGAGAAGCTGCCGGACACCTACTTTGGCAATCCAAAGGACAGGTCGCTGGACAGCTACGAGGCTTTTGGCTTCATCAATTTCTTTGGCGATCCAAACACGACGTGGAACAAGATCGTGCTGAGCAACAACAACTCGTCGGGCTTTGAATCGGACAACTACAC
>NZ_JBAQCR010000237.1:0-1588 GCF_049294395.1 Prosthecobacter sp.
CGGACGGCTGATCACTCCGCCCGCCGACGGGGCGATCCTGAACGGCATCACCCGCCAGACCGTGCTGGAAATGCTGGCCGCGCGCGGCCTCGAGGTCGAGGTTCGCCACATCCGGCCCGAGGAGCTGGCCGGGTTCAGCGAATGCTTCCTGTGCGGCACGGCGGCCGAGATCACCCCGGTGAGCGAGATCGGCGACGACCGCTTCACCCCGGGCGACCTCAGCCTCAGCCTGATGGACGAGTACAGCCGGCTGGTGCGTCTACAGTAGTCAGAAGCGGGCGCTGAGGGTCAGCCGTGCGTTCAGCGGCGCCCCGGTCGAGATGTTGTTGTTGTTGTGCGCGTCCGGGAAATAGGTCGTGTCGAACAGGTTTTCGATGTTCAGCTGAAGCTCGACCTCGTCGTTGACCCGATAGAAGGCGGCGGCGTCGACGCGGGTGAAGGCGGGCAGCCGCGTGGTGGCCGCCGAGGTCCGGATGGCCGCATACTGCCCGGCCTGATGGATGACGCCGAGGCCGAAGCCCAACCGGGGGCTCACATCGTAGCGGTTCCACAGGCTGAAGTGGTGCTTCGGCGTTTGGGCCAGACGAACCGAGTCGTTGCCCTGCAGGCGGGCGTCCAGCCAGGCGTAACCGCCGCTGACCTGCCAGTTGGACCGTACCCGGCCGGTTACCGCCAGTTCGAAACCCTCGGTGCGGGTCTCGCCGACATTGATCGTGACAGTCGGGTTTTGCGGATCCGGAGTGGTCGCATTGGTGCGATCCAACCGGAAGAGAGCGGCCGTGACATTGAGGTTCGGTCGAATGTCCCATTTCGCGCCGATCTCGTGGTTGGTGAACGCCTCCGGCTCGAGATTCTGCTGGGTCGTCGACAGGGCAAGGAACTGGTCGCCCGAGCGCGGCAGGAACGACTGGCTGTAGCTGCCGTAGATCGAGACCTCGGGCCGTGGTTTGTAGATCAGCCCCAGCCGCGGCGAGACCTTTTCGTCAAGCCGGGCGAAGGGGCGGTCCGGGTTGGGTTGCCGGTCGACGCCGGTGATGTCGAAACGGTCGTACCGCAGGCCGGCGACGACCTGAAGGTGGTCGCCCAGGCTGATCTGGTCCTGGACATAGGCCGAAACTGACCCGACGTTCGAGATCGTGTCGCGGTTGAGCGCCGGGAACGTCACCGTCGGAAGGACCGGATTGGCCAGGCTCAGGGTGGAGCTGGACAGAACGCCGTTGCGGCGCCGGTTGGCGGAATCCTGGTCGCCGTATTCGAAGCCGAACAGGATCCTGTGGTTCGTCCCCCCTCCCGACACGTCCCAGACGAGGTTGCTCTGGATCAGCAGGTTCTGCCGGGTGGTGGGATCGGTGTAGGCCGCCAGCGGGACCGTGCCGCTCTGCGATGAGGCCGGCCCGTTGGCGAAGGCGTTGGTGTAGACCTTGTCGTAGTCGCCATAGAGGATCGTGGTTGAAACCTCGACAGCGTTCGACAGGGCGCCGTCGATCCGGAGTTTCGCTATGTGCGCCTCCAGCGTCGTGCGGTTGACGCCGGGGACGCCGAAGAACCGGTCGCGATAGCCGGTCAGCGGCGCACCGCTCAACGACGG
>NZ_JBAQCR010000238.1:0-4699 GCF_049294395.1 Prosthecobacter sp.
GCCAATGCCCACGTGATGCGTGCCTGCGCGGCGGAGGCTCTGGGCGGCATGCGCAGTGCCATGGCGCTACAGTCCCTCCTGCCCTATCTGAACGACGAAGCCATCGGCGACGCCGTGCACGCCTCGCTGTTTCAGCTCACCGGTCAGGACTTCGTGGACGACCCGGAGAAATGGAAGGCGTGGATCACTGCGCAGGGCGCGAGCATCCCGTGGAAAATGCTGCCCCGCAGCGAATACGCGGAATACCTCAAACTGCAGAAGCTGCTCAAGCCGCTGGAGGACGATCCCGCCGTGAACATGGCCTCGTTTTACGGCCTGGAAATCCGCGGCAAAGGCGCGCTCTTCGTCCTCGACGTGAGCGGCAGCATGAGCGCCGACGACCGCATCAGCAAGCTCAAGGGGCAGATGAGCAATCTCCTCACCGCGCTGCAAAACAAGCCCGCCAGTCTGCGCTACGGCATCCTCACCTTTGGCGAAACCGTGGACTCCTGCTTCTCCTCACGCGGCATGGCGCTGAACGACGAGAAGAACCACAAGCAGGCCGTGCAGTTCGTGGATCGCATCCAGGCCGACGGCGGCACGCCCATGTGCCAGGCCTTCAGCCACGCCCTCACCCGCATCCTCCCAGCGGGCAACATCGACACCCTCGTCTTCCTCAGCGACGGCCAGCCCAGCGACGGCACCCCCGCCATGGTGCTGGATCTCGCCCAGCGCATCCACACCCAGTACAAGGTCCGCATCCACTGCATCAGCATCGGCGAAGAAACCCTGCCCGGCAGCACCGAGCCGCCCTTGCTGAAGCAGATCGCGGATGCGTGCGGCGGGACGTTTACGGTGCCACCGTGAGAGGTGGTGTTCGTCCTCGTTCTCCTACTCGTCCTCGATCATTTCGCACCCGCTGGGTGCTGCGGGAATGAAGAGCCGAATGCTTCCGCAGGCCGGCAGCCCCCTGACTTGCCGGTTTCCACACCTAAGCACGGCAACTCGGCAACTCGACCTTTCAGAAACGGCAAACCTGAGCAAATAGAAGCCGCCCATGGCATTGCGTGGCAATCCATGGTATTTCATGGCTGCATTGGCCCCACCCTGATGGCAACTTATGACCTCCTGCTGGTTGCCATGATTTCCGGGTGTGCACACTGCGGATCAGGATGATCCCTTTCCTCCACCAGCGGGCGCGGAGACTTCCACTGTTTCCACCGTTTCAACGGGGGCTGGTGTGAGAACAATCCTGCGCCGGTGGGCATGGCAGGCTCCGAAGCGTGAGCTAAAAAACATGGCAACCCAAACACCCCTTTTGGTTGCCGTCTCTGGCGCTTTCGTGGCCTCAATGGATTGCATCGGCCTGCACTCCTTTGCCACCTCATGCATCCTGCTGCCACTTCCTGCACCAAATTTTGGGGCTGTTTTATCACCTTGGTTGCCGGTTGCCCACCCTAGATTCTCGCGATGGCAACCGGCAACCAGCGGCGGTGCGACTTCGCCTGCCGATGGGAAACAACCATCGTTTCCACAGTTTCAACGGGGGAGTGTGTGTGTATCCGACCCAAGGCCGCAGAAGAAAGTTCGCCAAATACTCCGGGGGGAGGTGCACGCGCGCGCATGACAGATGGACAAACACCTCCTCTTTGCCGCCATCTTTTCCGCTTTTCCTGTGGCATGTGTTTCCATCTCCGGCTTCCCTGCCGCATGCACACCGAGCTCCAGCCCCTCGACGCCCTGCGGGATGAATGGCAGGCCCTCCAGCCTTTGTCGGCGGAGAACGAGACACGTCTGTGGAAAAAGCTGCGCCTGGAATGGAACTACCACTCCAACCACATCGAAGGCAACACCCTGACCTATGGTGAGACCGTGCAGTTTCTAGTGTATGACCGCACCACCGGCAACCACAGCCACCGTGAATATCTGGAGATGAAAGCGCATGATGTGGGCATCGAGCACGTGCGCACCCTCGCTTCAGACAAAGACCGCCTCATCTCCGAGAGCGACATCCGCGACCTGAACCGCATCATCCTCAAAGAGCCCTTCTGGAAGTACGCTGAAACAACTGACGGCCAGAGCACACGCAAAGAGATCATTCCTGGCCAATACAAAACCACCCCCAACAACGTACGCCTGCCAGATGACGGCATCTTCCTGTTTGCCAGTGTGGAAGAAACACCGGCACGTATGGGCGATCTTGTCTCATGGTTGCGCCAGGAGTTGACCTCCCCCACCCTGCCCATCGCCGCCTGCATTGCCAAGCTCCACCACGATTTCGTCCTCATCCATCCCTTCGACGACGGCAATGGCCGTGTGGCCCGCCTGCTGGTGAACTACGTGCTCATCCGAAACGGCTACCTGCCCCTCATCGTCCGCACCGATGAAAAGGAAGCCTACCTCACCGCCCTTCGCCTCGCAGACGCCGGCGAACTCTCCGCCCTCATGACCTACCTCCAGCGCCGTTTGGAATGGTCGCTGCAGTTAGGCATCAAGGCCGCCAAAGGAGAAAGCATTGAAGAGCCAAGTGATCTGGAAAAGGAGGTGGCTATCTTTGTGAGGAATCAGCAGGGACCGAAGGGTGAAAAAAAGAGGTCTGCCGAGACACTGCGAGAGCTGCTTGATCTGGGGCTTCGTGAGTTCATCGAAAAGTTTGACGCGAAGCTCAACAAGCTTGCGCCTCTTTTCACAGACCAAAGATTGCAAGTAAGACCCATCATAAACGGCGTAACCTCCAAGCCATTGGTCAGCTTGGAACACATCCTAAAACACGCCGATCAGACTTCTGAACTCTCGGTGCAGCATGATTTACGTGGTTACGGAAGCGCAGGTTCTCACCCTTTTGACGTGCAAGCATCGTTCAACCTAACCTTTGGTGATTACCGTTACATTCTAAAGATCAATGGTCAGGAGCAATTGCGCAGGCCATACTCAGAACCAGTCCTTCCCGACGAAGCCGAGAGCCTTGCCAACATAGCCCTGGCATACGCCTTCGAGGAGATCAAGAAACGCAGCGGCAGCAAGGAATGAACGCCGCCATTGGGTGGCAATCATGAACAGCATTCATTTAAGCGCATGCATGGTTGTGGAGCAGGCTGGATGTCCACGAGCCACGCGACAGCGTCTTGGACTGCGGTGGCAGAGATGCACGGCGCAAGCCTGCATCGGCGACACCGCTTTCGTGAGGTGTTGAATGCTCTTGGGCCTTACCTTGCCGTCCGACCTGCCAAAGCGGCGTCGCGCCAGGGCTTGCCGCACGCACTCCAAGACGCTGTCGCGCCATTCTAGCCTCCATTCGCACAGAGCCACCTCACACTCACCCCCGTTGAAACTGTGGAAACAGTGGAAACCTCCCATCGGCGGGCTGCCACCACCGCCGGTTGCCGGTTGCCATCGCGAGAATCTAGGGGGGCAACCGGCAACCACGAGGCTGACGACAGCCAAAACAGACAGCGCACGAAGAGGCAGCAGGCGGCAGCCGTTGGAAAGCGTTGGCAATTCGACGCAGGCTGACGAAGTGGAACAAGGTCATTCTCACCTCCAATGACGGCAACCAGAAGGGGTGTTTGGGTTGCCATGTTTTGCGGGTACGCTTCAGAGCCTGCCATGGCCCACTCGACATCGGCTGGATTCACACACTCCCCCGTTGAAACTGTGGAAACAGTGGAAGCCTCCCGTCGGCAGTCGGAGCCTCACCGACGCGAGTTGCCAAGTTGCCGTGCTTAGGCGTGGAAACTCGGCAACTCAGGAGCGGCGCTGATACAGGCAGGCCTCGTTTGAGCGAGCCGCCCCTGCATTTTCATCGCCCCACGGACGGCGCACCTTTTTCAGCGCCTGCGGGGGAGATAGACCCATAATCACGGACCCGACTCAGCGGTTCCCTACCATGCCAGACGCGCCGCAGGGGATGGTAGGGACGCGTTGTGCGCGTCCGTAGATTCCTTCGTCCCAGCGTGCGGTGTGGCCCCATCGCTCCCCCCTTTTCACGGTGCCCGCGTTTGAGCCTCTGGGCGGTGAAGGCATCGGGAACGAAACCCATGCAACGTTTCCGAAAGAGAATGAAGATTCCGCATTCAAGATCCAGCGGCGCTACAGGATCGAGGACGAGAAGGAGAACGAGGACGAAACATCCCCCCCTCACTCCCCGCTTGAGCCACACCTCCCTTTGCACTACTTTGCGCCGCCATGAAAATCATCGCCTCTTTCCTCATTGTCGCTGTTTTCTCCCTCGCTTCCTGCCGTGGCAGTGGCGGGCCCATGACGCGTGCGGGCCGTGGTGTGGACCACGCCATCCACAAGACCGGTGAAGGCATCGAGCACGTGGGCCGCAAGATCGAGAGCAAATTCTGAGGCGCAGCCCGCTGCGACCCCCGAATGCTTCCTGCCAGCACCTTCTTCATCACCGGGCCCACGGCCTCGGGCAAAACGGCCTTGGCCATCGCCCTGGCGAAGCATGTGGGCGGGGAGATCGTGAATGCGGATGCCTTTCAGCTCTACGCGGGCATGGACATCCTCACGGCCAAGCCTTCCCTGGCGGAGCTCGCGAGCGTGCCGCACCACCTCTACGGCGTGATCCCGCTCACGGAGGCCTGCGATGCGCAGCGCTACCACGCGCTGGCACTGCCAAAGATCGAGGACATCGCCGTGCGTGGCCGCGTGCCCATCGTGGTGGGTGGCTCCGGGCTCTACATCAAGGCGCTCACCCATGGCCTGTCTCCCC
>NZ_JBAQCR010000239.1:0-6894 GCF_049294395.1 Prosthecobacter sp.
ACGAGCCTGAGGAGAAGCGCCGCGCGGCAAGGCTGAAGCAGGCGGTCGAGGTCGCCGCCAAGGCCAAAGCGGTGCTGCCCAAAACGCTGCGGTTGATGCAGCAGATCACGCAGCACTCGGTCAAACTCATCCGCTGGGTAGCTGCCCAGCTCTGGAACTCCATCCCCTGGCAGCAAGCCTGTGCTGTCCTCATCGCCCTCTACGCCAAGTTATGAACGGCCAACCTTGGACACCGTTGGTGCAACAACTAAATGCCTGGCATTTAGTTGATGCTGCCGTCAAAGCTGCTGATCTGGCTCAGGGGCAGCAGGCGGGAGTCCTCAACGGCAGCGGTCCGGTGGCCGAGGCCGGCCATGCAGTCTGGATTTTCCGCGAAAGACAGGAACGCCTCCGCGCTGCTCTGGCGCACCAGCATGACCAGATCCCACCTCTCATGCTCAGGGCCGATGAGCAACGAGCCACCCGCACCGAGGAACATGAGATCTCCCCCACTTTGGCGCAGAAAAGGCAGGGTGTGGCTAATGTAGCGGTCAAAAGCCTCCGCACCACGGATGGGGCTGTCGGGGGCCAGCTCAGGAGCAGCGGAGTAGTCGGCTGTTTCACGAAAGCGCAGCAGGTTCAGCATGATGACCTCGCCTTGCATGCCTCTCCTGACGAAATCACGACCCGACTGCTGCGTCGGCGCGAGATAAGGTCCGGATGCCGGGGCGGCCATCATGGCTCTGATCCTCCCTGTTTAGCTTGGGCAAGCCGCAGCACATGGTCGCCTACGTCCCGGGGCCAGGTGGCGAGGAGGGTTTTCAGCTTCATCACATCATTGGCAAAGAGCGCGCGTGAAGCCTCCTCAAAGCCTGGAAGATCGCCGCCAAGGGTGACCATGAACTGGTAGGCGCGTTCGAGAGCTTTTCGCGCCTGGTCTTTTTCACTTCTCTGGCGACGGGCTTCCTCGACCAGTTTTCTCAGAGCCACGGACGCGCCGCCGGGTTGCGTATCCAGCCAGTCCCAATGCCTTGGGAGCAGCGTGATCTCTCGCGGCACCACCCCCAGCTTGGGCCGCCCCCGCCCCCGGGGTGTTGCAGGCTCCAGTGCGGGTGCTTCAGCGGCTGGTTGCTCATAAGATGGGAAGAGCGCAGTCAGGCGGGCGCAGACCTCCTCGTCCGTCCCCCGGGTGTCCACTTCGACGGTGCGCCCCGTAGCATTGTCAAAGATCAGGATCGGTCCAGGTGAGCCACTTTCGAGCGCATTCTTGAGCGCCAGAGCGTTCGTGCGCAATGCCCCCTCTGCTATGCGTCGGTGGCCATCAAAGGTGGTGAATGAGTGATTGCGGAATGGTTCGGTCATATGGGTCACCATTAATATTACCCGGATAAAAATCAAAAGTTATTTTTATCCGGGTATAAATAACCCAACCCGATCTTTTCTTACCTTCCTGCTTTTTGCCAAGGATCCTCCACAAGCGATAAGGTTGAGGCGGGAATGGCCTGTTTGGGGTGCTTTGCCCGGTTGCACACGCCGGGGCATGAGTTAGTTTTCGCCAGTTATGTTTAAAGACCTCCTATCCCCCCAGAACACTTTCATCTACGGCGTCGTGCTCTGCGGTATTTTCCTCGTCCAGTCCCTCTGGGGCCACTGGAAGACCAAGCGCGAACTCAAACGCTACAAAAACATGCTCAGCGACAAGCTGGACTTGGATTCCAAGCAGAGCCAGGACATCAACAAGGAGCGCGCCGCGCTGAAGCAGGAAAACGAAAACCTGCGCATGCAGATCGCCCGCCTCAACGAACGCCCTGACAACAAGATGCAGCGCGAGCTGGAAATCCTGGCCCGCGCCGAGAAGCAGATGGTCATCAGCGCCCCCGGCTTCGCCCCAGCATGGGAAATGGCCAAATCGGCGGCGCTGGGCCAGCTTGAAAACGAGGAGAAGGGCCAGTCCTTCCCTTCGAAGATCTTCCGCAAACTGATTGGTTCCGGCTCCGCGCAAACGAACGTCGCCCTGCCCGAATCCGCCGCTGCTGCCGCGAAAAACGGCGAAGCCACCGCCTCTGCCGCCTGAGCCTGAGCGTGCAATGACCCGCACCGAGGCCTGGCTTGTACTGAACCTGCTCCCACAGGTAGGTCCTGTGCGTGTGCGCAAACTGCTGCAGCACTTCGGCAGCCCTGAGCGCATCCTCAGCGCCAAGAGCAGCGACATCCTTCAGATCGAAGGGTTCGGTCTCAATCAAGCAGAGAACATCGCCGGATGGGAAACCCAGGTCGATCTCGAAGGCGAACTCAAGAAGGTCAAGGAGCGCGATCTCACCCTGCTCACGCAGGAAGATGAGCTCTACCCGCCGCTGCTGCGCGAAATCTACAACCCTCCCCTCGTCCTCACCGTCTGGGGTGAACTCACCAAGCGGGATCACAATGCCCTCGGCGTGGTGGGCAGCCGCCATGCCACGCACTACGGTCTGAGCACCACCAAGAAGCTCAGCTTCCAGATCGCCTATGCCGGTTACACCGTGGTGAGCGGACTCGCGCGTGGCATCGACACGGCAGCGCATGAAGCCGCACTCGCAGCCAAGGGCCGCACGGTCGCCGTCATCGGCTCCGGCATCGGCAAATTGTACCCGCCGGAGAACATGGCGCTGGCCGAACGCATCGCGCAAAACGGGGCGGTGATCAGCGAGTATCCGGTGGATCGCGTGGCCGACAAACAAACCTTTCCCTACCGCAACCGCATCGTCGCGGGCTGGACCTGCGGCTTGATCGTGGTGGAGGCCCCGCTGCGCAGCGGCTCCCTCATCACCGCGCAGCAGGCCACCGAGCAGGGCCGCACCGTGTATGCCGTGCCCGGTCCCATCGACAAACCGACCTCCGCCGGTTGCAACCGCCTCATTCAACAAGGGGCCAAGCTCATCATGGATGGCGCCGATGTGCTCGATGATTTGATGACCCTCTTCCCCACCGCGCCCAAGGCCCCGAAGGTCGAAGAGTCCCGCCCCGTCGTCACGCTCACGCTGGAGGAGGAAATCCTCTACAAGGCCATCAGCACCGACGAAGCCCACATCAACGACATCACCACCACCTCCGGCCTGACCACTGCCACGGTTTCAGCGACACTGATGCGGCTGGAGATGAAGCGGATGATCCGGGCGCTGCCGGGAAGACGGTATGTGAGGCTGGTGTGAGGGTAAGCCTGCGCCCGTCATTTTGTCATCCCGGCTGCTCCATTTTCCACAAAGAGTCTGGCAAGGAATCACCGATGTCTGGCTCCGGCTTCACCCCAACCTGCTTATGTCAGCTCGGAGGTCCGCGAAACGCAGCCTGCATTCCAAGCATGCCCAAAACTCAGCGCGGCCTCCCTATGGGATGGCTGTGACATGGCTGCCAGGTTCACTGGGTTCAAAATGGGTTCAAAACGGATTTTGAACCCATTGGGTTCATGGGTTCACGGGTTCATACCCTATATATAGGGTATGAACCCGTGAACCCATGAACCCAATGGGTTCAAAATCCGTTTTGAACCCATTTTGAACCCAGTGAACCTGGCAGCCATGTCACAGCCATCCCATAGGGAGGCCGCGCTGAGTTTTGGGCATGCTTGGAATGCAGGCTGCGTTTCGCGGACCTCCGAGCTGACATAAGCAGGTTGGGGTGAAGCCGGAGCCAGACATCGGTGATTCCTTGCCAGACTCTTTGTGGAAAATGGAGCAGCCGGGATGACAAAATGACGGGCGCAGGCTTACCCTCACACCAGCCTCACATACCGTCTTCCCGGCAGCGCCCGGATCATCCGCTTCATCTCCAGCCGCATCAGTGTCGCTGAAACCGTGGCAGTGGTCAGGCCGGAGGTGGTGGTGATGTCGTTGATGTGGGCTTCGTCGGTGCTGATGGCCTTGTAGAGGATTTCCTCCTCCAGCGTGAGCGTGACGACGGGGCGGGACTCTTCGACCTTCGGGGCCTTGGGCGCGGTGGGGAAGAGGGTCATCAAATCATCGAGCACATCGGCGCCATCCATGATGAGCTTGGCCCCTTGTTGAATGAGGCGGTTGCAACCGGCGGAGGTCGGTTTGTCGATGGGACCGGGCACGGCATACACGGTGCGGCCCTGCTCGGTGGCCTGCTGCGCGGTGATGAGGGAGCCGCTGCGCAGCGGGGCCTCCACCACGATCAAGCCGCAGGTCCAGCCCGCGACGATGCGGTTGCGGTAGGGAAAGGTTTGTTTGTCGGCCACGCGATCCACCGGATACTCGCTGATCACCGCCCCGTTTTGCGCGATGCGTTCGGCCAGCGCCATGTTCTCCGGCGGGTACAATTTGCCGATGCCGGAGCCGATGACGGCGACCGTGCGGCCCTTGGCTGCGAGTGCGGCTTCATGCGCTGCCGTGTCGATGCCACGCGCGAGTCCGCTCACCACGGTGTAACCGGCATAGGCGATCTGGAAGCTGAGCTTCTTGGTGGTGCTCAGACCGTAGTGCGTGGCATGGCGGCTGCCCACCACGCCGAGGGCATTGTGATCCCGCTTGGTGAGTTCACCCCAGACGGTGAGGACGAGGGGAGGGTTGTAGATTTCGCGCAGCAGCGGCGGGTAGAGCTCATCTTCCTGCGTGAGCAGGGTGAGATCGCGCTCCTTGACCTTCTTGAGTTCGCCTTCGAGATCGACCTGGGTTTCCCATCCGGCGATGTTCTCTGCTTGATTGAGACCGAACCCTTCGATCTGAAGGATGTCGCTGCTCTTGGCGCTGAGGATGCGCTCAGGGCTGCCGAAGTGCTGCAGCAGTTTGCGCACACGCACAGGACCTACCTGTGGGAGCAGGTTCAGTACAAGCCAGGCCTCGGTGCGGGTCATTGCACGCTCAGGCTCAGGCGGCAGAGGCGGTGGCTTCGCCGTTTTTCGCGGCAGCAGCGGCGGATTCGGGCAGGGCGACGTTCGTTTGCGCGGAGCCGGAACCAATCAGTTTGCGGAAGATCTTCGAAGGGAAGGACTGGCCCTTCTCCTCGTTTTCAAGCTGGCCCAGCGCCGCCGATTTGGCCATTTCCCATGCTGGGGCGAAGCCGGGGGCGCTGATGACCATCTGCTTCTCGGCGCGGGCCAGGATTTCCAGCTCGCGCTGCATCTTGTTGTCAGGGCGTTCGTTGAGGCGGGCGATCTGCATGCGCAGGTTTTCGTTTTCCTGCTTCAGCGCGGCGCGCTCCTTGTTGATGTCCTGGCTCTGCTTGGAATCCAAGTCCAGCTTGTCGCTGAGCATGTTTTTGTAGCGTTTGAGTTCGCGCTTGGTCTTCCAGTGGCCCCAGAGGGACTGGACGAGGAAAATACCGCAGAGCACGACGCCGTAGATGAAAGTGTTCTGGGGGGATAGGAGGTCTTTAAACATAACTGGCGAAAACTAACTCATGCCCCGGCGTGTGCAACCGGGCAAAGCACCCCAAACAGGCCATTCCCGCCTCAACCTTATCGCTTGTGGAGGATCCTTGGCAAAAAGCAGGAAGGTAAGAAAAGATCGGGTTGGGTTATTTATACCCGGATAAAAATAACTTTTGATTTTTATCCGGGTAATATTAATGGTGACCCATATGACCGAACCATTCCGCAATCACTCATTCACCACCTTTGATGGCCACCGACGCATAGCAGAGGGGGCATTGCGCACGAACGCTCTGGCGCTCAAGAATGCGCTCGAAAGTGGCTCACCTGGACCGATCCTGATCTTTGACAATGCTACGGGGCGCACCGTCGAAGTGGACACCCGGGGGACGGACGAGGAGGTCTGCGCCCGCCTGACTGCGCTCTTCCCATCTTATGAGCAACCAGCCGCTGAAGCACCCGCACTGGAGCCTGCAACACCCCGGGGGCGGGGGCGGCCCAAGCTGGGGGTGGTGCCGCGAGAGATCACGCTGCTCCCAAGGCATTGGGACTGGCTGGATACGCAACCCGGCGGCGCGTCCGTGGCTCTGAGAAAACTGGTCGAGGAAGCCCGTCGCCAGAGAAGTGAAAAAGACCAGGCGCGAAAAGCTCTCGAACGCGCCTACCAGTTCATGGTCACCCTTGGCGGCGATCTTCCAGGCTTTGAGGAGGCTTCACGCGCGCTCTTTGCCAATGATGTGATGAAGCTGAAAACCCTCCTCGCCACCTGGCCCCGGGACGTAGGCGACCATGTGCTGCGGCTTGCCCAAGCTAAACAGGGAGGATCAGAGCCATGATGGCCGCCCCGGCATCCGGACCTTATCTCGCGCCGACGCAGCAGTCGGGTCGTGATTTCGTCAGGAGAGGCATGCAAGGCGAGGTCATCATGCTGAACCTGCTGCGCTTTCGTGAAACAGCCGACTACTCCGCTGCTCCTGAGCTGGCCCCCGACAGCCCCATCCGTGGTGCGGAGGCTTTTGACCGCTACATTAGCCACACCCTGCCTTTTCTGCGCCAAAGTGGGGGAGATCTCATGTTCCTCGGTGCGGGTGGCTCGTTGCTCATCGGCCCTGAGCATGAGAGGTGGGATCTGGTCATGCTGGTGCGCCAGAGCAGCGCGGAGGCGTTCCTGTCTTTCGCGGAAAATCCAGACTGCATGGCCGGCCTCGGCCACCGGACCGCTGCCGTTGAGGACTCCCGCCTGCTGCCCCTGAGCCAGATCAGCAGCTTTGACGGCAGCATCAACTAAATGCCAGGCATTTAGTTGTTGCACCAACGGTGTCCAAGGTTGGCCGTTCATAACTTGGCGTAGAGGGCGATGAGGACAGCACAGGCTTGCTGCCAGGGGATGGAGTTCCAGAGCTGGGCAGCTACCCAGCGGATGAGTTTGACCGAGTGCTGCGTGATCTGCTGCATCAACCGCAGCGTTTTGGGCAGCACCGCTTTGGCCTTGGCGGCGACCTCGACCGCCTGCTTCAGCCTTGCCGCGCGGCGCTTCTCCTCAGGCTCGT
>NZ_JBAQCR010000240.1:0-18534 GCF_049294395.1 Prosthecobacter sp.
CACGCGTGCCTTCACCTTTGTCATAGGCGCTGACAATGCGTTCACGTAAATCCAGAGAGAGTGTTGCCATACCACTTTATAGCAGGCCTCTACCCGGATGGCTATATAATTATTTAAAATGCTCTAGTCTGATCACAGCCCGCCGGCAAAAAACGTGCGAAGCTCGTGCAGCCCCTGCCCTTCGGCGCAGACTTCGGCCAGATTCGATACCGCAGCCGGGATGTGCTGCTCGTAGTGCGGTTTGCCAAGATTACGGCTCAGATTGGCATAAGCCCCCAGCGCTTGCATGAGCCGCTGGGCGGCGCAGAGGTAAAAAACTTCACTCAAGTCAGGAAGCGCCAGACTGCGATGCTCGGCATAGTAGCCCAGCAGGCAGGCGCGCTCCGCCTTCGTGAGGCTCACATACGGATCATAAAGCAGCGAGGCGAGGTCGTATTCGGCACGGCCGAGGCGCAGGCCTTGATAGTCAACCAGCCACGCGTCCTCACCGCGAATGAGCACGTTCTGGCTTTGAAAATCCCGATGCACCAGGCAGCGCGGCAGTCCGGCCAGACGGCGGCGGAGCTGCCGGAGCGTTTCATGAGCGGCGTTGTACTCAGCATTGGCAACCTCGCGCCCCAGATAGCCTCCCACAAAGTGCTCGAGGAAATAGCCCTGCTCCCACTCGTAAAGCGCCTCATCAAAGCCGGGTTCCAGCTCGTTGATATCCACCGGTGCGAGGGTGTTTTCACCGACGCCATGAAACTTGGCCGCCTCACGCAGGGTCGCCTGATAAAGGGGTAAACGCCGTTCCCAAGGGTGGTCGTTGAAGGACTGCAGATCGATGCGCCCCAGATCTTCCAGCCAGACACAAAGGCGCTGCTCATCGAAGGCATACACTTGCGGCACATGCGCACCGATTTTCCTCAGCCGATAGGTGGCGGGGACGAACTTCGGATTGTCACGACGCGCCAGGGTGTAAACCATGAGGATCATCGGCTCCCGCTCAGCCTGCCATTTGAGTCGGTAGAAGTGGCGGTCAGAGGCCCCCTTGAGGATCACCTCCACTTCACACGGAGTGCCGTTAAGTTCAGGGAACTGTTCGCGGGTGAAAATGAGCAAAGCCTCGTGTTCGGGGAGCATGGTGGGGAAACGTAGAATGACGAATGCGGACGCTGAATGTCCAACGCAAAGCAATTATCACCTAAAAATCGACGTCTTCAGCACTCCCCGCCGCCGTGATGCCGCTGCGGACGATGCAGCGCTTCAGATCAGCACCTGCTTTAACCCGTCCCCCGGGCCAGACGATGCTGTCTTCCAATTGTGTTCCGGCTTCAATCACGGCTCCAGCACCGATGACATTGATACCACGCAGCACGGCCCCGGCTTCAATTTGTGCCGCTGGATCGATCGCAGGGCCATACATGCCATTCAAAGCTGAATGCGCTGACAAATAGGCCGTGCGGCTGCCCAGATCCCACCAGCTGCCCTCATCAATCACGACGGCACCGAGTTTCGCCCCGGAGCGGAGCATGTTGAGAAAGATGGGGATGACGGACTCGACCTTGCCGGGAGTGATCCAGTCATGAATGGCCGGATCGCAGGCGTAGATGCCGGTGAAGAGGTATTTCCCTTCGTCACCTGTGCCAAGCTTGTTGCGGATGTCGGTGACGAGACCACGCCGGGGATCAAAAGCGATGTGCAACGACGGCCCATGACTGCGCAGCACCAGGGTGACGAGATTACCGTTTTCACGGTGCTCAGTGAGCAGCGGCTTCAATGGCAGGTCAGTGAGAATGTCGCCGTTGTAGACGAGAAAGGGCTCGTTTCCGAGCAGATCACGCACATTGGCTATCCCGCCGGCGGTTTCGAGGCGCACCGGGCTCTCATTTCGGAACTGGATCGGCGTGCCCTTGTAGCTTTGGTCGGGAAAGGCCTCGGCATAAGCTTCCGGGATGTGGTGCGTGTTCACCACCAGACGTGACACGCCCGCCGCCATCAGGTGATCAAATGCATAGGTGATCAACGGCCGGTGAAACACCGGCACCAGCGGCTTCGGAAGCTGCTCCGTCAACGGTTTAAGCCTCTCACCAATGCCTGCGCCCAATACAAATGCCTGTTTCACGCGCGGCATTTACGCGGACACGATGGCGGCGCAAACGGAACTTGCCCCTGAGGATCAAGCAGTTCGCTTCTTTCGCAGCCAGGCGACGAGCCCAACAAGGACTGCCACGGATATCACCACCGGCAGAAAGTATCCTCCATCCGAACCGGTGCCGCACAGCGCGCACATGGGATCTGCGCCGTCCAGCGCATTTGCGGCCTGTACGGAATCCGCCGTGATGGGCGGCGGTGCCTTGGTGCGCGGCGTGAAGGTTTTCAAATCCAGCACGTAGCTCGTTTCACCAGGAAAGAGGATTTGGTAGCGCTCCACTTTCTTGCCCAGGGCGGTGTTGTGATACAGGACGCTCAGTGTTCCCGTCGGCAGGGCCTTGATCGAGTAGCCCGTGCTGCCGGCAGGAAGCTTGGTGCGCCAGGTGCCGGTGAGCATGACCGGGTCTTCTGGCAGTTTAAGCGGGGCATTTTCTGCTGCGGTAAACTCCCAGGCAAGATCAGGCTTCACCTCCACCACGGGATCGAGAACGACCTCGACCACCTTCTTCACATACTCACGGGCCTGAGCCTTGAGTTTTTCCTGCTGTTCCGCCGGGGTGACTCCGAGATCGGCATTGGTAAGGTAGGGGGCCACATTGGGATCCGGCTGGAAGCTGCGCGGGTCGATCTCCACCTGCATCATCCAGTCCCCGTTTTGCTCAAAATGGGCACGCACCGCGACATCTGGCAGCGGATGCGCCAGGCAGGGGGCTGCAAACACCATAAAGGCGAGCATTGAAAGGAGGGCCGGAGACTTCATCCAACCAGCGTGGCACAGCCCGGGCCCATGTGACGAGCTTTTTTCAAAAACCCCACATTTTTTGATTGTCAGGGGGGGCGGCTTTCGTTTTGAATGACTGCAAATCCGATCGGTCACTTCCTGACGGAAAGCTAACCACACTCCAACTCAACATGAAATCCATCCTCACCACCCTCGCCGTCCTCGGCCTCTCCGTGTCCGCCTTCGCAGGCTGCGGCAAAACCGAAACCACCAGCGGCAAGCTCAAGTCCGTTAACGCTGACTCCAAGTCCATCGTGATTGACGCTGGCGGCAAAGACGTCACGCTCACCCTGACCGCTGCCGTCACCGGCGCTGACAAGCTCGTCGGCAAGAAAGTCACCGCCGTCAGCTCCCACAAGAAAGTGGAATCCCTCAAGGAAGGCTGATTCCAGTGAGGTGATTCATTCGCCTTTGAAGCCCGGAAGCGACCCTTCCGGGCTTTTTCATGCCAGGGAACAGAGCCAAGATCTTGGCGAATTTTCAATTATTCTTGAGATTGCATGAAATAACTCGTTTTATTCCCACTCTTAATGCTGCTCAGAGGTCATCCGGCCTTTGTCAGTCACAAGACATACACACCACACACTATGAAATCACTTCTTACTCTTGCCCTCGTCTCCTCCGGTCTCCTGCTGAGCAGCTGCGCCAACGGCCATTGCATCTTCGCCAAGAAGAAAGAGAATTGCTCCTCCTGCTGCACTCCAGCCGCCAAGAAGAGCACCGCCGCCTGCTGCGCCACCCACACTCCCGCCAAGAAGAAGTAATTTCTGGCAGATCGGATCTCAAAGCCCGGAGGGTCAACCTCCGGGCTTTTTTGTCATCGTGTCAGGCCAATTTTGTCCGCCACTGCGCCTCCCTTGTCGCAGTTTGTTTAAACATGCATGCCATATGCAAGTTTAACCCCATGTGCTCGTAAATCGAGGCATGCGACTCAGTCTTTTCTCAGATTACTCCCTGCGCGTGCTTATGTTTGCCGCGCTGAAGGGGGAAACATTTTCCCTCAGCGAAGCCGCTGAAGCCTACGACATCTCGCGGCACCATCTGGTGAAGGTGGTGAACTTCCTGGCCAAGCTCGGCTACCTCGAAACCCGCCGTGGCAGAGGCGGCGGCATCGCTCTGGGCATGCCGCCGGAGGACATCCGCATCGGCATGGTCGTTCGCCGCACGGAGGACACACCTTTCATCGTCGAGTGTTTCGACAAACAGCACAACACCTGCGCAATCAACGGTTCCTGCCGTCTCAAGGGTGCGCTTGCCCAGGCCGTGAACGCCTTTTACGAAACTCTCGACCGCCACACGCTGCGCGATCTTGTCAACGGTTCCGCAGGCAAAGACATGAAAGCAAGGCTGCTGCCGCAGCAGTGACGAATATCCAATCAGCCGCCATGACCTCCCCTGCCTCCAAGTCTCCGACGCAGCTCTCATCCTTCTTGCCGTTGAGTCTGGCCATTTTGGCTTCGTCATTCCTCACCCTCCACGCCGAGGATGAATACGAAAACGCCCCCATCCGCTATTCTGATACCATGCCCAACGACGCTGCTCAGCAGCTCGAAAGCCTGATGGCCGCAGGCAAAGTTAAAATCGACCGTACCGATGCCTGGACCGTTTTGCGCGATGTCATGAAGCAGTTCAACATCCCTCAGGAGTCACAGGTCATGGTCTTCTCCAAGACCAGCAAGCAGAACGACCGCATCAGCCCGCAGACACCGCGCGTGGTCTATTTCGGTGACAACGCCTACGTCGGCTACTGTCTCGGTGGCTCGATCGAGGTTGCCACCATTGATCCGAAGCTCGGCCCCATCTTTTACCTGCTCGATCCTTATGAAGTGCCCGCCAAACCCCTGCACTTTCAGCGAGACAACAGCTGCCTGAGCTGCCACGGCGGCCCCTTCACCCCCGAGGTGCCCGGCGTCATTGTGCGCTCCGTCTATCCCGGCCCTGAAGGCCACCCCATCATGAGCCAGGGTAGCACGGTCGTTGATACGACCACCCCGTTCACCGACCGCTGGGGCGGCTGGTACGTCACCGGCAAGCATGGCAGCATCCTGCACCGCGGCAACGTCACAGCTACCGAGAAAAACGACCAGTCCATCAACATCGACTTCAAAGCCGGCTCCAACATCACCGACCTCGCCAAGTTTTTCGACGTCACTCCCTACAAACGCAAGCAGAGCGACATCGTCGCCCTCATGGTGCTGGAGCATCAGACCAGCGTGCAAAACATCCTCACCAAGGCGAACCACGCCGCCCTGCGTGCCATGCACATGCAGACGAGTCTTCAGCGCGAACTGGGCGAAACCGTCATGAGCGAACCCACCGGCACTGCCCGCCGCATCATTGACCATGCCGCCGAGGACGTCGTCGAAGCCCTGCTCTTCAAAGACGAAGCCTCCCTGCCTGAAGGCGGCATCGAAGGAGATCCCGCCTTCCAGACCGCCTTCACCAAACGCGCCCCGCAGAGCAGCGACGGCCGCAGCCTGAAGGACTTCCAGCTCCTGCACCGCCTGTTCAAGCACCGCTGCAGCTACATGGTTTATTCCCTCACCTTCCAGCACCTCACCGCTCCGCTGAAGCAAACCGTCCTCACCCGCCTCTGGAACATCCTTGATGGCAAGGACACATCCGGCCACTTTGACTACCTCACCACCACCGAACGCGGCCACATCCGCCGCATCCTTGCAGAGACACTGCCCGGAGCACCGGCGGAGTGGAAGAAGGCGCTGGCCTCAAAGTGAGCAGAGCTGCGAGTTGAAAACCCTCGCTCCATCTTCAACCTGCGCGCATGAAACAGCTCCTCACCCTCCTGCTCTGCGCCCTCAGCCTGACTTCCTGCGGAGAAAAACAATCCGCCCCGGTCGAAAAACAGCCGACTGAAGTCGGTTTCGCCGACAAGGAAGTCGAAATGCTCAACGACGGCAAGGAGGCGACCTACAAGGGCAAACCCTACACCGGCCTCATCCGCAACAAACACTCGAACGGCAAGACGGCTGGTGAATACCCTTACATCGACGGCAAGATGCACGGCGTGATGAAGGAATGGTGGGAGAATGGCCAGCAGTCTGCTGAAACCAACTTTGACCACGGCCAGCGCCACGGCCTGAACCGCTACTGGGACATGAAGGGCCATCAGACGAAGGAGCAAATCTACGACCACGACAAATCCCTCAGCGAGAAGCACCTCTGATCCAGCGTCATTTTGAGGTAATCATTCGTCTTCCTTCATGGTCGCCCCTGTCATCGCACTGTTTATCATTGCCCTCGTCTCGCTGCTGGTAGTGCGGGTGGGTTCAACCGCGCTGATGATGACCGGCATCAGCTGGGACACGGCGAGTTTTCAGGCCTACTCCGCTTTTTTCGGGGTCGGATTCACCACCAAAGAGACGGAACTCGTCGTGAACCACCCCGTGCGCCGTCGCATCATCCGAGACCTCATTCTGGCCGGGAATGTGGGACTCACCTCCGCGCTCGCCACGCTCATTGTCACTCTCCTGCAAAGCAGTTCGGGTGGCGACACCATGCTCATGCTCAGCTGGCTCACCGGAGGACTCATCGTGATGCTTTTCATCAGCCGGCTCACCTGGTTTCAAAAAGTGCTCGACCACATCATCCAGCGCACCCTTGAGCGCACCGGCATGGTGCATGCGCTTGATTACGAGCTGCTGTTGCGCATCCAGCACGGCTACGTCGTTTCCGAGATTGAGGTGCCGCCGGGAACCTACCTCGCAGGCCGCACTCTTCGCGAGTCACGCCCCTGGGACCGAGGCGTCGTGATCCTCGCCATCAAGCGCGATGGCCACACCCACTCCGGCATTCCTGCCCGGGACGATATGATCCTGCCTGGCGATGCACTCACCGCCTACGGCAAAGAATCCGCCATTCAGGCAATGACCCAACCCTTGGAACAACAAGGAACCAAAATCAAAGAACCATGAATCTCATCAACCAAGTCTGCGCCGTCACCGGCGGCGCCAAAGGCATCGGTCTCGCCACTGCTCAAGCCCTGCTCGCACGCGGTGCGCGTGTGGCTTTGCTTGATCTCGAAAACGTCACGCTCGATTATCCACATGCATTGTCGATCCGCTGTGATGTCTCACGCGCTGCTGATGTGCAGTCGGCCGTCAATCAAATCACTGAACGACTCGGCCCCATTGACGTCTGGGTGAACAACGCGGGTCTCGCACGTCATCGGTGGATTCCTGACTACACCGAAGAGGAGATCGACCTCATGCTCGCGGTGAACCTCAAAGGCACCATTCTCGGCTCTCAGGCCGCATTGAAAGCCATGATCCCGCACAAGCGCGGCCACATCATCAACGTCATCTCCACCGCCAGCCTGCGCGGCATTCCCAGCGAGACCGTTTACTGCGCCGCGAAGTGGGGCGTGCGCGGCTTCACCCAGGGCCTCGCCGAAGAAGCCGCCGCCCATCGCATCCGCGTCACCGCCATCCTGCCCGGCGGCGTGGACACGGCGTTCTGGGACGATGCCTCCCAGCGCCAGGCACCGAAGCAGCTCTTTCTCAAACCCGAGCACATCGCCAACGGCATTGTGAGCTGCCTTGAAATGGACGATTTCTGCGTTCCCCGTGAGCTCATCCTGCGTTCCCTCGACGACAGCGATTTCTCGGTGAAGCCTGCGTGATCATTGGATACCCGATTGTGCGGCCTTGGCGCACGAAGGGGGCGAACGGCATGTCTGCTGCGCGATGAACCGGCGCAGCACATGCCCGTATGAATTCCTCCCGCCATGCGTTCTCTCAGCATGAATTGAACCTCTGGAGCCATCACATGAACACACTGATTCATTCGCAGGCCTCCCGACGTGATTTCATCAAAACCTCGGCTTTCAGTACCTTGGCCAGCATGATCGCCGCTCGCATATCAGACGGCAAGACGCCGCCATCCGGCGAGGATGGCCAGCGCTTAGGAGGAGAGCTGCCACCCGCAGATTTCATTGCTCTCTTCGATGGACGTACCTGGGCCAATTGGCAGCATGACCCGCATCTCGATGGCGTGTGGGAGATCACGAATGGCACCATCCGCCTGCGCACTGACGAACCACCGCGCGTGGCCGGCAAGGACTACAACCTTTCCACCTCGAAGGAATACAAAGACTTCACCCTGATGATCGACTGGCGGCTTACTGGCAAACCGGTGGTGAAACCGCACCAATGGCTCATGGACGACGGGCAGTTCCATACCGATGCCGCCGGCAAGGTGATCATGAAAGACAACCTCACCTGGGGCGACAGCGGCTTGTTTCTGCGCGGCGCGCGTTCGGCGCAGATCAACATCTGGTGCCAGCCCTGCGGCAGTGGTGAGGTCGGCACCAAGTTCAAGGACGCGCAGGCCACCAAGGAAGAACGGATGAAAACCATGCCCAGCGTTCGCGCCGATAACGGCCCCGGCGAGTGGAATCGCTTCATCATCACGCTGCGTGGGGATCGCGTGGATGTCTCGCTCAACGGCAAGGAGGTGATCCAAGGTGCACGCGTGAAGGACATACCAGCCGAAGGACCGATCACCCTGCAAAACCACAAGGACGGGGTGGAGTTCCGCCACATCTTCATCAAGGAGCTGTAATGCCAGGCTTGTATCACCACCTTTCACCCATGAAGCCGTTCATTTTCGCCCTCATTCTCACCGCCAGCCTGCACGCCGAGGCTCCGCTCGATTCCTTTATTGAGGAGCAACGGCCCTCGTTGATCCAGCTTTATGAGCATCTGCATGCGCACCCCGAGCTTTCGTTTCATGAGGAGAAAACGAGCGCTCGCATGGCGGACGAAATAAGAAAAGCAGGCTTTGAGGTGACAGAAAAGGTTGGCGGTTTTGGCGTGGTGGCCGTGTTAAAAAACGGGCCGGGGCGGACGGTGCTCGTGCGCACGGATCTGGACGGACTGCCAGTGCGCGAGATCGGCTCGGTTCCTTACGCCAGCAAGACGACCACCAAGGATGACGCGGGCAACGAAGTCTCCGTCATGCATGCCTGCGGCCACGACATGCACATGACCTGCTGGATCGGCGTAGCTCGGGCGCTCGCGGCTTCGAAAGATCAATGGAAAGGTACGCTCGTATTCATCGCACAACCGGCGGAGGAACGCGGAATGGGTGCACTGGCGATGATCGAGGACGGCCTGTTTCAACGCTTTCCCAAGCCCGATGTCTGTCTGGCGTTGCATTGCGATTCAAGTCTCGCAACCGGCACCTTCGGTTTCACCAGCGGTCCTGCCACGGCGAGCACCGACACCATTGACATCGTCGTTAAAGGCATCGGCGGTCACGGTGCGATGCCGAACCTGACCAAGGATCCCATCGTGCTCGCCTCGCAGATCGTATTGGCGTTGCAAACGATCGACAGCCGTGAATTGCATCCAGTGGAGCCGGTCGTGATCACCGTGGGCAAATTCATCGGCGGCACCAAGAGCAACATCATCCCCGACAAGGTAGAACTCGGCCTCACCGTGCGCACCACCAGTCCCGAGACACGCAAACAAGTGCTGGATTCGATCAAACGCATTTGCCGTGGTCTAGGCATCGCCGCCGGACTGCCGGAAAATTTGCTCCCGGAAATTTCTTTGGTCGGCCCCGGCACTCCTTCAGTGCACAACGATCCAGCGCTCACCGCACGCGTGACCCAGGTTTGGGTAGATGCCTTCGGCAAAACCAGCCTCATCGAACGCAAGCCCACGATGGCCGGCGAGGATTTCTCCCGTTATGCAATGACCCCCGAAAAGATCCCCGTCTTCCTCGCCTGGCTCGGCACCGTCGCACCCGAAAAGATCGAGCAAGCGAAAGCCACCGGCGAAATCCTGCCCAGCCTGCACTCCCCGTTCTATCGTCCCGAACCAGCGCCCTCGATCACCTTCGGCGTCAAAGCCATGACTCTCGCGGTGCTGAACGAACTCAATCGAGATTGAAGCGAAGCACCCGTTCGCGCCGTTGATAGTCGCATGATCCGCCTCCTCGCCGCATTCTTCATCCTCCGAAGCCTCGCGTTCGCCGAGTTCCAACAACCGGTGCCTGACGTCTTTCTCTGGCAGGACACCTGCAACGTCTATGTGCTGAAGCACGATGACCGCGCCCTGCTCATCAATCTGGGCGATGGCAGTGTGCTGGCTCATTTGGCGGAAATCGGCGTGAAGCAGGTCGATTGGGTTCTCTTCACCGATCATCATCGCGAGCAATGCCAGGGGACATCGAAGCTTGACCGCCAAGCGACCCAAGTCGCCGCACCAAAGGAGGAGCAGGCTTTCTTCGAAACTCCCAATGAGTTTCGCCACTGGAACCCGCGCCTCAGCGATAAATTCACGGTTCATGGCTCCAGCTACCTCCGCCCGCCAGCCCAGCCGGTGAAGATCGACAAGGGACTCGTGGATGGCGACACCTTCACTTGGTATGGCCTCACACTCACCTGCGTGAGCACCCCGGGCCATTCGCCTGGCGGGATGAGTTTCATGCTCAATCAAGGCGGGCGCACGCTGGCCTTCAGCGGCGGCATCATGCATGACGGTGCTAAAATGACCAACTGGTTCGACACCGAGTGGGACTACGGCTTTGCCAAGGGGCTCGATGCGCTCATCTACACAGTGGACAAGCTGATCACACTCAAGCCGGACACCGCCTTGGCATCACAGGGCCTGGTCATCGCGAATGCCACGGCGCAATTCCAGACCTACAAGGACCGACTCACCCAGTTCCGTCCGGATTACGTGCGCGGCTATCCCGTTGAATCATTCGGCAAACGCCCGCAGCACCCGGCAACAAAAACCACCAAGGCCCACTACATTGTGCAGGTGACGCCACACCTCTACATGTTCGGCCCGGAGATGGCGGGAAAGAACTTTGCCATCATCATCGCCGACAGCGGCCATGCTTTGCTGCTGGACTGCGGCCTGTTTCCGAAGCTCGTGCTCGAACGCATCATCAGCGACATGAAGGAGTTTCTGGGGCTGAAACAGATCGACGCCTGCTGGATCTCCCACTCGCACGGAGACCATTTCACACTCTTCCCTGCGCTGAAGGACCATGGCGTGAAATTCTGGACGATGGACACCATCGCTGACAAATGCGAAAACCCGCGCTACTACGACTACCCCGCGATGATCGGCGCCTACAACGCCGGATTTGAGCAGGCCAAGATCGACCGCATCCTCAAAGCAGGTGAGGTGATCGAGTGGGAAGGCTTCAAGCTTCACATCGACTGGATGCCCGGCCAGACCGAGTTTGGAAATGCCCTGTGGCTGGAGCTCGATAGCAAAAAAATCGTCTTCACCGGCGACAACCTTTTTGGCGATCCCGCCGACGCCTCGCAGAACGGCCACGAATGCGTCAACGCACGCAACAGCGCCATCATTGATGAGGGATACCTCGTCGCCGCCAAATACCTGCAAAAGCTCCAGCCCGACATCATCATGGGCGCGCACGGTGTGTTGATGACCGAGCCCAAGGCTTTCATCGAGCGCTATCACGACTGGGCGCAGCGCATCATCCGCGAATACAAGGAGCTGCTGCCCGACGCGAACTATGAGTTTCTCTATGATCCATATTGGGTCAGCGCCTATCCGTATCGTGTGGACCTCCAGAAGCAGAGCACGCAGGAAGTCAGCATTTCTGTGCGTAATTTCCGCGACACTGTGCAGCGGCATCGCATCGCGCTTCAGCTTCCGCCCGGCATCACCGCAGATCCCGCCTTCCTCGAAGGCTCTGTCCCTGCGAAATCACGCCAGAGCTTTAAGATCAAACTCACCGCCAATCCCGCCCAAGTCTCAGCTGGCGTGCAGATGGTGCCCATGGACATCACGCTCGACGACAAGCATTACGGCCAGCTCTTTGATTTCATCATCCAGGCCAAAGAACCCGCAAAAAAAGAAACTGCTCAATGAACCGCCGCTCCATCCTGACCTTGCTGACCGGCCTTGCGGCGACGAAAAGCCACAGCATCACTCCTGACCGCATGCAATCCGCCGCCCAGATCATCCAGCAGCAAGTCGATGCCGGCATTCTCGAATCCGCCGTGCTGCATGTGAGGCAGGGCAAAGACACGTTTCAGCAAGCCTTTGGCCAAGCGGGAAATGCAGATGCTGTTTTTCTTCTCGCATCCATCACGAAAACGATGACAGCAACGGGCGTGATGGTGCTGGCAGATCGCGGAGAACTGCGGCTCAGCGATCCCGCGATGAAATTCATCCCGGAGTTCAACGAAGGTGAACGCAAACAGATCACCATCGAGCAATTGCTCGCGCACACTTCCGGCCTGCCGGATCAACTGGAGAACAACACCCAGTTGCGTTCCCGCCATGCCCCCCTCTCCGAGTTTGTTAAAGGCGCGATCCGCACGCCGCTGCTGTTCACTCCGGGGACGAAGTATCACTACCAAAGCATGGGCATCCTGCTCGCGGCTGAAATTGTGGAGCGCCTCACCAAAACGCCATTACCGGATTTTCTGGCAAAGGAGGTTTTCACACCGCTCGGCATGACTCACACCGCTCTGGGCCTTGGCCGCTTCAAACTGGCAGACACAATCCGCTGCCAGACAGAACACGCGGCGCCCGAATCCGGCGCGGGAGATCCTCAAGCCGCCTCCTGGGACTGGAACAGCCCCTACTGGCGCAATCTCGCGGCACCATGGGGTGGTGCGCACGGCTCCGCCGCCGATGTGGCGCGCTTCCTTGGAGCCTTCATGCGCCCATATGCCAAGATGCTTCGTGAAGAGACGATACGCCTGATGCTGCAAAACCACACCCCGGGCCTCTCCGCCCGTCGAGGCATCGGCTTCGCCTTGGAGCCAGAAGGATTCGGCAAAAGCTGCTCCCAGGAGAGTTTTGGCCACAGCGGGTCGACCGGCACACTCGCCTGGGCCGATCCAGCGACCGACACGACCTGCGTCATTCTCACTTCCCTGCCCTCGCGCATCTCAGCCGAGACGATTTTGCATCCGGTCTCGGATGTGGTGGCCGCAACAGTCTGAAATCTGGGTCTTCACTACCGGATTTCCCATGCGCGATGTGAGAATATCCCATGCTTTGGTTCCGTTCTTTAGATGCACCCTTGTTATGACCAAACCAACCTGTCTTCTTCTGCTTGCCACACTCGGCCTCCACGCCGCCGAACCTCCTGTTCCGGCCAAGATCGAGTTCAATCGCGATGTGCAGCCAATCCTGTCGGACAACTGCTTCTACTGCCATGGCAACGATCCCAAGCACCGGGAGGCTGATCTGCGGCTGGACATCCGCGACGAGGCCGTAAAAGCAGAGGCGTTCATTCCCGGCAAGGCGGCGAAGAGCGAACTCGTCTCGCGCATCCTTACCTCTGATGAAGACGACCTCATGCCGCCGCCGGATTCGCACAAGAAGCTCACGCAGCGGCAGAAGGACATTTTGAAAAAATGGATCGATCAGGGTGCGGCCTATCAGCAGCATTGGTCCTATGAGAAACCGGTGAAGGCGGCGATCCCGGCAGGCAAGAACGGCGTGGACGTGCTGGTGCAGCAGCGTCTCGCGCAGATCGGGCTCAAGCCTTCGCCCCAGGCCGACGCTCGGACTTTGATCCGCAGGCTTTACCTGGATCTGATCGGCATGCCGCCCAAGCCGGAGGAAGTGGCAGCCTTTGAAAAAGACTCATCGCCTGCCGCTTATGCAAAGCTGGTCGAAAGCCTGCTCAAAAATCCACACTACGGCGAGCGCATGGCCATCGGCTGGCTCGATGTCGTGCGCTTTGCCGACACCATCGGCTATCATAGTGACAATCCCCACAACGTGTGGCCTTACCGCGACTACGTCATTCAGTCCTTCAACAGCAATAAACGCTTCGACCGCTTTACCCTCGAACAAATCGCCGGCGATCTCCTGCCAGATGCCACTCAGGAAACTCGAGTCGGCTCCGCATTCAATCGGTTGCTGCTATCCACTGAAGAAGGCGGAGCACAGGCCAAGGACTATGAACAGCGCATGCTCACAGACCGCGTCCGAGCCGTGGGCAATGCTTGGATCGGTCAGACCACCGGCTGCTGCCAGTGCCACGATCACAAATTCGATCCTTGGACTCAGCGTGACTTCTACTCGCTCGGCGCCTTTTTTGCCGACATCAAGGAGCCGATTCTCGGCCGTCGCGAACCCGGCATGATGGTGCTCGATGAAGCAGGTCTGAAGCGTCAGACCGACATCGCGCAGCGCCTAGCTGCACTGCAGGCCGAATTTGCCAAGCCACGCCCCGAACTCGCCCCCGCACAGGCGGAATGGGAAAAGCAGGCGCTGGAGGCCGTGACCGCCAGCGGAATGTGGCAGCCATTGAAACAAGTCACGGCGTCATCAGCCAAGAAAAATGTGGCTCTCAAGGCCGACAAAGAAGGCGTGGTGCGCGCCACCATCGACGCCAAACGCAACGAGCGGAAGCAGAACGACGGCACCGAGACCTACACCCTCACCACCAAGCTGCCGCTGGGCACCACAGGCATCCGCCTTGAAGCGCTCAAGGAAAAGCTGCTCGGCATCGGCCTCGCCTCGAATGGCAACTTCGTTCTCAGCGAAGTCACTCTCACCACAGGCGGAAAGAACAAGCTCCCCGTCACTTTTGCCAGCGCCACGTTTGAGCAAAAGACCTTTCCAGCCGCCACCGCCATCGACGGAATCGCCGACAAAAAAGAAAATGGCTGGGGTGTTCTTGGTGCCACGGGAGCCGACCAATCTCTCTACCTCGAACTCGCCGCGCCTGTCACAGAAGCCAATGCCGCAGTCACTTTGACACTCACCTTTGGCTGGGGAGAAAATCATGAGATCGCCAATCTGCGTCTCAGCAGCACCAGCGCACCCAAGCCCATCCGTGCGCCCGGCACATCCCTCCCGGCTGCCGAAATTGCTGGAATCCTCAAAACAGCGCCGGATAAGCGTACCCCTGAGCAAAAGCAGAAACTCACCGCCGCTTACAAGCAGATCGCTCCTGAACTCAGCGACCTCCGCACAAAGATCGCGACTACCGAAAAGGAGAAGGCGGATTTCGAAAACAACGCGCCCAAGTGCATCGTCTCCATCAGCGACACCAACAAGCGCACGGTGCGCATCCTGCCGCGTGGGAACTGGATGGATGAAAGCGGTGAAGTCGTGAAGGCCGCACTGCCCGGCTACCTGCCAAAGCCCAAAATCGAAGGTCGTGATCTCACCCGCCTCGATCTCGCCCAGTGGCTCGTTTCCAAGGAAAATCCGCTCACCGCCCGCACGGTGATGAACCGCCTGTGGAAACAGTTCTTCGGCACCGGTTTGAGCAAGGTGCTCGATGATCTCGGCGCACAGGGCGAGCCGCCGGTGAATCCCGCGCTGCTCGACTGGATGGCCTGCGAATTCATGGACAGCGGCTGGGACATGCAGCACATGATCCGCGTCATTGTAAGCAGCGCAACCTACCAGCAGGTCTCCACCTCCACGAAGGAACTCACCGCCGCCGATCCCTACAACCGCGAGTGTGCACGCCAGAGCCCGTTCCGTCTGGATGCCGAACTCGTGCGCGATAATGCGCTTACCATCTCCGGCCTGCTAGTCCCCAAAATCGGTGGCCCAAGTGTGAAGCCCTACCAGCCCGCCAAATACTGGGAAAATCTGAACTTCCCCACGCGCGAGTGGCAGAATGACAGCGGTGAAGGTCTGTATCGACGCGGCCTCTACACTTGGTGGCAGCGCAGCTTCACGCATCCGTCCATGCTCGCCTTCGACGCACCAAGTCGTGAGGAATGTGTGGCCGAGCGCAACCGTTCCAACATCCCGCAACAGGCTCTCGTCCTGCTGAACGATCCGACCTATGTCGAAGCCGCCCGCGTCTTTGCCGCTCGCATCCTGACCGAATGCCACGGTGATGCCAGCCAGCGCATCATCTGGGCCGTTCAGCAGGCCTTGCAACGCAAACCCAGCGCGGAAGAACTCAAGACGCTCTCGGCATTGTTTGCCCAACAGCTCGCCGATTATCAAAAGGAACCAGCTGCCGCGACGGAACTGCTCAAAACCGGTGCAGCGCCAGTCTCACCCAATTTAAATTCAAGTGAACTCGCGGCTTGGGCGCACGTCGCGCGCGTGATTTTGAACCTGCACGAAACCATTACGAGGAGCTGAACCATGCACTCGACCTCCGCCCAAACCCGCCGCGCCTTTCTCGGCCGCACCACGCATGGTCTCGGCAGCGTGGCTCTGGCATCGTTTTTGCAGCCGCAGCTTTTGAATGCCGCATCTCGCGGTGTCCTTGGCACCCTGCCGTTGCCGCAAAAAGCCAAGCGTGTCATCTGGCTCACCATGGCCGGTGGCCCCTCGCAGTTGGAGCTCTTCGACCACAAACCGAAGCTGGCGGAGATGGACGGCAAGCCAATGCCGGAGTCATTCACGAAAGGGCAGCAGCTTGCGCAGCTCCAGGGGCAGAAGCTCGTGTGCAAAGGACCGATGTTCCGCTTTCAGAAGTATGGCAAATGCCAGACGGAGCTTTCGGAACTGCTGCCGCACATCGGCGGAGTCGCAGATGACATCTGCCTCGTGCGCTCGATGACGACGGACGCGATCAATCACGATCCAGCTCACATGTTCATGAACACCGGCTCTCAGATCGCCGGCCGCCCTAGCATGGGTTCGTGGGTAACCTACGGCCTCGGCAGCGAGGCGGATGATCTCCCCGGTTTCGTCGTGATGATGTCCACCGGCAAAGGCCGCAATCCGCAGCCCATCGCCGCACGGCAATGGAACAGCGGCTTCCTGCCATCCAAGTATCAAGGCGTGCAGCTGCGCTCGCTCGGCGATCCCGTTCTCTACCTCACCAGCCCAAACGGTGTCACGCGTGAGCGCCAGGGCCGCGATTTTACCGCCATCAATGCGCTCAATAAACAGCATGCCGCTCTCTGCGATGATCCCGAAATCGCCACCCGCATCGCCCAGTATGAAATGGCGTTTCAAATGCAGGCCAGCGTGCCTGAGCTGATGGACATCCGCGGTGAAGGTGCCAAAACACTCGAACTCTACGGCTGTCAGCCCGGTGACGGTTCCTTCGCGTCGAACTGCCTTCTTGCCCGTCGTCTCGCCGAGCGCGGCACCCGTTTTATCCAGCTCTACCATCGTGACTGGGACCACCACAGCCTGCTCAAGGAAGAACTGCCATTGCGTGCCAAAGAAGTAGATCAGGCTTGCGCGGCGCTGATCAAAGATCTCAAGCAGCGCGGCATGTTTGATGACACGCTCATCGTCTTCAGCGGTGAGTTCGGCCGCACGCCCATGGCGCAGGGCAACAAAGGCCCCATCGGCCGGGATCATCACAACAAGGCCATGTCCATGTGGCTCGCGGGTGCGGGCGTCCAGCGCGGCGTCACCTTCGGCAGCACCGATGACCTCGGATATGCCGCACAGGAAAACATCACCACCGTGCACGACCTTCACGCCACGATGCTCCACCAGCTCGGCATCCAGCACGACGCCTTCAGTTTCAAATTCCAAGGCCTCGACGCCAGGCTCTCCGGCGTCGAAGGCGCCAAAGTCATTCAAAAAATTCTCGCATGAAATCCACCCCCCTCATCCTTTTCGCTCTAGCACTCAACGCCGCCGCCTTTGAAATCACGGTCGCGGAAAAAGACCACGTCGATATTTCAAACGGCGGCAAAGTCGTCGCCCGGCTCATGATGGCAAATGATCTGAGCACACCTGATCGCCATCACGACACCTACAAACCCTATCTGCACGTCTTCGATTCCACCGGAGCCGCCCGCCTCACCAAAGGTCCGGGCTTCAACTTCACCCATCATCGCGGCATCTTCCTCGGCTTCAGCAAGATCAGCTATGGTGGCAAATCCTACGACCGCTGGCACATGAAAGGCGGCGATCAGGTCGTGACCAAAATCGAACCCGGCGATTCCAGCTTCACTGCCGTGATCGACTGGCAGGGAGATACCAAAGATGCGTTTTTGACGGAAGAGCGCCACTTCACCTTCTCCACCCCCGCGAAGCCGTTCTATCTCGGCATCGACATGACCAGCGCCATCAAGCCTGTCAGCGGCGAGGCTGAGATGAGTGGCGATCCTGAACACGCCGGTGCGCAGTTCCGCCCTTCCGAACTGGTGGACACCAAAACGACGACCTACATTTTCCCCGGTGAGAACATTGACGCCCACAAGGTCAAGGACCTGCCATGGGCCGCCGAAGTCTTCACCGTGGAGGGCAAAACCTTCACCGTCGTGATTCTCAATCATCCCGACAATCCAAAGGGCACCGCCACCTCAGCCTATCGCGATTACGGCCGCTTCGGCATGTTCCCGAAAGGCAAAGCCACCGCCGAAGCTCCCTTCAAGCTGCACTACCAATGGCTCGTGGCCGAAGGTGATGTGCGCGATGCCGCCGTGTTTCAGCAGGCATGGAATTCCTTTGCAGGCAAGAACGAGCCCGTGCCCGTTCTCACCATCAAAGGCTCTGAGCAGCCGAAGCCGAAAAAGGAGAAATGAGGCGAAAACCACGACGTCAGAAATACCAACTTTGGTCATCGAGCGACTAGGCAGTGTTTTAAAACCAGTTTGAAGGAAAAAAATTGTGCGCCCGGTGAGTTTGAGCCACTGGCAAGTCTCATGTTCAATCAACGATTCTCTTGGTGGGGGCCGCTCAAGCAGCGGCTCTTAA
>NZ_JBAQCR010000241.1:0-2607 GCF_049294395.1 Prosthecobacter sp.
CCCCGGGAGATACCCCTCATGCATGCCGATGCCGCCGACGATGCGCATGAAGTAGCGCATGTTGGCGCCGATGTATTTCGTGCCCGGAGGTGCGGGGTCGGTGCGGGTGTCCACATCTCCCTGCACGACATTGCCTTCCTTGTCCACGTAGGAGCCGAAGAGCGAGGAACGATGGTCGATGTCTTTGTCCAGGATACTGTATGAGCCGGTCACCGTGCCGTGGCTCTCGCGACCCGATGAGATCGGCGAGACCCCGACGAGTTCCTTGCCCTTGTAATACTGCACACGCTGGGTGCTGAGATTGATGACGATCCGGGGACTGCCCACGACTCCATCGCCCTTCCACCAGGCGCGGCTGCTCAGTGGATTTTCCGCGACCGGCTTCGAGCTTGAACAGCTAAGAGCGGTCAGGGACCATCCCAGCAGCAGCCCTCTGCAGCAGCGGGCGAATGGATTCTTCTGATTCATTCTTGTGGAACTTGCATTTAGCACGCCATCTTCCAACCGGAATTTGGCGCAGCCGGCACCTGCCTCATGCATACGTGACCGGAGTGCCGGTGCTGTTTGCCAGCGCCTTGAAGCGCTTGGTCAGCTCCTGCGTGAGCTTGCCGGGGGTGCCGTCGCCGATGGGGCGGCGGTCATACTTCACGGCGGGGATGACTTCAGCGGCGGTGCCGGTGAGGAAGCATTCGTCGGCGGTGTAAATGTCAAAGCGGGTCATGACAGCCTCGGTGCAGGGCTGGCCCATTTCCGCGAGGATTTCCATGACGGCACGGCGGGTGATGCCGTCCAGAGCGCCGGAGGAGATCGGCGGGGTGGTGACCTTGCCGTTTTTCACGATGAAGACGTTGTCGCCGGTGCATTCGGAGACGAAGCCCTGATCGTTGAGCATGATACCCTCGTCGCAGCCGGCCTGAAGACACTCGATCTTGGCCATGATGTTGTTGAGGTAGTTCAGGCTCTTGACCTGGGGGCTGAGCGCGGCGGAGTTCGGACGGCGGGTGCCGCAGGTGATGAGCTCCAGACCCTTCTCATAACGCTCTGCCGGATACAGCGTGATGCTGCTGGCGATGATGAAGACGCTGGCCTTCGGACACTGGTAGGGATTCAAACCGAGGGAGCCCACGCCGCGTGTGATGACGAGGCGGATGTAGCCGTCTCGCAGATTGTTGGCGGCCACGGTGTCGAGCGTGGCTTTTTCCATTTCCTCAAACGGGATGGGCACGGTGAGGCAGATGGCCTTGGCGCAGTCGTAGAGGCGGTGCAGATGCTCGGTCAGGCGGAACACGCGGCCATTGTAAATACGGATACCCTCGAATACGCCATCCCCATAAAGCAGGCCGTGGTCGAAGACGGAGATCTTCGCCTCGGATTCAGGAACAAGCTTGCCATCAAGGTAAATGAGTAGATTCGCGGACATGGGGCGCGTAGAATCCACAGGCAGAAGGGTTTTGCAAGCGCTGGCAATGTGCTTGCGCAGGACCGATTCGCGCTCATCCTGCGCGCCCCGTTTAACCCGCACCCAGAAATTACCATGGCCGACATCCAAACCAGCGCTGCAGACAAGAAGGAAAAGGAATTCTTCACCGACGTCCCCCAGGAGGCCCCAGGCTTCTTCCTCAAGGGCTGCCACCAGTATGACTGGGGCCTCAAGAACCGCCTCGCCAAGGTCTTCAACCCCAAGGACGGCCGCACCGTCATGCTCGCCTTTGACCACGGTTATTTCCAGGGCCCGACCACCGGCCTGGAGCGCGTGGACCAGACCATCCTCCCCCTGGCCCCCTACGCGGACTGCCTCATGCTCACCCGCGGCATCCAGCGCTCCGTCATCCCTGCCTCCACCACCAAGGCCATCGCCCTGCGCGCCTCCGGCGGCACCTCGATGATCAGTCCGATGGAAGAGTGGGAAGGCGAAATCGACGGCAAGAAGGCCAAGTTTGCCCGTCCCGGCTTTGAGCCCCTTTCCAACGAAAGCACCGCCCTCAACATCGAAGAGGCCATCCGCCTAAACGCCAGCATCCTCGCTGTGCAGGTGTTCATCGGCAGCGCGTATGAGCGTCAGTCCCTCAAAAACCTCACCGACCTCGTGGACGCCGCCAGCCGCTACGGCATCGCCGTCATGGGCGTGACCGCCGTGGGCCGTGCGATGGCCCGCACGCCGCAGTATTTCCGCCTCGCCACCCGCATCATGGCGGAACTGGGAGCAAACGTGGTGAAGTGCTACTACACGGAGAAGGAATTCGACACGGTGACGAGCTGCTGCCCGGTGCCGATCGTGATCGCCGGTGGCAAGAAGCTGCCAGAACTCGATGCGCTGAAGATGTGCGCCAACGCCATCAAGCAGGGTGCCAGCGGCGTGGACATGGGCCGCAACATCTTCCAGAGCGATGCTCCGGTCTCCATGATGCAGGCGGTGCAAGGCGTGGTGCACGGCGGGCTGAATGCGAACAAGGCCTTTGAGTTGTACAACGACCTGAAGAAGAAGGAGCTGCGCAAGAAGTAAGCTGTCTTCGAATTCGTTTCAAAACTCCGATCGTCGCAAGGCGGTCGGAGTTTTTGCTTTCGAGAAACTGAGAACCCGTGCTACAGCCCCGTGATGAAACACCC
>NZ_JBAQCR010000242.1:0-38257 GCF_049294395.1 Prosthecobacter sp.
TTCTTCACGTGGGCGGGCTTCATTGATGGCAAGCTTGCGGCCCATGAATTCCTGGCCGTTTTGCGCGTTGATCGAAGCATTCATGGCTTCTGCGGAGTCCATGGTCACGAAGGCAAAGCCGCGCGGACGACCACTTTCGCGATCCATCGGGAGGAAGACTTCGGTGACACCACCGTATTGTGAAAACAGCTCACGAATGTCTTGTTCTTGAGCGGCGAAGGGCAGATTGCCCACGTACATCTTGGTATTCATATCTTTCGTTGTTGGGTGCCGTCCTCTGCCTCGTGTCAGAACCAGCCCCGATCATCGGTATATGAACACCAACGGATTCAAAATCACCTGATGCACGACTGAGCCTGACCCTTAACAGGTGACTTACGGCGTTTTATCGCCGGAAAATGGCCAAAGGCAAACGAAACTTTTCTACGGTTTCACCCCGACGTCACCCTCAGGCGGAGCGCTGCTTTCCCGTCCTTAGATCCAGTTTCCCGCCTCGGTTACTTCTTCAGCTTGCCCTCCACATAGGTGAGAATGCGCCCCACCTTGTCGGCGTCCTGGGCCTCCTTCGCGGCTTCAAAGGCCGTCTTGGCCTGCACCAGCTCACGCAGCAATGGCAGGGAGATGATTTCCTGCCCCGCCGCATGCACGCTTTCGTAGCGCTCCCGCAAAGTTTCGACATCGGTGCTGCCGGGCTCGAATTTGGCAAAATCCACCTTCTCCACCTCGGCGTCCAGCTCCTTGAAGTGCGAGTCTTCCATCAGTTCATCCAGCTCCTTGTTGGCTTCGGCAAACTGACTGGCTTTGATCAGCTTCTCAATTTCCCCCCCCCGATATTTCATCGCCTCGGTAGGCGGCACGCCGATGGCGTCCACCGCAGCCCTGAGCTTCCCGGCTTTCTCCTTCACTTTCGCCTCCAGCCCTCCACCTGCAGCCAGCTTCGGCGGCCCCAGTTTCTTCGCTTTGCCAAGTTGTTCCGGTGTCAGGACATCGCGCACGCCAATCAGCGTTCGCAGCTGTAGTTGTTTGATCGCGGCTTCCGCATCCAGCAGCTTGGTCAGCTGCGCCGCCGCCACGTCAGCGCTGGTGCTTGGATCCTGCAGCAGATGATTGAGCGCTTTCTTCTGCTCCTGCACGGCCTGCTCCAGCGGCTCGGCCTGGGCACGCGCCTCGCTGAGCTGGGAGTTGAGTTTGGTCTGCTGCTCTTCCGTCAGGCCCAGCTGCTCACGCACCGAGGCAATCAGGTCCGGATGCAGCAGCCCGCTTTTCAGCCAGTCCTCCACTTGAGCAGCAGGCAGACTGGCGACGGTGAGCAAAAGACAGCAAAGGAGCTTTTTCATGGGTTGTAGGGGTTGAGATGATCGGGCAAAAGAAAGTCGGAAGGCGCTTCAAAGCTCATGAGTGATGGCTCCATGCTGGCAAACAGCTCGCCTGGCTGAGACTCAAACAACGGCGGCAGCGCCTCACTCAGTCGCGGCTCATGCATGGGCGCCTGGGTGAAGAAGACCGCCACTACGACCACACTCGCCGCCACCAGCGCCGCCGGAATCCACCGCAACGGGGTGGCGCGCCTCTGCATAGGACGCTCCAGCAGCTCCGGCCTCCAGGCAGGCGCCTCCTCCCGGTCACACCGGCGCGCGTGCGAAAAAATCTCGAGCAGGTCGTCGTCAGACTCCGGTTTCATGCAGGTGTTCGGGTTGCAGCAGCGTGCGCAGGCGCGCTTTGCCGCGTTCGTAATGCTGGCGTACGGAACCGATGCTCACTCGCATCACCTCCGCCGCCTCGTTGAGCGTGAGATCCTGGTAAAACACCAGATGCAGCACCTCCGCCTGCCGTGCCGGCAGTTGCGCCAGGCAGCGCCGCAGCTCGGCCGTGCGCTCGTCCAGCTCCATCTTTCGTGCGGGCGACGGTTGCGGATCGTGGGCATCGCCCGTGAGCTGCAGCAGCAGCCTGCCCAGCAGCGATTCCCGGTACCGCAGCCGCCGGAACTCCTCGTGCGCTGTAAAGCGGATCACTCCAAACCACCACGTCTTGAAGCTGGAGCGCCCGTCGTGCTTCGCCCGTTGCTGGGCCAGTTTGAGATACGCGTTTTGCAGCACATCCTCCGCCCGCCCGTGCTCGCCGGCACAGCAGTGCAGCGCCCAGCCAAAGGCGTCGGGATGCAGGGCTTCGAGCTGGTCGGCAATGGCGCGTTCCATTCATTTCCCGCTGAGTGACGCGGGGACGCCGCGTTGTATGACACCTTCCTCAAAAAAACCAGCCGCTTCCACGCCTCATTTGAGCAGCACCCCGAGACCCAGCACAAGCGTCAGGATCAGCATGCCACCCGCGGCATACCACAACTGCACGATCTGCTCGGGCGTCATCAGCCCCCGCTGGGGCAGCAGCGCCACGGCAAAAATCAGCCCCACCTGCAGCCAGCTCGCGAGAAGGAACACCTTGGGAGTGTACGGCTTGGGATGCGAATGAGCCGCCTCCTCCATCGTCATAATCGGCACCCCTTCATCCGCAGAGAGAACCGAGGGCGGTGGCAAAACCAGCGGACGCCCCGTGCTTGCCGGAGCCTGCTCCGCCTTTTTCACCAGATTGATTCCTCCCTCCTCACTGCCGTTCGGACTTCCCTGCCGTGCGATGATCTTGGGAGCATATTCGGCGTTCTTCGCCAAAATGGATGGCGCATGCGGTGTTGCAGCCACAGGCACCATCGGCTTCGCCACGGGATGCGCCATGGCCGCTGCCTCGCCAGAACGAAAAAGCAGCACCCGGCCGCCAATGCTCAAACTCACCGGCAGCTCCAGCTCAGCCTCGTTCTCACCCGCACGTCCCACCCAGCCCACCACAGCAGACTCATCCAGCACCTGCACCCGCAGCTTGTTTCCTGCACCCCATAGGGCCAGCAGCACATCCGGACAGCCTGCATCTGGAATGACCACCTCACAGCCATCATTCGCACCCAGCAGCAGCGGTTTATCCGGCGGCATCACCAACCGGGTTTCTCCCCCGCTCAAACCTTGCAAAATCAACTCGCGCCCAGCCTTGCCCTGCTCCGCTTTGAAAGGACGTTGCAGTTCCAATTCTACCCCCGCCAGCGTGACCTTCCACGGCAGCGGCTGCGCATAAGGCACACTGCCATTGGCCGGATGCACCACCAGGAACTGACAGCCGTTCACAAACTGCGCCGTCAGCTCCACCTCCTGCGCCGCATCCTCCGTCAATCGAATGCTGCATGTCTCGCCACGCCCGACACTGATCGTCTCACCGTCCTGCACCAGCAGAAAGCGGCGGCGGCCGTTCAGTTCGTAAGCAACAGGGATCTTCATGCTAGGGGGTGTTTAAACGGCAACCTCACTCAAGTCGAACAAACGATCATCCCTTGCTCAGGCTACAATCGAACAACTGCCTCACCGCTTTCTCACGGTAAGCAAAGATGCGCTCCAGCTGCGGCCGCACCAGCCACGCATGCGCCAGATCTCCCAGCGGCGCAAAGGGCAGCACATACGTCGCCTTGTCCTCCATCTCGATTCGGCCATCGCCCAGATCGTGAAACTCATGCTCATGATGCCACACCGCATACGGCCCCACACGCTGCTCGTCGATGAACCGAACCCCGGGTTCCACCAGCGTGATCTCAGACAGCCACGTCATCGGCAGTCCCAGCAGCGGCCTCACGCGATACGCGATCATCATCCCCTCCCGCACCTGCGGCACCAGATCCGGCGTGATGATTTCAAACCCCAGTTCCGGCGGCGTGATCTTCGCCAGATTCCTCGGGTTCGAGAAAAAATCCCACGCCTCCTGCCGCGTGGCCCGGATGATCTGCTTCGTGTGCAAAGTGTGAACGGCCATGATCAGCTGGGAAAATCCGTGTTCACCGCCACCTCTCCCCACTGCTCCACCTCACGCGTCAGCGCCGCCGCCTTGTCCCGCATCTTCTTCACCACATACTTGCCCAGCGGCAGCCGCAGCGGTGCCTGGCCATCCAGCACCATCTTCACGATGGCCTCCGCCGCACGCACCGGGTCTCCCGGCTGCTTGCCGTTCACCGTTTCCAGAAACGTGGCAAACTTGCGCGCACTGCCCGCATAGTCCGCGATCTCTCCCGCCGCCTTTTCCAAACCTCGCGCGATGAAGTCAGTCCGAAACGGCCCCGGCTGCACCAGCGTCACCTGAATGCCCAGCGGCGCCAGTTCCAGCCTCAGGCTCTCGCTCATCATCTCCAGCGCCGCCTTGGCGCCTCCGTAGATGCCAAAGCCCGGGTAGTTCGAAATCGCCGCCGCCGCGCTGATGTTCACGATGTGCCCGCTCTTCTGCGCCCTCAGCATCGGCAGTGCCGCGCGAATCACATTCAACGGCCCAAAGAAATTTGTCTCCATGCTGCGGCGGATCTGCTCGTCACTGCACTCCTCCACTGCACCGATCAGCCCGTAACCCGCGTTGTTCACGATCACATCCAGCGCCCCCGCTGCCGCGATCACTTCGCGCACGTTCTCCGCATCCGTGATGTCCAGCGCCATCACCTCACAGCTTCCCGCACGCTCCAGGTCCGCAATGCTCCGCACATCCCGCGCCGTGGCGATCACTCGCTGCCCCGCATCCAGCGCAGCCTCCGCGATCGCTCGGCCAAAGCCGCTCGAACATCCTGTGATCAGCCAGTTCTTTTGATTCATGCGGGATTCAATTTCCAAAGTGTAAAGTTCAAGACCGTCGCAAACGTGACCCACGCCAAATACGGCGCAAACAGCCATCCGGCTGCCCTGTTCACGCGTCTAAAACTCAGCAGCGTCGCCAGAATCGCGATCCACAGCAGTACGATTTCAAACAGCGCCCAGCCCAGCTGATGCGCCCCAAAGAAAATAGGCGTCCACGCCGCATTCAGCGCCAGTTGCACGAAATACAGCCCCAGCGGCCGTGAACATCCAACCCGTTTCCAAACCAGCCACGCCGCCACCGCCATCAGCGTGTATAGCAGCGTCCACGCAGGGCCAAACAACCACGCCGGCGGATTCCAAGACGGTTTGTGCAAGGCAGCATACCATGCGCCCGGCATGGAGCCCACACTCAGCAGCGGCGCGCAGAACGTGACGACAATGAATCCGGCCAGCACGAGGCCATGACGCTTGTTGGAGGGTTGTTCACTCATGAATGCCTTCGATTACGCCTCCCGCTGCCCTCCCGCCTGCTTTTAAGCAGTCTGCCACCGCGCAAAAATCTCAGAATTCTCCATAGCGAATGCATGCACCTTGCATGTTCAGCCGCGTTGGTTTCTGCATGCTGCGTCTCATGCCGAAACATCTGCTGCTCCTCCTCGCCCTCTCCCTTTCCGCCCACGCGGACCCGGTGAGCTTCAGCCGCGAGGTGATGCCTCTGCTCTCGGACAACTGCCTTTCCTGCCACGGTCAGGACGCCGGCCACCGCAAAGCCGACCTCCGCCTCGACACCTTGGAAGGCGCACGCGAAGTCCTCAAGTCCGGCGACTTCATGGCACGCATCGTCACCACCGATCCCGAGGAGCTCATGCCGCCCCCGAAGTCCCACAAGCCGGCCCTCAAGCCAGAGCAGGTCGCTCTCCTGAAACGCTGGCTCGCCGAAGGCGCACCGTGGGGCAAGCATTGGTCCCTCGAAAAACCCGTGAAAGCCAAAGTCGAAGGCCATCCCGTGGATTTCTTCGTCAAAGCTCGCCTCGCCAAAGAGGGCCTCAAGCTCTCCCCCAAAGCCCCCGCTCATACTCTCATCCGCCGCCTCTCCTTCGACCTCACCGGCCTCCCTCCCGCCTCCGGTATCCAGCATCTAGAATCTAGCATCCAGGATCTAGCCACCCGCCTTCTGGCATCACCGCACTTCGGCGAGCGCATGGCCATGAACTGGCTGGATGCCGCTCGCTACGCCGACACCGACGGCTTCCAGTCCGACGCCTCCCGCACCAACTGGCCCTGGCGCGACTACGTGGTGGAGTCCTTCAACGCCAACAAGCCCTTCGATCAGTTCACTCTCGAACAGTTCGCCAGCGATCTCCTGCCCAATGCCACCCCCGAGCAGAAACTCGCCACCTGCTTCCACCGCAATCACATGACCAACGGCGAAGGCGGCCGCGACAAGGAGGAGTCCCGCATCGACTACGTCATCGACCGCGTGAACACGATCGGCACCGTCTGGCTCGGCCTCACGCTCGGCTGCACTCAGTGCCACTCGCACAAGTTCGACCCCATTTCCCAGCACGACTACTACAGCCTCCACGCCTTCTTCAACAGCATCGACGAAGACGGTGCCGCCGGCACGGCTGCGAAGCCGTACCTCAGCTACCAGTCGCCTCACGCCAAGCGTGCCGTGGATGAAGCCCAAAAACTCGTCGATACCCGCAAGCCCGTGGAAACCAAGGCCAAGGCGGATGCCGCAAAACCCTTTGAGAAATGGCTCACGGAGCAGCAAGCCGCAGTTAGAAACGGCTTCCAAACCTGGCACATCATCCACGGTGCCGTGGAATCTCAAGAAGGCTCGAAACTCACCCAATCCAAAGACGGCATCGTCACCGCCAGCGGTCCGAATCCCAAGCAGGATGACTACCGTCTCATCTCGGTGATCAAACTCCCCCGCCTTACCGGTTTGAAACTCGAAGTGCTGCCACAAAACGGCACCCTCTCCCGCGGCATGGACGGCGAATTCATCCTCACCGACATCAAGCTGCAGGTGCGCCGAAAGGGCAGCTCCCAGATCCGCGACATCCTCGTCAAATACGCCGTCGCCGATACCAAGACCGAAGCCAAGGCCCGCGAATACGGCGATGTCAAAGGCACCCTCGACGATGATCCACGCAACGGCTGGACCACGAAGGGCTTCCCCAAAGATCAGCCGCACACCGCCCTCTACGGCCTCGCCGAACCACTCGTGCTCGAAAGCGATGAAGAACTCATCTTCGAACTTCGCCACCGCTCCACCAACGGCGATGCCAACATCGCCAGCTTTCGCGTTTCCGCCACGGATCAGCCCGGCCCTGCCGTGCGCGAAATCGGCCCCACCCCGCTCGAACAACTCGCCACTGGCAAACCCGACCGCCATCGCCTCCTCGATCAATTCCTGGAGGATCACGAGCCCTATCAGCTCGCGAAAGCCTCCCTCGATCGCGCCAATGCCCAGCTCAAGGAAGTGCAGGCCGCCGCAGGCAAGCTCAACGTCATGGTGCTCGCCGAACGCAAAGAGCCACGCGACACCCACGTCCTCGTGCGCGGTGTCTGGGACAAAAAAGGCGATGTCGTCCAGCGCGATGTCCCCGCCGCCATCGCACCCTGGCCCGCTGGCACGGTGAAGGACCGCATCGGTCTCGCCAAATGGCTCACCTCCAAGGAAAATCCCCTCACCGCCCGCGTCTTCGTCAATCAAGTCTGGCAGATGCTCTTCGGTGCCGGACTCGTCCGCACGCCCGATGATTTCGGCCTGCAAGGCCAGCGCCCCACCCACCCCGAACTGCTCGACTGGCTCGCCGTCGATTTCATGGAGAACGGCTGGGACGTGAAAAAGCTCATCAAGCTCATCGTCACCAGCGATACCTACCAGCAGGCATCAGATCATACCAATCCATCCGATCCTCAAAACCTCCTCCTCTCACGCGGCCCCCGCTTCCGCCTCCCCGCATGGATGATCCGCGATGCCGCCCTGGCCTCCTCCGGCCTGCTCAATCCCGCTCTCGGTGGCCCGCCAGTCCGTCCCCACCAGCCCGACGGCGTGTGGGAGGAGATCTTCATGGGCCGCTTCACCTATGAGCCCAGCCAAGGCGCCGCCCAGCACCGCCGCACCCTGTATGCCTTCTGGCGTCGCAGCATCGCCCCCACCTTCCTCTTCGACAGCGCCCAGCGCCGCTCATGCGAAGTGGCGATTTCGCGCACCAACACACCGCTGCAGGCCCTCACCCTGCTCAATGACGAAACCATGATGGAAGCCTCCCGCGCCCTCGCCAAACGCATGCTCGCCGCGAGAACCGAAGATCGCCTCCCTCTCCTCTACCTGTCCGTGTTGACCCGACCAGCCACGCCAAAAGAGCTGTCCGTCCTTCAGCGCGAACTCGACCGCGCTCTCGCCCACTACCGCGCCCATCCCGACGACGCCCGCAAACTGCAAACCACGCCCGAACTCGCCGCGCACACACTGGTCGCCAGCCTGGTCCTCAACCTCGACGAAGCCATCACCCATGAGTGAATCCTCCCTCAACACCACCCGGCGCTACTTCCTCGGCCAATGCACCGGCGTCTCCGTCGGCGCCATGGCTCTCCACTCCATGGCCCAGCAGGAAGCCACCGGCCTGCCCTCCCTTCCCCATTTCGCACCCAAGGCAAAGCGCGTCATCTTCCTCACCCATTCAGGCGGGCCCTCGCAGCTGGAGCTCTACGACCACAAGCCCGGACTGATGCCTTGGGCAGGCAAAGAACTGCCGGAGTCCGTGCGCCAGGGCCAGCGCCTCACCACGATGACTTCAGGTCAGAAGCAGCTCATCCTGCCCGGCCTCACCAAATTCAGCCGCTGCGGCCAGAGCGGCGCCACCATCAGCGAATGGCTGCCCCATCTCCAGGGCGTGGCCGATGACCTCTGCTTCATCAAATCGATGACGACAGACCAGATCAATCACGCGCCGGCGATGACGCAGTTCCTCACCGGCCACCAGCTCCCTGGCAGGCCGAGCCTCGGCTCCTGGATCAGCTACGGTCTCGGCAGCCTGAACCGCAACCTGCCCGACTACCTCGTTCTCATCTCCAAGATGCAGCGCCCCAGCGACCAGCCCCTCTACGACCACTACTGGGGCAGCGGTTTCCTGCCCTCCCGCTATCAAGGCGTAAAACTCCGCAATTCCAAAGACCCCGTGCTGTATCTCACCGATCCCGCAGGTCTGCCACGCCACCTGCGCCGTGGCATGCTCGACGGCCTCGCGGAGCTCAACCAGATGCGCTTCGAGCAGACGCAGGATCCCGAGATCACCACCCGCATCCGCCAGTACGAAATGGCCTACCGCATGCAAACCAGCGTGCCGGAGCTGACCGATCTCAGCGACGAGCCAGATCACGTCTTCGAAATGTACGGCCCCGATTCACGCCGTGCCGGCAGCTACGCAGCGAACTGCATCCTTGCCCGCCGCCTCGCGGAACGTGGCGTGAGCTTCATCCAGCTCTTCCATCCCGACTGGGATCATCACAGCCGGCTGCCAAGCTGGTGCACCGCCCGTTGTCGCGACACCGACCAGCCCAGCGCTGCTCTCATCAAAGACCTCAAGCAACGCGGCCTCCTCGATGACACACTCGTCCTCTGGGGCGGCGAATTCGGCCGCGGCGTCGCCGGTCAGGGCAAATGGGACAGCCCCGAAGCCGGACGCGATCACCACCCTCGCTGCTTCACCATGTGGATGGCCGGCGGCGGCGTCAAACCCGGCATCACCTACGGCGCCACTGACGACTTCAGCTACAACGTCGCCGAAAACCCCGTCCACGTCCGCGATCTCCACGCCACCGTCATGCACCAGCTCGGCATCGACCACGAACGCTTCACCTTCCGCGCCCAGGGCCTCGACTTCCGCCTCACCGGCGTCGAACCCGCCAAGGTCGTGAAGAATATCCTGTCGTAATCATCCGCGTCGTCCTCGTTCTCCTACTCGAACTCGTCCTCGATCCTGCCACTCCGCTCCACTCAATATAAACGCATAACCCAGCGCTGTTCCGTAGTTCCGCCTTTAGGCGGTCTGGAAAGCTCCGCCAGCTCACCTGCATCATCCTCGACCCTGCCGCTCCTCAGCAGAAGAAAGCCACTCACCCCACCCCAGCGCACCCCTCCCTCACCCTCCGCGCCTGCGCCTGAATCTCACTCCTCTTCTCCGCAGTCAGTCGCCCCAGATTCTTGAGCTGCATCGCCATTCTCTGATTCCCCCGCAGCTTCACCTCATGCTGCAGCAGATAGTCCCAATACAGCGTCGTAAAAGGACACGCATTCGCCCCCGTGGCCTGTGCCGGATCATACTTGCACCCCGTGCAGTAGTTGCTCATCCGCTGGATGTATTTGCCGCTCGCCACATACGGCTTGCTGGCCATCAGGCCGCCGTCTCCATACTGGGACATGCCCAGCGTGTTCGGCAGTTCCACCCACTCCACCGCGTCCACGTACACCGCCAGATACCACTCGTGCACCTGATGCGGGTCCACCCCGTAAAGCAGCGCAAACAAACCCGTCACCATCAGCCGCTGAATGTGGTGCGCATACCCGTAGCGCAGCGTCTGCGAAAGCGCATCCCTCAGGCAGTTCATGTCCGTCTCCCCCGTCCAGTAAAACCCCGGTAGCGCCTCGTGCGCTTCCATGGCATTCAGCCGCTCATAGTCCGGCATCTTCAGCCAGTAGATGCCCCGCACATACTCACGCCAGCCAAGGATCTGCCGGATGAATCCTTCCACCGCCGCCAGCGGTGCCTTGCCATCACGCCACGCCTTCTCCGCCGCCGCGATGACCACTCTCGGATCCAGCAGCTTCAGATTCATCGCCGCGCTCAGCCGTGAATGATACAGCCACGGCTCATTCACCCACATCGCATCCTGATACTGCCCAAACTGCGCCAGCCGGTGCGCGATGAAATCCTCCAGCGCCTCCACACTCTGCGCCGCCGTCACCGGCCAGTCGAAATCCTTCAGCGTGCCCGGATGCTTCGCAAAACGCTCCTCCACCAGCTCAATGACCTCCCGCGTGATCTCATCCGGCACAAACCTCCTCGGCGGCACCCGCAGCAAATCCGGCCCCTCCTTGCCAAACGAACCGCGATTGTCGTGATCAAAGTTCCACTCCCCACCCGCCGGCTTGCCCTCCTCCATCAGCACCCCCGTGCGCTGCCGCATCTCACGGTAAAAGAACTCCATGCGCAGTTGTTTTCGCCCCTTGGCATGCTCCGCAAATTCCGCCGTTGTGCAGAGAAAGTGGCGGTCCTCACGAACCTCCAGCGGCACCCCAAGCTCCACCGCCACAGCCTCCAGATCACGCTGCACGCCCCATTCCCCCGCCTGCACCATCACCAGCGCAGAAGGGCGCAGCTCCGTCACACTCGCACGCAGCGCTTCCACAAAGCTCTCATGCGCACCCATCTCATGATAAACCACCCGCCATCCCTTCTCCCGCAGCGCCTCGCGGAAATGCCGCATGGCTGTGAGAAAGACGGCAATCCTCGCCTTCACACTCCACACCTTGGTGGACTCTGCCGCCACCTCGGCCATCCACACCACATCCCGCAGCGGATCAAAGCCGTCAAAAGCGGCGGATTGAAGATCAAGCTGGTCTCCCAGCACTAGCACAAGTCGGGGTCGGGATGGCATGGCGCATGCGCATTACGCCCCATGCGGTGCTGTGGCCGCATCATGCTGCCGTTCCATGGCTGGCCTTCGTATTTGCCCCTGCGCTGATGCGCTTCATAGGAAGCCACACTCCCCATGCCCCTGATCCGCTACCTTCAAAACCTCTCCACCGGCCGTACCATCCTCTGGTGCTACTTCATCTGGTGGGCAGTCAGCATCACGCACCACTTCGACAGCACCCCGCGCATCTGGCTCACCTCCCTTGGCCTCAGCGGCATCATCGGCGCGGCGCTGATCCTCAGCACACGTCCATCCTCAGGCACCACCACCAAGACCGACCCATGGGTCATCTTCCGCCTCTTCCTCATGCCTTTCTGCGTCTCCAGCTTTGCTGCGCTGGTGAAGGACGCAGGCTACGTGCTGGTGTTCCCGCCCTCATGGCGTGAAAATGCCACCGGCGCGGGTCTGATCGCTCTGTTTCTCCTTGGGGTCTGGGGCGTCAAGAAAGCTCACGCCGCCATCGGCACCCCATAGGGCAGGATGTCGGGTATCGGGGAGAACTCTCGGATCTTCGTCCACAGGGATGAGTAATCCTTGTTCACATCGCCGGACAGGCAGTCGGTGATCTCATCACCGGCATCCGGATACTTCATCACCACATCCTTGAAGGAAAAGTTCGGGTTGTAGAAGGCATACACCAGCTTGCGCATGTTATCGATGCCCTGGCGCATGGACTCGGCGTATTCGGCAAAGCGCTCCGGCGACACATCACCCGCCACCAGCGCCTCATGCACCGCATCTCCCGCCAGCACGCCGCTCTTCAGCGCCAGCATCACGCCGCTGCTGAACACCGGATCCAGAAACGCAAACGCATCCCCCACCAGCAGCAGGCCCGGCGATGCACCATACTTCGAGTGCCGTGAATACTCACTCGTGATCCAGTATTCACCCGTGGATGTTCCCGTCGAGAGATGCTCTTTGATCCACTGGTTCTCACCAATCTCACGCTCAAACATCGCCTTCGGATCCTTCACCCCATCGCGGCTCAAATACTTGCCCTCGGCGACCACGCCCACGCTCACCATGTCATCATGCATTGGGATGTGCCAGAACCAGCCCTTGTCCGGCACGAAAGCGATCGTCGTCGCACCCTCATCAAGGCCTGCCTCGCGCTTCGACCCCTTGTAGTACGTCCACACCGCCACCTTGTTGAGATAAGGATCGCCCACGCGCCAGCCCTCACGCACCGAGGCAAACGCCTCCTTGCCCGAGGCATCGATCACCAGCTTGGCCAGCAGATGTTCCTTGCTGCCGTCCTTGTTCTGCACTGCCACGCCGATCACCCGGCCGCTGTCATCCTTCAGGAGCTGCGTCACCGTCGTCTCCTCCCGCACCGTGGCACCCTTGCCGCGCGCATGCTCCATCAGCATCTGGTCAAACTCCGAGCGCATCACCTGCCACGTCTGCGCCACCGTCTCGCGGTCATAGCGATTGTAAAAGTAGAAGGGCTGAGAGCGCCTTCCGTCAGGCTGCACAAAGCTCACACTGAACTTCTTCATGAAGTGCGACTTCTTCATCGTCGGGATCAGCCCCAGCCGCTCCAGCGGCCCAAAGGTGAACGGAATCAACGACTCACCCACATGGTACCGCGGAAACTTCTCCCGCTCCAGCACCAGCACTTTGTGGCCGTACTCTGCGAGGATGGCTGCAGTGCTGGTTCCGGCCGGACCGCCGCCGATGATGATGACTTCGTGGGTACTGTTCATGTGCATAACAACTTCAATACGAATGAATGCTGTCTGCTGGTACGCCACCTGCAATACCATTTCAGCATCACTTTTATGCCTGTTTGCGATAATGGCGCAGGGAAAACAAAAACTTCCCATTCAAAGCCACGTTTGGTACAACCCCCGCCATGAACACGCCCCTCATTCCTTCGGCCAGCCGCCGTGACTTTATCACCCGCAGCGCGCAGGTCGCCGCCGCAGGCCTCCTTGGCTCAGCTTTCGGCGCCAGCTCCGCTGCCACTTCTGAAACCCTCGTCCAGCAGCTCTACGGCAGCATGGACGAAGCCCAGCGCAAAACCCTCTGCTTCGCCTGGAGCGATCCCCGCCGCCTCAAGGTCGACAACAACTGGCACATCACCCCGCAGAAAATCCGCGACGTCCTCAAACCCGACCAGCAGGACCTCGTTCGCGAGATCTTCGACAAACTCCACAGCGACGAATACAAATCCGAAGTCTGGCGTCAGTTCGATCAGGACAACAAAGGCGACGGCGGCTTCGGCAGCGCCTCCATCGCCCTCTTCGGCCAGCCCGGCACCAGTCAGTTCGAGTTCGTCCTCACCGGCCGCCACTGCACCCGCCGCTGCGATGGCGACAGCGAAAAAGGCGCGGCCTTCGGCGGCCCCATCTTCTACGGCCACGCCGCCCAGGGCTTCAATGAAAAGCCCGACCACCCCGGCAACGCCTACTGGTACCAGGCCAGGCGCGCCAACGAAGTCTTCCAGGCCCTCGACGGCAAACAGCGCGAGCTCGCCCTCCTCGGCGAATCCCGCGACGAAGACGGCAACGACACCGTCAAGCTCACCGGCAAAACCAAAGGCCTCGAAGGCATCCCCCTCACCGAACTCAGCGCCGACCAGAAAGACCTCGTCAAAAAAGTCATCGCCGATCTCCTCAAACCCTTCCGCCAGTCCGAGCGCGAAGAGTCCATGAAATACATCGAAGCCGGCGGCTACGACAACCTCCACATGGCCTTCTTCAAAAACCAGGACGTCGGCAAAGACGGCATCTGGGACGTCTGGCAGATCGAAGGCCCCAACATGGTCTGGTTCTTCCGCGGCGACCCCCACGTCCACTGCTGGGCCCACATCCGCGCCCCGCAGGCGGCTTGAACGAGTGATTCTAACCTCAGATTACTGGCGGTTTCGCTTGAACGGTTGCATCATCTTGCCTGACCATCATAATCACGTGCCTCCATGCTGACCTCCCTCGAGATCGAAAACTTCAAATGCTTCCGCCGGCTAAAAATCAATCCGCTGGCCAAGGTCAATTTGTTCGTCGGCACCAGCAACTCAGGCAAAACGGCGGTGCTGGAAGCTGTGTCGTTGTTGCCAGGGACGGGTGCGCATCCCAAAGGAGACATCAACCTGATGCTTTTTCGCAATGGAACTTCGGATCCACTTGTGAACAATGAATATGCCAAATGGCTTTTCCATGATTCGTTTCTTGAGCACGCGATAACCATAACAGCATCAACCGGTGAGGATTCACACGACACACAAACCGTATTGTCTTTGATAACAGATCCAAGCATAGGATCTGATTTTTCATTGAAGTGCAGTCCCCCCATATTTGTGCGGTTTGTCCCCCGCAAACCAAGTCGCAAGATCGGCGTGGTGACTACAAGTAAACTGGCCGCCGCTGAGCTCGCTCGTAACTTCGATCGTTGGACGCTGCGAGCAGAGAATGATGACAGGTTTGTCGGGTTTCTCCAATCCGTGGACCAGCGTGTAAAGTCTTTGCGTGCCATGGAGCACACTGGACAGCGCATGCTATATGCCGATGTCCGTCTTCCAGAACGAATCGCGCTTCCATTGCTCGGCGAGGGTTTTAACCGGCTGGTGCAGATTTATGGCGCTATCATTGGTGAAGGCGCGGACATCGTGCTCATCGACGAAATCGAAAACGGTCTTCATTGGAGTGCTCTGCCTCAAATCTGGACGGGCATCCGTGAAGCGGTGAACAAGGAAGAAGTTCAGATTTTTGCTACCACGCATTCTCTGGAATGCATTGCCGCCGCTGCTGAAGTCTTCAAGGGTGAGCCAAAAAATGATCTGGCGGTTCATCGACTTGAACGCATGGAGAATGGTGACATCCGCTGTGTCACGATGAACGAAGACGAACTGGAACGAATGCTGGAACGCGACTGGGAGGTGCGCTGATGTCCGCCAACCGCAAGCCGCTGACCATCTCAAAGCCCGGTCTTTTGCTCTGTGAAGGCGAAGATGAAGTGAAGTTTTTCAACGCATGGTTTTTCGAACTCGACATCACCGATGTCCAGGTCATTGCGTATGAAGGAAAAGCAAGACTGGGGACATTCCTTGCCGATGTCGTCAAACTGAAAGGCTTTAACCTCGTTAAACTGGCGGGCATCATTCGCGATGCTGATGAAGACGCTTCAGGAGCCTTGCAAAGTGTCGAACACGCTTTGACTCATGCCCCTGACGAATTGCGGCAGCTCAACCCGAAGATTTTTGTACTTCCCGGTGATGGAAAACCTGGAGCGCTGGAATCGCTCTGGTTAGCCTCATTAAAGGAAGACCCAATGGAGACATGCGTGGATAACTTTTTCCGCTGCGCCGAGTCAAAGGGATGGAAGCCATCAGACATTTTTGCCAAGAATGACAAAGCACGCGCTCAGCTTTGGATCGCCACGAAAGAAGTGCCTAACGAGCGGTTCGGCCTCGCCGCCTGGCATGGAAGAAAAGATACGGACAAGCCTTGGATGCAGGAAAAATGGGTGGATTTCGATCACTCGAGTTTTGCATCGTTGAAGGCATTCCTACTCACCACGTTCACCTAGCCGCCTTCACCTCACCCAGCAGCCTCAGCGCCACCTCCACCAGCTTCTCGCCACTGCCCACCTCATTCCGCGCGCTCACCACTTCATAATTCCCCTGCGGATACGCCTCGCGGTTCGGCACATACCCAATGCTTCCATTCGCCAGCTCCGCGATGAGCGTGGTCTTGAAAGGCGACGCATTTTTCAGCGCCAGCCCCAGCTCCACAAAAATCTCCCCCGGCAGCGCCACGATGGCCAGCTCATCACTCAGCGCGATGACCTGTACCTCCGCGAGCAGCGGCACGTTCTGCTTTTCCACCGTCTCAAGGATGCACACGGTCTCCGCCATCGGCACGGTGCCGAAATTCTTTGTGAACATGTTCGCCGCCATGTCCTTCGCTTTGGCAATCTGCTCCGGCGTAAAACTGCGCCGCTGCAGCGTCACCTGCTCGGAACGCACACGGGGGGCGTAGGCGGCAGTCGGCTGCAGCTTGGACCACGCAGCATCCGTCGCATCCGCCAGCGCGGTGCCCAGCTCCAATGTGCTGCGGCGCTTGCCGTTGATGTAGTCCCCGTGGTTGATGTTCCCACAGCAGCCGTTCGCAAACACCGAGATCATGCCCGGTCCGTGCCTCTCGCTGACCAGCTTCGTAAACACTCCGGGGTAATCCGCCGAGATCTTCGTCCCCGCGCCCACAGAGGTCGGATGCATCGCAAAGTTCAATAGGCTCGCGGTAGGTTTGCCTTCGGACTCAAACACCACCACGCCCACATCCGGATCAATCGGCCCCGCCGGCTTGTCCGTCGCCGGATTGAGCTTCTGCGGCTGCCAGATCGCCTCCTTCACACCCTCCCGCAGCACACGCCGGTTGAAGCTGATGCCCTCCTCCTTGCCCACCGCCACCGAGGCTTTCGCCGCCGTCAGCTTCGCCTTCGCTTCCTTCACTGACTGCGCAATGAGCCCCGGCAGCGCGCTGATGTAGGCCACCCCCGGCGGCGAGTTCACCTTCGTGATGTCATCCATCAGCGATCCACGCGGCTGCTGCGGCCCGGAATGCGTGTGCGTTCCGGAAATCATCACATGATCCCCCTCGATCCCGCACTGCTCCTGAATCGCCTTCCGCGCCTCCGCCACCAGCGGCCGCACCGTGCCCGAAAGATCCAGCACCACGATGGCCGCATGCGTTCCATCCTTTTCAAAAACGATCGTCTTCGCAAACAACGGATCCAGCACACCCTCCGAACCCCGAAATTTGTAAAACCCGCCCAGCGGCGTCCCATCCTTCGGCGTGATGTCCACCCTCGCCGCCCCCACACGAAAATCTCCGGCATGAGCTTCGAGAATGAGGAGAAAACAGAAAAAGAGGCGCAGGATCATGCAAGCCATACGCAGTGCTTGAAAGACTCCCTTCATCGCGCCGATCTGTTTTCATGTCTGTTCTCGATCGCTTCAATCTCACCGGCCGCCGCGCCCTCATCACCGGCGGCTCACGCGGCCTTGGTCTGGAAATGGCGCGTGCACTGGGCGAAGCCGGAGCCGAGATCATCATCGCCGGTTCGAATGCAGCGCAGCTGCACACGGCCTGCGAGGAGCTTTGCAGCGAGGATTTGCACGTCACTTCCATCCAGGCCGACCTCTCCCAGCCCTCAGAAGCCGAACGCCTCTGCGATGTCCTCCTCCGCGATCACCCGCCCATCGACATCCTCATCAACAACGTCGGCGGCCGCCGCATCAACACACCCACCGAAGATCTCGCGCTCGAAGACTGGCAGCGCATCCTCGATCTCAATCTCACCCAGGCCTTCATCCTCACCAAGCGCATCGGCGGCGCGATGATCCCTCGCAAATGGGGCCGCATCATCAACATCTCCTCCATCAACGCCCTCTGGCCCGGCAAAGCCATGCGTGGCCGCAGCTACGAAACCTCCAAAGGCGCGCTGACCATGTTCACCAAAGCCGTCGCCGCCGACTGGGCCGCACACGGCATCACGGTCAACGCCATCGCCCCCGGCCCCTTCCTCACCGACGCCAACAAACGCTGGATCGGCGAGCGCCCCGAGTTCGAAGGCGAAGTCGCCACCAGCATTCCCATGGGCCGCTGGGGCAGCCCCGAAGAAATCGGTCCCCTCGCCCTCTACCTCGCCAGCGATGCCAGCAGCTACATGACCGGCAGCCTGCTCATCATCGACGGCGGCAAACTGCTCTGGTGACCAGTGCCCCTCCGGCCAATGTCCCAAGTTTTTTGAAACTGCTCTCGTTCTCTGAATTTTTTCACCCTTTTTCCCTTCTTTCGGCCATCCCTTTCCGGTCCCTTTTTTTGCGCTTCTTGCGCCTTTTTGCGGCCACCCATTTCCCCTCACTCCGCTAAGCGTGGAACCTTAAAACACCGCCGCTCTTCTTCAGAAACAATCTCTGCGGCATTCAATCTCCCCCATGACTCCCCCCAAACACGAACTCCACGGCGTCCTCCCCGTCTTCCAAACCCCATGGCTCGAAGATGAAACCCTCGATCTCGAAACTCTCGAACGCGAAATCTCCTGGCTCTACGACTGCGGCGCCCACGGCATCGTCATGGCCATGGTTTCCGAAACCCTCCGCCTCGACAGCGAAGAGCGCGAGCAGCTCGCCGCCGCTTCGTGCAAGTTTGGCAAATCACGCGGCGCTGTCATCATCAGCGTCGGCGCAGAGTCCTCCAAGGTCGCCGAACGCTACGCCAAACACGCCGAAAGCGTCGGAGCCGATGCCGTGATGGCCATCCCGCCCGTGTCCATCGGCATCGGCGAAAGCGAGCTGCTCGCCTACTACACCCGCATCATCCACGCCATCCAGATTCCCGTCATCGTGCAGGACGCCAGCGGCTATGTCGGCAAGCCCATGCCCATCGCCATGCAGGCCAAACTGCTCGCCGAGTTCGGCCCCGAACGCGTTCAATACAAACCCGAGGCCTCCCCCATCGGCCCCAAGCTCTCCGAACTCCGCGATGCCACCCAAGGCCGCGCCCGAGTCTTCGAAGGCACCGGCGGCATCGCCCTCGTGGATTCCTTCAAGCGCGGCGTCGTCGGCACCATGCCCGGTGCGGACCTCATTCGCGGTCTCGTCCCCCTCTGGAACGCACTGGAAGCCGGCGACACCGCAAAAGCCGATCGCATCCACGGCCCCCTCTCCGCCCTCATCTCCATGCAGACCAGCCTCGACGGCTTCCTCGCCGTCGAAAAGCATCTCCTCGTCCGCCAGGGCATCTTTAAAAACACCCTCGTCCGCGGCCCCGTCGGTTTCAAACTCGACGCTGAATCGCAACTCGAAGTCGAGCGCCAGTTCGACCGCATGATCGCCGCCACCCTTTGATTCAAACCCATGATCATCGACGTCCACTCCCACGCCTGGAATTTCCCCGCCGACTTCTCCGACGATTTCATCCATCAAGCCGGACGCGCCCGCCCCGGCGTGAAGGTCGACATCAGCGCGACCTACGAGGCCTATCGCGCCAGCGCCCCGGAAGACACCCGCACCCTCGTTTTCGGCGGCAAAGCCAAACTCAGCGGCCTCTGGGTCAATGACCAGACCGTGGCAGACTACGTCGCGCGCGATCCCGCACGCTTGATCGGTTTCCTCTCCATCGATCCCACTCAGGAAAACTGGCAGCGCGAGCTGCAGTTCGGCCACGAAACCCTCGGCCTGCGCGGCATCAAGCTTCTGCCCATGTACGCCGGCTTCAGCCCCGATGACCCCACGCTCGAACCCCTCTGGCAGTATGCGGAAAAACACCGCCTGCCCGTGCTCCTGCACATGGGCACCACCTTCATCGCCCAGGCCCCCCTCGCCTTCACCCTGCCCCGCCTCATCGAGCCCGTGGCCTTAAAACATCCCGGCGTCAAAATCATCCTCGCCCATCTCGGCCACCCCTACGAAGGCGAATGCCTCGTCACCATCCGCAAGCACGACAACGTCTTCGCCGACGTCAGCGCCCTCCACTACCGCCCCTGGCAGCTCTACAACTCCCTCATGCTCGCGCAGGAATACGGCGTCTGGCACAAGCTCCTCTTCGGCACCGACTTCCCCTTCACCACCGTGAACGCCTCCATCGACGGCATCCGCAAACTCAACGACATGCTCGAAGGCACCAACCTCCCCCGGCTCGACGTGGCCCAAATCGAAGCCATGATCCACCGCGACAGCTTGCAGCTCCTCGGCCTGGACCTCTAAACCGCTCTCGTCTTCCAAGTCCCAGCGCGAGCGCCTCTGGAAAGTACGACAGACACTCCTGTCTGTCGACCAGCGCTCCAGCACACCCCAAAATCAAAATCGTCCCTGCATGCTTGCGACCTCGTTTCCCCGCCTCCTCACCCCCAGCTCTCATCCCGATACGTCGCCGGCGAGGTATTCCGGTACTGCCGCAGCATGCGGCTGAAGTAGTACCGGTTCGTCAGCCCGCACTGCTCGGAGATCGTCTCGATGCTCTCCTTCGTGTGCCTGAGCTTGCGGCACGCTTCATCCAGCCGGTAGTCCAGCAGCACGCGCATCGGCGGCTGCTGCAGCTCCTGCTGAAAGAGATGGTTCAAATTCCGCAGACTCAGCCCCGCATGCTTCGCCACCTGCTCGGCAGTGAGTTTGAGTCCGTGATGCTGGTGCATGAACTCCATCGCCCGCAGCACCCGCGCATCCAGATGCTGCTTCTCCCACACACTCTCAGGCAGACACTGCACCGCAGCGATGACGAGCTGGATCGTGGGCCACGGAAACCTCACCGCCACCTTCTCCTTGCTCATTTTGATCAGTCCCGGGATCAAACTCTGCATCAGCGCATTCGTGGGGAACTTGTGGATGCCCGGTGCCGCCCGGTCCGCCAGCGGACCCAGATTGAAATGCGCGTACCACTTGCTGAATGGCCGGCTCGTCGTCGTGCTGAAAGTCGTGTGTGGCGGAATCAGATACATGAAGCCCGGTTCCAGCAGCGTCTTTTCACCCTCGATTTCCACCACCCCTCCGGCACTCACCGGCCAGTACAGCCGCCAGTACGGATCGTTCAGCCGCCGCAGCTCCCACTGCTGCAGTTCGATCTTGCGCGTGGTCAGGATGTCCACCGTCACCCCCGGCAGCGCCACCGTCCGCTGACCCTGCACGCGATGTGCCGAGCCGGTGGGCACGAGGCTGAGGATGTTTTTGTTCGTCTGCATGGCCATTGCAAAATCCGACACAAATCTGGCGAGCCCGTGCATGGACGGCAAGCAGGGAGTGACTATGGGTTCAGGCTCAACCTAAATAATCACACACCATGGCCGACATCCAAACCAGCGCTGCAGACAAGAAGGAAAAGGAATTCTTCACCGACGTCCCCCAGGAGGCCCCCGGCTTCTTCCTCAAGGGCTGCCACCAGTACGACTGGGGCCTCAAGAACCGCCTCGCCAAGGTTTTCAACCCCAAGGACGGCCGCACCGTCATGCTCGCCTTTGACCACGGCTACTTCCAGGGCCCGACCACCGGCCTGGAACGCGTGGACCAGACCATCCTCCCCCTGGCCCCGTACGCCGACTGCCTCATGCTCACCCGCGGCATCCAGCGCTCCGTCATTCCCGCCTCCACCACCAAGGCCATCGCCCTGCGCGCCTCCGGCGGCACCTCGATGATCAGCCCCATGGAAGAGTGGGAAGGCGAAATCGACGGCAAGAAAGCCAAGTTTGGCCGCCCCGGCTTTGAGCCCCTGTCCAATGAGAGCACCGCGCTCAACATCGAGGAAGCCATCCGCCTCAACGCCAGCATCCTTGCTGTGCAGGTCTTCATCGGCAGCGCGTATGAGCGCCAGTCCCTCAAGAACCTCACGGATCTGGTGGATGCCGCCAGCCGCTATGGCATCGCCGTCATGGGCGTGACCGCCGTGGGCCGTGCGATGGCTCGCACCCCGCAGTACTTCCGCCTGGCCACCCGCATCATGGCGGAACTCGGCGCGAACGTGGTGAAGTGCTACTACACGGAGAAGGAATTCGACACGGTGACGAGCTGCTGCCCGGTGCCGATCGTGATCGCCGGTGGCAAGAAGCTGCCGGAACTCGATGCGCTGAAGATGTGCGCCAACGCCATCAAGCAGGGCGCGAGCGGCGTGGACATGGGCCGCAACATCTTCCAGAGCGATGCTCCAGTCTCCATGATGCAGGCCGTGCAGGGCGTGGTGCACGGTGGCCTGAATGCGAACAAGGCCTTCGAACTCTACAACGACCTGAAGAAGAAAGAGCTGAAGAAGAAGTAAGCCTCAGCAGATCGAACGCATTCACAGGAGGGGGATCATCTTGATCCCCCTTCTTTCACTCACCTCTCCAGCCCTTCTCTTTCCCCTTCAACCATGGAACTCAAATCCAACCAGGTGCGGCTCATGATGCTGCAAGTCGCCGATGCCATCATCGTCGCTGAACCCATGCTCTCCCAAGCCGACCGCGATCTCGGCGATGGCGACCACGGCCTCGGCATGAAGCGCGGCATGGAAGCCGTCAAAGCCCAGCTTGAGCCCATGGAACCCACCAGCGTGGAGCAGGTCTTCGTCACCACCGGCACCGCCATGATGACCAGCATGGGCGGAGCCTCCGGTGCCCTCTTCGGCACCGTTTACCGCGCCGGCGGCAAAGCCCTCGCAGGCCGTGAGTTCTTCGATGCCGAAGGCCTCGCCCTCCTCCTCGAAGCCGCCCTCGAAGGGGTCATGAAACGCGGTGGCGCCAAGCCCGGCGACAAAACCATGATCGACGCCCTCGCCCCCGCCGCCGCCAAAGCCCGCGAATCCGTCGGTCTTTCACTCACCGCAGCCCTGACCGCCGTCGCCGCCGCCGCCGAGTCCGGCAAAGAAGCCAGCAAGGCCATGATCGCCCAGTTCGGCCGCGCCAAAACCCTCGGCGAAGCCTGCCTCGGCTTCCCCGACGCCGGTGCCTGCTCCGTCGTCATCATGCTCAGCACGATGCGGGACTTCGCCACCTGCGGAAACTGATCCGGCTATACGCACAATTCCCTGTCCGGTTCCCCCTTCCCGCGTGAGATAATGTTACACGCATGAACACGCACGAAACCCAGGCCGCGCAGGTTTTCCTCGCCCATCACGATTTTGTGAGGGGTGTGGCGCTGAAGTATGCGCCCTGGCCGGGGCTGATGGAGGACATCGCCCAGCAGGTGTTTTTGGAGTTCATGGCCAAGGAATCGCAGTGGGACTTGAGCACGGATGCACGCCCGCTGCTGGCCACGATGACGCGGCATATCGCCATGCGGCAGTGGCGCGAGCGCACCAAACAACAGCCCGAGGTGGTGCAAAAGCTGGCAGACCACATCCGCCTGCTGGCGGAGGAACGTGAAGCCCCGCCGCGTTACGAAGAAGAAATCAGCGTGCTGCGCAACTGCCTGCAAAAGCTGCCGGAGAAAAGCCGCGAGCTGGTGGAGCTCTACTATTACAACGACATCGGCACGCCGCAGATCGCCGATCAGATCCGCATGAAGGCGGACACCGTCTGCCGCGCCCTCTCCCGCGTGCGCGAAAAACTGCGCGAGTGCATCGAGCGCTCGACCAACCAAGGAGGCCCCGCACATGCCTGACACCGACACCTTGATCCAGCACTACCTCGAAGGCACCCTCACCACCGCCGAGGCGGAGGAGTTGCACGAGTTGCTGCAAACACAGCCGGAGCTCGGCGAGCGCCTGCTCCAGCACTTCGACATGGATGCCATGCTGCGCGCCACCAAGCCACTGGTCGCGGACAACATCATCCGCCCCGCGCTGCTGCCCAAGCGCCGCTTCACCTTTGCCACCGTCACCAGCGTCGCGGCCATGGCCGCCTGCATCACCCTGCTGGGCACTTGGCTGATGAATGCTGCCCTGGATCTGCGACCCGAAGCCGAGGAGACCACCGCCTCCGTGGCCGTGCTGACACGCGGGGTGAATCTGGAATGGGACTCCGCCGCCATCACCCCCGGCACACCGCTCTCACCGGGCTTGCTCAAACTGAAATCTGGCATCGCGCAGATCGAGTTTTATCAAGGCGCCCGCGTCCTGATCGAAGGCCCCGCCGAATTGCAGCTCGTGTCTTCCGGCGAGGCCACCTGCACACGCGGCAAACTCAGCGCCCAGGTGCCCCCCCAGGCCAAAGGCTTCCGCATCAACACCCCCAAGGGCACCATCGTCGATCTCGGCACCGAGTTCGGCCTGGATGTCAGCGCCGCGAATGAGGAAGTGCATGTGTTCAAAGGTGAGGTGGAACTGCATCAGCCCTCTGCGACCATGAAGTCCCTCAAAGAAGGACAGGCCATGGCGATCTCGGGCAACACCGCCCTCCTCACTGCGAATGCCTCCAGCTTTGCCTCGCTCAACGAGATCGACGCCCGCAGTGCCATGTCCCAGCGCTTCCAGTTTGAAAAGTGGCTGGCCTCCAGCTCCCAACTGAACGCCGATGCCGGACTCCGCCTGCGCTTTGATTTTCAGGATGACGAGGGCTCGCGCTCCCTGCGCAATCACGCCGTAAACGGCGGCCAGATCGAAGACGGCAGCATCGTCGGCGCTTCCTGGACCACCGGCCGCTGGCCGGGCAAACGTGCCCTCGAATTCCGCAATGTGAGCGACCGCGTGCGGCTGAACATCCCCGGCGAAACCAAGACCCTGACCATGGCTGTCTGGGTGCGCGTCAACGGTCTCGACCGCACCTTCAATTCCCTCTTCATGTCCGAGGGCTGGGGCGACCGCAAAGTCCACTGGCAGATCACGCGGGACGGCAAAGTACGCCTCGGCATCGCCGGCAGCGCGGGTGCCCACCACGCCGACCACGACACCCCCGTCCTGTTCACCCCGGAACGCTTCGGCCGCTGGACCCATCTGGCCGTTGTCTTTGATCCCGCCACCAAGGAAGTCCGCCACTACGCCAACGGCGAACTCCTGACTCGCTCCAACCTCAAGGCCACGCAGTCGCTGAAGATCGGCATCGCCGAACTCGGCAACTGGAACGACGGCCGCAAATCCGGCGGTGTCGCCATCCGCCACCTCAGCGGTGCCATGGATGAATTCGCCCTCTGGGACCGCGCGCTCAGCGATGCGGAGATTGCGGCGCTCGCGAAGTGACCGAGCCAAGTGCGCCCGCCTTGCTTCGTCGGCAGCGCTCACTGCAAAACTTCACTTCCTCCCACACCTTCTCCCACTTTTTGCGCCAGGTGAAGGGCCGCCCGCAGACAAGACAGGGCTTGGTGGGAAGATCCTGCTTTTTCACGCCTTTCATGCCGGGTCTGACTCGTGGTTTTGGGCGGCGGCTTCGCTCTGATTCATGGCGTGAAGCGATTTCAAATAGGCATTGTTGGGCGCGGGCTTGGCGGCTCGTTCCTCGGTTTCCAGCATGCCCTGCACACGACCCGTGCTCTCGGCGATCAGTCCTGCAATCAGCGATGCCTCGGGCAGGTTCTTCCAGTACTTCTTCGGCATCTCCGACTGCATGGCGCTTATTTTGACCCGGGCAGGATTGAAGATGTTCCGGTAGTAGGTGCGCCACAGGTCATCCAGCGCGTCTTCATCCGGAGCGCTGCTGCGTGACACGCCTGCGGTGAAATGCAGCCGTGCGCCATCCCAGTGAGCGCATTCATAGGGTGTCAGGATGGACCAGTCCATGCCGGCAAAGCGTTTCTCAAAAAACGGTGCCGCCAGCCGCACGATGCGGTGCTCCGGCTCAAACCACGCCACGAACTGCTCGCGTCCCGTGGCCGCATCCGTCCCTACCAGTCGAAAGCGCACAAAGGCATGCATCTTGTGGATGTCCCGCCCCACGGCCTTGTACCAGTCCTGCAGCTGGCGCACATCGCGGTCTGTGGCCATGGCCAGCAGGTGTCGCTCCGCCCCCCGCGTCAGCCGCCACAGCACCCGGTAGAGCATGCCCCAGCGCCGCGCATCCGTATGCGCCGCCACGCTGCGTGCCAGGTCCATGAAAGCTGCCGGCACTTTAATGGCACCGGGCCCCTGCACCACTGCGGTATCAGGAGGCGTTTCGCCGACAAACAACGAGGCCTCCCGACGATCATCCGTCCACAGCACCTCCTCAGGGGCCACGCCCTGCGCCAGCAACTGCCGGGCCGCAGCTCTCCAGGCTTCATACTCAGGCTCAATGACAACGGTGCGCATGCTCGTTTTTATAGCTCCCCGGATCTCACTGAGAGAAAGTCGCTCGTGGCAGGCTTGGGCGGTGAGTCAAAGTTGATTTCCAGCTGCTCCGGCGGGGGCAAAAACCGCGCCCGCAGCGCATCGCTGTCCAGCCCCAGCCTCGCCGGATGATGATCCGCCGTGGTGATGAAAGGCAGCAGCTTCTTCATCTGCAGCCGCAGGCGTATGAGGTCAGCCAGCCGCAGCCGGGTGTAGCGCCGCGCAGCCAGGATGCGCTCCACATTCCGCACGCCCAAACCCGGAATGCGCAGCAGCAACTCCCGGGGCGCTTTGTTCACATCCACGGGAAAAGTGGCTCGGTTTCGCAGCGCCCAGGAGAGCTTGGGGTCCAGCGCCAGATCCAGATTGGGTGCGGCGGTCGATGCAATCTCCTCCACCTTGAATTCATAAAAACGCAGCAGCCAGTCAGCCTGATACAGCCGGTGCTCACGGATCAGCGGCGGTGCCTTCAGCGGTAAAATCGATGACGGCTCCGGGATCGGGCTGAAGGCCGAGTAATAAACCCGGCGCAGCCGGTGGGAGGTGTAGAGCTTGTCCGCACACCCTAAGATCACCGCATCCGTCGAGGCATCGGCCCCCACCAGCATCTGCGTGCTCTGGCCCGTGGCAAACGGCGGCGGCTTGGGGGCATCCGGCTTGCGTTTCTCCGCATGCCGCTCCTCGATCTTTCCCCGGATGTGCCCCATGGCCTCCTCTGTGCGCGCCAGACTCTTCTCTGGTGCCAGCGTATTGAGGCTCTGCTGGCTGGGCAGCTCCACATTGATGCTGATGCGGTCCGCATAGCGCCCGGCCAGGGCGATGAGCTCCTGCGAGGCTTCCGGGATCGTCTTCAAATGAATGTAGCCACGGAACTGGTGCACCTCCCGCAGCTTCCGTGCGACCTCGATCACCAGCTCCATCGTGTGGTCCGCACTGCGGATGATCCCGCTGCTCAGAAACAATCCCTCGATGTAGTTCCGCTTGTAGAAATCCAGCGTCAGCTTCACCACCTCGTCCGGCGTGAACCGTGCCCGTGTCACATTGCTGGACCTCCGGTTGATGCAGTAGTGGCAGTCATACAGGCAGGCATTCGTCATGAGCACCTTCATCAGCGAGACGCAGCGCCCGTCCGGCGTGTAGGAATGGCAGATCCCCATCCCGCCCGTGGACCCCACGCCCTTCCCGCCACGCGAGTCCTTCCGCGCCGCGCCGCTGCTCGCGCACGAAGCATCATACTTCGCCGCATCGGCCAGGATTTCGAGTTTGCGGGTGATGTCCATGTTGAGTTGGCTCTACGTGCCTGCCGTCTGCGCCGCCGATTTTTCAGTGCTCAATGCCTAAACTTGAACCGCGAGAGCATTAAATACTGTTCTTTAGAACATGTTCAATGGCAAACGGGTGTCTGCACTTTGCTCATTTGCCCTGGAGCCCTCCGACCAACATTGCATCCAAGCTTGACGGACGAAACCTCTCTGGATAAAACCGGCGGCTTATGACCTTTAAATTCATTCCCCTCCTCTCTCTCGCCGCCCTCACTCTCAGCCTCTCCCAATGTGTGGCCCCCGCAAGCAATGACGGCAGCGCTTCGGCGCCGGCTGGGTCTTCTTCCAGTGATGGAACGATCAAGCCCGGAATGAGCAAAGCCCAGGTGGTTGAGGCCTGGGGAGAACCCGATGAAAAGAAATCCACCGCCAGTGGCGAAACCTGGCGCTGGGCTCAGCAGGGCTGGAAACGCCATGTGCCAGTCTATGGCACCTGGGCCAAGGTCGAAGAGCACGTCGTGCGCTTCGGAGCAGACGGTAAAGTCCTTGGCACCGGCACCGAGGACTACGGCAACGCCTTCCAGGAAGGCTGGCGCCGCTCCCGTGGGACCAACTGAGCTGCTGCGGGACTTACCAGTACCAAGGGGTTGCATGCCATGAATTGGGCCGACTGCGTCGGCCAAACTTCGGGCATGTAACCTCGTGCGCCCTGACGAATGCGTCGTTTCAACGTCACAGGCAGAGGTCTCGCATGCCTCCGTTCCAGTGCATTTCTCACCCCCACCTTCCATTTTTATTGTCCGGTTTCTCCAGGCCGTGCGGTATAAGCATTCCCCGTCCGTTTTTTCCAACCCATGAAGCATCTCCTATTCACCCTCCTCCTGCTAGGCTCGGTCGCATCCGCGCACGCGCAGGAATATCTCGAAGTCGCCGCCAATCCGGTCGGTGCCGGCAAAGGCAAAAAGATCGTCCTGGTGGCCGGTGACGAGGAATACCACACCGAAGAGAGCATGCCCATGCTGGCCAAAATCCTGGCCAAGACCCACGGCTTCAACTGCATCGTGCTCTTCTCCACCGACGAAAAGGCGGGCTACATCGACCCCAACAACCAGAAGAACATCCGTGGCACGGAAATGCTCGATGACGCGGATCTCCTCATCATCGGCACCCGCTTCCGCCAGCTTCCCGACGAAAGCCTGGCGCACTTCGCCAAGTTCCTGAACTCCGGCAAACCCGTCATCGGCTTCCGCACCGCCACCCACGCCTTCACTGGCAGTGCCAAAACGGGCGACTTCAAGTGGAGCGAGTTCGGTCTGAAGATCCTCGGCGAAAAATGGGTCAGCCATCATGGACAGCACAAAAAAGAAGGCACCCGCAGCGTCGTCGTGGAGGCCAACAGCAAGAATGAAATCCTGCGCGGCGTCGGCGAGATCTTCTGCACCACCGATGTCTATGGCGCACCGGATGTGAAGCCTGAGAGCGACACCATCCTTCTGCGCGGCGCTGTCACCGAGACCCTCGATCCGAAGTCGAAGAACGTCGCAGGCCCGAAAAACGACCCCATGCAGCCCATCGCCTGGCTGCATGACTACACCGCCCCCGACGGCACCACCAAGGGCCGCTCCTTCTGCACCACCATGGGTGCCTCGCTGGACTACACGGACGAAAACCTCCGCCGCCTCATCGTCAATGCGGTGCACTCCCTGCTGAAGCTCCCCGTCGCCGACAAGGCGGACGTCGCCTTCATCGATCCCTTCAAACCCACCGCCTTCGGTTTCACCAAGGACTCCGGCTACTTCAAGCAGCGCAATCTGAAACCAGGCGACTTCGCCACCGGCAGCAGCCCTTCCATGGGCGTGCCCGAAGACAAATCCAAACCCACTGCAGCCAAAAAGCCGGACGCGAAAAAGCCGGAAGAAGTCAAAGCCCCGCATCAGCCCAGCGTGGAACCCATTGCAGCCACCTCCGCACGCCCTCAGGCCGTCGCACCTCCCAGCAAGGGCGAGCACATCGTGCTCATCGGCAACGGCCTCGCCGAACGTGACACCTGGTACAGCCGCATCGAAACCGAGCTCCAGCTCCGCTACCCGGACCGCGAGCTCTTCTTCCGCAACATGGGCCACGTGGGAGACACCCCCGGCTTCCGTCCGCATCCTTCACGCGCTTCGCAGTGGGCCTTCCCCGGCGCGGAGAAGTTCCACCCCGACAAACCCATCCACAACGGCCAGGGCTTCTACGCCACGCCTGACCAGTGGCTCACGCATCTGCAGGCAGACACCATCGTCGGCTTCTTCGGCTACAACGAATCCTTCGACGGTCCTTCCAAAGTGGGCAATTTCGAAGCCGAACTCGACGCCTGGGTCGTCCACACCCTGAGCAAGGCCTACAACGGCAAGACCGCTCCCCGCGTCGTGCTCGTCAGCCCCATCGCCTATGAGAACCAGAGCGCCAAACGCGATCTGCCCAAGGGAGACGTCGAAAACTCCAACCTGCTTCTCTATGCAAGTGCGATTGAGAAAGTCGCCAAAAAGCACGGCCTCACCTACATCGACCTCTTCACCCCCACGCAGGAGATCGAAGCCAAAGGCGGCGAATCCTTCACCACCGGCGGTTTCATCCCGACCGACAAAGGTTACGTGGAAGTGGCCAAGATGCTCGCCACCGGCCTGTATGGCCATGCAAGCTACGAGTCGAAGGCAGATCCCAAGCTGGTGCATGAAGCTGTGAAGGAGAAGGACTGGTTCTGGAACACCGACTACAACATCCTCAACGGCGTCCACGCCCACGGCCGCCGCTACAATCCCTACGGCCCGCAAAACTACCCGGATGAAGTGCAGAAGTCCCGCGAAATGACCGCCCTGCGCGATAACCTCATCCACGCCGTCGCCACCGGCAAAACCACCGACTTGAAAGTTGATGACAGCAAGACGCATGCTCTGCCTCCTGTGCCCACGAACTACGTGCCGAGCGTGAAAAACGGCAGCGAGAAGTACTTCTATGGCGAGGACGCCCTGAAGTCCCTCAAAGTCCCCGAAGGCTACAAGGTCGAGCTGTTTGCCTCCGAGAAGGAGTTCCCGAACCTCGCGAACCCGATGCAGATGTCCTTCGACAACAAGGGCCGCCTCTGGGTCGCCACCATGCCGACCTACCCGCACTATCGCCCCGGCGATGCCATGCCGGATGACAAGATCCTCATCTACGAAGACACCAACAACGACGGCAAGGCCGACAAGGAAACCGTCTTCGCCGACAAGCTCCACCTGCCCATCGGCTTCGAATTTGCCACCGAAGGCGTCTATGTGACCCAGGAACCGAACCTCATGCTTCTGCGCGACACCAACGGCGACGACAAGGCCGACAGCATGGAAATCGTCCTCGGCGGCTTTGACACGCATGACACCCACCACGCCATCAGCGCCTTCACCGCCGACCCCAGCGGTGCCTTCATGCTGTGCGAGGGCGTCTTCCTCCACTCCAACGTCGAAACGCCCTACGGCCCAGTGCGCTGCGTCGATGGCGGCTTCTTCCGCTACAGCCCGCAGCGCGGCATGCTGGAGCGCACCATCCAGATGAGCATCCCCAATCCCTGGGGCTTCGTCTTTGACCAGTGGGGCCAGGACTTCCTCCTCCACACCTCCGGCACCACGATGAACTGGGCCCTCCCCGTCGAGGTCAAACCCACCTTTGGCAGCAAGACCCCCTCCACCGCCGACCTCGTGCCGGACGGCCACAAAGTGCGCCCCACCAGCGGCCTTGAGATCGTCTCCTCCCGCAACTTCCCCGACGAAGTGCAGGGCGACCTCATCTATTGCAACGCCATTGGCTTCCTCGGCATCAAGCAGGTCAAGATTGAAGACAACGGCACCGGCTGGAAAACCGCGCACCGCCAGGACCTCCTCGTCAGCACGGACGGCAACTTCCGCCCGGTCGATCTCGAATTCGCACCCGATGGCTCCCTCTACGTCATCGACTGGCACAACGTCCTCATCGGCCACATGCAGCACAACGCCCGCGATCCCCTGCGCGACCACGTCCACGGCCGCATCTACCGCATCACCTACGCGGGCCGTCCCCTCGTGAAACCCGCGCCCGTCGCCGGCGCACCGCTAGCCACGCTGTTCGAAGACCTCAAGGAACCCGAACTCCGCACCCGCTACCGCGCCCGCCGCGAACTGCGCGCCCGCGATCCCAAGGAAGTGCTCCCCGCCATCAAAGCCTGGGCCGCCAAGCAGAAGGACACCCACGCCAAGCTCGAAGCCCTCTGGGTCACGTGGGGCCTGAACGAGGCCGATGAAGGCCTCCTGCGCGAAATGCTCGCCTCCCCCGACTTCCACGCTCGTGCCGCCGCCGTCCGCGTGCTGCGCTACAACACCCACCGCATCGCCGATCACGTGGCTCTCCTCGAAAAAGCCGCCGCCGATGAACACGGCCGCGTCCGTCTCGAAGCCGTCGTCGCCGCCTCCTGGCTGCCGAACATTCCCGCCGCGAAAAACATCGTCGCCATCGCCGCCAAGCTCCCGCTGGACGACTGGAACAAGGCCGCCACGAAAACCGCTGCCGATCGCCTCGCTGGCATCGCCGAAATCGTGAAGCCCGAGCATCCCGTGATTCAGCCACCCGCTTACCTGAGCGATGCCGCCAAGAAGCAGTTCAAGTTCGGCCAGGAAATCTACTTCCGCGAAGGCCACTGCGTCACCTGCCATCAGCCCAACGGCGCCGGCCTTGACCCTGCTTTCCCCAGCATCGCCAACAGCCCCTGGGTCACCACCGATCGCGACCGCCTCATCAAGATCGCCATGTACGGCCTCATGGGCCCCCTCAAGGTCGGTGCCAAGGAATACAACGGCCAGGTCCCCATGACCCCCTTCGGCGGCATGCTCAAAGATGAGGAAATCGCCAGCGTCCTCACCTTCGTCCGCAACCACTTCGGCAACAAAGCCGACCCCATCTCCGCTGCCGAAGTCAAAGCCATCCGCGACGCCAACCCCGGCCGCATGATGCTCTACACCACCGATGAGCTGCTGAAGCAGCACCCGATGAAGTAGGCTTTTGTCGCTAAGAGGGTGGCAGGCCGCCACCCTCTTCAAGGATGTACAATCTCTGGATCACCCGAGCGATGAATTGCGCGGAAGTCTGAGATGTTCAGCGTGTAAAACCTGACAGCTTTGGCCTTTCGTGCTGCGACGAGGTGCAAAAAGTCGAAGATCGCTCCACCTCTCACGCCACGAGCTTCTGCCTCGCGCATGGCGCGCAGCATCTCCGTGGGAGTCAGGGTCGTGATGGTAAGATCGGGTACGTAGTCCTCTTCTAAAACAGCGGCAGTGACTGCTGCTGGCAGGCGGAAGGCTTTTCTACCGCCGGTGAGTGTACTGAATGTCTCCGCCAGGACATGGGAGTATGCAGCCAATGCTTTGCGATTTAGCAACGCATCACATTCAATGTGAAAAGGCTCTGTGGCGACCATGGCCGCCACCAAGACAGAAGTGTCAATAAAATCGCTCACGAGCCAGACGAGGATTCAAGACGAGCAACCTGTTCATCGCGCATTTCCCGTACGGCCTTGGCTGCGTCGAAGCCCTCCCAGCCCACCACCACGCGACGCTTTCCACGCCTTACAATCTTCACCTCTGGAACTTCCTGCGTGAGCTCCATGTGGTCCCCCATGACATCAAGACGCAGTTTGGATCCCGCACGAAGGTGCAGTTGATCACGCACAGGCTTGGGAAGCACGAGGCGTCCGGCTTTGTCGAGAGTTACAGTCGCAGTCATGGGAACGATATTGGCATAAGAAATGCCATTTTCAATGGCATTCACAATGCCATGCTTCTCTCGGCGGGTCTGAAATGGAGAAACCGGCCACCACTTGCTGAATCCGACACATCCTTTGCTGGCAGTTTTTGACAGACGGGCACGTTTATCCACGCGCCCAACCATGAAACGCCTCTTTCTCCTCCCTCTCCTGTTTGCCTCCTTCGCCTCCGCGCAGGACGGCTTCAAACCGCTCTTCAACGGCAAAGACCTCACCGGCTGGGATGGCAATCCAGAACTCTGGAGCGTCGAAGACGGCTGCATCACCGGCAAGACCACCGGCCCCGAACAGCTCGCCTACAATCAGTTCCTCATCTGGCGCGGCGGCAAAGTGAAGAACTTTGAGCTGCACGCCAAGATCAAGGAAACCGGCAACAACACCGGCATCCAGTACCGCAGCAAGGAGCTGCCGGAGAACGGCAAGTGGTCCATCGGCGGATATCAGTGCGACATCCACCCTGCCACGCCGAACAACGCGATGGTCTATGAGGAGCGCGGGCGCGGCATCATCGTTCAGAACGGGCAGGGCGTGGTGATCGATCCCGAAGGCAAGCGCTGGCTCGCCTCCGAGCATGAACCGGTGAAAGTGGACATCGCCCAATGGCATGAGTACACCGTTATCGCTCAGGGCAATCATCTCATTCACAAGATCGACGGCCAGGTCACCATCGACCTGCTCGACTTCGAGGAATCCAAGCGCTCGCTCGAAGGGCTGATCGCATTCCAGATTCATCGCGGCCCCGCCATGAACGTGCAGATCAAAGACGTCATGCTCAAGGAGCTGCCCGATGGCGGCGTGATCTCGTTTGAAAAATCTGCCATTCCCAGCGATGCGCAGATCATCGAGGCCAAAGCGCCGGCGAAGGGCAAAGGTAAAGGCAAAGCACAGCCACCTGCGGCTCCTGCGCCAGCCAAGGGCGATGCCAAAGCCAAGGCCGCCAAAGTGAAGCCGAAGCGTCCGGATGCCGTCGGTCCAGCCATCGGCGCGAATGTGGCCACACCGGTCACCAACATCAAAAGCCTGCCGGATTTCAAAGTGGAGCTGCTCTACTCCGTGCCAGGCGGCGAAGAAGGCTCCTGGGTGAATCTTTGCACAGACGACAAAGGCCGCATCTATGCCAGCGACCAGTATGGCGGGCTCTATCGTTTCAAGATGCCCGCCCCCGGCCAGACGCTGAGCCCGGGCGATGTGCAGAAAGTTCCCGCCGACATCCGTGCGGTGAACGGCATGCTGTTTGCCTTTGGCGCGCTCTATGTTGGCGTGAACGACTACGAAAAGAAAATCCCCAGCGGCCTGTACCGGATCACTGACAGCAACAACGACGACATGCCCGACAAGGTGGAATTGCTGCGTGCGATTGATTCCGGCGGCGACCACGGCGTGCACGCAGTGCTTCTCACGCCCGACCGCAAAGGCCTGTATCTCATCACGGGCAACAACGCCGTGCTCACGGAAACCGTACCAACCTCGCCTGTGCAGAAGCTTTGGGGGGACGACCACCTTCTTCCACGCATGCCTGACGGTCGCGGCCACAACCGCCACGTCATGGCCCCGGGCGGGAATGTTTATCGCGTCTCACCCGATGGAAAAGAATTCATCCAGTTCGCCAACGGCTTCCGCAACATCTTCGACGGCGGCGTGAATCGCGACGGCGAGCTCTTCGTCTATGACGCCGACATGGAGTATGACTTCAATACTTCATGGTATCGCCCCACCCGCATCAATCACGTCGTCAGCGGCGCGGAATTCGGCTGGCGCAACGGCGCAGGCAAGTATCCCGAATTCTACTATGACAACCTGCCCGCCACGCTGAACATCGGCCCCGGCTCGCCCACCGGCTGCACCTTTGGCTATGGCGCAAAGTTCCCCGCCAAATACCAGGACGCCTTCTTCGCGCTCGACTGGAGCTGGGGCAAGATCTACGCCGTGCACCTCAAGCCCAGCGGATCTACCTACACCGCAACGAAGGAAGAGTTCGTCACTGGCGGCCCGCTGCCAGTCAGCGATGCCATCATCGGCCAAGACGGCGCGATGTACTTCACCATCGGCGGCCGCCGCGTTCAGTCGGGACTCTATCGCGTGACATACACCGGGAAGGAATCGACAGCCCCAGTGACATCCAAGCCGCAGATCACACGCGCCAGCGAACTGCGTCATGAGCTCGCCGCCTTCCACGGCAAAGCCGACCTCAAAGCCGTGGCTTTTGCCTGGCCGCATCTCAGCGATAAGGACCGCTTCATCCGCGCCGCCGCACGCACCGTGCTGGAGCACAACCCCGTCTCCGAATGGGAAACCAAGGCGCTCAATGAAAAGAACCCCACCGCGCAGCTCGAAGCCCTGCTGGCGCTGACTCGCGTGACGGGTGTGTGCCCAACGCACCGCGCCCCTGATCACGTGGTGAACACCGCCATGCGTGACAAGCTCTGGGCCGCCCTGCTGAAGCGCGACTTCAAGAAGCTCAACACCGAGCAGCGCATGGCCTACGTGCGCCTCACCGAAATCGTGCTGCACCGCTTCGGCAACCCTGATGACACCACGGTCGCCGCAATCATCGCCAAGCTCGATCCTGCCTATCCGGCAGACAATTTTGAGCTCAACTGGCTGCTCACCGAAACCCTCGCCTATCTCCAGGCCCCGAACACTGCGGCGAAAGGCATGGCCCTCATCGCAGCCGCAGAAAGCCAGGAACCGCAGATCGAATACGCCCGCAGCCTGCGCTTCCTGAAAACCGGCTGGACCAAGGAACTCCGTACCCAGCAGCTCGAGTTCCTCCTCAAGGCTGCGAACTACAAGGGCGGCAGCAGCTTCGCCATCTTCATCGACTTCATCCGCAAAGACTCGCTGGCCACCTTCACACCCGAAGAAAACACGCAGCTTGCCGAACTCATCGCCAAGAAACCCGAGGCGAAGAGCGCCATCGAAAACGTCGGTGCCATGTTCGTGGGCCGCACGCCGACGATGTGGACGCTCGATGAGCTCAGTGCCGCCGCCAAGACCGGCATGAAAAAACGCAGCTTCGACAACGGTCGCAAAATGTTCACCGCAGCCGCCTGCTACACCTGCCACCGCTTCGGCAACGCCGGCGGCATGACCGGTCCAGATCTGACCGGTGCCGGCGGTCGCTACAGCTCGCACGACCTTCTCGACAACATCATCAACCCCAGCAAGGTCATCAACGAACAGTTTGCCCCCATCATCGTCACCAAAAACGACGGCACCGTGATGAGCGGCGTCGTGGTGAACCTCAGTGGCGACGGCGTCACCCTCAACACCGACCTCACAGATCCCAACCAGCGTGTGAACGTGGATCGCAAAGAAGTGAAGAGCATCGAGCTCAGCACCGTCTCCCCCATGCCGCCGATGCTCCTCGCCATGCTCAAGAAAGACGAAATCCTCGACCTCCTCGCCTACGTCCTCAGCGGCGGCGACAAGACGAACCCGATGTTTGGTAAGTGAGGCTAATGTTTATTCACGGCAGCAGCCCACTGCGAATTTTATCTACCACAACAAGGTCACAAGGCTGACCGACTCGTTCGGTCAGCCGCTTTGTGGGATTGATGTCTGCCAGCAGCAAAGAATTCACCAGCTCATCCACTTTAGAGCCTCGAAGATCACTATTGATCGGGAGAAACAATGCCGTCGAACTCCCGAATTGCTTCACAAGATCTTTAATCGCCATGTTGGCCTTTCTTGCGCCAACCTCCAGCCTGTAATTGGCAAAGGCAGTCCAAAAATCTAAGCTCTTATTTTTGTTCGTGAGCTGTCGTAGATGCGCGTGTTCATCTTGGATAAAACAAAAGTCACTGTTCTCGAATGAAACAATGCTCTCATAGCAGGAGCGCATTATGGAAAGCTGGGCTTTGCTTTCATTTGTTGAAGTGCAGCCTTGCACTGCAATCAGGAGTGTAAGGAAAATCATTTTCATGACTTGAGAGCCTTGCATGACTTCACCGCTTCACGGATCTCTTCTTTGACCTCCTCCCAGCTTTTGCTGATGAGAAGGTCAGGGTCGGCGTCCTCCTCGGCATCGTCAAAGTAGATCATGCTGCGCAGCGCGATCATGGGATCATGGCTGGGGTATTTCTGCCGGTAGATGTCGATCAGCGCGTCCACGCCCAGGTGTTGAATGAGCGCATGCAGGTCATAGAAGTCTTTCCTGGCTCCACGATTCGTGATAGCACTGAGCTTCATCCCCACGATGTCAGGCAGGCTGAACATGCGAATGCCGTCCTGTGTCTCGGGCTGGGCAAGCAGCGGATAGCGGTAGGTCACGAAATCCACCTTGAGATCGCCGATGGAAGCATTGATCCCGCCCTTGTTCATGCCACTCGTTGCGAACTGCGGCAGCTCACGGCTCAGCGTATCCGCAAGTGCCTCGACATCGAAACTGTCCGGCGTGAAGAAATCAAAATCAATGGATCGGCGGTGCCCAAAACGCAGGGCAAGCGCCGTGCCTCCCACCAGTGAGAACTGTTGAAGAGCAGGATGCGCAGACAGATCCTTCAGGAGATCCAGGGTGCCGACGGGAAGGGTCTCGAAGTGCAGCATCGGAAATCGTCTTTATTGAGGTTCAGCATCAAGCAGAGGAAATTAACAGTGCGTGGCTCAAGAGTCCGCAGACGGGTAACCACCTGTCTCAGTTTTTCATCACCATAGTGCCTGCGAAGTTTATGCCACCCTTCCAGACCTCCACGCTCCACCACACGGGCAATGATCTGTTTGGCGTGGCTCTCAGGATCAAGAGACTCCATCTGCATATCCCAAAACAACGCCCGGGGAAGCCCGAGAGGAGTTGCTGAGCTGGGTGATTCTAAAACCATGAGAATGATGCTACACGCCTCTCTCCAAAGCTCAACTCACGATCTCCGGCTCAAGAAACCCAAATCATTGGTTTTTACTGGGAGATCATCACACGTGCTCCGTTATCAACGCTCCATGAAATTCCCATCCATGATTCTTCGCACCCTCGGTGGCTTCATCCTGGCCGCAGCTTTGTTTTCCACAGCTTCAGCACAGGTGGGCAAACCCAACATCCTCGTCATCGTCGCTGACGACCTAGGCAGTGTTTTAAAACCAGTTTGAAGGAAAAAAATTGTGCGCCCGGTGAGTTTGAGCCACTGGCAAGTCTCATGTTCAATCAACGATTCTCTTGGTGGGGGCCGCTCAAGCAGCGGCTCTTAA
>NZ_JBAQCR010000243.1:0-101184 GCF_049294395.1 Prosthecobacter sp.
TCCCTACCCATTCTTCCTTCTCAACAACCCCACGCCACTCACGCCTCGTCATCCAGCATCCAGCATCCAGCCCCCTACTTCGACCAAGCCGGCTCCGGCTCCCACGTCTTCTCCCCGTGGCCCACGCCAATCAGCTCCGCCTCCTCCTCTTCCTCCGTCTGTTCCAGCAACGGCGCAAACCTCTCCGACCGGAATCCCAGCTCCTGCTTCACGCTCGAATGCGGATCATCCGGATTATTCAACTCCTTCAGCAGCAGCAGCAGATCAAACTCCGCCCCCGCCAGCTTGATCTCCGCATCATCATTCACCACAAACTGCGGATTCGATCTCCCCGCACGCAGCGCGCGCACGGTATAAATCTCATCCTTCTTGGGCAGTGACTTGTACAGGTCAAAGACCCAGGGATCGAATTGATCATCAATGCAGACAACTTGCTGGCCGGTTTTAAACATGCAGGTAAAACGAAAAAGGGAGAGATTACGGGTGTACAAAATGAATGCCGTGCTCGCCGGCGATCGCAACGAGACGCTCCATATCCGGAGCCCCCGGTTTGGCAAACTCCTCCGCACATCGGTCAAAGAAAGTCTCAAAGCCCGATGGCACCGTGGTGATCAGCATTTTCAGCGGCGTGCTTCCCGCATTGCGAAACGAATGCACCACACCCTTCGGCATGAACACCGCAGTCCCCGGCGGCACCGCCGTCCACTGCCCGTCTTGGAAAAACTCCACGCTGCCCTCGATGACATAAAAATTCTCGTCCTCCCGCGTGTGGTAGTGCGGTGGCGGTCCGCCCCCGGGATGCGTGGTCTCAATCCACTGGGTGAAACGACCACCCGTCTGCTCCCCGGTGATCACAAACTCGACTTCATCCCCAAAAACAGACATGCCCCGCCCCTGTCCGGGCGGAGTGATCACAGGAATGGCAACGCTGGCTGAACTCATGCCCGTGATCGTAGCATACCCCGTGCAGCAGGCAAGGCATTGACATACCACACCGATTCCGACGTACACTGCACCTCGCCATGAAAATATTCCGCCTCACCTCCTGCCTGCTGCTTTCACTGTCTCTCACCCTCCGCGCCGAGGTAAAACCAGCCGCAAAATCCATTCGTGAAAGCATGGAGTCCTTCGTCAAAGAGGGCTCCCTCTCCGGGGCCGTGACGCTTTTTTTCCACAACGGCAAGATCGTCAACGAAGAGGCCGTCGGCTTGCGCGACATCGCTTCAAAGTCACCCATGACCAAGGACAGCCTCTTCTGGATCGCCTCAATGACCAAACCCATGACCGCGCTAGCAGTCATGATGCTTCAGGACGAAGGCAAACTCAGCATTGACGATCCCGTCATGAAGCATCTGCCCGAGTTCAAAGGCCAGATGCTCCTCAAGGAAAAAACCAAGGACCAGACCGTGCTCGTCAAACCAGCACGCCCCATCACCATCAAAGACCTCCTCACGCACACCAGCGGCCTCGTCAGCAATTCACCGCTCGACGGCAACGCTCTCGACGTCCTCACCTTGAAGGAAGCCGTGATCACCTACGCACTCTCTCCATTGCAGTTCGAACCCGGCTCCAAATGGTCCTACTGCAATCCCGGCATCAACACCCTCGGCCGCATCATCGAAGTCGTCAGCGGCCAGGACTACGCGAAATTCATGGAAAGCCGTCTCTTCCACCCCCTCGGCATGCACGACACCACCTTCTGGCCTAGCCCGAAGCAGCTCGCACGTCAGGCCACCAGCTACCAGCCCTCGGCAGACGGCAAAGGCCTGGAGCCCACCACCATCCGCTATCTCACCGCGCCCTACTCCAGCAAAAAACGCTCTCCTTTGGCTGCAGGCGGACTCTTCTCCACCGCCGCAGATCTCCTCAAATTCTACACCATGGTGCTCAATGGCGGCGAAGCAGGCGGCAAGCGCTACATCTCCGAAAAATCGCTCCAGCAGATGACTACAAATCAAACCGGCGATCTCAAGGCCAGCTTCACCGAAGGCATGGGCATGGGGCTGGGCTTTCACATCGTGCGCCAGCCCACCGGCGTCACCGCCATGCTCAGTCCCGGCACCTTCGGCCACGGCGGCGCGCATGGCACTCAGGGCTGGATCGATCCCGTGACCAAATCCATCTACATCCTCCTCATCCAGCGCGCCGGATTAAAGAACGGCGACGCCTCTCCCATGCGCCAGGCTTTTCAAGAAGCCGCAGCAGCAACTTTGCCCAAACCCTGAGGTTTGAAGCCAGCACTCACACCTCTCCTCCCATGCTTCGCCACCTCTGTCTCCTGCTCTCCCTGCTGGCCCTCATCGCCACCTGCCAGGCACAACTTCCAGACAACGTCCAAAAGCTGGAACTCACCGTCGATGGCGTCGCACGCAGCGGCTTCCTCTACACTCCTTCCACCGCCAAAGAAACTCCCGCCCCCGTCATCTTCGTCTGGCACGGCCACGGCGGCACCGCGCTGAATGCAGCCCGCAGCTTCGCCATGTACCAACACATGCCCGAAGCCATCTCCGTCTATCTCCAGGGCCTGAATACCCCCGGCCAGCTCACCGACCCCGAAGGCAAAAAGCCCGGCTGGCAGCACGCCGCAGGCGCTCAGGAAGACCGCGACCTCAAACTCTTCGACGCCACGATCGCCTACCTCAAAGAGCACTACAAGGTCGACACCAAGCGCATTTTCTCCACCGGCCACTCAAACGGCGGCGGCTTCACCTACCTCCTCTGGCAGACACGCCCGGATGTCCTCTGCGCCGTCGCCCCATCCGCAGCACTCTCCACCCGCCTCAAAGACACCCCCTTCAAACCCAAGCCCTGCATGCACCTCGCCGGCACCGCAGATCCCCTCGTCAAATACGCCTGGCAGGAGCTCGCCATGACCAAGGTCAAAGAGATCAATCAATGCGCCCCCGAAGGCACCCCCTGGGCCAAAGACTGCACCCTCTACCCCTCCAAAGTCGGCGCCCCCTTCATCGCCTTCATCCAGCAAGGCGGCACCCACAAGTTCCCCCCAGAAGCCCCGCCCCTCATCGCCAAGTTCTTCAAAGAACAATCCGCCGCCGTGAAGTAAGGCCTGCCGTACGGCGCGCTAGCGTCCTCGGAGTGCGGCGCTTCAGCGCCGCTTTCGGGCGTCCATCGGCCCACGCAAACCTCCAGCGCTCCCTCCAAAACTCCCCGCCTTGTCAGGCTCACCCCAGCACCTTCTCCCACTCCCCCTCCTTAAACCCCACAAGGAACACCTTCTTCCCCGCATCCACCACAAACGGCCGCTTCACCAGATTCCCATTCCCCGCCAGCAGCCCCAGCGCCTCCTCCGTGCTCATCCCCGGCAGCGTGTCCTTCAGCCCCAGACTCCGGTAGTCCATCCCCGATACATTAAAAAGCCGCCGCAGCTCCCCGCCCTGCGCCCCCAGCATCCCCTTCAGCTCCCCCACCGTCGGCGGCGTCTCCCGAATCGCAATCTCCTCAAACGCCACGCCCCTACCCTTCAGCCACTTGATCGCATTCTTGCAGGTGGAACATCCGGTGTAGGCATAGACTTTGAGCATAATAGAGGGAGCTAATACCCAAGATTGGAAAATCAACAACCACCGAGAACACACAATCGCAGGCGGCTCAGTCTTCCGTGTATTCAGTGTATTCCGTGGTCAAACAAAAGGCACTGCTCGCGCCCCAGCATCCAGCATCCAGCATCCAGCATCCAGCATCCAGCCTACCCCTCCACCAGCCTCATCCACGCCGCATACTCCTCCGGCACCTTCGCCTCAAACGCCATCGGCTTGTCGTTGATCGGATGGTTAAACGAAAGCTTCCACGCATGCAGCATCAGCCGCGGCACCTGCACCCGCTGCTTCGCCGGATTCGCATAGATCGGATCCCCCAGGATCGCACACTGCAAAGACTCACGCATATGCACCCGGATCTGGTGCGTCCTCCCCGTCAGCAGTCGGCACTGGATCAGCGCGCACCCCTCATCCACCGCCAGCCGCTTCCACTCCGTCACCGCATTCTTCCCCGCCCCATCCAGCAGATTGCTCATCCGTTTCCGGTCCACCGGATGCCTCCCGATCGACGTCTCGATCCGCCCGCTCTCCTCCTTCGGCACCCCGTTCACCACCGCCAGGTAGATCTTCGAGATCCGCCTCTCTGAAAACGCCTCCGTCAGCCGCCGGTGCGCGATGTCATGCTTCGCCACCACCATGCAGCCGCTCGTATCCTTGTCCAGACGGTGCACAATCCCCGGCCGCATCTCCCCGCCGATCCCGCTCAGATCCCCGATGTGGTGCAGCAGCGCGTTCACCAGCGTCCCGTCAGGATTTCCCTCCGCCGGATGAACGACAAGCCCCGATGCCTTGTCCAGCACTACGATGTCGCTGTCCTCATACAAAATCGTCAAAGGAATGTTCTGGGCCTTGATCTCCACCTCCGCTACATCCGGCACCGTGAGACTCACCGCATCCCCGCATTTGAGCGTAGCACCCGCCTTGACCGCCTTCCCGTTCAGCGTTGCGTGTCCCTCCTTGATCAAGTCCTGCAATCGCGAGCGCGACATATCCGGCAAACGCCTCGCGAGGTGTTTGTCGAAACGATCTCCTATATCCACTGTTTCACTGATGAGCCAATCCACCGCATAAACTCAACATTCGAATTAATAAGGCAAACTGTAATTTCTGGCATATCGAATGCGTCCCTGCTACTGACAACACTCATCCCCCTTGATCCTCGCCCCTCCAGAACAGTCCTTTTTGAGCACCTGCCCGGTGTGTCAGAAGCAGATTGATGTCACCTCCCTGGAGCCCTTCACCAAGCTCAAGTGCCCCTTCTGCGGCCAGATGGTCCGCGTCCGCCGCCGCTTCGATCAGTTCATGATCGTCCGCCAGATCGGCGAAGGCGGCATGAGCCGCGTCTTCGAGGCCGAAGACGAAACCCTCGGCCGCCGCGTCGCCCTCAAAATCCTCAACCGCCAGTACTCCCGCGACTCCATCCGCCTGGAGCAGTTCCGCCGCGAAGCCCACATCACCGCCAACGTCACCCACCCCAACGTCATCAAGCTCTACTCCGTCGGCTATGACCAGGGCTACTTCTACATCGCCATGGAGCTCGTCGGCGGCGGCTCCCTCGAGCAGCGCATCCGCCGCGAAGGCCACCTCAAAGAAGACGAAGCCCTCCGCATCGGCCGCGAAGTCGCCGAAGGCCTCCGCGCCGCCCAGCAGCTCACCCTCATCCACCGCGACGTCAAGCCCGCCAACATCCTCTTCACCGAGACCGGCACCGCCAAAGTCGTGGACTTCGGCCTCGCCCTCTTCGTCGATCGCGGCGGCGATCAATCCGGCGAAATGTGGGCCACCCCCTACTACGTCGCCCCCGAAAAAGTCATCGAAAACAAAGAAGACTACCGCAGCGACATCTTCTCCCTCGGCGCCACCCTCTACCACGCCATGACCGGCAATCCGCCCCACAAGGCGGACACCTCCGCCATCGAAGACCTCCGCCGCATCAAGTCCAAGCGCGTCACCCTCGGCGAATCCGGCCTCCGCTTCTCCCCCCGCACAGAGCACGTCATCAATGGCATGCTCTCCTTCAACCCCGAAGACCGCTTCGCCAATTACTCCGAAGTCGTCGATGAAATGCGCCTCGCCGAAGGCCTCCTCGATCGCGGCAGCGTCCGCCGCCGCCTCGTCAATCGCCGCACCCGCCTCATCGGCCTCATCGCCGCCGCCATCATCATCGCCTACGGCATGGGCTGGCTCCTCCGCGAAGGCGGAGAGCGCCGCAATGTCCGCGCCATCCAGCTCGCCACCGCCAATGAGCGCGAGCTCGATGGCTCCGGCGTCACCCTCACCGCAGACAAAGCCAACAAAAAAACCGTCTCCGAGCGCTTCACCGAAGCCCGCCAGGCCATGCTCGAAGGCCGCCAGTACGCCACCGCCGAAGACAAGTTCATCACCCTCGCCAAATCCAAAGACGTCCTCCAGCCCACCGCCAACTGGGCCCGGTTTAATGCCGCCCTCTGCAGCATCATGCTCGATCGCAAAAAAGACGCCGCAGAACAGTTCGCCAAGCTCGCCACCACCCCCGATCTCAACGGCCTCGCCCCCTTCTTCGCCAAAATCCAGGACCGCATGTCCCACGACTTCGGCCTCGGCACCCCGCTCCACGCCCTCGACTACAAAACCGACAACGAAGAAATCCTCGGCTACCTCGTCCACGGCCTCGCCGAATGGCACTTCGGAGACGCCCTCCTCGGCGCCCAGGAGCTCGAGCACTTCCAGCAGCATCTCGCCGATACCAAAAAGCCCCCCGCAGACGCCTCCGCAGCCACCCTCGAATGGCTCACCCTCTACAGCCCCCTCGTAGACCGCTACAAGCCCGACTTCGCCCTCGTCCGCGGCGCCCTCCAGCCCAAGCGCTCCGGCACCATCCCAGAGCTCCGCACCGCCCTCGCCGAAGTCCAGCAAGTCCGCAAAAACCTCAAGACCAGCGGCGCCTTCCTCCGCTTCATCACAGACCTGGAGACCAGCTACCAGCGTGAGATCTCCAGCATGACCCTCGAAGAGCAGCAGCGCCAGATGGAGGCCGACAAAAAGCACCGCCAGGCCGACCTCGAGCTCCTCGCCGAAGTCAACGCCCTCGTCCCCTCCCTCGTCCAGGGCTACGACTACACCCGCGCCATCGATCTCCTCAGCGGCACCCGCCTCCAAACCGCAGACGTCCGCACCGCCCTCGACGGCCGCCTCTACCTCTACACCCAGTCCCGCGACTTCATCCGCCAGCTCACCACCGATCTCACCACCAAAGGCTGGACCGGCACCATCACCCGTCGGGAGGGCGGCCAGCTCACCGGCCGCATCACCTGCAACACCGTCGGCACCCAGATCAGCGTCACCCTCGATCGCGGCACCCTCACCCTCCCCTTCGAAAGCCTCACCCCCGAGACCCTCGTCGAAATCGCCCAATCCCTCGGCACCCAGGTCACCGACTCCACCGACTACTACCGTCGCCAGGAAAACACCGCCGCCTTCGCCCGCCTCACCGGCCTCACCCAGCTCTCCACCACCATCGCCGCCCAGCTCATGGAAGAAAACTCCTCCTTCCGCATGCGCTGGATGAAAGTCATGGCCGCCGGCATCTAGTAGCACAACCGTCTCGGTTGTTCCCCTCTCCTGTAGCACAACCGTCCCTGCTGCAACGCATTCCCCTTCTTCGTTCGTACTTCGGGCTTCGCTTCGCGGCAGCCGGTCCGGTTTCGGCCTCTTCGTTCGTCGTCAAGGCCTTCTAGTCATTCGCAGCCCGCCCGTCTGAGGATGCTTGGACAACGGTTAATTCTTCTTCTGCTTCTGCAATTCGAGAGCTGAACGCGCACCATCCTTGATCGTCACCCCTTCCAAACCCTCCTCGATCTCGACCTCAAAGAGTTTGCTTCCTGAGGCTCCCTCGATGCCGAGAGCCCAAAGGAAAACCTCCGCCCCCGAAAAGGTCGGCGCGAAAACAATCCCCTTGCTAGGTACCCACCCCCCCGAGGGTCCTGCTGCAATGTGAACTTCACTGACGAGATTGTAGCGGTCCAGGCCTGCGAAAGCGTGCGGGACAATGGAGCTCACGTCCTCTCCCGGTTGAAAATCCATGGCCTCTGAATAGACCTCATCAGGGATAAAAATTTTGGCGTTGCTGCAATCAAGTCGCTTTTCAAGATTGACCTCTTGGTCTTTGAATAAGCGGTGAACGAGAGAATAAAGGATGAAGTGGGTGCGCAGCTGGTACACCGAAAGATCCTTGACGGTGGCCAGCACGGTAACACCACGATCATCTCGGCCATTCCCCGAACGGGCTGATGCCAGAATGCCACCATAGTATTCGGCGGCCAGCTCATCTTCGCAGAACCGGCCTTCATCGAAGATGTGCTTCAGGACGCGCGGATTAACTTCGCCAGGTTCGTCGGCACGCGTTCCGAGTTTTCTCATCGCCTTCTTGAAAATGTTGTCCAAGTTGATGTTGCACTTGGCTACAAGACCTTTGACTTCGCCTCCCACGTACTCGGCTGTGGGACCAAGCAGTTTAAGCATGAGGTCCTTGGACCCGAGAATAGCCAGGCCCGCACCAACCGCTGTTGAAGGATCCATCTCCATGGAATGTAATAGACTCCTGAGATTGGAACCGCAAATCCCGTCTCTCGCATTTTAATTGCCGCTTGAGCTCGAATGGCACCCCAGATTGTGTCGATCGGCCCCACGGTTAAGTTCAGGAGCGCATGCAAATCCCTGGCTCGGTCAACGGCCATCCGCCTCCTCATCTCGCGCATGCAGCGCCCTCACCAGCTCCAGCAGCAAATCATTCAGCCCCGCCGCCTCACCGGCGCCGTAGCACACCAACTGGGGATTGCCGGCATGGTTGTTCCGCATCTGCACAAGGCCACTCGCCTGTGAGATCCGGTATTCGATGATCTCGATGATCGCTCGCACTCCAGGATCTTGCGCCCGCCCTTGCAACGTTCGCTTCCAACGTCCCTTCATCTCGGCCAGCTCCGCATGCGTCCGCAGCTTCATCACCTCCCCGCGTTCCACCAGCACCGGAACAATTTCCACCTTGGGTTCAATGCCCAGCAGTTTTCTCAGGATTCGTTTCATGGTTTCTTCATTATGGTTTCATTGGTTTCTCTCAAAATTTGGCAAAACCAGCTCGTGACATGCCGATCCCTCCTCAGAAATTGAACTCTGACGCGGCTCCACGTGCCCCCCTGCAAGATAGCCCCGCCGTCCTCCGTTATTCCGGCGCGCGTAACGCACTCTTCATGAATCCAAGACACAGCGAGCTTTCATTGAAGTCGGGGCTTTATGACCCGGTTTTAGAACATGATGCTTGTGGTGTCGGGTTTGTGTTGATGCTTGGCTCGAAGCGTTCTTACACAATGCTGGAACTGCCGGAGTTGGCTCTTGCAGTCGAGATGCGCGCAAAACAAAATGAAAACGGAACTCATCGTACTCGTGCTGCAACTCTGCAGTGCAGTCCTCATGATCGCCACATCAATCCTGAACTACATGAAAACCTGATCCACCACGCCGGGTGCTGCTCTCTGCAGTACGGTCTCATTCGGTTGGTCACTTCAAACCTCGCTTCACGCTATGAATGTCTGAATACCTTGGCAGGGGGAACTGTCGCAGTCTCGTCACCGAGTAATGTCACACGCCATTTTACCACAGGATGCTCCAGCGGTCGAACTATGTGCCGCCGGTTGCATAAAATGCTCTGTTGAAGCAACCAGAGGTGGTGCGTGGGGGGGATCAGGCCGGAGCCTGGAAGCTTTGCTTGGCCGCAGGCCATGAGGGCAGCGAAAGGCTAGCTGTGCGCACTTGAAGCAGTTGAAGCAGTTGAAGCAGTTGAAGCAGTTGAAGCAGTTGGAGCGGTCGGAGCCGATGAACTAGCCGGATTCTGCACTCCCAACCGCTCCTGTCCTCTTTCAAACTGGGAAATCAGATGTTCCCCTCTGTCTTTGGCTTCAACCAGAGCTTCAATCCCGATCAGTCCATGCTGATATTTCGTGCAGGCGCTGTCCAAGGCTCGCCATGCTTCGACAAACTTCTGATACTTGTCATGCGGTCGAACGAAGCCGACAATGGCGATGGAGATGGTGGCAAGGCCGGCAAAAATTTGCCCATAGGGATCGGGGAGTTTGAATCCCGACAAGGCTGAGCAGATGACCCCGAGAATACCAAACACGTAATGGATCCAAAGGTGCGTTCCGTAGAGTCTGCTCCAATTTCCAAGCCGCTTCTGGATGTCATCTGGCAGTGGTCTGCACGCTGGAAGAGGCGGTTGGGCGTCTGATTGCATGAATTTGGCTGCAATAAGCCTCGACTTCCGCATGATCAGGCGGCGTATCGTTGCAAGCATGGCTCCCTCGCGTGATCGGGGTTGAAGTGTCTTCTTCATGGCGCGCGCAGGGATGATTGTTGTCAATAAAGCGAACGCGTTGCAAGACGTTCAGCTCGCCTACCGGAAAGGTTGGTGAGCGATGTCATAAAATTCCGCCATTTGCATCTCTTTTGTTAGGCGTTTTTTTGGAACCGCGTTTTCCGCGTTCTGTTCTGGGTCTTCACGCCGCCATCGCCGCTCCCGGTGTTCCCCTCCCCAGCACCGCCTGCCCCCCCCCGCCTTCAGCTGCGCCAGCGGGCTCTGCCCCAGCGGATCGCTCCCGCCCTCAATCCCCGCCTGCTTGTTCGCCTCCTGCTGCATCTGGAACAGATGCTTCTGCAGCCGGTTCTGCCACACCTTCGCAATCTCCGACTGCGCCTGCAGGATCCTCTGCCGCACCGGGCTCTGGTTCGGACCGGGCACATGGGTGACAAGTTGACCGGGGACATGGGTTACAGTGTGAGAGGAGTAAATGGGGTCATGGTGCAAATTTTTGACAAAATAACCACCTTTTCGGTGGTCCTCACTCAGCGAATTCCTCTTCCAAACCATTTCTTTGCCAAATCCAAAGCCCCACATCTGCTCCCACGCTGCCGAATGAATTCCAATCTCAATCCGGAATTTCCGAATGCCTTGATCAGCGTCTCATTCATCCTCCTTAGCTTCAGCGAAGAATGGATGAATCAGCCTCAAAGCAGCGGCTAAAAACCCTGCTCTTCGGCCAATTGATTTCCGCACAAAAGAAGGCCTCCCCATCCCATTCAATCTCTGCCCCCTCCGCCTCTCTGCCCCTCTGCGGCAAAAACGAAAATCCCCAGCGCCATCGCCTTGACCGATCCTCCTGTTCGCTTCTCGATGAACAGCTACATCAAAAAGATATCCGCCTCCGGATAAGTAGCCGCCGCCAGCGCCGCCCAGAGCGGATCACCGATCACGATGACCGCCGTCATCACCCCAAACGCCGGCAGACGATGGCTCAACGGCAGATAGCGCACCCCAGACGGATCATCCTCCATTTCCTTCTGATTGGAGCGCGCCACATAAGCATAGCCCTCTTGATTCAAATGCTGGGCCAGCTCCAACACCTTCTCATCAGGCACAGTCCCCGCTCCCACCGAACCCGGCGCCACGATCAGAAAATTCCGGTACGATGACGCCACCTCAGGCTCCGCACGCGCCACCTCACGCCTCGCAAAAACCTGCAGAGCCACTTGCATGGGAAGAGAAGAAATCAGGGTCATGAGAAGGAGGTTTCACCAGCAGCCACCCCGTCACGCGACAGCCTCAGTCACTCTTCGCATCTCATCAGCCCTTGGCCGGGTCGAAACACCACCCCAAAAATCCCAAGCCCAAACCCCCTCATCTTTTTCTGAGACAAACCCCACTCAGATATTCCTCATCAACATCAGTCAGCAGTTCAAATCCCATTCCTCTGCCAATCCATTCCCCTGCCAAAAATCACAACCTCACCCCCACCTCCCATCACCACCACATCTCCGACTTTTTTCCGACTCCTTTTTGCGGCCATCCCTCCGGCTCCCCAAACCACCTCCGCGTTGACCGCGCTTCGCCAGCCCTACCGGCAGCCTTCCACGATCTGCCTCAGTGGGTTCGGTTCCGTGTATTCAGTGTATTCCGTGGTCAATTTTCAGCCAAAAACAAAGCAACCCATCTCCCAAGCCCCCAAGCTCAGCCCATTCCTCTGCCAACACATTCCCCTGCCAAAAAACAAAACCCCGCACCCACCCCCCCATCACCACCGAATCCGGCATTTTCCGAGTCCCAATATCAGCGTCACATTAGCGTCTCATCAGCGGTTAAAAATCCGATCTATACACCCAGCACACCCGCACTCCACCCACCCTCCGGAATCAATCATTTTTGCCCCTCTTTTTGCGCCTCTTTGCGGCCACCCCTCCGGCTCCCCAAACCACCACCACGCAATAGCCATAATCCCTCACCCGCTGATCAACAACCCAGCCAATCCTCATCAGTCTCAGTCAGTGTCCAGTCAGTGGTTCAAATCCGGCTCCTGAATTCCTGCCTTCCTTATTTTCAAACCAGTAAACCCATCTCAGAAACTCCAGATTCTGATTCTTCATGAGCGTCATATCAGCGTCTCATCAGCGGTTTAAAAATCCGTTCCATTCACTGAGAGCACCCGCACTCCACCACCCTCCGGAATCAATCATTTTTGCCCCCCCTTTGCGGCCATCTCTTCGGCTCTCACCACCACGCATAGCCGCAGTCCATCACCCGCTGATCAACAACCCAGCTCTTCCTCATCAGTGTCAGTCAGTGGTTCAAATCCCATTCCCCATTCCTTTGCCCACCATTCCCCTGCCAAAAAACAAAGCTCCGCATCCACCTCCCATCACCGTCACACTACCTCTGTTCCGATTCCTTTATCAGCGTCTTATGAGCGTCAAATCAGCGGTTAATAATCCGATCTATACACCCAGCACGCCCGCACTCCACCCACCCTCCGGAATCAATCATTTTTGCCCCTCTTTTTGCGCCCCTTTGCGGCCATCCCTCCGGCCCCACAAAAAACCCCGCCTGCCTCACGGCAAACGGGGTTCTCAAAACTCACTTCACCGCATCACGGTTACTTGATCTCCTGCGCCCAGAAGATGTGCCAGTCGTCCAGGTTGTTCAGATCCACCGCACCCGGGTTCACGCTGCCGTCATCCGCGATGCCATCCGCATCCAGAATCGTCTTGCGCGTCTCATCGCTGTGGATGTAGCCCGAGATCGCCTGGTTGTGCTTGAAAATGTTGCCCTTCGTCAGGTTCACACCCGGCTGTGCCTTCACCCAGCTCTCAAGCTGCGGATAGCTCGGCTTCGTCGCGATGAACGTCCTGAACGTCTCGATGTTGATGCCAAGCGCATCCAGCGTCATCTGGTCATACCCGCAGCCAATGCCCGGATAGTCAGCATGCAGTTTGCCCGCAGCAGCCAAAGAAGCCTTCTGCCAAAGGCGCGGAAGATGAAGAACACCGAGAGGGCCGGCGATGCCGGAACTGATAAGAGGAACGATCTGACTCATGATTAGAATGTAGGTTGGATTTTCAGGAGAAGCATTCGCATCAGCGAACGCACACTCGACTTTGACGGCTGCGCAGTGCACCAGCAAGAACAAATGCACCCAACCCTTTCTATCAGAACACCGCCATGTCTTCCCAGGAACAAATCAGCCGAGGTCGGTTAAGGGCTCAAATCCACATTCAAAGCATGGATGACGGCAGCGCCTGCGTCTTCTGCCCATCGCAAGTCTCCTCGGCGCTTCATCAATACCTTTCCAACCATCAGGTTTCAGTAACGGCACCCCGACGCGCCATCTTTGGCAGCCCACACCCAACAGACGAACTGATCGTCGCACTGTCACTCCATAAAGTTTCCGCAGCAATCACTGACTTTGTGCAAACACTCCCCGAAGTCGCCTACGAGCGAGATTCGAAACGCCCCACAGCAGACTCATAGCTCATTGCGGCACAAAGCTATTTCAAGACCAATCTCTGCGGCGCTCCATCCCCCGCGATGCACGATCAGGCACGGCGCTTTGTCTGGTTTTAGTTCCGTGTATTCTGTATATTCCGTGGTCAATTTTCCGGCTCATTCCTCTGCGTCCGTCCATCCTCTGCGGTTTTCAAAAATGCGGTGCTGAAATCTTTTACCCACAATTTTTTACCACAACAATCAGCCCTCTTTTTTCGCTCTCGCCCTCTGCTCGGAAAGCCCCCATTTTTTGCCCTTTTTGTGCCTTTTTGCGGCCATCATTCCCTCACTACCGTTTTGGTAGCCAGCCCCAGAGTCATGTGCATCTGTCGCCACCCCCAATTTCATGAAAAACCTCTGTCACCTCGCCCTCGCCGCGCTCCTCGCCCTCCCCTGCGCAGCCGCTGAGAAAAAGACCGCGAAATCAGCCCCAAAGCCAGAACTCAAATCCCCCCTCGAACTCCACCGCTGGTCCGGCACCCTCAACGTCCCCGACCCCGTCGCCGTCACCGTCGATCCCCAGGGCCGCATCTACGTCTCCGCCACCACCCGCCGCAAAGTCGCCGACCTCGACATCCGCGAGCACACCCAGTGGATCCCCGACGACGTCGCCCTCACCAGCGTCGAAGAAAAAGAAGCCTTTCTCAAACGCGAGCTCGCCCCCGGCAAAACACGCCTTCCTCGCGGCGGCCTCGCCGACCACAACAAAGACGGCTCCATCGACTGGAAAGACCTCACCGTTCACAGCGAGCGCATCTACCAGCTCCGCGACACCGACCACGACGGCACCGCCGACAAACTCACCGTCTTCGCCGAAGGCTTCAACAGCGTCGTCACCGGCATCGCCGCCGGCATTCTCTACCACGACGGCTGGATCTACGTCACCGTCGCCCCCGACCTCATCCGCCTCCGCGACACCAACGACGACGGCGTCGCCGACGAACGCGAAATCGTCGCCCACGGCTTCGGCATGCACATCGCCTACGCCGGCCACGACATGCACGGCCCCCGCATCGGCCCCGACGGCCGCATCTACTGGAGCATCGGCGACAAAGGCGTCAACGTCACCAGCAAGGAAGGCAAACACTGGTACTACCCCCACGAAGGCTGCGTCCTCCGCTGCGAACCCGACGGCACCAATTTCGAAGTCTTCGCCCACGGCCTCCGCAACGTCCAGGAAATCGCCTTCGACAACTACGGCAACATCTTCGGCGTCGACAACGACGCCGATCTCCCCGGCGAACGCGAACGCTTCGTCTACATCACCGAACGCAGCGACTCCGGCTGGCGCTGCAGCCACCAATATCAAAAAGAAACCAGCCGCTGGATCCGCGACGGCATCTGGCAGCCCGCCCATCCCGGCCAGCCCCTCTTCATCACACCCCCGCTCGCCAACTACTCCAACGGCCCCGCCGGATTCATCCACGAACCCGGCACCGCCCTCGGCGCTTCATTGCGCAATCACTTCATCCTCGATCAATTCCCCTCCGGTCAGATGACCGCCTTCCAGATCATCCCCTCCGGCAGCACCTTCAAGATGCAGAACGAGCGAGTCATCCACTCCGGCCTCATGGGCATCGGCCTCGCCCTCGCCCCCACCGGCGAACTCATCATCGCCGACTGGGACGGCGGCTACCCCCTCGATCAAAAAGGCGCCATCTGGTTCGCCGACGACCCCACCGCCAAAAACAGCACCGAGCACCAGGAAACAAACAAACTCCTCAACTCCGACAACCTCACCGCCACCCACCTCTCCCACCCCGACCAACGCGTCCGCCTCCACGCCCAATTCACCCTCGTCAAAAAAGGTGATTACACCGTGCTGCAAAAAATCGCCTCCGACAAAAATGCCGCCCAACTCGCCCGCATCCACGCCATCTGGGGCCTCGGCCAGGGCATGCGCGCCGGAAAGGTCGAAGCCACCGTTCTGACCCCGCTTCTTGCGGAATCCGACACAGAAATCGTCACTCAGTCCACCAAAATGCTCGGCGATGTCAAAACCTCCAGCGCCCCAATTATTCCACTCCTTGCACATCCTTCCCAACGCGTGCGCTTTCACGCCGCCATTTGCCTCGGCAAGCTTCAAGAATCCACCGCTGTCACAGCCTTGCTAAAGCTTGCCCCCAAGGAAAGCGCCGATCCCTACATGCGCCACGCCATCGTCACCGGCCTCGCCGGTTGCGCCGATGAAGCCACCCTCGCCTCCCACATCAACGACAAGCAGTCCCTCTGCTGCCTCCTTGCACTCGCCCGCCAAAACTCGCCACGCGTTGCCGATTTCCTCACAAATCCGCCCCTCGCCGCCGAAGCCGAACGCGCCATCCACGACGACACCGGCATCCCCGCCGCCCTCCCCAAGCTCACTACCCGCCCCACCAGCCGTGGCCTCAACGCCTGCCTCCGCCTCGGCATCGCCGAACCCATCATCAAAACCGCATTGCAGCGCAATCCGCTGCAAGCAGAAGCACTCGACGTCCTCCTCACCTTCACCCATCCCCCACGCCTCGACCGCATCGACGGCATGGCTCACCAAACCCTGCCGCGCGATGCCAAAGCCTTCGCCAATTTGCTACAACCCCACCTCGATGCCCTCCTCGCCATCCAGGACGGCGCACTCAAAGCCAAAGCCGTCGAACTCCTCACCCAGCTCCAGCTAAAAGTCGCCGCCCCAGTCCTCCAGCAGATCATCTCAGATGCCACCGCTCGCGCCAGCTTGCGCGCCGAAGCACTCAAACTCATGGCCTCGCAGCACGCTGCCACTCCCGAGTTCGCCACCACCCTCGATCTCTCCCTCGCCAAAACCTCCCCCGCCGAACTCCGCCGCGAAGCCCTCCGCCAGCTCTTCACCCATCAGCCCGACCGCGCCGTCACCGAAGCCGCCACCGTCCTTGCCAATGGTGACACCACTTCGCAGCAACTTGCACTGTCTCTCCTTTCCACGTCCAAAGACGACACCCTCATCACCCAATGGCTGGACCGCCTCATCGAGAACAAAGCCCCCGCCGCCATCCTGCTCGACATCCTCGGAGCCGCCGCCACCCGCGAATCTTTGAAACCCAAGCTCGCTTCCCTGCAACTCAGTGCATCTGAACTCCTCGAAGGCGGCGACGCCACCCGCGGCAAAGACATCGTAACCAACAACCTCGGCGCCAACTGCATCGCCTGCCACACCGTCGAAGCCAAGGAAGGCAGCCAGGTCGGCCCCAACCTGAAAACCATCGGCAGCCAGAAAGACCGCAAATACATCCTCGAATCCCTCCTCAATCCCCTCGCCCAGATCGCCCCCGGCTTCGGCCTCGTCTCCATCACCACCAAAGACGGCAAATCCCTCTCGGCCATTTTGTGGAAAGAAGACGCAAAACACGTCACTTTGAAGCTCCCTGATGGAAAAGCACAAACCATCCCCCGCGATCAAATCGCCACCATCACCCCGCCCATGACCGTCATGCCCCCCATGCTCGGCATCCTCACCAAACCCCAAATCCGCGACGTCGTGGCCTATCTGGCAGGATTGAAAGGCAGGAAGAAGTAAATCACATCGGCCCCGGCGGGCGTTCTTGTTCCAGCATTGGCACAGGCGCTGCCGAAGGTGCTCCGGAGCCTTTGCCGAGACGTCCGCTGTAGAGGTCGATGGCGCGCTTGGCGATGATGTCGATCACGGCAGGTTGCAGTGTGCGGGCGGCGACATTGGAGACGGCCATGCCGGCCCACATGATGGGGGATTTGAAGCGCAGCACCTGCCAGTAGGGCAGCAGGCGTTTGTACCATTTGTTCGCCGTCTGCAGTTTTTCGTGTTTGGCTATCTTGTGGGTCATTTCCCAGGTTTTCAGCGCCGTGCTGGCACTGACATCCACGAGGCGGCCGATGGAGCGAGTTTGGAGAAAGTCCGCCACATCCATGGCTGCGAGATGCACGGCGCGGGAGAACTGGCTTAGGCCGGGGGCCAGCAGCGCCTCCTGCTTGCCGGGATGGTAGATGGCCGCGATTTCGCGCACCAGCTTCGGCACTTCATCCACCAGCGGCGGCAGCCACTCGGGGTTGAGGTTCTTCTGCCAGCGCAGGCGGTTTTTGCAGGCTTCGACGGCTGCATGGGCTTTTTCGTCCGCCAGACCGCATTCGGGATAGACGAAACTTGCCAACGCATGCCGTGCCGCGCGCAGATCTGCAGCGAAACGCAGGAGCTTCCAGATCACAATCGACGCTGCGCCGATGAGGACGCCGGCAAGAAAGGTCAGGATGTGGCCCCAAGGCATGCTCGTACGGGAGAGCACCCCGGGCAGGGTGTCAAGATGACGAAAGTGGCGAGACAGCCTGCTTGCGGCGGCGGGATGACACGCCATAGATGCGCCCCACACCATGTCCTCCATTTTCGAACTCTTCTCTCTTCAAGGCAAAACCGCTGTCGTGATCGGCGGCACAGGCGAACTCTGCGGTGCCATCGCAGAAGGCTATGCATCTGCGGGTGCGGAGGTCGTGCTCGTCGGGCGGGACCAGTCCAAGGCTGACAAACGACTGGAGACCATTCAAGCCGCAGGCGGACAGGCCTATTTCGTTTCCGCAGATGCCAGCCGCAAAGCCGATCTGCAGATTCTGCTGGATCAGGTGCTGGAGCGTTCCGGCGGCTGCCATATTCTGATCAATGGTGCGGGCGTGAATTCTGCAACGCCGTTCCTCGATATTCCAGAAGAGGAATACGACCGGATCATGAACATCAACACCAAGGGCGTGTTCCTGGCCTGCCAAGTGTTTGGCAAATACTTCGTGGATCACAAGATCCCGGCCTCGATCATCAATCTCGGTTCCATGTCCGGCCTGCTGCCGCTGAGCCGTGTCTTCACTTATTCCATGTCCAAAGGTGCTGTGCACAATCTCAGCAAGAACCTCGCCCGCGAATGGGCTCCCCTCGGCATCCGCGTGAACACCTTGGTGCCCGGCTTCTTCCCTGCCGAGCAGAACAAGAAAGTGCTCACGCCTGACCGCGTGGCAAAGATCATGGGCCACACGCCGATGAACCGCTTTGGCGAGGCCAAGGAACTCGTCGCCGCAGCTTTGTTGCTTGCGGGTGCAGGCAGTTCCTTCATCACCGGCCATGAGATGGTGGTGGATGGCGGGTATTCGTCGCAGACGATCTGATGGGCGCGGCGGGGCTTGTTGCAGACGCTGCTGGTGATCGCTCGGTGTGGCGGGGTGCTGGATTTGCTTTCCGATTTGTTGCGAGGTGACCCAGGGTCGCCTCGCTGAGGCTCGGCTGACCCTGGGCTGAATTCCACAGCCCCGTTGGGGCTGGTGTGGCGCGGAGCTTCGTTGAGAAAGATTGAGCTGTGTTTTTACGGAGCGTTCGTCCCGGTCTGAGCAGCACTGCGGTCCGCAGCCGTTTTATTTCTTCGACTCGACTGATAAAAACCTCAGCATGGCCTCGTAAAAGCCAGTGGTAAGACCTCTAACCACATGGCTTTTTCATCCATCAAACCGCAGCGCAGCCTTGTTGAAGAGGTGTGTGCACGCATTGCATCTGAAATTCGGGACGAAGGCGGTGGTGGGGGGAATGGGTGGCTGCCGCCGGAGAGGGATCTGGCATTGAAACTTGGTGTGAGCCGTCCCGTGGTGCGTGAGGCAACGAAGCGGCTGGAGTTGCAAGGGCTGCTGGAAGTGAAGCATGGGGTCGGCACGAAGGTGGTGGACAAGCTGCACAAGCCGCTGAACGGCTCGCTGGCATTGCTGATTCCCGATGACAAGGAGCGGCTGCGGCAACTCATTCAGGTGCGTTTCATGCTGGAGCCGGAGAACGCGCGGCTCGCCGCCGAGAACGCCACACCGGCGCAGATTCGCAGGCTGCGCGCAGCATTGCAGGAACTGGCGGAGACGCAGGATTTTGAGACTGCGGTGGAGGCTGATATGGCGTTTCATCGGGAGCTGGCGGCGGCGTCGGGGAATCAGATTGCGAACCTGCTGCTGCATTCACTCTCCGAATTGATTCAAACGAGCCTCAAGCATGGCTACAGCCGCACATCGACGGACAATGCGGTGCGGCAGCATGCTGCGGTGCTCAGCGCCATTGAGAAACGAGACCCCGCCGCCGCTGCGAAAGCGATGCGCGAACATTTGATCACCGCCGAGGCCGATCTGGCCCTGCCAAAAGCCAAGAAAGCCGCATGAAATCACTCTCTTATTTTTCCTTCGTCCTTGCGAGCAGCAGTGTCTTTGCCGTCGAGCCTGATGCAGCCAAGCTGTTTCATGAGCAGGTGGCACCGATCCTGGTGAAGAACTGTGTGGAATGCCACAATGACGTGACGACCAAAGGCGGCCTGAACATGAGCACGCTGGCGGATGTGCTCAAAGGTGGTGACGACGGAGCGGCCTTGGTTCCGGGCAAAGCTGCGGAGTCAGCGCTCTACACGATGATCGTGCCGGAGAGCGCAGGCGAGAAAGCGGAGATGCCGAAGAAGAAGCCCGCACTTTCCACCGCCGAAACCGACCTCATCAAACGTTGGATCGACATGGGTGCGGCGTGGCCGCAGGAGATCGTGCTCAAGGAGAAGCCCAAGGGGGATATCACGCACTGGTCGCTGCTGCCGCTGAAGTCATCGAAGCTTGCATCCATCGACGAGTTTATTGGTGAAAAGCTGAAGGAGAAAAACCTCACGCTGAATGCGCCGGCAGATGCCCGGACGTTCATCCGCCGTGCCAGCTTTGATCTGACCGGACTGCCGCCCACGCCGGAAGAAGCGGCTGCTTTTGAAAAGGAATTCAGCCGGGATCAAACAACGGCTGTTAAGAGCTTGATCGACCGCCTGCTGGCTTCACCGCGCTATGGCGAAAGATGGGCGAGGCACTGGCTGGACGTGGTGCGCTTTGCGGAAAGCCATGGCTTTGAGATGAACCGTGTGAGGCCCAATGCGTGGCCGTATCGCGACTACGTCATTCGTGCGTTCAATGAGGACAAGCCGTATGACCAGTTTGTGCGTGAGCAGATCGCAGGCGACCAGCTGGGCACGGATGAAGGCACGGGATTTCTTGTGGCCGGTTCGTGGGATCAGGTGAAGGGCCAGGACCCGGTGCTGCGGGCGAATCAACGGGCGGATGAAATGCATGATCTCGTCAGCACCACGGGCAGCACATTCCTCGGACTCACGATTGGCTGCGCACGCTGCCATGATCACAAGTTTGATCCCATTTTGCAGACCGATTATTATCGTGTGCGGGCCATCTTTGAGGGTGTGCAGCATGCGGAGCGAGAACTGCGCCCGGCAGATGCTGATCAACGAATGAAGCAGGCTGACGGCGTGCGGGCGGAGATCGCGAAGGTGGATGCGACACTCTCACGCTTCCAACCACGCGCCCAACTGACGCGGCGTGTGCTGGTGGATGATGATCTGCCGCCGCCAACGAAGCCAGATGCGATCGGCTGCGTGCAGATTGAGCAGCCTACGAATGGCAAGCCCATCGAATACTCACCGGGCACAGAGCTGGGCCAGGCAGCAGATCCGGGTGATGCGACACGGCTGCCCAATCTCGGCGAAAGTTACCGCTACTGGAAGGCGGAGAAGGATGCCGCTGCGAAGGATTTCTTCTCATGGAATCCGCGTGTCACGGGCAAACAACGCATCTGGCTTTCATGGGCGGCGTGGACGACGCATGCGAAAGATGCGCGTTACATCCTTGATCTGGATGGCGACGCTAACACGAAGGGCGACCAGCAAGAAATCGCCAGCGTGGATCAAAGCAAGTTTGCTGACGGCAGCGGTGCAATTCCAGAACAGAAGCGCTGGAGCGGCTTCAAGTATGCTGGAACGTATGCGGTGACGCAGGATTCCATCCTTATTCTGCGCAGTGGCAAACTCGGCGGACCTACTGTTGCGGATGCGGTGTTGTTTGAAGCCTCGGACGGAACCCCGCCTGCATCACAACCGCATCTACGCGCACCTGTGACGCATCTGGCGAACCGCGAGAGCTTTGATGCGGTGAAGGCTAAGTTTCTTCGCTTCACGATTCATGCGACGATTGGCGGGCAGCCGTGCATTGATGAATTGGAGATCTTCTCAAGCGGCAAGCAGCCACGCAACGTGGCGCTGGCGAAGAATGGCGCGAAGGTGACCGCTTCGGATGTGTTCAGTGATGGTACGAATCCGATCCACCAGATCGCGCATGCGAATGATGGTCTGTATGGCAACGCAAAGAGCTGGATTTCGAAGAATGCGGGCAAGGGCTGGCTGCAGATCGAACTGCCGCATGAAGAAAGCATCAGCAGCGTGGTGTGGAGCCGGGATCGCGGAGAGAAGAAGGGCAAGGTCTATGAAGATCGTCTCGCCACGGATTATGTGATTGAGACTTCGCTGGATGGGAAAACATGGCAGGCGGTGGCGTCTTCCGCCGACCGGCTGGGCGTGGAGTATCGTGACCGCATTCGCGACATTCCGACCTTGAGCGGAGTCTCTTCTGACAATGCGATCACGGTGAGGAAACACAGCGAGCAGCGTGCCGTGCTGCAGCGCAGGCTGAAGGAACTGACGAGTTTCCCCATGGCTTACCTGGGCAAGTTTGAGCAGCCAGGGCCGACCTTCCGTCTGCAGCGAGGCGACCCGATGACCCCGCAGGAGGAAATCGCACCTGGAGCGCTGACTCAGATTGGCGCGAAACTGGATCTACCCAAAGACACACCGGAAACGGAGCGGCGCATGGCATTGGCGAAGTGGCTGACCGATCCGCAGAATCCGCTCACGGCACGGGTGATGGTAAATCGAATCTGGCACTATCATTTCGGGACGGGCATCGTCGATACACCGAGCGATCTTGGCTTCAATGGTGGCAAGCCATCACACCCCGAACTGCTGGACTGGCTGGCAGCGCAATTCATGCAACGAGGCTGGAGCATGAAGGAGATGCACCGGCTGATTATGAACTCAGCGGCTTACCGCCAGTCGAGCACGGCCAATGATGCTGGAATGCTGGCAGATTCTGGCGCGCGGCTTCTGTGGCGATTCCCGACGCGACGACTCGAAGCGGAGCCGCTGCGCGATACGATCCTGGCCGTGAGCGGCGTGCTGGATCTGACCATGGGAGGACCGGGCTTCGATCTGTTTGTACCGAATGACAACTACGTGAAGGTGTATCAGTCGAAGCAGGAGTTTGGGCCCGACACGTTCCGGCGCATGGTGTACCAGAGCAAACCACGCGTTCAGCTTGATGACACGTTTGGTGCGTTCGATGTGCCGGATGCGGGACAGATCGCCCCACGTCGCACATCGAGCACGACGCCGTTGCAGGCGCTGAATTTCCTGAACAGCACGTTTGCCATGCAGCAGAGCGAGCTGCTGGCCGCGCGACTTAAAAAGGAGGCAGGCGTGATACCGACGCTCAACGATCTCCCCTTTGGTGGCTTGAACACAAGCGGTGCAAAAGAGCGCGCCAAAAACAACGCAGACGCGCTCGCAGCAGCTCAGGTGAAGCTCGCCTTCCAGCTGGCCTACCAGCGTGAGCCGAATGCGGACGAACTGGCTGCCTCGACACAGCTGATTTCACAACACGGGCTGGCGATGTTCTGCCGCGCGCTGTTCAACACGAGCGAGTTCATGACCCTGTATTGATCCTGTTATGCAAAACCATCTTCTTTCCCGTCGGAATTTTCTCAATCAAGGCGTCAGCGGATTGGGCAGCATCGCTCTGACCTCGCTGCTGGCACAGAAGGGGCTGCTGGCGAATGATCCCATTCGCCCGCGCATTGATCCGGCGCATCCCTATGCGCCGCGGCCGCCGCATTTTGAACCGCGTGCGAAGAACGTGCTCGTCATTTTCTGCTCGGGAGCGATGAGCCATGTGGACACGTTTGATTACAAGCCGGAGCTGGTGAAGCGGCACGGCATGCCGCTGCCGGGCGCGGCGGATTTGATCACCTTCCAGGGGGCGCAGGGGAATCTCGTCAAACCCATCTGGGAGTTCAAGCCGCGCGGACAGAGCGGCAAGATGATCAGCGAACTGCTGCCGAACATCGCCGGGCTCGCGGATGACATGTGCTTCATCCATTCCATGACGGCCAAGTCGAACACGCACGGCCCGGCGGAGAATCAGATGAGCACAGGGTACATTCTGGACGGCTTCCCGGGCATGGGCTCCTGGGTGACGTATGCGCTCGGCTCCGAGTGCGATGACATGCCGGCCTTTGTGGCGATCCCTGACCCGCGTGGCGTGCCGCAGATCGGCCCAAGGCACTGGAACTCGGCGTTTCTGCCTGCGGCTTTCCAAGGCACGGCATTCAACGCGAGCAAGCCGATCCCCAATCTGATCCGCCCTGCGAGTGTGAGCGAGGCGGCAGACCGCGACACGCGTGCATTCGTGAATTTGCTCAATCAGAAACAGGCGCAGGAGCATCCGGCGGACAGCGACCTGGCGGCACGGATTTCGTCCTACGAACTGGCGGCGCGGATGCAGATTGCGGCTTCTGAGGTCGGCAACATGTCGAACGAGAGCAAGGCCACGCTGGATCTCTACGGCGTGAATGACAGCAATGAGACAAAGGCTGGTTTTGCCAAGAACTGCCTGCTGGCGCGGCGCCTGATCGAGCGCGGGGTGCGGTTTGTGCAGCTTTTCAACGGCTCCTACGCCATGGGCGAGGGCGTGGGCAACTGGGACGGGCATAAAACGATCGAGCAGCAGTACTCGGTGCATGGGCCGATTCTGGACCAGCCGGTGGCCGGACTGCTGAAAGATCTGAAAGCGCGCGGGCTGCTGCAGGACACGCTGGTGGCCTTTGTGACGGAGTTTGGGCGCATGCCGACCTTCCAGAAGGGGGCCAATGGCCGCGACCACAACCCGAAGGGCTTCACGGTCTGGCTGGCGGGTGCCGGGGTGAAAAAGGGCTTCAGCTACGGGGCGACGGACGAATTTGGCTACAAAGCCGCCGAGCGCGTGAGCACCATTTACGACCTGCATGCCACGATTTTGCACCTGCTGGGCATCGACCACGAGCGTCTGAGCTACTACAATAACGGCATCGAAAGACGGCTTACAGACGTACATGGGCATGTGCTCAAAGACGTGCTGGCATGAGCCGACCTGAGAATGAGGGGGAAAAAACGTTTGATTTCCTTCTCAAAGTCTCCACCATGCGCCTCCCCAAAACCTGACCCCATTCCCGTACCCGCACCATGGCAGTTGTCATCCGTCTCCGTCAAGAAGGCCAAAAAGGCCGTCCAGTCTTCCGTATTGTTGCGGCTGACCAACGCTTCCCAAAAGAAGGCCGTTTCCTCGAAATCCTCGGTACCTACGATCCTCAAAAGGGCGTCAAAGGTGCAACCGTGAAGCTTGATCGCGTCAATGCCTGGATCTCCCAAGGAGCCAAGCCCTCTGACACCGTCAAGAGCCTCATCAAGCACGCCGCAGCAGCAGTCCCAGCATAAGCTGCCATGGACGCGCCGGAAGCCCTCCGCGAGTTCCTCTCATATGTGGTGGCGAATCTGATCGACCACCCGCAGCAGGCGACCATTGCCATCGGCACTAATATCAACGGTGCCGTCGCCTACCGTGTGCAGCTGGCACCGGAAGATGTGCGTCATGTCATTGGCAAGAATGGCATGACGATCAGCGCGATCCGCTCCTTGCTCAACACAGCGGCCGCCAAGCACGGGATCAAAATTTCCCTCAAAGTTGGGTCCGCACGTGAAGACGATGCGGAAGCGGCAGCAGCGTCTGAAGAGACAACTCACGCCGAAGCGTGAGCTGATTTACGCCAGCTTGCTGCCTGCCCACCAGCCGACGGCTGCGGCGGTGATGCCCAGCAAAATGCTGCCAATGGCATTGATAAGCGCGAGCCAGGAATGCTGGTTCAGCAACAGCAGCCACGAGTCGTTCGCGAGCGTGGAAAAGGTCGTATAGCCACCGAGTACGCCTGTGGCGGCGAACAGCCACGGGCCGCTGCCTTTATCCTTCATGGCTGGCAGGGCAAAGAGAAAGCCCAGGATGAAGCTGCCGAGGATATTGGCCGCGAGCACTCCCCAGGGAAAGACGGCCTTTGGCAGCAGACGCGCCATGCCGATGACCGTGCCATACCTCAGCACCGAACCGAGACCGCCACCGAGAAAGATCAGCAGGATGTTCTTCATAGGAGATTGCTGATTGTGATCATACCGTCACCGCCTGCTCACGTCTGGAGCCGCCGATCGTCTGCGGAGCAATGCGCGCGCGCCACACGTAGCGCTGGAAGAGCACCTTGACCGAAGCCGTGAGAGGCACCGCCAGAATGGCACCGAGCAGACCGCCCAGCAACAGGCCCCACACAAACACGGAGACGATGACCGTCATGGGGTGCAGCCCGACGGCTTCACCGACGATGCGCGGAGTGATGAACAAAGCATCCACCTGCTGCACCAGAGCGAAGACACCGGTCACCACAAGCGGCATGACCCACCAAGGGTCCGCAGAAATCCACGCGCTGCCTCCCTGCACGGAGGCGATGATCACCGCCGGGATCCAGCAGAGGATGATGCCCAGATACGGGATGATGCCAGCCAGACAGAGCGCCAGACCGATGAGCAGACCAAAGTCCAGCCCCACGATCATCAGCCCGATGCCGGTGGCGATGCCATTGATCACACTGACAAAGAGCTGGCCACGGAAGAAGGCGACGAGGTAGCTGTTGATCTCGTTCAGGCAGCTTACCAGCTCGTCTTTGAAGGCCGAGGCCCTCAGTGGCAGGTAGTCTGACCACCGTTCCTGAATATTGGCGCTCTCAATCAGGAAATAGTAGAGGTACAAAGGCACGATGATGAAGGAGAGCAGAAAGCCAAAGACTCCGAGAAAGCCGCCCACACTGGTTCGGAGGAAGGTCCAGACGATGCCGGGGACTTTGGGCAGCGTGGTCTTCACCCAGTCACCCCGTAACAAGGCCTGAAAATCTGCGTCAGGTGCATCGTTGCCCTCTTTAACTGACGGCGTTGCCCCCTGCCCTGCAGGTGCTGCTTCAGATGAAGGAGCAGGAGTTACGGTCGAGTCTGTGCGGGGCAGCAGCTTGATGTCGTAGTCCTTTTCGATCTTCGCTGAAAAGTCGATCACCGCTTTTTGTGCCTTGGCATAATAGACAGGCACGCGGTCTGCCAGATGGTGGGCGGGGTCGTCCAGTTTCACCACGATCCACCAGCCCAGACCTCCCATGGCCAGCGTGAACACCGCGAAGGCCAGCAGCACGGAACGCTGACGGTTTAGGCCCCGGCGCTCCAGCCACTCCACGCCGGGCTCCAGCAGGTAGGCGAGAACGCCTGCCACAGCGAAAGGTACGAGAATGGGCTGCAGAAAGGCCATCACCTGCGTCGCGAGATAGATCAGCCCAATGGCCAGCGCGCCGATGACGGTGATCGACACGGCGGTGATGGCTGCCCATAACGCATTGCGCTGAAAGACGGTGGGAAGATTCTTCATAGGGGAGAATGGTGCGCAGACTAGCTGGGCACTGCCGTTTGGGTACTCCAAAGATAGCCGCAAATTGGACAGCTTAATCTCACTGCGTATCGTCACCCACCATGTCCCGCCCTCAGCCCCAGCCTGTAGATCCCGCCGAACTGCCGCAACTTGCGCAGGCCACCATGCGTGCCGCGAAGTTTCCCATGCTGGCCACGGTGGATGGAGATCAGCCACGGCTGCGCCCAGTTTCACCGGTGCGCACGGACGGCTTCACGGTCTATGTCGCCAATTTGCGCCGCTATGGCAAGACGCACGAACTGGCGTGCAATCCGAAGGCTGAATTGTGTTACAAGGATGATCAGGACAATCAGGTGCGAATCACCGCCGTAGCCGAGATCGTCACGGAGAGGCCTCTTCTGGAGGAAATCTGGGGTGCCAATCCTTTGCTGCGTGCCTATCTCGGCAGCATCGACAATCCCGAGTTGATCATCTACCGCTTTGTTCCAAACCAAGTGCGCTACATGCGGGAGTGGGCCTTGGAGTATTTTGAAGTGCCCTTTTCGGCACATTCATAAAGTTGATACACACGTTGGCCTGAGCTGTGCGTTCATGGGGTGGTAGAAACGTGCCCCCAACTGTGAATAACTTCGTCTTTGTGAATAAGTTCTTGCCAGCCACTGCACGTTCTGACACTCTTCAGCAATTACCGTGATTCATTCAAAAAATCACATTTCGGGATCGGTACGTTTGGCTCTCCCCCGCGCCAACGAAAAGCTGTCCCCGCCTTTTTCAACGCAGGCAACCACTACACCCACTAAAACACCATGGACCGTGACGACCACCCAGCATCGGTAATCTCTTCTGTCATTTCCACCCGCGCTTCTGACCCTGGTCCTGTTTCTGTGAATTCTGCCTCCCCCTCCCGCCGCCGCCGCGCCAGCACCCCGACCGCCACCAAGACTTTCGTTCTCGACACCAACGTCCTGCTGCACGATCCCGCCTGCATTCACCGCTTTGCCGAGCATCACATCTGCATTCCTGTGGATGTTCTCAGCGAACTGGACCGCTTCAAAAACGAGATGACGGAACGCGGCTCCAACGCCCGCGAAGTGCATCGGGCGCTGATGAAAATTTTCTCCAACAAGGGCGCGTCCGTCACCACAGGGGTGCCGACTGATGGCGGTGGCAGCATCCGCGTGGCTGTCTATGATCCTGCTGAGGCGCGCAAGCACGCCAGCGTGCAGGGATTTGAGCGTATTTTCCACGATCTGGACAAAGCCGATCACCGCATCCTGGCCTGCACGCTCTGGCTGAGTGAGCAGGTTTCACCACCGGTCATTCTCGTCAGCAAAGATCTCAACATGCAGCTCAAGGCACGCGCCGTGGGCATCGAGTGCGAAGATTACCTGCATGATAAAGTGGAGCCGCGTGAGGTGGCGAACTTTGACATCGCCCGTGTGGAAGTCAGCCAGCATGAGCTGCAGCGCTTCGCGAGCAGCGGCTGCCTTTCCGTGCCAGAAACCCGCACCGTGGGAATGGTAGTGAACGACTACGCCCTGCTCACCGCCGGAGACAAAGCCACCATGCCTGCGAAACTGAGCACCAATGGTGAATTCGTCCGCCTGCACCACACGCCGGAGTCGATCAAGGTCGGTCAGGGCCGTGCCATCAAGCCGATGAATCTGGGTCAGGCCTGTTTCTTGGATGCCCTGCTTGATCCTGAGATCAGCCTCGTCACCTGCTACGGTCAGGCTGGCACTGGCAAGACATTGCTCGCGGTCGCAGCCGCACTGCAGCAGGTATTTAACCGCACCTACCACGGTGTCACGGTGAGCCGTCCCATCGTTGCGATGGGGCAGACTGTGGGTTTCCTGCCCGGATCTTTGCAGGAAAAAATGCGGCCTTGGCTGCAGCCCGTCTATGACGCGCTGGATCTCCTGATGCGGCCCATGGAGGGCACGCAGCAGGGCCCGGCCCGCAAAAAGAACCGCTTCATGCCCGAGCCGCAGCAGCAGATGGCAGCACCTGCCGCGCCGTATGACCCGCTCATTCAGCAGGGTGTCATCGAAGTGGAGGCGCTCTGCTACATCCGTGGTCGCAGCATTCCAGATCGCTTCTTCATCCTGGATGAAGCGCAGCAGCTCACGCCGCTGGAGGCCAAGACGATCGTCACCCGCATGTCTCGCGGCTCCAAGCTCGTCCTCGTCGGTGATCCGGCGCAGATCGACAATCCTTACGTGGACAGCCGCAGCAACGGTCTGGTGTACACACGCCAGCGCATGCGCGGGCAGACGTTTGCGGCGCACGTTCCTCTGGTCAAAGGTGAACGCAGCGCCCTGGCGGAAGCGGCGGCGCGCTTGCTATAGGCTGTATTCATTACAGAAAATTGCACTTAGAAAATTCCTCTGAGAATTTTTGAAATGGAATGATCGCCGCGTCGTTTAACACGCCACGCGCCGGACTGGGCCTCCCAAAATCCAGCGCTCATTATCCACAACCCAATATCAACTCACATGAAAGTTATCACCTCATTCCTGGCCATTCTTGCAATCTCCGCCGTCACCTCCTTCGGAGCTGATGCCCCCAAGAAGCCCAAGATGACGCCAGAAGAAATGTTCACCAAGAAGGACGCCGACAAAGACGGCAAAGTCAGCAAGGAGGAATTCCTCAAGGGTGCCAAGGACGCAGCCAAGGCCGAGGCGTCGTTCACCGCCAAAGACAAGGACAAGGACGGATCTCTTTCCAAGGAAGAGTTCACTGCTGCTCCCAAGAAAAAGAAGGCCGCCTGATCCGAGCTTTGCTCTGACCTGAAAAGTCACCACGCCGCACCCGCTCCGCGCGAGTGCGGCGTTTTGATGTCTGCATCAGGGGGGGCCTGATGCTGTTCTCAAAAAACAGTGTTCATTTATCGAAACCAAACGGGCATCTTCTCGTTTAACACGGCAAGCGCCGGACTGGGACATCCAGAATTCCACGCCCTTACATCAACAACCCAACATCGACCTACATGAAAGTTATTACCTCGCTCCTCGCCATCCTGTCGCTCTCCGCAGTCACCTCCTTCGCCGCTGAAGGTGATGCCCCCAAGAAGCCAGAAGGCGACAAGGGCAAGCCCAAGATGAATCCTGAAGAAATGATGAAACGGCTCGACACCGACAAAGACGGCAAAGTTTCCAAGGCGGAATTTCTGGCTTCTCCGAATGCCAAGAAGGACGAAGCCAAGGCCACCGAGCGCTTCGGCAAGATGGACAAGAACAGCGATGGCTCCCTCACACTGGAAGAACTCACCCCGAAGAAAAAGAAGAACGCCTGAGCCGTCTGACTCTCTGACTTCCACCAGTCATCAAGGCCGCACCCGCCCCGCGCGAGTGCGGCTTTTTTGTGGATGCGTTTGCCAGAAGGCGGAAGAAGCCCCCTGCCCGCCAACGTACCTTCTGTCTGTCCTGCTTTTTCTTTTTCGAATGCTTCGCTGCACCTTCATCACATTCCTGCTCTGCACTGCCGCCAGCCATGCGGCGGTGGACTACACCACGCAGATCAAACCGCTGCTGCAGCAGCACTGCGTGAAATGCCACGGTGCGACCACGCAGAAATCCCAGCTCAAGCTCGACACCGCCACGGGTGCGCGCACCGGCGGCAAGCATGGCTCTGCATTGCCCGATCTTCTTGTGCAGGTCGTCTCTGGGACTCACGCTGAAATCCCGCAGATGCCCTACAAGCGCGGCCCGCTGGATTCTGCACAGATTGCGCTCATCGGGCAGTGGGTTGCTGAAGGCGCACACGCGCCCGCTGAGGAAACTCCGAGCGATGACCGGCACTGGGCCTTCATCGCGCCGGTCAAAGCACCGCTGCCGCAGAGTGACACCAAGCATCCCATTGATGCCTTCATTCGCGCGAGTCTCAGCAAGGCAGGGCTGGAGCCCTCGCCTCCTGCGGCACCTGCCACACTCATCCGCCGTCTCCATCTGGATCTCACTGGCCTGCCGCCGACGCCTGCTGAAGTGGCTGCTTTTCTCAAACAGCCGGCATCAAACACTGAGGAACTCGTAACAAGGCTGCTCGCCTCCAAACACTATGGCGAACGCTGGGGCCGCTGGTGGCTTGATCAGGCGCGCTATGGCGACAGCAATGGCTACAGCATCGACGCCCCGCGCAGCATGTGGCCGTATCGCGACTACGTCGTCAACGCCTTGAACCAGGACAAGCCCTTCGACCACTTCACGCTGGAACAACTCGCCGGAGACATGCTGCCGAAGCCTTCGCGCGAGCAACTTATCGCCACGGGTTTCCATCGCAACACGCAGATCAATCAGGAGGGCGGCATCGACAAAGAGCAGTTCCGCATCGAGAGCATTTTTGATCGCGTGGCCACCACCGGCACGGTCTGGCTGGGACTGACCATCGGCTGCGCGCAGTGCCACGATCATAAGTTTGATCCCATCAGCCAGCGCGAATACTACCAGATCTTCGCCTTCCTCAACAACCAGGAGGAGCCCACTCTGCCCGTGCCTGATCCGGGACAGGATCTCGACAAGCTGAAGGCCGAGCACACGCAGGTGCTCAAGCAGATCGATGCGCACATCAAGGCAAGAATCGCCGTGCTGCAGGAGTGGGAAAAGACCCTGGGTGACCAGTCCAAGAAGCTGGTCGATGCCGAGGCGCTCAAGTCTCTGGCCAAGCCCGCCGCCAAACGTGCCGCCGCTGATCAACGCATTCTTTTCAAAGCCATGACCGGCACGTCTGACAGCGTCTTCAATCCGCTCTACGACCGGCACCTTGAACTCGACAACATCTTCAAGAACGGCACCACCACCCTGGTGATGAAGGAGCTGCCGCAGCCGCGCAAAACGACGCTTTTCATCAAAGGGGATTTCACCCGGCCGTCCGATGAAGTCCAGCCCGGCGTCCTCGCCGTGCTGCCGCCGCTGCCCGAAGGGGCCAAGGCTGACCGCCTCGCCCTCGCACGATGGCTCATTGATCCGAAGAACCCGCTCACCGCACGCGTCATTGTGAACCGCGTCTGGCAGCAGTACTTTGGGCGCGGCCTCGTCTCGACGGAAAATGATTTCGGCACCATGGGCCGCCTGCCCACCCACCCCGAACTCCTCGACTGGCTCGCGGTCGATTTCATGGAGCACGGCTGGAGCCTGAAGCACCTGCACAAGCTCATCGTCACCAGTGCGACGTATCAGCAGGCTTCCACGATTCGGCCTACATCAGCTCGCATGGATCCCAACAATGACCTGCTCTGGCGGCAGAACCGCCTGCGGCTGGATGCGGAAGTCGTACGTGATGTCTGCCTCGCCGCCAGCGGCCTTCTCTCGCCCAAGATGGGTGGAGCGCCCGTTTATCCACCGATTCCTGAGGGCGTCATGTCATTGGGGCAGGTCAAACGTGCCTGGCCGCTCAGCAAAGGCAGCGACCGCTACCGGCGCGGCATTTACACCTTCATCTTCCGGGCCACTCCGCCGCCTGCCCTCAGTGTCTTTGATGCTCCCGACGGCTTCAGCACCTGCACACGCCGCATCCGCAGCAACACACCGCTGCAGGCCCTCACCCTGCTCAATGACAGCGCCTATGTGGAGTTCGCGCAGGCTCTGGCCGCACGCCTGATCAAGGAAGCCAAAGGCGACGATGCCCGCATCTCTCACGCCTGCCAGCTCTGCCTCTCCCGCCCGCCACTGGAAAACGAACGAAAGGCTCTCACGCGCCTGCTTGCCGCCGAACGTCAAGCGAAGGCCACTGAGGTTCAAGCCTGGCAGGCGGTGGCCCGAGTGATGCTGAATCTGGACGAAACCATCACGCGGGAGTAGCAACAGACGCGGTCACCTGGCCATTCCTCAAATGCTCTCCCAAGCACGCTCGCCCACAGGGTCGCGACCTTCATCATACTCGATGTGGTCGATGAGGGTCTCGATGGGCTTGCCGCTGAGGCCGCTGTCTTGAATGCGCTGGGGGAGCACGGCGGAGCGTTCGTCACGCCAGCCGAGTTTGGCGATGAAGCGGTTCCACATGTGGCACTCCTCATCTGTGCGGACGATGCCGCTGGCATGCACCCAGTTCAGGATTTCCTCGTCGGTGCCGCCTTCGAGGACGCGTGCCTGGAGCGCTGAATAAGGGATGCCGAGGAAACGGCAGCAACGACCGTCGAGAGTGTAAAACTGCGTGTCACCCAGCTGTGCCGTATAATCGGCCGGAAGTTTGTCTGCAGCGTGCAGACGGATCTTGTCGAGCATGCGACCAAAATAGATGAGGCGGCCAACCTTGGCGTAGCAACTGCGAAGACCTGGAACGTGGGGCATGAGGGCACTCTTCTCCATCAGACCGCCGTTTGGCAAGCCATGATGGCGGATCTCCTATGTCCTTTTGTCTTCCTCAAGGCGGCGGCAGCGGCACATCATTGATCCGTGGCGCAGCAGGTCTGGGCGCACCACCGGGGACCGGAGTGGATGGCGGGGGAAGAATCGGATTGGGTGGCAGTCCAGTTTGAACAGGCGGGGTGTTCATGTTTCGACGCTGCTGCATACCCATGCCTTGATTCGGTGCAGCAGGCTGCTGCGTGGGAATGGCACTCCTGACCTCGACGGGTGGTGCGGCGGAGAGATCGGCAAAACTGATCCAGCCGGCCTGATCCCCCTTCTGCAATTGAATGCGGGTCTTGTCCACGCTCTCGCCAGGTTTGACCGCGCGGATCTTGATGCCCATCTCGTTTTCTGAACCGATGCGCGCCTCCATGACCTGAGAAGTGGTGCGATCCACCAGCACGGCGACGACACCGCCATCGATCTCATAGATGCCGGAGAGGCTGAGGTTGTCGGCAAAATTAGGCCCCGTGGGTGCATCGGGTGAAGGCAGATCCTTGGTGGTGAAGATGGAACGCTCCCATAGAGGGGCGAAGTGCTGCAGTTTTGGAAACGGCACGGGTGGGGCGTCTTTCTTCTGTGGCTCCTGGGTATACCCGACTACGGAAAGCAACAGCCACAGCATGCAGCTCACAGTAAACGCGTGAGCGTTCTGGAGTGCGTCGGTCCTGCGGCGCTTTCGAACGTCGCATAGCCTGCGAAAAGCTCCAGAGGACTGGAGCACTCCAGGACGCTGGCGCGCATCATCGACGCTCATGGAATGGAAATGAGATTTCATGGCTAGTTTGCTTTGCTGACCTTGGGGGCCGATTTTTCACGGTAGAACTGGGTGAACTCGACTTCGGCATTGATGGTCTTGTTGGTGCCGCTGGGATTGATCTGCATGCGGGTGATGCCAAGGAAGCTCTGCGGCTGCTGCAGCGCATGGAGCCAGCCGAAGAAGGCCTGCTCCTGAATGCCTGCGAGGGTGATCTTCACGGTGGCCTTGTCAAAGTAACCGAGGTTTTCCTCCAATGGCAGACCATCAGGCCCCAGCACGCGCACGGCTTCGATGAATTCCTTGCCGCCGATGCTGATGCCCTTTTTTTCCGCCTCGCCAGTGATGAGTTCCAGCAGCTTGGCAGAAGCCTCCTGCCGGCTGGTGAAGTTTGGACAGTGCTCCTCAAGCCAGCCGTACTTGTCCGCCCAATCCGCGCCCTGCGAGATGGCGAGGTTCATATCGGCGAGACGGTCGCGAAGGGTGTCGTTCTCCTCGCGGATGGCCGTGTAGTTGTTGAAGGCATACATGAGCCCGCCACCGCCGATGATGGCGAGGAACAGGAAGGCGAAGACGCCTAGCAGCACTTTCTCACTCTTCTTCATTCGCCGGGCCCTCCCTTCATCTCAAAGCTGGCGCTGCCGTCGCTGGCAAAGGCTGGCGGCGGCCCGTTCAAAGCGAAAGGAGCGAGTGCTTCGATCGACTTGAGATCCTGGGTGTACTTGAACGCCAGGGTAGCGTCGGGCATGCGCCCGCGCAGGCTCATGCGCTCCGGTGTCCATTCCCAATGCGTGATGGAAACTTCCTTGGATGATTCAGGCTCCATGAGGTGCAGCAGAACCTGCTGCGGCCAGGTGGTGGGATCCACGGCAGGCGCAACTTCCTGCCACGCTTTTTTGTGATCCATGACCCGCGAGGCACGCGGCGTGAGAACGGCAACCTTTTCACGCAGCAGGTTGCGCTCCTGCAAGGCCAGCGATGTTAGCGTGGCGACGAGTGCAATGGCCGCGGCGATCACCGTTCCGGCCGCCAGCGCCATGAAGCGTGTCTTTGCGCGGCGCGTCTGGCTTAGACGCTCGGCAGTAACATCCTGCGGCATGAGCAGGCTGGAGCCACGCTCAGGCATGGTGGGTGCCGGCATGTCGCAGCGGTAGGCGGCCAAACCGGTGACGCGCTGAATCTGCGTGATGTCGCCCTCGTCAATCCACAGCACGATGCTTTCCAGCCTGCCGAGCACGCCCTGAAAACCGAGCTGAAGGCAGATGTTGTTGAGCTCTGCGAGTGCATTTCCATCCAGTTTGTTCGCGGAGAGCGGGGTGCAATAGATCAACTGCGATCCGCTGGTGATGGCGACGACGAGACGCCCCAGCTCACGGAAAATCGTGAGGCTGTTTTGCACCATCGGATAGCACAGAGCATGCAGCGTGACTTCATCCGGCAGCCGTGCGGTGTCGGTAAGCGGCGATGGCAGGTCCTTGAGCGCGAGGATGCGCGTGAGATACGCGCCTTCCTTTCCCTGCATGTTGCGCACCTGCACCGTGGATTCCTCGTCCTCGGCTTTGATGCCCATGCGTTCGAGATGCAGCAGCGCCATGCTGCGCAAATGCTCGGGCTGCCCCTTGAGCCAGGCGGGCAGTGCCCAGAAATGAACGGAGGGAAGTGCGAGAACCCGACGCTGGGCGTCCTTGCCAAATCTGGCACCTTCGGCGTTTTGCTCGGCGTGCAGCAGGCATGAGGCACCCTCCGCACCCATCCAGCTTTGCCAGACTTGTGCGCCAGGGAGCAGCAGCTCGCAGGGAGGTTTACGTGTTTTTGCCATGGGCGGGGATTTCACCACGCCAGACGGCCTTGCCGTCCTGCGTGATGAGGATGAGTTTGCGTTGCAGAGGTCCGAGGGAGCCGACACTTTCGATGCGGCGAATGGGACCGGCGAATTGAATCCATTGAGTGAGCTGCTGAAGGATCTGCGGCTGATAGACGCCCAGCAACTGCGCCACCTGCGGCACGCTGCTGAGCCGCACATCATCCTGCGTGTGCAGCGCGCCATCGCGTCCGGCACGCAGCGTGAGCAGCGGCTGAATGCGCTCCAGCGGCAGATCGGCCAGCAATGCGATGAGCTCCGGACGGGCGTCATTTATATCTACGCGGCCATCGCCAAAAACGGTGAACCACTCGCGCCAGTCAGGCCTTTCAACGTTGACGATATCCATGCCGCGCACGAGCAGCATTTCCTCAACTTCTTTGAACGGGCGATTGAACGGCATGCCCTCGAAGCCCATCTTCTCGTAATCACGCTTTTCAGCGCCGTTGAGACTGACATTGGTGTCTGCATCGCCCCAGTCCTTCAGCGCATCGCACAGGGCTGAGACAAACTGCTCCTTGAAGCCCCAGCTGGTGAACAAGCGGCGCAGCAGGACCTTGTCACCGGTCTGGATAAGATGGTTGGCGTTCAGCCGCGCCTCCTCGGCGACGAGCTTGACGTTGTAGCCGCCGCCATCGTCCGCATTGAAGTGCAGAAGAGGATCGTCCTCCCGCATGACGGGATGACGTGCCACCTCGATGCCCATCTCTGCATAACGTTTGGCAAAAATACGCCCGCGCATCATGCGCGTGTACTGCGAGTCTGCCTGCAAAGACTTCGCTCCTGCAAACATGACCATCCCGAGAATCGCGATCATCCAGAACACCACGATGAGTGCGGAGCCGCGCTGCAAGGATGCCTGACGAAGAGCATAAGACGAAGGAATGACAAAGCCCGAACGACGAGTGTGGACTTCCTGACGGGCAGCACTGCCCATCATTCTGTCTTCGGTCGTTGGAGGTTCATTCTTCATTGTGGCGGTGGTGCCTGCGGCACGCTGACCTGAGCCAGGTCGTTCGCGATCCAAAACGTGTACTCGTGCTCACGCGGGTCGGCGGTGAAAGCAAACTTGAGCTTCATGAAGAGCGGCGGCTGCGGGCGTTTCTTCGGATCCCAGCTGGTGTACCATTTCTTTTCCTCCGGCTCATAGAACTGCCACTGCATCTGCTTGAGCCCGTCGAGGATCGGCAGTTCGGCGATGAGGTTGTATTCTCCCGGCGTGCGGGCCTTGGGGTTGAGCTTGAAGTGGCGCACCACGAGGCTCAGGTCTTTGGTCTCCCGATTGCGCACGACGCCAAACTCAACGGCATCGGCGAGCTTCAAATGACGCTCCCAGGCGAAGGGCATGTGGCCTCCGGCGATGAACATATTGCCCGAGGCACCACGCGCGACTTTTTCCAATCCGGCGCTGAGCTGGATGCCGGGTTCCATGGTTTCAAGATAGTCACGCCACTGGGTGACGAAGTTGCTGATGCGGGTCTCGGCCACGCGAGCGGTGCTCATGGATTTGCCCAACTGCATGGCACCGTTGGCCACGCCATAGACAGCGCTCAGGATGAAGCCGATGAGCGCCATGGCCATAATGACTTCGAGCAGCGTGAACGCGGCCTTAGATCGGACTGTGGGGCGAATACACATAGGTTTCCATGCTGCGTTTCATGCGCCGCGTGCGCCCGTCATTGATCCATGCTTCGGCGCGGATGCGAAACATGTGGTCGAGTTTGACCTTGTCTTTGTTGATGAGTTCAACCTTCTCGATCGTAGCGCTGGCGTCGATGTGATCAGCGGTGGGATTGAAGGAGATGCTGGCGGCTTTGAACTCGGGCTGATGCGCCACTTCCGCGAGGACCGACTCCAGCACACGCAGCACCTGTGCCTCCTGGCGCGCGGAGGTGGAGGCCTTGGCGATCTGCTCAATCGCGCGCGTCATGCTGACGGCCACGAGCGAGAACAACGCGAGGGCGAGAATGATTTCGAACAAGGCGAAACCATGTGCAGAGGAGGATGTGCGGGTGTGTTTCATCCTTTGACCTGAATGGATTTGCGTTTTGCGCAGGCGGTGAGCGGATCGAAGCCGATCTCGATCTGTCCCGCAGGGCCGCTGATGCGAACCTCGATGGGTTCGCAGATGCCGCTAGGACTGAACTCCCAAGCCTCGCCGCGTTTCGGTTTGCGGAAGGCGGCTTCGCCATAACGGCGCACCTGCAGCATGCCGCTGAACTCATCGCTCGTGCCGAACGCACCGGCGGAAAGTTCCATGCGTACTGTCTGCTGGCTGTTGAGCGCCTGCAGCATGTTTTGCCGGGCGGTGGTTTCGATCATGGCCGCCGCACGCCGCAGCTTGTCTTCAGCGCGCACGCCGGAGATGCTGACGGTGGCAATGCCAATGATCAGCAGGGTGATCGACATCGCGACGATGATCTCCAGCAGGGTGAAGCCTGCTGCGCGGGAATGACTAACACCACGCTGAGCTTTCAGCGTGGTTTGCACGGTCTTGGTGATGGACTGGCAATTCGTCATTCTCGTTTTGTCGTTATTGATCCCAGCTGCCGATGTCGTCAGCGTTGTCGGCAACTCCATCCGGACCGGCCGAGTAGACATCGAAGCCTGTCTTGTCCTTCACGCCGGGGCGGCGGTAGTGGTAGGCGTTGCCCCAAGGGTCGATGGGCAGCTTCTTGAGCTTCGGACTCCAGCTTTGCGGAGCAGGGCGGCTGGTGGGTTTTTCAACTAAAGAGGAGAGTCCTTGCTCAGTGGTGGGCAGGAACATGTTGTCCACTTCATAGGCACGCAGCGCCGAGGTGATGCTGCTGATGTTGCCCTTTGCGGTGGTTTTTTTACCGCCTTCAAGCACACCGCCAAAATTGACGATGGCCGCGCCCACAAGGAGCGCCACGATGGCGAGCACGAGGATCATCTCGACGAGGGTGAAGCCGGACGTCGGGAGGCGTGGTTGGGTTTGGGTGTGTTTCATGAGGATGTGTGAATGAGAACCGGGGCGGCTATTTGTTGATGCTGGAAATGGTCTGGAAGATGGTGGTCATCATGAGGTAGGCCATGAGTCCGACCATGCCGGCCATGAGGCAGACGATGAGGGGCTGGATGAGCGCGGCGAGCGTGTCGATCTTCTTGCTGAGCTCGCGGTCAAAGCGCTCGGCGGCGCGTGCGAGGGCGGCAGGCATGTCTCCGGTTTGCTCGCCCACGTTCACCATGTCGATGAGCAGCGGGGGAAACTGAGCACTGCGGTCCAGCGCGCGGGAAAGCGCGACGCCTTCGCCCACATTGCGCATGACGCTTTCGAAGCCCTGCTGGAGGTAAGGATTGTCGATGGCCTGATGGGTGAGCTGCATGGCCTGCACCATGGTGAGGCCGTTGCCGAGCAAGTTGGCCATCGTCTCCAGAAACTGGACGTAGAAGCGTGCGCGAAAGATGCCGCCAAAGAGTGGGAGGCGAAGTTTGAAGTGCGCCCAAGGAATGGCCGACTCGGGGCGAGAGACCCATGCCTTGCCGAGAATGTAGGTGGCGATGCCGCCGAGAATGACCATCCACCAAGTGGCCTTGAAGGTGTCGCTGATCTTCAGGATGATCTGCGCTGCAAAGGGCAGCGAGCCACCGGTCGAATCCAACATCTCTGTGAGTTTCGGAATGAGATAAACGACGAACAGCAGGGTGACGGCAACAGCAGCGACGATGAGAAACGCGGGATAGAGCAGCGCGGAGAGCACCTTGGACTTCAGCGCCTGCAAGGAGCGCATGTACTGTGCCTGACGCTTGAGGATGGTGCTCAGCGAACCGCTGGCTTCACCCGCCGAGACGAGCGCGCAGAAAAGTTTGCCGAAGCTGGGACTCGTGGCCGCAATGGCCTTCGAGAACGCCATGCCATCACGCACTTTGCTGCGCAGGACGGTGGCGAGTGTTTTGATGCCGGAGAGTTCACGGCGGCGCTCCATGGTGGCGAGTGCCGGCTCAAGCTGGATGCCCGCACCGACGAGGTCGGAGAGTTCTTCGATGAAGAGCACGACCTGAGGCAGCTTGAGCTTGATGGGACCACCCGGGATGGTTTCAGCGGCTGCGGCACTCTGCTTGGCCTTGGCGGCAGAGCTTGCGGATGTTTTGGTGTCACCTGCCGCTTCGAGCTTGATGGGCTGAATTTTCTTTTTTCCCAGCAACGCAAACGCCTCGCTGCGATCCGACGCAGACAGCTCCCCGGTGATGACACCGGAAGGACCGTGAGCGCTGTAAACGAAGGTGGGCATGGGTTAGGCGGCTAAACGAGTGGAAGGCATGGAGGTCGTCTGCGGCGCGTGATTGCGATCGCTGGCGGCGGTGACGCTGAGGACTTCCTCGATGGTGGTTTCACCACTGAGCACTTTCTGGAAACCGTAACCGCGCATGGGGATGTAACCATCCTTGAGGGCCTGCTTGTGAAACTCGGCGGGATGCGCACGGCTGTTGATGAGGTGCTGCAGCGCATGGGTGACGAGGCAGACTTCATAGATGGAGAGCCGGCCCTGGAAGCCGCTGCCACGGCAGGCCTCACAACCCACGGCACGCATGATTTTGCCGGAGAGATGGGAGGGAAAGCCGATGGACTTGAGATAGCTCTCCTCCACCTCGGTGGGTGTTTTGCACACCGGGCAGAGTTTACGCACGAGACGCTGGGCAAAGAAGGCGCGCACAGCACTGGAGACAAGGAAGGGTTCCACGCCCATGTCGATGAGACGGGTGATGCCGCCGATGGCGTCATTCGTGTGAAGGGTGCTGAAGACGAGGTGACCGGTGAGAGCGGCGCGCACGGCGATCTCGGTGGTTTCGAGGTCGCGCATTTCTCCGATCATCACTACGTTTGGATCGCCGCGCAGAATGCTGCGCAGTCCTGCACCGAAGGTGAGGCCGATCTCGGGCTTCACCGCGATCTGCACGATGCCGGGCATCTTGTACTCCACCGGATCTTCGATTGTGACGATGCGACGATGCGTCTGATTGAGATCAGTGAGGAAGGCGTACAGCGTGGTGGATTTACCACTGCCGGTGGGACCGGTGATGAGGATGATGCCGTTGGGCAGTTTCAGCAATTCATCGACGACGGGACGGATGTTGTCGGTCAGGCCAAGGCGGTTCACGGTGACCTGCTGCTGCGCGAGGAGGCGCAGGCTGATGCTTTCGCCTTCGACCGAGGGAATGGTGGCCACGCGCACGTCGATGCCAAGGCCGTCGAGTTCGAGATTGATGCGGCCATCTTGCGGAAGACGCTTCTCGGCGATGTCGAGACGCGCCATGATCTTGAGGCGGGCGATCACCGAGGCCTGCAGTGACTTGATGTTCTCTGGCACCGGCAGTTCTTCGAGGCGGCCGTCAATGCGGTAGCGAATGCGCAGGCGATCCTGCTGCGGCTCCACGTGAATGTCCGTGGCGCGCTGTTCAAGACCACGGCGGATGATTTGATTCACGAAGCGAACCACCGAGGCTTCTTCGTCCTCGGGTTCATCGAGCACAGTGACTTCATCCTTCAAATCTTCCGCGCCCCAGTCGGCACGACCACGCAGGATTTTTTCAAACGTATCGGCACCCAGGCCGTAGAGTTTTTGCAGTCCTTCAACAATGCGGGTGCGCTGACCCACATGCCAGACGACAGGCATCGACAGACTCGCAGCCACACGCTGATGTGCCACGAGGCTGAGCGGATCAAACGTGGCGATGTGCAGCGTGCGCTCTGCCTCCGAGCCGTCATCGTTTTTCGTTTCTTCGGTGAACACGGGCAGCAAGCGATGACGCAAAGCAATCTCCGCTGGCAGCATGCGGCGCATCCCCTGCTCCGTCGGCTGATCCTCATCCTTCGGCTCCCACCATGGCAGGCTAAGAGTCTTGGCCAGGGCCGTCAGGAAATCACGCTCGCGCACGCCTTCACAATCCAGCACGGCATCCACAAAGGACGTCTGATTGAAGCACGCCTCTTCCACCGCCTGCCGCACAGCAGGAAGATCGGCACAACCCGAGTCTTTGAGGATCTGATCGATGAGTGGAAGCATGAGGACGGAGCGCCTAAATTCGGCCTTATAATACCGTATAATTATGGTTTTTCATAGAAATGGCAAGTTTTTAATACTTCTAAACCATTTAGAGAGCCGAAAAGTTGAGGTAACCCAAGCCTCGTTTGGCACGATTAGGGAGATCTACCCTATCCCGCCCGCCATCTATTTGGCAGCGGTGATCTGCGCCACCATCGCATCCAGCGACCCGTTTTTGATCGCGATCAGGCCCTTGGGGTCGATGAGATAAAGGGTGGGAAAGTTGCGCAGGTTGTAGAGGGTGGTGTTGGGGCCGCTACTGGTGTTGTCCAGCACGTTGCGGAAGCTGACCTGGTAATCGGCGAGTGCTTTTTTGGCCTCGGTCTCGATGTCGGTGTTCACACCGATCACGACGGCGTTCTTGTCTTTGAGCTGCGCGGCGGCCTGGTTCATCAGCGGCAGAGTGCCGTGGCAGGCATGGCACCAGCCGCCCCAGAAGATGACGATGACGTATTTGCCACGGTAGTCGCTGAGCTTGAAGCTCACACCATCGGCGTCTTTGCCCTCGATTTCCGGCGCTTCACACCCGACCTGCAGGCTGGTCATCTCAAAGAACATTTTGGCGACGGAATCCGAGAGCTTGAATCCTTGGATGGTGACATCCTCATAATCAGCGTAAAGCTGCTGAAAGCATTCAAGCGCCTTGCTCTTTGAAGCGGCGGCGGAGTCACGATCGGCAGAGGCGTCGAAGTTTTTAAAGTGGATGGCACCCAGAGCATAGAGCGCGGCGGCTTTTTCGTCACGATGCGTGTTCTTTTCGATCACAGCCTTCAGCACCGGCTCGGCAGGCAGACCGTGGTATTCGAGCTGCTTCACCGCTTCGGCGATGCCCGCGCGATCCGCAAAGGTGGTGCCGAGCATCTTCAGCGCTTCCTGCCCTTCGGGAAAACCCGCCGCGCCTGTCACGAGCCAGTTCACCCCTTTCACCACATCTGGCTGGTCCAGGTTTGCCTGCACGAGCTTCAGCATCTTGGTGGCATAAGGTCCGGCACTGGGAATGCTGGCGCGAAACTTGTTCTTCTCCTCCTCGGTGGTCGCGGCGATGAGCTTCTGCGTATTGGCACGCACTGAGTTCTCATATTCGTCAATGATCGCACGGATCTCCGTGGCCAGCGGTGCAGAGGGAGTCTGGGCCAGAATGGATGCAACGGACAGAAGCAGGAGGACGATGGATCTCATGGTGAATCAACAAAGAGTACGACGAGTGCGAAACAATAGAAACGGCAGGCCTGCTACCAGGCACAGCAGCAGACTCCCGGGTTCGGGAACAATCATAAACGACTCGTAAACATTGTCGGACACCATCACGTAAGCAGGACTTCCGGGGAGGCCATAATCTTCAACATGCTCGTTAAGGGTGAAGGTCTTGGCAGCAAGGCCGGTATCGGGAGCTTCCACGCGATAGACAACACCATTGCTCAGGCCGGTGAGCGTGATATTGAAACCGCCGGCGCTGTTGCTAAATCCGCTGGCCACGAGGATGCCAGTGGTGTCGTTGTAAACATTGATCGCCTCACCAGCCAATCCTTCCCCGGGCGTGTAAAAGGCGTCCGCCAAGATGGTGTCCTGATAAACTGAGCCTGTCAGAATGGCATCTGAAAAGTAGTTGATGCCATCATAGCGAAACTGCGAGGCCAGATGCTCGGTGATGACGTACGGCCCGATGGCTGTGGCATTGCTCCCCGGAATCGAGATGTCCTGGAAGCCGATGCCGATTTCCTTCATGCTTGCATCGAGCAGGAGATCGCGGTGTCCGGCCGGGTTCTGAATGCCGTTGCCATAACCGGCCGTTGCGCCATTGCCATCTCCCCAGTCGACCACGAATGCGGCATGCGAATGAAAGGGGGACTGCGCCGAGGCAAAAAGATTCTCGCCGGCATTCAACCAGTTGGCGCTGTAGCCGCCGTTGATGATGCGCTGGTCCAGGCTGTTCGTGTCCAGCGTGTGTGACTGCTGATCGGCAGTCACCATCAGGTTCGAATAGCTGGTGGCCGAGACATTCAAAGCGCTGCTCCATGCCAGCGGTGGAGCCGCAGTGAGACTGGAAAACTGCGTGGCCAAATCTGAGGCGCTGGTGCCAAAGAAGTTCAGTGCAAAGGCGATGCTGGGATCGTTCGACTTGGTGGGAGCCCACACACCTGGAGACGAAAAATTGACCAGCTTGGCCAGCTCACCCTGGGGATCACTGCGGAAACGATTGGTCAGTTCGAGCATGTACTGCTGCTCTGCCGTGGGATCTGCGCCCTCTGCCAATCCAGGCAGAAGAATGGCCGCACACAACAGTCCTGCGCACCAGCTTCGCCCAAAGTGGTGTGTCGTTTTGCGCAAAACTGACGCGGATTGATTCACTTCTCTTAACTTATGGTAATTATATTAAACTGCCAAGCCTGTTTCGTGTCGATCCGCAGAATCATCGCTTTGTGGCGCAAAGTTTTACTTGCGCCATTCACTTTGGCGCGCAAAGTGATTCACATGAGCACGACCGAAGCCGCCCTGGAGAACCTCCGCATCATTCGTTCCCTGATGGAAAAGGCGCATATCTACCGCGCCGTCTCTGCTCCTGCGGCGCTCACTGGCGGTGTGCTGGCACTCGTCGCCTCCGGATGGCCGGTATGGCACGCGGTGAAAATGCAAGGCGATGCCGTGATGTGTGACATGTGCTTCCTGCAAACCTGGCTCATCATTCTGGCCATCGCTTCAGCTTTGAATGTCTTCCTGTTGGCCAAAGAGGCCAAACGTCGCAACCAGCCCTTTGTCTCCGCCGGCATGCGCATGGCGCTGCGCGCCTTCGTTCCGCCGTTGCTTGTCGGCGGCAGTGTGGGCATTGGTTTGATCGTGTTCCTGCACAATCTCACCCTCGCCGCGCTGATCTGGGCGCTTTGCTACGGTCTGGCCCTGCTTAGCACCGCCAGCTTTTCGCCACGGTCGCTGGTGCGTCTTGGCTGGGCATTCGTCATCACGGGTCTGCTGACCTTCTTCGTCTGGGCTGCTTGCAGCGATGTGCGCCTGCTCTCCAGTGATCTTGGCCCAGCTTCTCTCGTCATGGGCCTCACCTTCGGCCTGCTGCATGTTGTTTATGCCCTGGCCGTGTTCCTCAGCGCCCAACCTGCGGAGGTGCAGCCGTAATGATCGACTTCGATCAAATCGACAAGCTCATTCACGAAAAGGGCCGCCTCTCCATCATGACGCTGCTCTCCACACGCGGCGAATGGGCCTTTCAGGATCTCAAAGCAGAGCTCAGCATGAGCGACGGCAACCTCATCTCCCACCTCCGCACCCTCGGCACGGCTGGGTACATCAAGGAAACCCGCGACGAATCCGGCACCCGCCCGCGCACCAGCTACGAACTCACCCCCGCCGGACGCGCGGCCTTTAAAGACTACGTCGAAGTGCTCGGCGAGATCGTCAAAGCCGCTCAGCAGACCTGACTTGCCGTTTTTTGCCCATTCACTTTGCCACACAAAGTTAACACCCTCATGAACATCATCCTCGCTCAACATCATGGCATGTGCTTCGGCGTCCGCGACGCCCTGCGCACCACCCACGCAGCCGCCCAGCGCGCGCCGCTCACCATCCTCGGTCAGCTCGTTCACAATCCATTGGTTGATCGCCATCTCGCCACCCTTGGTGCGCAGCGCGGTGAACTCGATGATTTAAACAGCGCCAGCACGCAGCAGGTCGCCATCACCGCTCATGGTGCTTCAGACCGACATCGACAGGCCTGGCAAAGTGCCGGTCACACCGTCATCGACACCACCTGCCCTCTTGTGAAGAAGGCGCATCACGCGCTCGCCATGCTGGTGAATGAAGGCTACCAGCCCATTGTTATCGGCCAGAGTCAGCACGTCGAGGTGCGTGGACTCATCGGCGATTTCCCTTCCGCCGTTGTTGTTCTTGAAGAAGCGGACCTTCATCGTGTGCCAGCTCATCCACGACTCGGCATCGTGTCACAAACCACGCAACCGCTCGAACTTGCCCTGCGTCTGGTGGATGCGATCAAGCGGCGGCATTGCAGGTCCGAAGTACGTTTCGTCGACACGATCTGCCATCCCACCAAGCAGCGCCAGACAGCCATGGATGATCTGCTGCGCGACTGCGATCACATCGTTGTCATCGGTGGACGCAACAGCAACAACACGCGGCAGCTCGTGCAAAAAGCCGCCGCACACGGCGTGCCTGCGATCCAAATCGAAGGCCCCGGAGAACTCGATCCCGCCTGGTTTGGCAAAGCCCGCAACGTGGGCGTCACCGCAGGCACCTCCACCCTGGATGAAACGGTGGATGCCGTCATGCAACGACTGCGCCAGATCGCCGCCGAAATGCGCAGCAACCCTGTCCATGAATTCCTCCGCTCCATGCTTCACGCCGCCTAACCCACCCACCAACCCTCCTTATGAACACCCAACATTGGATCAGCCACTTCGAAGCCAACACCCGCCTCAATCATGAGCTGCAACTGCCGGACACCGCATGCGATCTGCCCGAGCATGTGCGCAGCTCCCTTGCCCGCTCCATTGCCATTTTCCAGCTGGGGGAAAGTGGGGGAGGCACACGTTTGCGCCGCTACACCCGCAGCATCGCCTCGCTGGAACATCTGAAGGGCTATCAGCGCGCCGTTGACCTCTTCGTTGCCGAGGAGCAAAGCCACGCCGCGCTGCTGGCACGCACCGTGAAACATCTGCGCGGCACCTTGCTGCAAAAGCAATGGACCAATTCCATCTTCCGCTGGATGCGCGATCTGGTGAACCTCGAGTTCAACATCCAAGTGCTGCTCACGGCGGAACTCATCGCCGAAGTCTATTTCGGCCAGCTTTCCCTGCGTTGCAGCGATCCTGTCGTGCAAACGGTCGCCAAAAAGCTCCTGCGCGATGAGATGGGCCATCTCTCCTTCCAGCGTGATTTCCTGTTTGAACGTCTCAATGCACTCACTCCAGCCATGCAGCGTCTCTGGCGCTGGCAGTTCCAAGCCATTCACTTCGCGACCGCCTGCGTCGTCTCGTGGGATCACCGCGACTGCCTGCGCAGTTTGAATGTCACTCCCGCCAACTTCCGCTCCCGTGCCCTGCGCTGCTGGCAGAGCTTCCAGTCACGACTGGAACGCCGATTGCATGAGCACGAATCTCACATCCGCCACGACGAAGGATCAACACCCGGATACAGCCGCTCCAGCAACGCCACCATGCAGTCTCCGGTGAGCTGACGGGACTGGCGTGAAAGCGCCGCGGGCTGAGTGTCTTTTTGCACACCACATTTCCACAGATGATCCAGCGCATCGGAGTGCAGATCGGTCACTTCATCCACGACTTCCTGCCAGTGCTGCGGCTGCGCGCTTTCCTTCCATTCACCGCGACCACGGCCAAAATGGCAGATGGCCAGGTAGGTGAGAAAGGCCAGTTTGACCTGCTCACGAAAATGCTCGCGTGACCAGCGAAGGCGCTGGTCACTGCCACGCACGAGATTGTAGCTGCGAATCAAAGCATAGGCACCAATGCCGGATGCCAGCCCGCCCAGCAGCGCACCACCACCGAAGGTCATGCCGCCCAGTTTGAGATCGGCAATGAGTCCGCCCATGGCACCGCCGGCGAAACTTCCCAGCACACCCCAGATGTTTTCAGAGACGGCCTGAGGCAGATGAAAATGCTCGCGCGCGATCTCGTTGAGCTCATGGCCAGCCTGACCTTTCAGACCATGGGCTTCGATCAAATTGTTCGTCGTCTGCTCGGTGCGGTCCGCCAGCTGTGTGGCCAGTTTTTGGCGCGCTTCGTTATACTCGCGGTTCAGGTCATCGCGCTGCCATCCCACGCGTTCCAGCAGCGTTTCAGAGCGCACATCCACGCCATCAAACAGCGCGGCGGTGAGCTGCTCCGAGATGAGGCGCACCGAAGCTTGAAACACCTCCACATTGCGCTGCGCCCAGGCTCGTTTGATCTGCAGGAAGGTCGGAATTTTGGAGCCCTGCATCAGGGGGGCCAGGGAATCCATGAGGATGTCCTCCTGCACCCAGCAGCGGGCAAAGGCATCCAGCGTCAGCACTTCGCGCACGATCTCAAACTGCTTCAAATGCGTCCGCCAGGATTCCAGCTCCGCAGCTTCCATGGATGAACTCCCCGGAAGCCCGGTCTGATTCAGCAGCACTACCACGGGTTTTTCCACCCAGCTGAGGATTTCCATCTCAGGCCCGATGTAGGCGGCAGCCTCGGGCGGTTCGGCGGCATTGACGAGATAGAGCACCACGTCCGCTTCATCACGCACATTTTTCAGCGCCTGCTGGCTGCACCACAGGGGCCGGTCGGTGATGCGGTCCCAGGTCTGCGAGAGAAACCAGAGCACGGGGCTGCGCTCGCGCTGAAGGCGCTTCAACAGCCGCGCACTGTCACCAAAGCCCGGGGTGTCCCACAGACGCAACATGAAGCCGCCTGTTTCGAGCAGCGTGTGCGATTCATTGAAAAGGGTGACATGCGGCGCATCCTTCACCTCTCCCACATCACGGCGCAGCAGCGTGCGGGCGAGGGTCGTCTTGCCCGCGTTCGTGTGCGAAATGAGGCTCAGCGTGACGATGTCTGAGGCATCACGCACATTCAGTTCCGCCGACTGTCGGTCAGAGGAGCTGGCAGTTTTGGTTCTGGAAAAAAGAGCGGGCACGAGAGACGAAAACTTCATGAACATTACGATACCGGAGGCTTTGCGCGTGCGGATTCTTTGCGTACAGCCACAATCACTTCAGAGGCCAGGCCTTCGACCATCTGCGACCATAATTGCTCACGTCCGGCGATTTTTTCTGGTGACCAACGTCCCGCAAGACTCGTGCCGTCCAGCAGCACGACGAGCTCCGGCTCGGCATATTTGGTGAGCAGGCGCTGGCGCACATCGGATACCAAACGACGCTGAACCTCTGCCTCGGGCGTGGTGGCCATGTTGAAGAGGATCACCAAATTGGCGCACACGGGCTGCCAGGCGGCGGCAAATTCGTCCTCCTCCCCGGCTGGGATGCGCACATACTCCGCGCGCGCCATGCCGCCGAAGCGCTCCCTGATGCCACGGTCCCACACTTCGCGGTGATGAGCGGTGGGTTCGATGGCATGCACGAGCACCTGAATGCGCTCGCTGCCGCCTTCCACCGCACGTAGCAAGGCACGCAGATAGCCGCCCCAATTCAAGGCACGGGCCGGTTGCGCAACCACCCGGCAGCAGCGCGCCGCACCCAGGCCCGCCAGCAGTAGGCGCGGCACCACGATCAGCACCAGCAGAGTGCCTGCGTACAAATGAATCCAGGGCAGTGCAGCAGCCGGTTTCGCCACCTTGCCCAAAGTGCGATGCATGCCGGCGATCTGATCCAGCGGCACGGGAATTCTCAGCACCTTTGAGGCGGGTTTGAACAAGGTCTCAAAAAAGGCCGCGGCCTCGTCGCTCTCTCCCAGCAGGGTACTTTCCCACACGGCACGATATTCGTGCGACCAGCCACGGGCATACAGGGCTATCGCGCCACCTATGGCCAGCAACGCCGCCGCCACATGCAACCATATCCGCAGCCGCATCTGCAAGCGCCGCCAGGCCAGCGGCCAGGCGAGCTCTTCATACCGCGACCGCACGGTTTCAGCCACTCCGCTTTCGACCTCCTTGGTCGCTTTGCCCATGCGCGAGATGCCATGAGCGAGAAATTCCGCCACCCAGCCACCCCGGCCAGCCACTGCGGAGGTCGGCATCAGTTCGCACAACAAACCGAGGACAATCACCACCGCATTCCAGGCCAGCAGACCCACCAGCGGCAGTGCCAGCAGATTGAATTCGCCCGCCTGCCCCAGATCGGTAAACCAATAGCCAGTCACCAGCGCCAAGCCCCATCCCGCCAGCGCCCAAGACCAGCGTCCCTGCGGCACACGCAGCAGATCGAGCACATGGATCAAGTCGCCGCGCCAGCCCACGGCCTCGCGCTCCAGCCACTCGGCTCGTTTGTCCAGAAACGACTCCGAACGCTCCTCCAGCACATCTCCGGTGATCTCCTCGGAGGCCAGTCCGGCACGCGTGTGGGCCGTGGCCTCACGGCGACGCTCCGCATTGACGAGAACGCCATCGGCATCGCCTTCTTCGAGTGCGCGCCATTTCAGGACGCGCTGCCAGTCAGTCCAATCCATGCAGGGGGTGTTTTTGGGACACTAAACGCAGCTTCGGCGGGATTCCAACCGCACAGTGAAAATCATCCCTTCGATTCCACCTCCAGCCGGCCTGCCACCATTCGCAGATGCAGGGTGCCCAGCGCCGCCGCTTCACTGCTGGAATGGGTGACGTGCAAAACGGTGAACGAATGCTCCTGCTGTACGCGCTGCAGCAAGGTCACAGCCTCCGCACGCATGCTTTCATCGAGCGCGGACAGCGGTTCGTCGAGCAGCAGCAGCTTCGGTTGAGCCGCCAGAGCACGAGCGAGGGCCACGCGCTGCTTTTCGCCGCCTGAAAGCATGTCTGGCAGGCGATCCATCAGATGAGCAATGCCAAACTGCTCCGCGAGGCGGTTCACGCGTTGGTTGAGTTCCTCAGGAGCCATGCCGCGCAGTTTCGGGGCGAAGCCGATCTGCTCACGCACGCGCAGGCCCGGGAACAATGCCAGATCCTGCGGCACGTAGCCGATGCCGCGTTCACGCGGTTCCAGATCGGTCACGTCCACGCCATCCAGCAGCACGCGGCCGGAGGTCGGCTGGCGCAGGCCGCAGAGGATTTCCAGGAGCGTGGTTTTGCCGCAGCCGGTCGATCCCATAAGCACCGCGTAGGTGTTGGCCGGGATCGCCACTGTCACGCCCTCCAAGATCGTGCGGCCAGAGACCTTCCAAGTGAGTTGTTCGAGCTGGATCATACTTTTTCCCCCGTGGCACGCACCGCCACCAGCACCAGCACGGCCAGCAGCACCATGAACAAGCTCACCGCCACGGCGGCTTCGAGATTTCCCACGCTGAGCTCCAGCCAGACCGTCGTCGGCAGCACCTCCGTCTTCATGCGCGTGGCACCGGCAAAGACAAGGATGGGCCCAAATTCCCCCAGACTGCGCGCCCAGGCGATGCAAAACGCCGCCACCATGCCGCGCCGTGCCGCTGGCAGCGCGACGTGCCACAGTGCTTGAAATCGGGTGCAGCCAAGCGTGAGCGCCACGTCTTCAGGCCGGGCCGAGAGGTGCTGAAAGGTACCGCGCATGGTGCGGATCGCGAAGGCAGCGGCCACGACGAATTGCGCCAGCACCACGCCGCTGACTTGATAGGTGAAGGGAATCGCCATCTCGATCACCTTGCCAATTTTGGTTTGGAAAAAGATCAGCAAACACAGGCCGACCACCAAGGGAGGCAGAATGATGGGAATATCGAGCGCCGCATCCAGCCAGGATTTGCCGCGAAATTCGAGGCGGGTCATCAAATACCCCACGGGCACAGCCAGCAGCAGCGCGAAACCTGCCGCGAGCGAGCAGGTCACAAGACTCAAGAAGGTCGCATGCCGGATCTCAGGCGAGCGCAGCACCTGCAGCCACGAATCCGGCGTGCTGTACGTCGCCGTGGCTCCGAGCAGCAACGCCCAGAAAAGGAGATAACCCGCTGTGATCAGGGCCAAGGCCAGCCAGCAGAGATTGGAACGGTTCAGGGGCATTGGATTTATTCGGGCTTTCTGAGCCAGAGAGAACGTCGAAGTCTCTCTGGATCCTGCGCTCCGTGGAAAACCGCATAAACGACTACCACGCCACCCGTGAATTCATAATAGATCGTATAAGGAAACCGGCGGACTTTGAAGTGCCTGAATTCATCCATGATTTTGGCAAATCCTTCTGGCATCTGGCAGATCGTTGCCAATGCCGCCTCCAAGCAACGCAGAAACTCTTTTCCAAGTCCAGAGCCTCGCCGCTCCAGCCAGTGGTAGGCATCCGCGATCTCTTGATCAGCCTCGGGTAAAATGATCGACTCAACGGCCATCGCTTCCGAGCAGAGTGTTTTTCACGTCACTCCATGAACGGCCCTGACTCGCACCGCTCACGTAGGCCGCCCTGCGCCGTGTCAATTCCTCGCGCTGCTCTGCGGTGAGAGGAGGCGGCTCCTCAGATTGCGCGATGCGATCCCACATGTCTTCGACCAGCTGAATCTGCTGCGCTGGCTCCAAGAGGGTGAATGCCTGAAGGATGGCTTCCGTGCTCATGGCCTCACTGTGGGTCATGCCAGACGGATTTCAACCAGCCATCCAATCCCGGCCTCACCAGTCCACGTCCTGCCCGATCTTTTCGTCGAGCCACTTGCGCAGCTTGTCGAGGCCTTCGCCGGTTTCGGCGGAGACGGGATGGATTTTGATGCGTTTGAAGCGCTCTTTGAAGTGAACGAGGTTTTCGGCGCTCTCGGGCAGATCGATCTTGTTGGCGATGATGCACCAAGGACGTTTAGCCAGTTCGGGAGAGTAGAGAGAGACTTCTTTGCGCACGATTTCCAGATCGGAGACGGGATCGCGGCCTTCGGTGCCTGCGGTGTCGACAACAAAGAGCAGCACACGACAGCGCATGATGTGGCGCAGGAAATCATGGCCGAGGCCGATGTTTTCGTGCGCGCCTTCAATCAGACCAGGAATGTCCGCGAGACTGCCGCGACGGTTTGGACCAAACTCGATCACGCCGACCATGGGTTTCAGCGTGGTGAAGGGATAGTTGGCAATCTTCGGCTTGGCGGCGCTCAGTTTGGAAAGGAGCGTGGATTTGCCCGCGTTTGGGGCGCCGACGAATCCGGCATCCGCGATGCTGCGGAGTTCGAAGTGGAAGTCACCTTCCTCACCGGGGGTGCCGGGGGTGAATTCACGCGGAGCCTGGTGCGTGGAGGTCTTGAAGTGCACGTTCCCCTTCCCGCCTTTGCCGCCTTTGCAGAGCACGTAGGTGGAATTGGTCTCGGTCAGGTCGGCCACGGGTTCGTAGCGCGTGACGAGTTCATGGGTTTCGTTGTCGTATTCCTGAGTGACGCGGCTGACGAGGGTGCCCGGCGGCACTTTGTACACCACATCCTTGCCACTGCGGCCGGAGCACTGCGTGGCACCGCCCTTGGCGCCGTCCTCGGCGATGAGCTTGCTGTTGAAAACGTAATTGCGCAGGCTGTCCGTGCTGGGATCCACCAGCAGGATGAGGCTGCCCCCGTTCCCGCCGTCGCCGCCGTCAGGGCCGCCTTTGGGACGGAATTTTCCGCGGTGAAAATGAGCGCTGCCATCGCCGCCTTTTCCGGCGCGCGCATGAACTTTGATTTGATCGACAAACATGTGACGGTCCAGTTAACCGGGGATGGGCACGGGAGCAAGGGTTAGCTTCATGTCCCTGCTACTGCGCGGCGGCTTCCCTCTCCCCGCCCGCCACCTTGGCTGGAACGGGGTAGAAGAGCTGCATGGCGCGGCGGATCTGCGGGCTTTTCAGGCTGGCCGCATAGATCGCGTCCGGGATTTTGCGGTTTTTGGCAAACAAATGGTAGGCACTGAGGGCCTCGAAGCCGGCATTCAGCGAACCTTCCATCGGCAGGTAGCTGCGGCCATCGACATTGAGATTCTCGACCATGCCCCAAGGCGGGAAGTAGCTGGCCTTCTCCATGCGTTCGAGCAGGTCATACGTCTCCTGGGACTGCGGATTCAGGGTGGCAGACATCAGGATGTAGTGCGGATGGATGAGCTTTTGATCCGGCAGATCGACGCCGCCCACGTAGTAGCCGTTCCCCGCCTCATTTTCGCCGGCAGAGAGACCGTAGATGCCATTGCGTGCGGCATGGGACTGGGGCCAGCGTTTCGGAATGTAGGCGCGCTGCGCGCCCAGCATGGCGCGGCGTACGCTGAGCCAGCGAACACCGTCATGCGCATCGGGCACGTCACTGTCGAAATCCGGATGGAGCAAACTTTGCAGCTCGGTGATGAAACCCGTGCCCTGCCAGGCCTTGCCCGGAGTGCGCATGGGCGGCGGGCGGTGTTCGGGGTTGGCGATGCCTTCCATGAGCATCACCAGGGTGGTTTCGCCCCCCCAGTCCTGCCAGCCATGCGGCAGGAGGGTGATGCCGTCGTCAGCAAGGCCGTGCGAGAGGTGGCCGTCTGGCAGGTGCAGCAGATCGTAGTCGATCTCTTGGATTTGCAGGATCAGGTCCTCGGCCACAGCAGGGACGTCCAGCATGATCGCCGCCTGCAGCATGGACTGAGTGTAGATCGCCGTGTCCACCGTGCTGTATTCAGTACCCGGATGGATGCTGTAAGCGTTCTCCCGCCCATGCCGGTGTACAAAATGGGGCAGCAGGCCGCGGCCGGTTTTAAGCTTCTTCACCGCTTCATGCGTACGCGTGAGCACCCAGCGCGCGTAATCTGCCGTGACAATACCCAGCGACTCCTGCGCCGCCGCCGCGGAGGCCAGGACATACATGCCCGTGGCGGAGACGGACTCAAAAGCCCCCTCCTCAATGTGAGCGCGGTCACGCACGAAACCGGTCCCGATGGAATAACTGCGGGCGATCTTCGCGTAGGAGGCGAGGAAAGCATAAGAATCCCAGGGAATCTGGGGCTGCTCGATGCCGAGGAACAAGCCGGACACTTTGACTTCTGAACCAGGTTCAGCCGTCCATATGATGGTTTTCCCATCGCGCACTGATTCAGGAGCCACCGGATGGACAAACATGCGGTATTGCGGCTCGTTGAGTTCGATCACCTGCGTCCAGCGCTGTTCGTCGGTGGGAGATTTGATCTCGAGCTTGATCCTGCCACGCCCGGATGCCCTGAGCATGACCGCCGTGACACGTGGCTGGTATCTGGCAGTGACCGGCTCGGGATAGGCATGTGTGAAATCCATCACGCGGCTCGCATTGCGCGCCTGCCCGGCCAGGCTGTGCCACATGCCCGCCCATGCATCAGGCTGCTGGCCGAGGTGCACCACGACTTCATCGGTGAGCCATTCGATCTCATGCTCCGCCGGCCCATGGAAACCGAAGTCGGTACCTATGTGGGTGTAAGCCGTGAATGAATTCAGCCGCTTGGTGCCTGCCAGCACCTGCTGCCCTTCGTCACGGTGAATGAAATACTCCTGCACCGGCTGCCACACGAGACGTGTGGCAGGCTGCGCCATCACCTGCGTGCCGAGCATCACAGCGACGGCTCCGACGGTTGAAAGGAGACGCATGAAGCATCTACGTTAGTGGCAAACACAAAGTTTTACCACCTTTGCAGCATTCAAATTAATTCCTGCCCCACCTTTCGGCCGGGTAGTATCAGCGCTCGTCAATTGGCACGACTTTTTGGCCATACGGCTTGCCGACATACTGGCTGAGGGGACGGAAGAGGCGGTTTTCGCTCCATTGTTCCAGCACGTGGGCGGTCCAGCCGCTCATACGGGCGATGGCGAAGATCGGGGTGAAGAGATCGGTCGGAATGCCAAGGCTGTAGTACACCGTGGCGCTGTAGAAGTCGACGTTCGCATTGAGGCCCTTCTGCTCGCGCATGATCTGGGCGATTCGCTCGGACATCTGGATCCACTTCGATTCGCCGAGCTGGCTGGTGAGCTGGATGGCCATCTCACGCAGATGCGGAGCACGGGGGTCGAGAACCTTGTAAACGCGGTGGCCGATGCCCATGATCTTCTTCTTCTGGGCCAGTGCGTCGGCGACCCAGGCGTCCACCTTGTCAGGGGAGCCGATCTCTTCGAGCATGTGGATCACGCCTTCATTGGCACCGCCGTGCAGCGGTCCTTTGAGAGCACCGATGGCGGCGCTGATGGCGGAGAACATGTCGCTCAGCGTCGAAGCCACGACGCGGGCGGTGAAGGTGGAGGCATTGAAACCGTGCTCGGCATGCAGAATGTAGGCAATGTCGAGGGTCTTTTCGGCTTCCTTGCTCGGCACTTCGCCGTTCATCAGGTAGAGGAAGTGGGCGGCTTCGCTGAGGTCCTTGCGCACAGGCGGCAGTTCCAGCCCCTGACGTGCACGGTGGTAGTAGGCGGCAATGACGCCGATCTGCGAAGTGAGGCGGATGGCGTTGGCCATGTTTTCGCTGACTTCGAGGTCATAACGGCTCAAGTCATAGCAGCCGAGCATCGAGACGGCCGTGCGCATGATGTCGATGGGCTTGGCGGTTTTTGGAGCCGCCTTGAGGAAGTCGATGACACCCTGCGGGAGCTCACGCTCGGCACGCAGCGCCGTGGTCAGCTTGTTGAGTTCGGTGCGATTCGGGAGCTTGTTGTAGTAAAGCAGGTAGACGACCTCTTCGTAGCTGACCTTGACCAGTTCATTGATGTCGTACCCGCAATAGAACAAGATGCCATCCGCTCCATTCACCTCCCCAAGACGGGTTTCGGCAGCAACGATTCCTTCAAGACCTTTGGATACAACAGACATGGGGTGGGCGTGGGGTTTAGGTTTTGGTAGCAGATAGCGTGCTCAAACTACGGCTCAACCAAAGACTCATTAACAGAAAAAGAAATCTTCCGCTGAGGGATGCCCGGCATCCCCTGAGGACAGGAGGTGGTTTTTGTTTGTGAAACACCTCTCACTGGCCTAGCTCCTTCAATGGCCGCCCCTTATCGCCTCCTTTTTGTCTGCCTGGGCAACATCTGCCGCTCACCTGCGGCAGAGGGCGTCATGCGGGCACTGGTCGAATCTAAAGGTTATGCTGATCGTGTCTCGATCCGTTCTGCGGGCACGGCCGGCTGGCATGCGGGCAAACTGCCCGATCAAAGAATGCGCACCGCAGCGCAAAATCGGGGATATGATCTCAGCAGCCGCGCCCGGCAGGTCACGGAGAACGATTTGAGCGAGTACGACCTCGTCCTCGTCATGGACCGGCAAAACCTGCGCGACGTGCAGTCTTTCGACCGCACATCCCAGTTCAGCTCAAAAATCCGCCTCTTCTGCGATTTCTGCACCGCCCACGAAGAAAGCGAAGTGCCGGATCCCTACTACGGCGGTGAGCAGGGTTTCGAGCTCGTGCTGGATCTGCTGGAAGATGGCTGCCGTGGCGTGCTGGCGCACATTCGCTCAACCCTCGCATAAGATCGCCTCAGCCACACGCATGCCATCCGCAGCGGCGGAGATGATGCCACCGGCATAGCCTGCGCCTTCACCTGCTGGATAAAAATGCTTTACGCCGGTGCATTGCAGCGACTGTGCATCTCGCGGGATGCGCGCGGGTGAGGAACTGCGAGTTTCCACGCCTGTGAGCACCGCGTCATCCAGCGCAAAGCCGGGCAGGTTTTTGTCGATGCGCGGAATCGCCTCCTGAATCGTCTCAATCGTGTATTCGGGCAGCACCTCGCACAAATTGGACCACACCACGCCCGGTTCATAGGAAGGCAGGACCTTGCCGGGGCCGGTCGAGGCGCGTCCTGCGAGGAAATCGCCGAGCAGCTGCGCAGGGGCGTGATAGTTGCCCCCGCCAAGCACAAAGGCGCGGCGCTCCAGATTGCGCTGAAACTCGATGCCGCTTAGCACATCCCCCGCAGGCATGTCCTCAGGCCGCACGTCCACCATGAAGCCGCTGTTGGCATTCGATTCTTCGCGGGCGTAGCTGCTCATGCCGTTGGTCACGACCATTCCCGGCTCCGAGGTGGCCGCCACGACGAGTCCGCCGGGACACATGCAGAAACTGTAGGCCGCACGGCCCGTGCCGCAGTGAGCCACGAACTTGTAGGGCGCTGAACCCAGCCGCTTATCCCCGGCCCATTTGCCGTAGAGACTGCGGTCGATCAATTTCTGCGGGTGCTCAATGCGCACTCCGATGGAGAACGGCTTGGCCTCAAAGGGCACCCCATGCCGATGCAGCATGTAAAAGGTGTCCCGGGAGCTGTGGCCGATGGCGAAGATGAAACGCGAGCCTTCGATTGTTTCACCATCCGCGAGCGTCAACGCGCGCATCACGCCGTCTTCGATCACCACATCTGCCACGCGGGCGCCAAATCGAACCTCGCCCCCCAGGGCAATGATTTCCTCACGCACATGCCGCACGACCTTGATGAGCCGGTCCGTGCCGATGTGCGGCCTGCTCTTGATCAAGATGTCCTCAGGGGCGCCTGCGGCCACCATTTCACGCAGCAGCCAGGGGATGCGGTGCTCGCGGTCCCGAATCTGCGTGTAGAGCTTGCCGTCCGAAAAGGTGCCTGCGCCGCCTTCACCAAACTGCACGTTGGATTCAGGATTGAAATCCCAGCCGCGCCGCCAGAAGCCGGTCACATCACGTGCGCGATCCCCGGCCGCCTTGCCACGCTCCAGCAGCAGCGGCTTGAGTCCCGCACGCGCCAGCAGCAGGCCGCAGAACAAGCCGCAGGGCCCGGTGCCAACGATCACCGGTCGCCCAGTGGACGAACGTGCCACGTTTTGCGCCACCTCCTGATAGATCTCCTCCGGAGCCGGGCCGATGCGCGGATTTTTGCCGATGCGCTTCAGCACGCGAGCCTCGTCTTTCACTTCGACCAAGAGCGTGAAGCTGAACTCCACATGCCCGCGCCGGGCATCAATCGCCCGCTGCTTCACCTTGACGCTGACGATATCCTCATCGCGTGCACCCAGCTGTTTCACCACCGCACGACGCAGATCATCTTCTTGATGATCGACGGGAAGGAGAACCTGGGAGAGCTGAAGCATGGGGAGCGGGAATTGGCGGCAGTGCCAATAGCCCACGTCCAAGCCATATCAACCCTGCTTCGTGTTCTCAGCCGCATGCGCGTGGCATCCTCACACATTGCCTGCATGGCCGCGTAAATGAATCGAGGGGCCAGGGCTGGAGCATGGACATATCAGTAGGGTTTCACCCCATTGTTGGCCAAGGGCGGCTGGCACGAGGCTTGATGCGTCAAAACGCAATCCACTCAAACCCAACCAACAAAGATGACCACACTCGAAAAACGCATCGCAATCCTAGCAGGAGCGCGCCCCTCAATATGGCGGGCGGCCTGGTGCAGTCTTGGCCTCATGGCCGGGGGCATGCTGTTGCTGGAAGCACCAGCGCATGCGCAGAGCCTGGGGGCGGCATCGAACTTTTCCGTTCTGGGGGGCTCCACTGTGACCAACACAGGGCCCACCCTCCTGATTGGTGATCTGGGTGTGAGTCCGGGATCAGCGATCACAGGCTTCCCACCAGGGAGCGTGACAGGGACGATTTATGTGGGGTCGGACGCGCCGGCGGTCAATGCGCATGCGGACACGTTTACGGCCTATTCTGTCATCTCAGGGCTGGCGGTCGATACCTCCCTGACGGGTCAGGACCTGGGTGGATTAATCCTGACTCCGGGTGTGTATAATTTCACCAGCTCGGCGCAGCTCACGGGTCAGCTGACTCTGGATCCTCTGGGCGATTCGAACGCGGCTTTTTATTTCCAGATCGGAAGCACACTGACAACAGCGGATTTCTCCTCTATCACGGTCGTGGGGAGCCTGCAGCTCGCGAACATCTACTGGCAGGTGGGCAGCTCGGCCACGCTGGGGATCGGATCGGCCTTCGCAGGCAACATCCTGGCCTTGGAAAGCATCACGCTCACCACTGGTGCCAGCCTTTCAAGTGGCAGGGCGCTGGCGATCACCGGCGGCGTGACCCTGGACACCAACAGCATCAACAATGGTGGGCTGGCAGGCGCGCCCATTGGCCTCAACGGCACTTACTGGAAGGGCGGCAACAGCAATCTGTGGTCGGAAATGAACTGGTCTCCAGACACCACCGGCGCGGTGGACCAATTTATCCCGGCCATGGGTGCAAATGTGATTTTTTCCGTGACAGGTGTGGTACCGCTCCGTCAGGACACCTTGCTTGGCGTGGACCAGAACATCGACAGTCTGGTCATCAATGACAGCGTGGCGGTGAGCATTTCTGGTGCGAACACGCTGACGATTTCGGGCACAGGACTGCTGTCGGGCATCCGGGTCAACAATGGCGCGGGGTTGGTCACGATCGGGAGCAGTCTGGTCCTGGCGGGCACTTCCCAGACGATCAGCGTGAACAACGTCGCAGGAATGGTGATCAGCGGTGTGGTCGATGGCACCATCGGCCTGACCAAGGACGGACTGAAACAGCTCACTCTGACTGGTGAGAATATTTACACGGGCCCCACGATCATCAATGCAGGCACCCTGCAGGTGGGCAATGGCCTCACCGGGTCCATTGCGGCGGGCTCGCTGGTCACCGTGAACGCTGGAGCAAACTTGCTCATTGATCTGGTGAACGGCGGAGTGTGGAGCAATGCCGTCGTCAACAACGGCCAGGTCAAATGGATCGCGCCAGGGAACAACGTCCAGGCGGCGACGAGCGTGATCAGCGGAACGGGCAGCATGCTGATCACCAGTCCGGGCAACACGGTTCTGCTCGGGACGAACACCTTCAGCGGCGGGACGACGATCAACACGCCAGGCAATGTTCTGGTGGGCAGTCCCTTTGCCAGCACTTCGACCGCCTTTGGCACCGGCACGCTGGACATTCTGCAAGGCAATGTGGACACGCTGGGCGGCCAGCTTCTGCAAATCAATGTCGGCGGTTATGTGCAAAGCGGCGGCCAGATCAGCATGCATTTGCAGGGCACCACTCCCGGCACCTACACGCAGTACAATGTGACGGGCACTGCTGCGCTGTCCGGCGGCACGGTGTTCGTGTATGATGACAGCGGCCTGTATGTGCCCAATGGCGCATCGGCTGGCAACCCGACCGGCGACAGGCAAACGATCATCCAGACCACGGGCGGATTGACTGGCCAGTTCGCCTCCAACGCGCCCTTTTCGAGGTTCTACAACGCTCAGTTCAACCAGAACTTCTTATACCATCAAGGTGACACTCTGCTGTACCCGACTGTGACCTACGATGCCAACAATGCTTACATCACCTGGGTCCAAGATGCTTACACTTCGGTGCCGGGCCTGACACCCAACCAGGCCGCGGCGGCCGGAGGTCTTGATGGTTTCCAATTTCTGAATCCTGGGAATGCCGCAGTCACCTACCTCAATGGACAGCCTGTTTCCCGGCTGCCGGGCCTCTATGACCAGATCGCGCCGGATGAAATGACCGCGATTTTTCAGATGGGTTTTCACGCGGCTGAAATTCAGGCGGCGAGCATCCAGCAGCATCTGCAGCAGGTGCGTGACGGTGCCCGTCGCGACAGCAGTGACCTGACGCGAAACACCATCGCATCTTCGGCGGATGGCAAAACAACTGCATCCACTGTCACCGAGCCCTACGAGCGACGCTGGAATTTCTTTGTCGAAGGCCTGGGCGGAAACGCCAATGTGAGCACGACCAGCAATGCGAGCGGTTACAACTTCAACACCATCGGCACCATGATGGGCGCCGACTACCTGCTGAACGACCACTTTGCCTTTGGTGGCATGGGCGGCTACACCCGGTCGAATGCCAGCCTCGTCAATGGAGGCAGCATTCAAGCCGACAGCTTCCGTGGTGCGGTGTACGCCACCCTGTTTGGCGGCGGCTTTTATCTCGACGGGCAGACCGGCCTGACCTACAGCTCCTATGACACCGACCGCTCCTCCCTGCTGGGCCGTGCGACCGGCAGCACGAATGGCGTGGCGTTCAACTCCATGATCAACGGCGGCTACGACCATCATATCGGCGATGCGACCGTAGGGTTGTTCTCCTCACTCGGCTACACGCGGGTGAACTTTGACAACTTTACCGAAAGTGGCTCCCTGACTCCCCTGAGCTATCCCAAACAGCACCAGGAATCACTGCGCTCCAACCTCGGTGTCAGGGTCAGCTACTCGACTCAAGTGGGCCGCATGAGACTTACCCCGCAGGCGCGCGCTTCCTGGCAGCACGAGTTTCTCGACAGCATGCAATCCATCGATTCCAGCTTTGTCGCGGGTCCCGGCCCGATGTTCAGCGTGAATGGTCCAGCCATTGGCCGCGACAGCCTGCGGCTCAGCACCGGTGTGCACCTGCAGATCACTCCCACCGTGGGTGCCTACCTCTTCTACGGTGGCCAGTTCGGGCGCACGAACTACACCTCACACAATGTGACTCTGGGCGTGAACATCAGTTTCTAACACGCCTCTTCGGAGGATGTGAGCGAGCCGCTGCTTAAGCGCGCTCAGCTTGATATCTGTGCGCTGGCACCAAGCAGAATAAACACCTGCTTGGTGTCCAGATGTACGGGAGGCAACAACTTCATGTAAAGGAAGCCAATGACAGCGACCGGCTTGAGAAGCCGGACCACCCTTTGCGCCTGGCAGATGCTTTGATGTCAGCTGTCGCACTCGCGGCATGCCATTGATCTCCACGCCTCATGACTCATGCCAACAGCATCACAGTCCTACTTCGTGTTCGCCACCTTCTCCGGAGGAGGTGAGTACCAGCCGAAGACCTTGTCGCCATTGAACAGCTTGTGGTGCTCCGGCGTCATGCCGCCGTAATCAGCGATGACGCCGGCCTGCTCCACCGTGCCGACGCGCAGATTGGCATACACGTCGCCTTCGTCGTAGAGCACATGCAGCGGATCGCGGCTGTTTAACTGCACGCCTTTGACCGGTTTGACGACGGTGAATCTCCAGGTGGTGTTGATGTGCTGGATGGAGCCCAGCTCACGGTAGGTCAGAGCCTTGGGCACATTCTTGAGATCATACTGCGCCACATTGTTGGCACGCCATGGATCATAGGCCGGGCTGCCCGGATTGGAATAGTCACCGGTCCAGAACCGCTGATATGGGGTGGGATCAGGCTGCGCAGCACGGATCGCCGCAGGAGATTGAGTGACTGGGAAATTGTGGATCACCGGCAGCGGATCGATGCGGTCCGCAATTTTGCCCACGAGCGCGAACACATCACTTACCCGGCCATAGGTGAAGAACTGGTGGGAATCCATCAGCTCCGAAGTCGTGACACGGGTCTTCTTGACCGTCAGGCGATGCTCGTTGGCGTTGGAAAACAAATTGAAGCTCAGCAGGTAGTCGATGTCCTTGTCCAGCGCCGGTGTCTTGGCGGGCGCATCTTTGGGCAGCACCAGAGTTTGCGTGCCGTTCTTGGTCTCCTCGGTGGTCAGATTGAACACCCGCATCTGCCCACGACGCAGCAGGTTAGTGCTGAGACTGTCCGCCAGCGCCCGGCCCAGATCGGGGCGGCGGGTGCCGTCCACCGTTACATCTTCGGCAAAAATCGCCACCTTGGGCCGCTCGGCGCTTTTCACACTCCAATCACCTTCGGCATGGATTTTGGCGGAGATGACCGTGCTCAGCAGAGCAGCCAAGGCGAAGGTAATTCGGTGCTTATACATGGCCTGTTGGAGTTCAGGCGATGTTAAAGGTTCAAAAATCGCTTGGGAAGCGAAATTTCGCCCCCCTCAGGGGCGTGGGCCGGGGCGGTTCAAAAAGGCCTCATGCTCCGATTTTTCCAGCAGGCCATCGCCATTTTTATCCAGTAGTTGGAACAGCTGGGGCGGTCCGCTGAACTCCGCTTTGCTGACCTTGCCGTCCTTGTCCTTGTCGTCGCGCCCCGTGATGACCTCCCAGGGAATGCCGCGCCGCCCGCCGCTCTGAGGCATGCCTTTGCGTGGATCACGCTCCATCATCGCGGCATCCGCAGTGCTTTCGGTGGTCAGGGCTTCGGCCTTTGCCGTATTGCTTTTCAGTCGTTCGGCAAAGAACTGGCTGACCATGTCGTCGATGTTTTTGCCGGCAAAACCCGGTCCACCGTGTCCGGCACCGTGGATCGTGTGAAAATGCACGCTGACTTCCGACTGCTTGAGCGCATCAAACAAGAGCTGGCTCTGATTGATCGGCACGGTGGGGTCCTTGTCGCCATGCACGATGAGAAAGGGCGGGTCCCCCTTGCTGACGTAGGAAATCGGATTCACCCGGGCGGCCTTGTCTTTGTTTTGCATCACAGCCCCGCCGATCAGTTTCGCTTCGGGTGAGGCATCCGTGGCATGACTCTCATAGCCCGGTGTGGTGACGAACACGGTGAAGTCCGTCGGACCGTAGTAGTCACACACGGCTTGCACGCGGCTGGATTGATCCAGGTTGGCGCCCACGTCGAACTCCTTCACCTCACCACTGGTGCCGATCAGCGCCACCAGATGCCCGCCTGCCGAACTGCCCCACACGCCAAAGCGCTGCGGATCGAGCGAGTACTCCTTGGCATGCGCCCGCAGCCAGCGGATCGCAGCCTTGCAATCTTCAATCTGCGCCGGGAACACCGCGTGACCGCTCAGGCGGTAATTGATGCTGGCTACCGCATAACCCTGCGCCACATAACCAGCACGCAGGGGCGGGCAGCCATCTTTGCTGCCGTTCTGCCAGCCGCCGCCATGCACCCAGATGATGAGCGGCAGAGGGCCTTCGGCTTTTTCCGGCAGGTAGAGATCGAGCTTGTGCCGCTCGTGCCCGCCTTCGACGTAAACGAGATCACGATGCGCCTGCACTCCCGCGATCTGCCCCTGGGCAGAAATGACAAGACTCAGCGCCGCAACGAAGGAGAGGATGATGTATCTCATGGGCCTGATGAATGCGCGGCCCCGCTGAAAGTTGCGCCGCAGACTCAAGGTTTTTTCACCAGAGCCATCACTTCCACCGCGCCGATGGCCTGATGAAACACCATCTGGGTGCCCAGCTGATGAATGACGGTGGCCTCACTTTTCTTTTTCCGTGCCGGCAGCGCATCTTCGAGCACGGTCTGGATTTCGGACACGTGCCCCACCGCATTGCCAAACTGATCCATCAACGCCGAACCGCTTGATCCCGGCGCCCAGTCGGTCGTTGTTTCGAGCCACACAGGCTTGGGTGCCTCAGTACCTTCGGGCAGCTTGTCCGCCTCCTTTTTGGTCATGAACGAACGCTTCACAAAACGGCTCACGATGCCCTCGCTGAAGTAGCCGCGCTTGCCGCTGGGGTCGCTGAAACACCACACGGAATCCCCCGGACTCACGTCCAGAGTGAGCGGCAGCGGGGTGAGCGGCTGGGAGGACTTCACCCGAAGAATGGCGCAGTCGGTGCCAATGTTGCAAGCGAGCACTTCCGTGACGGGCAGGATCACATCCTCCTCCGTGGCCACCACCAGCCAGCCCTCTTTCATGTTGGGCGGCGGCGCGATCACATGCGCGCAGGTGGCCACCGCGCCATCGGCCGTGAGCGCATATCCGCCCGACAGATCGAGATGCCATTTGTCACACTTGGAACACAGGTACAACTGCCCCACGCGAAGGTGCGACATGCGCGCACGCTGCCAGCGTTCGCGAGCAGTCAGGGGTTTCGAATCAGCGGCTGGTAGAGTGATGTTGCACTGCGTGCGTTGCGCCTGCTCCAGGGCCTTCGTCATCGACAGCAGCTCGGAAGCTCCCTGCAGCTTTTTTGCCTGCTCCATCAGCACCGCATTCGGGCGCGCTCCTCGCCCTTCAGCATAGACCGGCACACCGGGAGCCTGTGCACAGGCGATGCGGGCGGACACCAGCAGGAGCAGCAGGGCGCAGGCTTGTTTCATGAAGATCAGCCGATTTTCTCAGCACCGAAGTGACCGCGCAGAGCCTCAGGAATCAGGATCGTTCCATCGGCCTGCTGATACGTTTCGACGAGCGCCACAAACAAACGCGCCAGCGCCGTGCCGGAGCCGTTCAATGTGTGGGGGATGCGGTTTTTGCCGTTCTCATCCTTGTAGCGCAGGTTCATGCGACGGGCCTGGTAGTCGCCGAAATTCGAGCAGCTCGACACTTCAAGATATGTCCCCTGCCCCGGTGCCCAGACTTCGATGTCATAGGTCTTGGCCGAGCCAAACCCAATGTCGCCCGTGCAGAGCTCGATCACACGATAGTGCAGGCCCAGCAGCTGCAGCACCTTCTCCGCATTCGCGGTGAGGCTTTCCAGTTCGGCCATGCTTGTCTCCGGAGTGACGATCTTCACCAGCTCGACCTTGTCGAACTGATGCATGCGGATCAATCCGCGCGTGCCGAGACCCGCGCTGCCGGCCTCACGACGGAAGCAGGGCGTGTAGGCCGCGTAGTTTACCGGCAGCTTTTCCAAAGGCAGGATTTCATCGCGATGCAGATTCGTCACCGGCACTTCGGCGGTCGGGATGAGATAGAGATCATCTGCGGCGCTGTGATAGACCTGATCGCCAAACTTGGGAAGCTGACCGGTGCCGACGAGGCACTCCGACTTCACCAGCAGTGGCGGGCTGATTTCTTCATAGCCATGCTGCGTGGTGTGCAGGTCCAGCAGGAAGCTGATCAAGGCGCGCTCCAGTTTGGCGCCAGCAGCGCGATACACCACGAAGGCGCTGCCGGAGATCTTGGCCCCGGCTTCGAAATCGAGCATGCCGAGAGCCGCACCAAGCACGGTATGGTCCTTCGGCTGGAAGTCATACGTGGGTTTCTCACCCCAGACCTTCACTTCTGGATTCTCCTCCGCAGTGCTGCCCACGGGGCAGGCTTCATGCGGCAGGTTCGGAATGCTCAGGAGCAGATCACGCTGGCGTGCGTCCGCCACATCAGCCTCACGGCCGATTTCTTCGATGCGGCTGCCGATGCCACGCACCTCCGCCTCGATGGCGCTGGTGTCCTGGCCGTTCTTTTTCGCGATGCCGATCTCTTTGCTGATGCGATTGCGATCACTCTGCAGCTTCTGACGTTCCGTCTCTGCAGCGCGGCGCTGAGTGTCAATGGACTGCACCTCATCCACCAATGATGCGAAGTCGCCGCTGCGGTTGGCGAGGCGCTGTTTGACCTGATCTGGGTTGTCACGAATGAGGCGGATGTCGAGCATAAGGGCCGGGAGGTTAGCGGGAGTGGGCGGCTTGTCGAGTGCCGGAAGGGGTATTGACAGCGGGAATCGCAGTCCGACCTTCCGGCTGTGATCTACCTCGACGCCAACGCCACAACGCCGGTCGATCCAGCAGTGCTGGAGGCGATGCTGCCGTTCCTGCGCGAGCACTACGCCAATCCCTCTGCCAGCTATGCCGCCGGGCGCAGGGTTCGCCGCGCCATCGAGCAGTCACGGGCCCAGGTGGCAGCCCTGCTCAATGCCCGTCCGGCGGAAATCACTTTCACCAGTGGCGGCACCGAATCCATCAATGCGGTGCATGCCTCCGTGCGCGCCCTGTGGCCGGAGAAGCCTGAACTCATCATCACCGGCACGGAGCACGCTGCAGTCATGGAGTCCGCCCGGCGCTGGCAGGCCCAGGGGGGGAAAGTCACCACAGCTCCCGTGCATCCTGACGGCCGTGTGGACCTGGATGCCTTGCACGCACTCGTCCGGCCAGGCGTCACCGCGCTCGTTTCCATCATGTGGGCCAACAACGAGACCGGCGTGCTCGCCCCCATGCACGAAATCGTCACACTGGCGCATGCCGCAGGTGCGCTGGTGCATACGGATGCCGTGCAGGCGGCAGGAAAAATCCACCTCGATGTGCGGACGACACCGGTCGATTTTCTCAGCCTCAGCGGCCACAAGATGCATGCGCCGAAGGGCATTGGCACGCTCTTCATCAGCCAGCGCGTCCGCTTTGCACCGCTGCTCGTGGGTGGTGGTCAGGAAAGCGAACGGCGCGGCGGCACGGAGAATGTACCCGGCATCATCGCCCTCGGCAAGGCCGCCGAACTCGCCGGCCAGCATCTCGCAGATGGCAACAAGGCCCGTCTTAAATGCATGCGCGACCGTTTCGAGCACCTCATCCACGCGGCGCTGCCGGAGATGCGGATTCATGGCTGCCCGACGCACCGCCTGCACACCACCAGCTCCTTCTGCCTGCCTGAAATGGATGCCGCCGGGATGCTCATCCTGCTGGATCAGGCAGGCATCGCCTGCTCCGCCGGGTCCGCCTGCCACACCGGCGCGCTGCATGCCTCGCATGTGCTTGAGGCCATGGGTGTCAGCGCCCGCGATGCCGCGTGCACGCTGCGTTTTTCCTTCAACCGCTTCAACACCAAGGCGGATGCCGAAGCTGCAGCGCATGCGGTGATCGAGTCCGCCCACAAAATGCGTGAGGCGCAGGGTTGTGAACTCGCCGTCATTTCCCACTAACCCGCCCCACCCCCGGTCATGAAGTTCACCCGCATGCTTTTATTGCTGCTGCCTCTTGTACTACTCCCAGGCTGCGCTGCGGGAGGACTGAGCAGGGCCTTTGCCGGACAATCGCTGACATTGAATTATGATGATTTCGGCCCCGAGCGCATGGCTGCGCCGTTTCTGGGACCACGTGGTGCCCACACGGTCATCGTGGCGCATTATGGGTTCAACGACCTTGCTCCTTCGGGGCCTGAGGATGTTCGTTATGTGAATGTGCTGCAAAGCCTGAACTTTCTGCGGCAGGAAGTGCACAATCTGCCACCCACTGCGGCCAATGAACCCCTGCGGCAGCGCCTGCGCACTACTTATGCCCGGCTCTATCCGCTGCAGCTTAGGCGTCACAATCTCGCGTTGAGTGGTTCCTTTATCCAACCGTTCAGCGGAATGAATCGCAGGCTCATGCTCCCGGCACTTCCGCCGCCGGAGATTTGACGGCGATGAGTGTTTGAGAATCCGGCATCCAGCGACTAAGCATCCAGCCTCATGGCCCACCGTTTCACCTGCATCGAGCGCGTCCAGTTCTCTGACACCGACATGGCCGGCATCGTCCATTTCTCCAATTTCTTCCGCTACATGGAGCGCGTGGAGCATGCCTTCTTCCGCAGCCTCGGCTTCTCCATCGTGGACAAGCCCGTGGAAGGCGAAGAACGCGTCGGCTGGCCGCGCGTACACGCCTCCTGCGACTACATGGCTCCGCTGCGCGTCGAGGAGGAGTTTGAATGCGAACTCCTCGTGGAAGAAGTCCGCAGCAAGGTCATCCGCCATTACATCCGCTTTTGGAAGCTGGACGGCACACTGGCTGCCGAAGGCCGCATCACCGCCGCCTGCGTGCGGAAAGACCGCGAGACCGGCCAGATGAAGGCCGTGGTGATCCCCCAGCGCTTCCGCGACAAGATCGAGGCCGCGCCGCCGGAATTGCTGAAACGGCCGGACCGGAACCAATCAGCATAATCCATGCTTCAAGACTTCAGCCAAATAGCGACCGTTATATTTAAGCCATTGTGCGCAAAATATAACCTCCAGATGGATTGCTCAGACTGGGATAGCGTGATCGCTTTTAGCGACGCGTTTGCTTTGGTCATCTGCCACGATAGTTACGGGGGAAACATCTATTACATGTTGGTGAATTCAGACAAGCTGGTTGGATTGGACCTCATAACATTTTTGGCGAGCACTCGAAAATTCATCTTTGCCCCACACGCTCAGCCAGCCGTATCATATCGTGAAAATATTACTCAAGGGCTGGAGAATTCCGCGCTAACTTTGGATGTCGTTGGTGAAGACATTCTGCGCGGGGAAACCCAGTGGATGAACAACCCTCATGCAAAATTTCAGCTGTTCAACAATGAGAGCCTCAGGGTCAAATTGTGTGAGCTCAGACAAAGATACCAGGCATGACGGCAGCTCCATAGAGCTTTTCCATTGGCACTACCGGGGGTAAAGTGGGTTCCGAGCCTATACAAAAAGTGAACAAAGGCGTTGTGAGAGGCGTTCTCCAAAGGCAATTCATTGCTCACTCCCCAACTCTTGTGAACTCCCAACCCCGATTCAAAATCATGCAGCCCTGGCTCCTTTACGCTCTTCTCACCGTGCTCTCCTGGGGCGTCTATGGTGTCATTCTTCACGCAGCACGCTCCAAGATGCCCATGGGTGCTGAAACCCCCAATGCCAGCCTTAAGGCATTCCTGTTTGTCTGCATCGCCTACGCTCTCATCGGCATCGTGACCGCGCTGGTGCTGAAGGCCCGGGGCACCAACTGGAGCTTCACCGGTGAAACCGGCAGCGGCATTCCCCTCAGCCTAATCGCGGGTATGGCAGGTGCTCTGGGTGCGCTCACGCTGGTCCTTGCCCTCGGCGCTGCCGCCACTCCCATCATCAAAGGCGGCGGTGGCTTTGGTGTGGCCGCTGCGGCGGCTGTCATGCCCATTGTCTTCGGTGGCGCACCGGTGATCAACACCCTCACCGCCATGCTGCTCCATCGGCCGGAAAAGGCCATTCCACCGCAATTCATCATCGGCTGCGTGCTGGCTGTCGTAGGCGCTGTCATGGTGGCCAAATACGCACCGTCCAACACCGGCGCTGCAGCACATCCTCCTGCCTCAGCCTCCAAGCCACACTGAGATGGCACGCCTGCTTCTTTTCGACATCGACGGCACGCTGATCGACAGCAATGGCGCGGGCGGCGCGGCGATTCTCGACGCTGCTGAAGAACACTTTGGCATTCAGCGCGAGCATTTCCCGCCGCTCCAGCTCGCCGGGTCCACCGACCCCGCGATTGCCATGGATGTGTTCGGCCACCTGAGCCGCCAGCATACGCCGGAGGAAGTCATCGCGTTTCTTGACCGCTATCTCTCCCATCTCCAGCGCCGCCTCCAAGCGCCGGACTTCAGCGGCTACACCCTGCCCGGTGTGACGCAACTGCTGGAAGCCCTGCGCAGCGAAAACGAAGCGCACCTGGGTCTGCTCACCGGCAACGTGCGTCGCGGCGCGGTGATCAAGCTCTCGCGCCACGGCATCTACGAGCATTTCATCGAAGGCGGCTTCGGCAGTGATCATCATGACCGCAACCAGCTCGGCCCTGTGGCGCTAAAACGCATGCAGGATGCCACCGGCACGACCTACCACATCGACGATGTGATCGTCATCGGTGACACCCCCAAGGACATCCGCTGTGCCGAAGCCTTTGGCGCCAAGTGTCTTGCCGTCGCGACGGGTCAGTATTCCCATGCTGAACTGAGCGCCCTGAATCCCTGGCGCTGCGTCGAATCGTTTGCCGATGTGCCCGCCATCGTCGAACTGCTGCTGCGTGACTGATCCCTCATGAGCAACACCTCCGACGCCACGCGCGCCATGCGGTTCTCTCTCGCCGTTGGGTTCCTCATGCTTGTGCTCAAAATGGGGGCGTATGTGCTCACCGGCTCTGCGGCAATCCTGGGCGATGCAGCGGAGTCTGTCGTGCACGTCGCGGCGGTGATGTTCGCGACCTTCAGCCTCGGTGTGCTGCACAAACCAGCCGATGCCGACCACCCCTATGGCCACAGCAAGATCGCGTTCTTTTCCGCCGGGATCGAAGGCGGGCTGATCATCCTAGCCGCCTTGTTCATCATCTATGAATCGGTGCGCCGACTGCTGCTGCACCTGCCACCTGCCAATTTGGACCAGGGTCTGGCGCTGACCGCGCTGACGATCGGCATCAATGCAGTACTCGGCACATACCTTATCCGCACAGGGAAAAAACAAGGATCCCTGATTCTTGAATCCAATGGCAAACACGTCTTCACCGATGTATGGACCAGCCTGGGTGCCATCGTGGGTCTCGGCCTCGTCGCCTTGACCGGCTGGCACAGCTGGGATTCGATCTGCGGCCTTCTCATGGCCGCCAACATCATCTGGACCGGCTACGGCCTCATGCGCCAGAGCGTTGGCGGCCTCATGGACAGCGCCGATCCGAAACTGAACGCCATCCTCGACGCCGCGCTGCGCCGCGAAACTGAAAAACACGGCCTCCAGTTTCATGCCCTGCGCCATCGAGATGCCGGCGAAATGCACTACGTCGAAGTTCACCTTCTGTTCGCCGACGACATCATGCTGCGCGACGCCCACCGCATCGCCACCCAAATTGAAACAGCCGTGCAGGACAGTGTGGCCAATCCGGTGCTGATCACCACACATCTCGAATGTCAGGGTGACCATGATGAACTGCATCAGCATGGTGAGGCCAGCGATCCTCACAGCATCCGTGCATGATCCCGCTTGATGCCAGCGCCTTGAACGATCCCGCCCTGCCGTGGCACGTCACGGTGCTGGATGAAGTGGGTTCCACCAGCGACTGGCTCAAACAAAACGCCGCCACTCTCCCAGTGGGCGCTGTGGTCTTCACCGAATCACAAACCGCAGGCCGGGGTCGGCGTGACAACCGCTGGATCGCCCCACGTGGCAGGGATTTGATGTTCTCGTTGCTGCTGAAGCCTGCGGCCCCCATGGAATCGTGGCCCCGCATCACCACCCTGGCCGCGCTTGCCATCTGCAAAGCCATCGAGGCCGAACTGCCTCTCCATCCGCGCATCAAATGGCCCAACGATGTTTATCTGAGCGACCGCAAGGTCAGCGGCCTGCTGGCGGAGACTGTCTCCACTCGTGATGGGATGCGAATTGTTCTGGGCATTGGCCTGAACGTAAACGCGCGCGACTTTCCTCCTGAGATTCATGCCACATCATTGCTGCGGGAGCTCGCCAACCCCTTAGTGAGCGAACTCGACCGCAACGCTCTTGCCCACCGCCTGCTGAGCTCTTTGCACACAGAAATTGCGCGCATCGAAGATGATTTCCCCGCAGTTATCGCTGAAGTGCGTGAGCGCAGCTGGCTTTCCGGGAGGCAGATCCGCTGCCGCGCCGAAGGCCGTGAATTGCATGGCCGTGTCCTTGATTTGAATGAGGAGGGTCATCTCTTGCTTGCACTGCCGGATGGCAGCACACTGACGCTCACCAGCGCGGAAGAAATCCGCGATGTGAGAATTTGATGAATTTCAGCTGAATTGGCTCGGTATCGGCTCCCTAAGTGGACCAACCTGTCACACACTCTCAGCTTGAGCTTTTTCCTGAACGAGGTTTAGGATGCATCTGGCCGTCCACGACTATCTCTGCATGAGCGAAGAAACTGAATCCCCGATCACTCCTGAAGAAAAGCCTGCGGAGGAATCCCCCTTCCCCACCCTGGAGGAAATGGCGGCGCTGCTGCCGCAGTATGAGTTTCACGGTATTCTTGGTGTTGGAGGCATGGGGGCGGTGTATCTCGCCAGACAGGCCGCGCTGGACCGCTGGGTGGCCATCAAGCTTCTGCCGGAATCCGCCTCTCAGAATGAGGAGGATGCACACCGCTTCATCACGGAGGCACGCTCCATGGCCCGGCTCGCGCATGTGCACATCGCGGCAGTGTACGATTTCGGCCAGACCACACAGGGGCACCTCTATCTGGTAATGGAGTATGTGAACGGCATGGACCTGCATCGCCTTATCCATCACGATGAAGTGACGCCTGAGCGTATCCGCAGCCTCGTACCGCAGCTGTGTGACGCGCTTGCCTACGCCCACAGTCACAACATCATCCATCGCGACATCAAGCCCGCCAACATCCTCGTCACCGATGACTGGCAGGCGAAGATCGTCGATTTCGGACTCGCACACGACAAGGACAGCGAAACGGCAGGCGAAGCCGAGTACGGCACCCCTGACTACGTGGCCCCCGAACGCCTGCAGAGTGATGCCACCGTGGATCACCGTGCTGACATCTACGCGCTGGGTGTGGTCATCCATGAAATGTTCACCAAGCTGACGCCAGGTGCGGCGGGAGCTTCGGCAGGCCAGGGGCTGCCGGCACCTTATGCCAGTGTCGTGAGCCGCTGCATGATGGCGGACCCCGCCCGCCGCTTCCAGAACTGTGGCGAAATCAAAACCTTCCTGCAAGCTGCCGCCACGGTAGCCGCCACTCCCGCACCGTCCGTGCATCGTGCACCGCCGTCGCAATTGCAGGCCAGGGTACGCCCGCAAGGATCTGTCCCCGCGCCTCAAAAACAAAGTTCGTACGGCTGGCTCTGGGCTGCCGCCTGCATTGCTTTGCTGATCGCTGGCGGATGGTTCATCCAGCAGCAGAACAAGCCTGACACCTCTGCCCAGTCCAAACCAGATGCGAAGGTCGCCACAACGAGTGAGGCGGATTCAAAGAAAGGCGCTGCCGACCTAGCTCCAATGGAGAATGCGGCCACAGCCCCCGCGCCAGCCATTATCAGCTATGCGCCCGCCGGGCCGTTCAAACCCGAGGCCGGGGACTTCGCCATCCTCAGGCGCCTCAAGGGACACAAAGAACTCGTCTATTCATGCACCCTCCTCGCCGACCAGCGGCGTGCCATTTCCGGTGGTCATGATGATACGCTGATGCTCTGGGACGTGGCCACCGGTGCTGAACTGAAGCGCTTCCCCTCCCCTGTCGGTGATATTCACGGCATTGAGGCAGCGGCTGATGGCAGGCGCGTCCTGGTCTATTCATTGCGCTCACATCAAGTCGCCATCTTCGACCTCGAAAAGGCTAGAACCATCGCCAGCATCAAAGCCCCTGCCAACCGGCTGACATATGCCACATGGTCTGCTGACCAAAAGGGCGTCTATCTGCTCTGCAATGATGCCAGCGGCGGCGTCTATCACTGGGACCCGTCGAAAGGTGCCGTGCTGCAGCAGTTCTCCGAATGGCCTCGCGCGGCTTATCACCTCTTCCAGCTGCCCGCGATGAAGCCTGACGAGGCATCCCAGCTTCTGGTGGTTGGCAGCACCATGAAGCCCAATCCGAATCAAGGCCCAGGCTCCACTCAAAGCATCATCATGGACAAGCCCTTTGCGGCGCTGTTCTCCGCGCCAGACCATCGCCACATCCGCGATCTGCCGAGCTACACCAATATTCGCAACCGCCTTTCCCTCTCCCCGGACGGCAGCACCATCGTCGGCGGCCTCGGCCCCCTCTACCTGCTTGATGTTCCAGCGCTCACCCCGCGTTTCCTCATCAATCCTCCTGCCGGCCTCAGCTGCTCCAGCACGGCTTGGGCGGGGGCCGGCCGACTCCTCGTCTGCGCCTACTCCAATGGCAGTCTTCTCATCCGCGAAGCCGACACCGGAGCTGAACTGGCCAGCCTCGACATCGGCATGCGCGCCAACTCGATCCGCATATCCCAGGATGAGGGCTGGATGGCAGTCACCGGGTTCCCGATCGACATGAAAAATCCGCAGCCGGATGACTTCGATGCGCTAGTCATCCGCCTCCCGGATCTCAACAGACTCGGCACAAACAAAAGCTTCCTCACGCTGGCCACGCGTCAGATTGCCAGCCTGGAAAAATTTGACCCGGAACTCGCCGCGTTGCGCGCTCAGTCAGCTCCGTCAGACTCGCTCGTCAATGATGAGCAGTTCCAAGCCCAGATCCGCGATCTCACCAGCAAATACGGTGCCGCCTTGCTTCGCTCCGCCGCCGCGGCTTCCCCCAAAGACCAGCTCGCCATGCGTGCTGAGGCGAATGCCATCGCCGCCGGACAGCCCGTGCCCGATCCCTCCACCGACGCCGCGACTTCGGGGGAGCACAAACGCTTTCGTGGCATCTACCGTCAGCAGACCGAGCAGCTTGAGACGCGCCGCATGGAATCTGCGGAGGCCATGCGCAGGAACCTCGAAAGCGGAGTCAAAAACCTCGCCTCCAAACGCCAGCAGGAGGGAGACCGTCTTGGCTCCGCCCGCTGTGATGCACTGCTCGCCAGCCTGGGTACCCCAAAGCCTCTCAACCATGTATCTTCTTCCGGTACTCCAGCTCTAGCCATGGTGGCAGCCCCATCCCCAGCACCACCCGTCGTCACACCCGCCGCTCCGATGCCCGCCAACTCTACGGCTCCCAAAGTCCCCTTCGCCAACGGTGTCAAAATCGAAGTCATCATCGGTCGGCCAGCCAAAACTGAGGGCGGTGACTTTGACGACGAGATGCAGGTGATTAATCCGCGTGTCAAATTCACCAATACTTCGACCGCTCAGGCCTACGATGGCTACACGGTGAGTTTCATCCTTCTCGGCGAAAGCACGGTGGACTTGAAGGTCGCCAAAGTCCTGCAGCGGGTGGATTTCCCGGTGTCCATCCCCATCCGCCAGGTGTTTGAAAACAAGCTGCCCAGTGTCACCACTCAGTTTGACACCACCGGTGCTGTGTTTGGTTTCAAGTATCAAGGCTGGATCGTCCAGGTCATGGATCCGAATGGTGCGATCGTCCTGACCAAATCCACTTCGTCGGCTTTTGAGAAACTGGCGGAAAAGGTCAAACTGATGAAGGCCGACGAGTGCTACGACAAGAAGCTCACGAGCGTCTCAGACCCCGATGATCGTTTTTAGGCCTGCAGGCAATCAACGGTGTTCGTGATTGAACTGCCCGCCACCTCATACTATGAGGCAGGCCACCCATGTTTCGCGCCCTCCTCACGTCCCGTCTCCAGGCAGCCTTCACCGCCGCCGGCATTGATCTGCCTGAAGGTTTCACCCCCGGCGTCGTCATCGCATCCGACACGCGCTTTGGCGACTACCAGAGCAATGCGGCGATGATCCTGGCCAAGCAGCTCAAGACGAATCCACGTGCTCTCGCGGAACAAATCAAGGCGGCGCTCCAGGTTGAGGACCTGTGCGAGAAAATCACCGTGGACGGCCCGGGCTTTCTGAACCTCACGCTCAGCCCTGCCGCGCTGGCCCAGAGGCTCTCCGTCATTGTCAAAGACGACCACGTCGGCGTGCCGCAGGTGGAAAAAGCCAAGACCATCGTGGTCGATTTCTCCGCGCCAAACATCGCCAAGCCCATGCATGTGGGCCACATCCGCAGCACCTTCATCGGCGATTCCCTGGCCCGCGTGGCCCGCTTTATCGGCCACAAGGTCATCACCGACAACCACGTCGGCGACTGGGGCACGCAGTTCGGCATGATCATCCACGGCTGGAAGACGCAGCTCGATCAGGAGAAGCTCAAAGCTGACCCGATTCATGAACTCGTCAGCGTTTACAAAGCCGTGAACGCCGCCGCGAAAGCGGATGAAGCCGTGCTCGAAATCTGCAAAGGCGAACTCGTAAAATTGCAACAGGGCGACGCCGAAAACCTCGGCATCTGGAAGGAATGCGTGCGCCTCACGCTCGAACAGCTCGAAAAAGTGTACGGTGCCCTCGACATCAAGTTCGACTATTATCTCGGCGAGAGCTTCTACAATGACGCCCTCGCCCCGCTGGTAGCGGAGATGCTCAATCAAGGCATCGCCACGATCAGCGAAGGTGCCACCGTGGTCTTCAGCGACGGCAGCGTGAAGCCCGAGAACGACCCCTTCCTGATCCGCGACAAGGACGAATGGAAGCCCGCCCCCTGCATCATCCGCAAGGGCGACGGCGGCTTCCTCTACGCCACCACCGATCTCGCCACCATCGACTACCGAGTGAAGGAATGGCAGGCAGACGAAATCTGGTATGTCGTCGGCGCTCCCCAGCAGTTGCACTTCCGACAGGTCTTCGCCGCCGCCCAGCGTCGTGGTGTCACCACGAAGATGATTCACATCGCCTTCGGCAGCATCCTGGGCGCCGACGGCAAGATGTTCAAAACCCGCAGCGGCGAAACCGTCGGCCTCCTCGAAGTCATCGACGAAGCCATCGAGCGCGCGCGCGCCGCTGCCGATGAAAAAGAGCAGGGCCTCAGCGACGCCGAAAAAGACGAGATCGCCCGCATCATCGGCGGCGGATCCGTCAAATACGCCGAGCTAAGCCAGAACCGCCTCACCGATTACAAGTTTAGCTGGGACAAGATGCTATCCCTGCAAGGCAACACCGCGCCCTACCTCATCAACGCCTACGTCCGCACCCGGGCCATCTTCCGCAAGCTCGATGGTGAAGTCACACTCACCGACGATCTCGCCATTACCGAGCCCGCCGAACGTGCCCTCGCGATGAAGCTCGCTCAGTTCGCTGAAAACGCGCACGACATCCTCGACGACCATCGTCCAAACCTGCTCGCTAACTACCTCTACGAACTCGCAGACACCTACCACAGCTTCTACGAAGCCTGCCACGTCCTGCGTTCCGAAGGCATCGCCCGCAACACACGCCTCACCCTCTGCGAAGCCACCAGCCGTGTGCTCAAGACCGGACTCGGATTGCTGGGCATTCAGACGACGGAGCGGATGTGAGGAACCTCAAGCTTTGGGGTGCTTGGCGACCTCAACCGCCTCGGCCATACGTCCCGCTTTGTGCATGGTACAGCCAGGGCTGGAAGGCGGGGAGGGTTTGGGTCCGTTGGGTGGCGGGATATCCGCCATCAAGATGAGAGAACCGACAATGGGAAAAAGATGGCGTTTGATGCTCATGACGGACAAAATCATGACGGCCCGCGAGAGCAGCGTCAATCCTCATTGTCATGAATCCAGCCTCCCAGTTCCGTGCCAGCGCGGCAGCGCTCCTGACACCGCTGGACCGCCTGCGCTGGCTGCTGCTGAAACTGCTCGGCCCGCTGGCGAAGCCTCTGGTGCGTCGGCGTGAACTGCGGGTGATGGCCGCCGGTTGTGCCGTGGTGGGTTTCTCACTGGCGGCCACCTTGCTCTCTCCTTTCTGGCTGCTGGCTCTGGGACCGGTCGTGCTCGGCGTGCCGCATCTGGTGGCGGATGTGCGCTACCTCGTGCTGCGCCAGGGCCTGCATCGGCATCGTGATCTCTGGCTGCCAGTAGGCGTGCCCCTGCTGCTGGCCGGGACGTCCCAGTTCAGCATGACCAGCGGATTGACGGCATGCGCGGCGATGGCCTTGCTCGCCAGCGGCACCTGGGCGCGCAAAATGATCGCACTGCTTTTTATCGCAGCCCTCATGGCGGCAGCCTGGGTCGTGGGAGACGCAGCGGCCCTGGTGTTTGCGCATGCGCATAATTTCATCGCCGTGATGCTCTGGTGGTGCTGGAGGCCACGCTCCAGGCAACGGCAGCAGGCCCTGGTGCCGTTGCTGTTTCTAGCCGCCTCCGTCATGCTGGTGATGGGATGGCTGGCACCCTGGGCACGTGGTTTCACCTGGCAGCCTGCGGGCCTGGGGCCGGGCTATCATCTTTCGTTTCTGGCTCCGGGCATTGCCGAACCCTGGGCGCTCAGGCTGGTGCTGCTGTTCGCCTTCGCACAATCTGTCCATTACGGCGTCTGGCTGCGCCTGATCCCGGAGGATGACCGGTCGCAGGAAACCCCGCGCACCTTCCGCGCCAGCGCGCGTGCTCTCACGGCAGATGTCGGCACGCCGCTGATGGTCTTCGTCATCCTGCTCTCGCTGGGCATCTCACTCTGGGCGGCGTTTGATCTGACGGCGGCACGGGAAAACTACCTGCGCATGGCGTTGTTTCACGGCTATCTGGAACTGACCGCCGCCACCTGGCTGTTTGTGGAGCGTCCGGCACGACTGGAGGCCGCCGCATGAGCATCAATGAATGGTCTGGTGCTTTTTTGCTCACACAGCTGATCGAGCTGCCCATTTATCTGCGCTCCGCACGCTCGCTGCCTGCGCTGCAACGGATGGCATATGCCTTCGGCGCGAGCACGATCACGCACCCCGTCATCTGGTTCTGCCTGCCCTGGGAAGGCGCACCCTACGTCGCTTTGCTGATCGCGGCAGAGTGTTTCGCCATCGGCGCGGAGGGTGCGTGGGGGGGCTGCTGGCGTGTGCCGCGCCCATGGCGAGCGTCTCTGCTTGCCAATGCCGCAAGTCTCACCGCAGGGATGCTCATCCGCTGGGTCTATCTCGCCTGACACTTGGCATGTTCATGCAATAAGACAGGAACTTGGGCCAGCATGGATGGTCAAGCAGGCATGTTTCGCCACGCGATGCCGTGGATCAGCGCGTCATCACCAGTGTGCGAGTGAGAAAACTTCAGCCCGTGGGCCGCTCTCAAAACGACGTGAACGGCGGGCCAAAGCTCGACGAACAAGGAATCGCTGGCACATTCGGCATTCGTCATTCATTCATTCGCCATTCCCAGCCGCCATGCCCGTCCCACTTCTCGACGTCAACGCCCAGAACCTGCCCCTCGAATCCGAACTCCAGGCCGCCTTCACGCAGGTGCTGCATCATGGCAGGTTCATCATGGGGCCGGAGTTGGAGACCTTTGAAAAAGAAATCGCGGAGATGGTGGGCGTGAAGCATGCGCTGTCCGTCTCCTCCGGCACCGATGCCCTGCTGCTGGCCCTCATGGCGCTGGACATCAAGGCGGGTGATGAAGTTCTCTGCCCTGCGTTCACCTTCTTTGCCACCGCAGGAGCCGTCTCACGCCTCGGCGCTGTGCCGGTGTTCACGGACGTCTGCCCCGTCTGCTTCAACATGGATGTGAACGATGCGCGGAAAAAGATCACTGAAAAGACCCGCGCCATCATCCCCGTCCATCTCTTCGGCCAGTGTGCGGACATGATTCCCATCCTCGCTTTGGCCAAGGAACACGGCCTCAAAGTGATTGAGGATGCGGCGCAGTCCATCGGTGCCAAGTACCGCGGCGAAAGCAGCGGCACGCTGGGCGACTTTGGCACCTACAGCTTCTTCCCGAGCAAGAACCTCGGCGGTTTTGGCGACGGTGGAATGCTCGTGACGAATGACGACGCACTGGCCGAATACGCCCGAGTGCTGCGTGTGCACGGTGGCAAGCCCAAGTACTACCATCACTATGTTGGTGGCAATTTCCGCATGGACACGCTGCAATGCGCCCTGCTGAGCGTGAAGGTGAAGCGCTATGCGCAGTACACCGCAGACCGCCAGCGCAACGCAGCGCACTACATCGAGGCACTGTCGAAACTTCCCGGCGTGGTGCAGGCGGATCCTGCGCACTGCAAATGTGTCAGCACGCAGGACACCTGGCTGACCGCGCAGAATGCCAAGATCGTGCTGCCCGTCAGCTACGAACACAACGAGCACATCTGGAACCAGTTCACCATCCGCGTACTTGGCCACCAGCGTGATGCACTGCGCGACCATCTGGTGGCCAAAAAGATCGGCTGTGACATCTACTATCCCGTCACGCTCGATCAGCAGACCTGTTTTGCCGATCTTCCTGCAGCCTCGCTCTCAGGCTGCGAGGTTTCCCATCGCGTGGCGGGTGAGGTGCTCAGCATTCCAATCTATGGCGAACTCACCGAAGCGCAGCGCAATGAAGTGATCGCGGCGATTGCTGAGTGGCTTGCATAAAAAAAGCCAGACCAATTGGTCCGGCTTCTCAGTTCACACCAAACGACTGACACTAGTGTCCGTCGTGCTGTTTTAGGGCTTTGGAGCCGTCGGCGCTGCTGGCGCAGGCGTGGCAGGAGTTGTTGCAGGAGCAGGTGCAGCGGCTGGCGGCGAAGCTGGGGTCGTAGGTGCTGGCGTAGCAGCAGGAGAAGCAGCCGGTGTGGTCGCTGCAGGTGCAGGAGCTGGCGAAGATGGAGCGGTCGGTGCTGCTGGCGCAGGGGCAGGAGCCGCTGCTGGTGCAGGCATCGTTGCAGCGGCTGGCGCAGGAGCAGAAGGAGCAGCGGGCACAGGCACGACAGCCGGGGCGATGGTGGCACCGATGCCGCTGTTGGCTGCATTCAGTTTGATGTTGGGCATTCCTGGGACGGCGGCGGCAGGCTTGGGCTCCACTTTCGGTGCAGGCGGGGCATCCACCTCCTTGGTCGGCAGTGAGGCAGCGATCCAGCCGAGACGGTTTTGACTGATGGTCTGGAAACCAGGCATGTCAGGGAACTTCACGGCGAGCTCTTCGTAGGCTTTCTTGGCTTCATCAGTCTTGCCCTGCGCCCAGAGGAGGTCACCCAGACGCACTTGCGCCAGAGGAGCAGCCTCGCTGGAGGCGAATTCGTTGGTGATGCGCTCAAAAATGGCCTGAGCTTCCTTGGTTTCACCCATGGCATCGAGCTTTGAGGCAAGGCCGAGCAGCGCAAAAACGGCCAGCGGGTTGCTGGCATCCTTGGTGGTGAATTCCCTGAGGGCTTCGACTGCGGAGGATTTTTTGTTCTGGTCCCAGAGCAGATCCGCTTTCAGCAGCAGCGCGTTGGCAGCGGCATTGGAGCCGGGATAACGCGAGATGACGAGATCGCAGTCCTCCACCGTTTTGGCCCCCGTGAAGGCTTCCGCAGCCTCATTGGCCTTGAGGGTGTTTTGATGCTTGATCACGCCAAAGGCGATGATCGCGACCACCGCGATGATGAAAAGCCAGACGAGCTTGCGGGCATTGTCCTCCAGGAACTTTTCCATGCCAGTGGCCGGGAGTTCTTGGGAGATGGAATCGAGTTGGGACATAAAGGGTGGTTTTTGGAAGCGGTGAACAGCTGGTTCAGAAGAGTGACGAAGGGAACCGAAGCCAGTCACCCGTCAGGGCGTCCTGGCATTCGGGATTCATTTGCCCTTGGGAGGCTTACGCCCCCACTTTGGCACGGGCTTCGTCAGCCAGCGCGGTGGAGAGGTAGCGCTCTCCGGTGGAGCAGGCGACGGTGACGATCAGCTTGCCGGCGTTTTCAGGGCGCTTGGCGACTTCGATGGCAGCGACCACGTTGGCACCAGTGCTGATGCCGACGAGGATGCCTTCTTCCTTGGCCAGGCGGCGGGCCATGGCGAAGGCTTCGTCATTGCTGACCTTGATGCACTCCGTGATCTGCGCATTTCCAGCGCTGTCTTTGAGGTGAAGATTGGTGGGGACGAATCCTGCACCAGTGCCTTGGATCTTGTGCGGACCGGGCTGCACGGGCTGGCCGGCGAGTGTCTGATTGATGACCGGGGAGGCATCAGGCTCGACGGCGATGGCCTGGAAGCTTGGCTTGCGGGGTTTGAGGACTTCGGTCACGCCAGTGATCGTACCACCCGTGCCGACGGCAGCGACGAGGATGTCAATCTTGCCATCGGTGTCGGCCCACAGCTCTTCAGCGGTGGTTTTCGAGTGGATGGCAGGATTGGCGGGATTTTCAAACTGCTGTGGCATCCAAGCGTTCGGCGTGGAGGCGACGAGTTCGGTGGCCTTGGCGATGGCACCCTTCATGCCCTGCGCACCAGGCGTGAGCACGAGTTCAGCACCCAGAAGAGCGAGCAGCGTGCGGCGCTCCAAGGACATCGTTTCAGGCATCGTCAGGATCAGGCTGTAGCCCTTGGCAGCAGCGACAAAAGCCAGTGCGATACCGGTGTTGCCGCTGGTGGGTTCGATGATGACGGTGTCAGGCTTCAGAATCCCACGCTTCTCTGCGTCCTCGATCATGGCGGCACCGATACGATCCTTCACGCTGCCGAGCGGATTGAAGAATTCACACTTCAAAGCGATCGTGGCATTGAGGCCGGCGGTCACTTTGTTGAGCTTCACCAGCGGTGTTTTGCCGACGGTTTCGACGATGTTGTTGTAGATGCCCATGATGTTTGGAGGTTAGCAGTTGAAGACGATGCTGGCCGTTTAAAGCAACGGTGCGGGATTAGTGCTGATTGCAGAACTCTTCGAAGCGGTCCATGCCGGCGTTGATCACGTCCAGGCCGGTGGCGTAGCTGAAACGCACGGTGTGCTCGGCACCGAAGGCGACGCCGGGAACGATGGCGACCTTCTGCTTGCTGAGCAGTTTTTCACAGAAGTTCACGCTCTTGATCTGCGTCGGTTCGATGTCGACCAGGAAGTAGAAGGCACCCATTGGCTCGACCACGCGCACGTTCTTGATGTTGTTCAGGCGGCCAAGCATGTATTGACGGCGCACGTCGAACTCATCACGCATGTCGCTGACGATCTGCTGATCCATCTGCAGGGCGGCCAGCGCACCATACTGGGCAAAGCTGGTCGGATTGCTGGTGGTGTGGCTCTGAATGGTGTCGATGGCTTCGGCGATCTTCTTTGGAGCGGCGGTGTAGCCCAGACGCCAGCCGGTCATCGCATAAGCCTTGGAGAAGCCGTTGATGGTGATGGTGTGGTCGTAGATGTCCTTGCTCAGGGAGGCGATGCTGATGTGCTCATTGCCACCGTAGACCAGCTTCTCATAGATTTCGTCAGACAGGATGACGATACCTTCACCCACGGCGATCTCGGCCAGGGCAGTGAGCTCTTCGCGGCTATAGATGGAGCCGGTCGGATTGCCGGGGGTGTTCAGGATGATCATCTTCGTCATCGGGGACATGGCGTCCTCGAACTCATCCGGAGTGAGCTTCCAGCCGTTTTCGCGCTTGGTTTCGACGATTACGGGAATGCCGCCGACGAGGCGCACCATCTCAGGGTAGCTCGTCCAGTAAGGGGCAGGAATGATCACTTCGTCACCTGGATTCACACAGGCAAGGATGGCGTTGTAGCAGGAGTGCTTGGCTCCGCAGTTCACGCTGATCTGGGAGGGCTCATACTGCACGTTGTTGTCCACCATCAGCTTTGCAGCAATGGCTTCACGGAGTTCGAGGATGCCGGCGCTTTCGGTGTAGCGGGTTTTGCCGGAATTCAGGGCTTCGATGGCGGCGGCGATGATCGGTGCAGGCGTGTCGAAGTCGGGCTCACCGGCTCCGAAGCTGAGGACGTCCACTCCCTGCTTCTTCAATGCCTTCGCCTGGGCGGTGATGGAAAGAGTCATTGAAGGAGCTACTTCGGCGATGTTCTTGGCGATAAAATCCATGGTCAGGTGTGGTTGGGCGGGTGAAAAAGGCGGGGGGCCATCTATAAAGGCGGGGGCGGGAAGTTTGTCAATCATTCCTCCCACCGCAGACAAAGGGCGGCTTGTGTCCAGCGCCACACCGCCTTAGTCGTAAAGCCCATGAGTCAACCACGCCCGCCCTCCTCTTCCCGCCAGCCCACCGTCCCCATCCGAGGCATGGCGCTGGATGTTTTGGGTGAATGGTCCGGCGGAGAACGTTTTGCCGCAGATTTGATGGACCACATTCAGCGCGACTGCGGTCTCAGCCTGCCCGATGCCGCCTTTTTGCGTGACATCGTCCTCACCACACTGCGCAATCTCTCCCTACTTGACCATTGGATCGCCGTGATCACCGAGGACAAGCACCTCGACCACCGCAGCCGCTGGGGCCTGCGCATCGGCCTGTGTCAGATATTGATCCTCAAAGTGTCAGAATACGCCGCCGTGAATGAAACCGTGGCCGCCACCGGTCGCGCGCGCAGCCTCATCAATGCCGTCCTGCGTCGTGCCTGCCGGGAATCGGAAGAACTGCTGGCCATGACAGCCACGCTACCACTGGAAACGCGCACCTCGCACCCGAAATGGCTCATTGAGCACTGGCTCGGTCTCTTCGGGGAAGCCAAAACAACTGCCCTCTGTGAGTGGAATCAAGTCCCGGCCCCGATCTGTGCCCGCATCAACCGCCTCTACCCGCAGATGAACGAGACGACGGATGATTTCATCATCTGCGATCACCTGCCGCGTGAAGATTTGAGCGTGGGCAGGGTGTACATGCAGGATCCCAGCACCGCCATCGCCCCGCGCCTGCTCGCCCCACTGCAGGGCCAGCGCGTGCTGGACGCCTGTGCAGCCCCAGGTGGCAAGACCGCCCTGCTGGCCCAGCTCATGGAAAATACCGGCGAGATCATCGCCTGCGACGTCGCTCCGGGCCGCCTGCGCCGTCTGGAGGGCAATCTGCACCGCCTCCATGTCGCCAATACTCAAATCGAGCAGCACGACTGGGCTGACCCGCAGATCCCCGATTTTGCCAATGCCGGATTTGACCGCATCCTGCTCGACGTCCCCTGCTCCAACACCGGCGTCATGCGCCGCCGTGTGGACGTACGCTGGCGTTTAACGCCCGCAGACATCACCGCTCAGGTGGAAACCCAGACGCAACTGCTCAAAAACTGCCTCCGCGTCCTCAAACCAGGCGGCATTCTCGTGTACAGCACCTGCAGCATTGAGCCTGCGGAAAACGAACAACTCGTCGCCAGCGTCCTCGAAGCCACCCCAGGTTACGAACCCGTCAAACTCCGCCACAGCTTTCCACCGGATGATCAAATGGACGGTGCCTTTGCTGCGGCAATTCGGCGTGTTTAAAGTTCGGGCGTGACATTCGCTCCCCCATTCTTCAAAAATCTTCCCTCCACTCATGAAACTCAAATCCATCTTCCTCGCCCTTGCGCTCACGGCGCCGATCTTCGCCGCCGACGCACCCAACGCCGCCGGTCTGCAGCTCTACAGTCTGCGCAGCCAGTTTACCCTGCGGGGTGTGCCATGGACGCTCGACCGCGTGAAGGAGTTTGGCATCAAGGAGGTCGAACTGGCAGGCACCTACAATCTCAATGTAGAGCAGTTCAAAGCTGAGCTGGAACAGCGCGGCCTGAAGGCCATCAGCAGCCACTTCCCCTACGCGCGCTACAAGAACGATCTCGACAACGTGGTGAAGGAGGCCAAGACCCTCGGCCTCAAGTATGCAGGCTGCGCCTGGATCGACCACAAGGACAGCTTTGACGAAGCCGAGTGTCGCGATGCCATCGCGGTTTTCAACAAAGCCGGTGAGGCTTTGGCAAAGGAAGGCATCACGATGTTCTACCACGCCCACGGTTTCGAGTTCGAACCCTACGGTGATGGCACGTTGCTCGATCTCTTCCTGAAGGAAACGAAGCCCGAATTTGTCTCCATGCAGATGGACATCCTGTGGATTGTGTTCCCAGGCCAGGACCCTGTGAAGCTGCTGGAAAAATACAGCGGCCGCTGGAAGCTCATGCATCTCAAGGACTTGAAGAAAGGCGTCGCCACAGGCTTCCTCACCGGCAAGACCGACGTGGCCAACGATGTCACTCTCGGCACCGGCCAGATGGACTGGAAAGCCATCTTTGCCGCCGCCCGCAAGAATGGCGTGCAGCATTATTTCATCGAAGACGAATCCCCCTCCTCTCTGGAGCAGATTCCCAACAGCCTGACCTTCCTGCGCGCCAACGGCTTCGAGTGATCCCATGTCACGCCGCCTCCACGCCATCATTCTGCATGGCGTTTTCATCCTTTCAGGCATTTCAGCGCTGATTTACCAGCTCGTCTGGCAGCGTGCGCTGCTGACGATCTACGGCAGCAACGTCGAATCCGTGGCGATGGTCGTGGCGGCCTTCCTCGCCGGACTCGGCATCGGCAGCATTGCAGGTGGCTGGATTTCCAAATCGACGCGCACACCGCTCGTGCTGCTGTTCGGTCTCGCGGAACTCGGCGTGGGTGCCTATGGCCTCATTTCATTGAAGCTGTTCGACGCCGTCGGTGCGCTGACTTCCGTGCAGTCCCATGGCCTCACCACGGGCGCCTTGGTTTTCCTGCTCGTCTTTCTGCCCACTTTGCTCATGGGGGCCACGCTGCCGCTGCTGGTGGCGCATCAGGTGCGCGACACCGCCCACGTGGGTCAAAGTGTGAGCCGCCTCTACTTTGTGAACACGCTCGGTGCTGCGCTCGGTGCTTTCATTGCCGCACACTGGCTGCTCGGCAGCTTCGGCATGAGCGGCACCACACGCATCGCCGCCTGCTTGAATGCCGCCGCTGCTCTCATTGTGCTGCTCGTCTTGAGAAAACCCGCTGCAGAGTCGGCAGACAATGCAAAGCAACCTGCGGCCAATGCGGGATGCGAGATTCCTTTCCGCACCGCTTTGCTATGGTCTGCACTTTCCGGCTTTCTAGCTCTCTCCTGGGAGATCATCTGGTCCCGGGTTTTCAACTTTGCCAGCGCCTCCAAGGCCCCTGTGTTTGGCTACATGCTCGGCAGCTATCTGCTCGGACTCGCGCTGGGTTCGCTGCTAAGTCCCTGGACTCTAAAACAAACCCGAGACCTGCGGCTCAAGTTTGGGCGTTGGGTTCTCCTTTCGAGTGTGGGTGCTTTCATGATTGCTCCGCTCACGGCCATCATGGCGACGCAGGCTTATTGGGAATATGGGTTCTACCTTGTGATCGCAGCAGGCACGTTGCTGGGAGTCACTTTCCCCCTGCTCTGCCAGGCGGCGATTCCTCCCAACAAAGACACTGGAAGCCGCCTGTCCTGGCTCTATTTGGCCAACATCATCGGCTCCGGAACCGGCAGCCTGCTCACCGGTTTTCTGTTCATGGAATGGATGAGCATGCAGATGCTCAGCGTGGCATTGCTGCTCGTTTCGTGGCTCTGGGCTGAATCCATTGGTCGTTTTAAGCTGCCCCTTCAGCAGCGCTTGCAGCCGCTTTGCGTCATTGCCGTCGCTGTGGGCACCTTCCAAGGCTTTTACGAGCGCCTTCAGTACAAGCATGACTTCAAATACGGCATGCACTTCGCCCAGACCATCGAATCACGCCACGGCGTCATCACGGTGGACACCAGTGGTGCCGTTTATGGCAACGGAGCGTATGACGGAATGATCGGCACGAAACTGGAACCGAAGTCCTGGCTCGTGCGCCCCTACTTCCTTTCCGCCGTGCGGGATCGCATTGAAAACGTCCTCGTCATCGGTGTCGCCAGCGGATCGTGGACGCAAATTTTGGTCAATCATCCCCAGGTGAAAAAGGTCACCGCCATTGAGCTCAGCCATGGCTACCTCGATCTCATCCGTGCGCGTCCTGAAGTCGCCAGTCTGCTCACCAATCCCAAGCTCGAACTCGTCATCGACGACGGACGGCGCTGGCTGCGACAGCATCCCGATGCGCGTTTTGACGCCATCGTGATGAACACCACGCATCACTGGCGTGAGTTCGCCTCAGCCCTGCTCTCACGCGAGTTCTTGACCGAGGTCAAAGCGCACCTCGGCCCCGACGGCATCGCCTTCTGGAACTGCACCGAGTCACCTCGTGCTGCACGCACCGGCATGGAGGTGTTTCCGCACACGATGATGATCATGAATCACTGTCTGGCCAGCAATGCGCCGCTGGAACCGAATCGGGAACGGTGGCAGAAAGTTCTCGCAGCTTATCATATTGATGGTCAGCCAGTCATCGCCGCCGATCAGATCGAAGGCGTGCTCGACTTCCTCAAGGGTGAAGCCCTTCCCGTCCCCGGCAACATGTGGCACTGGTGCCGGCGCCCGGCCATGGAGTCCGCCTGGGGTGGTGCCAAGATCATCACAGATGATAATCTGGGGCATGAGTATCCGTGATACAAAGCTCCAGTGTTTATTCCTGACACATGGACAAAGCATGACGCACCAGAGCGTCGCCAAGGCGGAACTTGGCTCGAATGCGCAAGTCTTCTAACACGGGTCTTATGGCCGGTAAAAGGCCGGTGGTACGAGCCTTTATGAGGACGCCGAGTATGCCAATGGTCCGGAGGCCGTGCGCCTGAGCAACGGCACGTCCCTCGCTTTCATCCATAAGCAATGCATCCGCATGCAATTCGATGGCGAGGCTGATGGCTGCAAATTCGCCAGGATCAAGCCGTTCGAGGGCTTCATCAGTGGTGCTCAGTTGTTGAAATGACTTCACCAGCACCCAATTCGGCAGGATTAATCCTGCAAATCGTCCGCCCGAGGCAGAGAGCCGTTCAAACTCGGTTTGCACCGCAAGAGGAATGATGACGGAGCCAAACAACGCACGCAAAAGCTGAACCTGACCAACAAGCGCGAGATTCAGCAACACCGAGGTGTCGGCTATGACAATCATGCAGACAGCAAGGCTTGGATTGACTCCATATCAGTCTGCAGATCTTCTGTGGAATAGTGAACGGGAATATCCCGATCACATAGGGCTTCCTGAAAGTCCATCCTCTCCAATCCTGCCATCCGAGCGCCTTGTGACATGCTCACTCGATTCCGTGCGTAGAGGGCGCAAGCCAGTTCCAGCAGCAAGTCCTTGGGGCTGAAGGAAGCCGTTACCGGGTCGTCTGGTAAAACGAGTGTCATAAAAGTATTCTACTACGAAGGACTTCTGCTGTCTATAAGGGTGTTGGATGTCCGAGCTGCGCAGTTGCAACCCAGCCCCCTCCCGTGCATAAAAAGCATTCATGACAGACACCACCGACCTCTCTCCCGGCAGCATGATCGAACTCGTGCGTGAAACCGTTCTGCCTGATCTGCCTGCTGATTTCGGTGCCGAGGCGGATTTCTTTGAGGCGGGGCTGGATTCGATGGGGGTAATGCAGCTGGTGATGCATCTCGAAGAACGATTCGGCAAGAAGGTGGAACCGACGGAACTGAGCCGCGCCAATTTTCGCAGCGGACAGGCCATGGCGGCGCTGGTGATGGGGCAAGCGGCATGATCACTTCTGGAATCCCGCAGTATCCCATCTCCGGCACCGATGGCTTTGTCGTGGCGCTGGATCACCTCGCACGGTCTGCGGACGGACGCGGACTGGATGCCTTGAGCGAGATTCAGGTCAGCGGGCAGCCGGATGCCGGGCGCCTGCGCTGGTTGGCGGCGGAACTGCCGAAACGCCTGCCGCTGCTGCATGCAACGCTGTGCAAGAATGGTGTCTTTGGCTTGCCCTATTGGGAATGCTCGGGGGAAGCCGCAGCCATTCCGATTGAATTCCATCGTGTGAGGGGTGTCGAAGGAATCGAAGACTCCGTGATTGAGTCGATCTCTGCATTGCGAAGCAAAAGGATGCAGGGCCATGTACGCTCATCCCTGGGGCCACCGCACGTTCGCCTGGACGTGGTGCGCACGAGTGATCAAACGTGGTCGATCCTGATGAACTGGTCACACCTGCTGCTGGACGGCACCGGGGTGGAACTGCTCTTCAAGCACATGAATGAAGTGTGGGAGGATCCGCAGGCTGTTTCGCCGCAGCAGCCAGTCGTGAAAAATGACAAGCCGTGGTGGAAGCTGTTTCAGGAAAGTGAAAGCTGTGGCAGGCACCTCATGAATTTGGGAGTGGAGCCGTTTGTTTCCGTGAGCAAGGGCAAGGTCGTCAGCGGACGCCGCTGCTGCCGGTGGGAGACGTTTTCCAAGGAGGAAACAGCGCGGATCAAGCTCACACTCAGCAAGATAGGTGGGGACATGATGCGCACGTTTTTCTATGCGGGACTGGCCGCACGCTGCCATCAGGCAGTGTTTCAATCACGGGGGAACTCTGACCTGTCATATGCGGTGACCATGCCAGTGCAACAGCGTCCGAAGGACAGCGCGGGGCGCACGGCGATTTTCCAAAATCATATGTCGATGTTCTTCTTCATTCTGAAGGATGCCGACCTCTGTGCCCTGGGCGCTGCAAGCAAGGTGCTCATGAAACAGCACATGGAACATCTCAAACTGAAGCGGCACCTGTCGTTCAATTCGCTGCAGATGCTCACGAGGCGCATGCCGGGCAAGACGATGCTGGACATGGTCCGATTTGCGCAAAGAGGTGAAATTGCCTCCTGTTATCACGCCTACACCGGCAGTTTTGGTGAAGGCATGACCACATTCTGCGGTGGGGAGATCGTCAATGCCATCCACCTGCCGACGGTGAATGCACCCCCGGGCAGCGGGTTGTTTGTGAGTGAATGCCAGGACCAGCTGACAGTGACGGTGAGCTATCTGGACACCTGCCTGAGTGAATTTGAGACGGAGCTGATGCGGGAACGCTGGCGTTCTGATCTTCTCGGTGAATGATGCAGCCATGAATCCCGACGTTCTCATCATCGGCGGAGGCAGCGCAGGCGTGGCGGCGGCTTTGGCGGCGGCACGTTGTGGCGCGGAGACGCTTCTGGTGGAACGTCATGGCATTCTGGGCGGAGCAGGCACGGCTTCTTTAGTACATTCATTCTGTGGTTTGTATGAGCTGCCGGCGACGCCAGACGCAGCACCTCGTATTGCCAATCCGGGGCTGCCGGTTGAGCTGGAGCGGGATCTGCTGGCACAAGGTATTGGTCACGGGCCGGTGAGAATGGGGAGGGTGGATGTGCTGATGCATCAGCCGCAAAGGCTGGCTTTGTATCTGGACAAGTTGTGTCGGATTCAGCAAAAACTGCAGGTTTTGTTACACACCGAGGTCGCCGGATGCGGGGTCGAAAATAAGCATATTACGGAAGTGACGCTGCAATGCCGGGGCACGACCTGGAAGGTGAGGCCGCGAACTCTGGTGGATGCCAGCGGGGATGCGGTGGTGGCGGCATTTGCGAACCATCCCTGGGATCAGACGCCGGAGCATGAGCTGCAACGTCCGGCTTATATTGTGGGACTCGGTGATGTGGATGCGGCTGTCCTCACTGGCGATGGGCCATTGAAAATCGCCGGATGTCTGGTGCGTGCGATTCAGGAGAAAAAGCTTCCGGCTGAGGCGGCGGGTGCGCATTTCCGCGCCAGTTCGGCTTTGAATGAAGCGTTCCTGACGGTTGATCTGCCAGGAGATTCTTTTGATGCGACGGATGCGCGCAGCTTGACGGAGATCGAGATGCTGGGACGTGAAGTGACTTTTGCGATCGTGGAGCATTTGAAGGCAAACCTGGAAGGTTTCAGCCAAGCGCGGATCACGACGCTGCCCGTGCGCGCTGGCATCCGGGAAAGCCGACGATGGATTGGGGAAGTTGTTTTAACGGAGGAAGACATTCTCGAAAGCCGGAACGATGCGCATGCGGTTGCGAATGCGACGTGGCCGATGGAGCTGCGGGAGACGGCGCGGGGAGCGCGACTGCTGTATCCGAAGGAGGCGAAGGCCTGTGGCATTCCGCTGGAGGCGCTGCGTGCGCGTGATTTGAAGAACGTGTTCATCGCGGGACGCTGCATTTCCTCGACACATCGGGCGCAGGCGAGCACGCGGGTCATGGGCACGGCGCTGGCCACCGGGCAGGCGGCGGGCATTGCCGCAACTTTTCCTGAACAAGACACCGCCGACCTGGCACCGCAGGTGCGAAGCATTTTGAGCCAACTGGAAACCGCCAAGTGAACATCGTCGATCTTATTTTTGCACGCAGCACGCCCACGCATTCCGCCGTGGTCAGCCCGGAACTGCAGCTTACGTTTGGTGAACTGGAGGCGCGCATGAAGGAGTGTGCGGGCCGTTTGAATGGAGATGCGAACTGGCCGAAGAAGGCAAGGCCACGCATCGGGCTGAATGCGCCGAGCGGGGCAGACTACATCGTGGTGGCGCTGGCGATTTTGCAGCAGAACGCATGCTTTGTGCCGATCCCGAACGAACTGACAGTCAGCGAGCGTGCGCAACTGGCCAAGGCGACAGCGCTGGATGGCATCGTGCACGCACAGAGTGCGGAGGAGTGGCGGGTGGAAGCGGTGGTGCATGATGCGCCGCCGGCTTTTGATGAAGGAGCGCTTGAGGCTTTGAACCCGGCGTTTATCCGTTTCAGCAGCGGCACCACGGGGGCATCGAAAGGGATCGTGATTTCGCATGAGACGCTGCTGGCGCGCATCACGGCGGCGAACGAGGGATTGCGAATCAGCCCACAGGATCGCGTGCTCTGGGTGCTGCCGATGGCGCATCACTTTGCGGTTTCCATCGTGCTTTATTTGTATCATGGAGCCACCACGATCCTCGCGCCGGCGAGCGACCCCAAGGTGATGATTGAGATGATGCAGGCGCATGGAGCGACGGTGATGTACGGATCGCCTTATCATTACACGATGCTTTCCGGCCTGCCTGATGCCGCCAGCCTGGGTGCGCTGCGGCTTGCGGTTTCGACGGCGTTTGCGCTGACGACTGAAGTGGCGGAGCTGTTTGCCGGCAAAACGGGGCTGCATCTCACGCAGGGCATGGGCATCATTGAAGCCGGGCTGCCCATCCTGAATTTGCAGCATGCGAAGGACAAGCCGACTTCCATCGGCCAGCCACTGCCAGCGTTTGAAGTAAAGCTGGATGACGGCGAACTGTTGCTGCGCGGTCCGGGGGTGTTTGATGCGTATCTGACGCCGTGGCAGCCGCGCGAAAGTGTTTTGCGAGACGGCTGGTTTCCCACGGGAGACATTGCCGAAATGGATGAGGACGGCTGTCTCTATCTGCGCGGCCGGGTGCGCAGCGTGATCAATGTGGGCGGACTGAAGTGCTTTCCGGAAGAGGTGGAGGCGGTGCTGTGCAGCCATGCGGGGGTCAAGGCCGCCCGAGTGTCAGGTCGTGCTCATCCCGCGCTGGGAGCCATGCCTGCGGCAGAAATCATTCCTCAAAACGCCGAGGCGCCGCCAGCGGCGATGGAGTTGAGAAAACTTTGCCAGGAGCGACTCTCCGCGTACAAAGTCCCGCTGTTCTACACTTTTGTTTCCGAACTGCCGCTGACCGCCAGCGGCAAACTTCGCCGCTATTGACTCATGAGATCATCTCCCCGCATTGCCATTCTCGGAGCCGGACCTGCCGGCAGCGCGCTCGCCGCGATGCTGGCCCGACAAGGCATCCAAACGCTGGTCTATGATGATGAAAAACGTCCGGCGCTGCTGGTGGGCGAGTCGCTCATTCCCGCGATCGTGGCGATTCTGCAACGGATGGGCATTGAAGACCGGGTGGCTGCGATCTCGCAGTTCAAGCCGGGTGCGAGCTTTTTGCATCATCTGGGCACGCGCATGAACTTCAATTTCCGGTCTGTGGAGGGCCGCCTTCCACCGTACGCGTACAATGTGCCGCGCCCCGGTTTTGATGATGTGTTGAAGGATTACGCCAAGGAGCTGGGCGTGAAGTTTGTGAAACATCGAGCCGGACTGGTGGCGCATCCGGGTGGCAGGTCTGAGTTGGAGCTGGATGCGGCGGCGCTGGAGGCCGGTGGTTACTGTGATGGCGCAAAGCCGGATCTGCTCATTGACTGCAGCGGGCGGGCGCGAACCTCAGCGAAGCTGCTGGGCATCAAGGCGGCCACCGGGCAGCGCCGGGATACGGCGCACTTTGCGCACTTCACCGGGATCGAACATCCGTATGAGCCGGGGCAGATCGCGATCATGTACCACCCGTGGGGCTGGAGCTGGCGGATTCCGCTGCCGGACAAACTGAGCTTCGGCATTGTGATGAATCCCAAGGCGCTGCCGGAGTTTGGCGCCAATGGTGAGGAACGGTTGGATCGAGTGCTGGCGACTGATCCGGTGCTTTCACCGCTGACGGCCCACCGAGAGCGCGTGACGGATGTTTACACCTACACCAATTATCAGCTCATTTCAGACCGTGCGCAGGGGCCGGGCTGGGTGTCGGCAGGAGATGCGTTTGGGTTTGTGGATCCGATGCTTTCGCCCGGGGTGTTTCTGGCGCTGGACTCGGCGGAGTCTCTCAGCGCGATGTTTGCCAAGCATGGCGAGAAGCTGCTCGATTCACCGGAGCGGCTGGCGAAGGAGCTGGGCCGCTATGAGCAACGCCAGCGTGCCTGGCATGAGGCGTGGCATGAGCTGATCGAGTATTTCTACGACGGCCGCATCGTGGCTTTTTATGAACGTGGCACGCAGCTCAAGGCGGATCATCCCGGCCGATTCAGCAACATGATGGAGTACATTTCCAACCGTGTGATCGCGCTGATGGCGACGGGTGCAGGCACGCTCTCCATCTGGAACCGGATGTATTTGAAGGGCTGCTCCAAGTGGCTGCTAAACAATGACCGTGCGAAGGATCTGGCACTGCCTTAAACTGCCCGACCTGATGCTTGCACGCCTGCGCGCCTCGAACCTAGCAGCTTACGTGCTGCCCCTGCTGCTGTTCACACTGCTGAACGGTGTGCCCGGGCTGTTTCGCATCGAAAATTCCGAACTGCCCTGGCACGTGCGTGCGCCGGAGCACTGGGCCTATCCGCTGCAAACGGTGGTCTGCGCGCTGGTGCTGGTGTGGTTTCGGCAGCACTACACGTTCAGACCGTGGCGGGGTCTGGGACTGGCGTTCACACTGGGTCTGGTTGGAATCGCTGTTTGGGTGGCGCCGTCGGTGCTGCGTGAGAGCTTGATCCAGCAAGGGCATGAGCCGGCGGCGTGGTGGAAGTGGCTGGGACTTGCGGAGCGCCAGGAGGGGTTTGATCCGACGATCGCGCAGGGGTCACCGCTGTGGTTCAGTCTGGTGGTGGGCATGCGCTTTGCGCGCATGGTGCTGGTGGTGCCGTTCGTGGAGGAGTTGTTCTGGCGTGGATTTTTGATGCGCTATCTGATGACGGAGGACGAGCGGTTTGAGCGCGTTCCTTTTGGCACGCACCGGTGGAAGGTGTTTTGGATTGTGACGCTGGCGGTGATGCTGATTCACAACACGGAGGACTATGTGGGAGCGTTCGTGTGGGGGGCGCTGGTTTATTTTGTGGCGGTGCGCACGAAGAGCCTGGGGGCGTGTGTGTTCATGCACGCGGTGGGGAATCTGGCGCTGGGGCTGTATGTGATGAAGACGCAGCAGTGGGGTTTTTGGTGAGCGATTGGGTGGGAAGCCGGTAAGGCGATGGGTTGATATTAGGAAGTGGTGGGAGACTTGAATGTCGTGGGAGGTCGTGCGGCGGAGCGAATTGCAGACGCTGCTGGTGGGCGTGGGGTGTGGCAGAGTGCTGGGTTTGCTTTCCGGAGGGGGCGCGGATTACCAGGGTAGCCTCGCCAAGGCTCAGCAACCCTTCGCTATGTTACGAAGCCCCTTTGGGGCTGGTGTGGTGCGGAGGTGCAGTGATGAGAACGCGCATCAGGTGTCTCGGAGATTTTGTGGAAGCAGGAGGGATGCGGCAGGTGATGCTCAAACGACGAGCTGTGGGGCGGCAGGATTTTTCCAAAACGGATTTTCGAAAAGCGGACTCGGTGACGGGGTGTTTCGAAGTGGATGAGACGTTCGATTTTGCCGCAAAGGGGCAGAGATGCAGAGGGAGCATGCTCCTGCCAACGCAGAGCGTTGCGTCAGGCTTCGGTAGAATGCACTGGGTGCTGACTAAGATGCTTGTTCGGAGCGATGGAGGAAGCGGAGTGTGGAGGGATCAGGATGATCCCTCTCCGGCCAGATCAAGAGCGTTGCGTTGGGCTACACTACTGAAAATTGCTGAACCAACTGACATCAGAACCCAAGTGTCACTGGTGCATGAGTGACGTCATTTTGTGGACGTTCGTCCGGAACCGCCTGAAGGCGGGACTACAAAACGTACGCTGCGTTTGCGATGTTGTGGAGCGAAGGGGAAGAGATTGTGCGCCTGCTCAGAGGGGACTGATCAAGCGCGGTGGGCCCAAGCTTTTTTCGACAAACTGTTGAATGAAGTGCCCTGCGTGATCAGGCCGACTTGCCGCCGGCAATCTGGGCGGCGAGTTCCTTCACCCGTGCCACCAACTGGGGCAGGCGATTGATGCCGGCCAGACGGCGCTTTTCTTCACCCACGGGGATGGCTGGAAAGCCGAGATAGGTCTGCCCGCCGGGCAGGTCACGGGTGACACCGCAGCGTGCGGCCAAGGTGCTCTGCGAGCCCACATGCACATGCCCGGCGATGCCCACCTGGGCGGCGATCACCACATAATCCCCAATGACCGCACTGCCGGCAATGGCGGTGCAGGCAACGACGATGCAGTGTTTGCCGATGACCACGTTGTGACCGATCTGCACGAGGTTGTCGATCTTGGTGCCCTCCCCGATCCAGGTGCGGCCAAAGCGTGCGCGATCGATCGTGCTGCCAGCGCCGATCTCCACGTCGCTGTCGATTTGGACGATGCCTGCCTGACGCACTTTGCGATGGCGTCCGTTACCAAATTCATAGCCGAACCCATCGGCACCGATGACGGCACCGGAGTGAAGAAACACATTTTCTCCGAGGACGCATTCGGCATGCACGGTGGAATTTGCATGGAGGCGGGATCCTTTGCCGATGATGACATTGCGGCCGACAAAACAACCGGGGCCGACCTCCACTTCATCTGCGAGCTCCACACCCGATTCGATGACGGCATTGGGCCCAATGCACACTTGAGCGGGATCAAATTTGACACCTTCTGCGACCACTGCGGACGGGTGGACTCCGGGTGCAAAGGGGGCGGGCTGGAAGCCATACGTTTCCACGATCTTCTCGAAGCAGCGTGAAGGATCTGAGACTTCGATGCAGGAGGCGTTGGGTGGAAACTCTTTCCAACCGAGGGGCACGAGAATGGCGCTGGCCTTCGTGTTGACCAGCCGCTCGTTGTAGCGTGGGTCGTGAAAGAAACTCAGATCGCCGGGAATGGCTTCTTTCAAGGATGCAAAACCTGTGATCTGCCCGTCGGGATCACCGCACAACACAGTCCCCCCAACAAGAGTTGCGAGATTGGAGAGGGCGATTTTCATGAAACGTATCTTCTCATTTTTAGAGCTGCATTCCACGCCCATTTTTAACCGGCGTTAGATTTGCCGATCGAATCACTAGCTCTGCAAAGTTTCCACGCGCATCCAGCTTGGCTCACCCCGCACACACTTGAGCTGACTGATGGCGGCGAGAGCCGACTTCATGTCTCCCAGACGTGCATCGTGAATCATGAGCACGAGTGACGTTTCTCCGCTGGTGTCTTCGAGATCTTCCGGCTGGATCATGGAAGAAATACCAATCCCACGCTCGCCAAGTACTGTGGCGACCTGAGCCAGCACCCCCGGAACGTCATCAACCGTCAGCCGTAGATAGTAATGCGAGACGGTGTCATCCACGGGTTTGGATTTGCCGTAGAGGCCATGCGGCACAAAGCCGCTGTGGCGGGCTCCGTGCATCAAAACGGCGGCGGCTTCGCAGAGATCGCTGATGACGCTGCTGCTGGTCGGGTCCTGACCGGCGCCACGTCCGTAGAACAGGGTCTCGCCCACAACATCTCCATTGACGAGCACGGCATTGAAGGCACCGCTGACATTTGCGAGGACGTGAGAGAGAGGCACCAGAGAGGGCTGCGTGCGCACCTCGACGAGGCCGTTTTCATCTGCACGGATGACGGAAAGCAGCTTGATGGTGTAGCCAAGACGTTCGGCGAAGCGGAAGTCGGTGATGTTCACGCGGTCCACGCCTTCCACATGAACCTTGTCCTGCGGAATCCAGAATCCGTAGCTCAGGGAGGCGAGAATGATGGCCTTGTGGGCGGCATCCCAGCCGCTGACATCGAGGGTGGGATCTGCCTCGGCATAACCCTTGTCCTGAGCCTCCTGCAGAGCATCAGCATAGCTGAGGCCGGCCTGGGACATGCGGGTGAGGATGTAATTGCAGGTACCGTTGATGATGCCGTGAATGGAGCGGATGTGATTTCCCACCAGCCCTTCCTGGAGGACCTGGATGATGGGAATCCCGCCTGCGACGGCGGCCTCAAAGTAAATGGGCACACTGCATTCCTCCGCAAGGGCGAAGAGTTCTTTTCCGCGCTCGGCCAGGAGGGCCTTGTTGCCGGTGACGACAATTTTTTTGGCCCGCAAGGCCGCCGCGACCAGATCGTAGGCAGAGGTGGTGCCGCCGATGAGTTCGACGATCACGGGAATGGCAGGATCATTGACGAGGTCCTTCCAGTCTGTGGTGAGCATGGCTGGGGGCACCTCCACATCGCGGGGACGGGAAAGGTCACGGACGGCGACCTTGGCGACACGAAGTTCGGCACCGATGCGTTGACCGATGAGGGAGCGATTCTTTTGCAGATTCTTGAACACTCCAGCCCCCACATTGCCTAAACCTGCCAAGCCTATGTTGATGACACGCGGAGTACTGACGTTGGACATGATGGATAAGATGCCGGAATTGGGGGGCCGTAGTCATGGCGGAGGCGCAGGGCAGGCGCAAGCGAGAAGGCAGTTATTGAGAAACTCGGCAAATAACTTAATCAATACCGAGCAAGGAGCTGAAATTGAGAGTTGTGCATCAATTTCGGAACAAAAAAAACCTTGTTTGAACCGGGGGAGACCTGATAAAGATTATTTTAAATTAATGTCCATCCGTTCCTTTAGTTACTGGTTAGCTTGCAGCATAGCTGCCGCCATGGCTGTGGGTGCGACGGAACCTGACAAGGCTGGCACGCTGGATCTGACGGTGCCGGGGACTGCCATGAGCAGTGTGATCGCGGTGCCCGAACCCAGCCGGGCCTTGCTTCTGTTTGCAGGAATCATGGCCATGGCTTTCACCTACCGGCACGCATGGCTGAGCTGGAAGCGCAGTGCGCAGTCCTGAAGCGATCCCATCTGATTTGGGGTGCCTTTTTGATTCGACGCATCCACTGCGGCGACTAGCATTGGCGGTATGAAAGTACTGGCCGCTCTTGTCCTGCTCGCCCAACCGGCACTGTTTGCCGCAGATGCAGCCTTCCCGAAACACGCCATCGCGACCGTGCATCCGCTGGCGACTGAGGCGGGCCAGCAGGCGTTTGAAAAGGGTGGGAATGCCATTGATGCGGCCATTGCGGCGGGACTGACGCTGGGCGTGGTGGACGGGCACAACTCCGGCATCGGCGGGGGCTGCTTCTTTGTCATTCATGCGGCAGATGGCACGGTGACGTGCATCGATGGCCGCGAAATGGCGCCGGCCAAGGCAAGCCGCGACATGTATGTGATCAACGGCAAACTGGATGATGAAGCCAGCAAGACTGGGGCGCTGGCCTCCGGAGTGCCGGGATATTTGAAAGCCTGTGCTGCTGCGCAAGCGAAGCATGGAAAGCTCAAGCTGGCCGATGTGCTGCTGCCAGCCGCCGACATTGCGGAAAAGGGGTTCGAGATTGATGCGGTGTATGCGCGCAAGCTGGCGGCGACGGCGGCCAAACTCGCGAAGTTTCCATCCTCCGCCGCCATCTTCCTCAAGGATGGCAAGCCGCTGGAGAAAGGGCAGCTGCTGGTCCAAAGCGACCTCGCAAAAACTTACCGGTCTGTGGCGGCAGACGGGATCGAATGGTTCTATGGCGGTGAATTTGCGCAAAAGACTGGCAAATGGATGGTGGCCCATGGCGGCATCATGACGGCGCAGGATTTTGCCGGCTATCAAGCGCCTGAGCGGGCGGCGATCCGATCGAAGTATCGTGGCTACGAACTGATCACGATGCCGCCGCCGAGTTCGGGCGGGGTGCATGTGGCGCAGATCCTCAATATTTTGGAGCATTTTCCCATCCGCCACTTCCGGGCGAGCAGCCGGATTCATGTGATCACGGAAGCGATGAAGCTGGCGTTTGCGGATCGCGCCTACTGGCTGGGGGATCCGGATTTTGCGCCGGTGCCGAAGGGGCTCGTGGATCCTGCCTATGCGGCGGAACTGGCGAAGAAGATTGATCTGGACCACACCGCCGCTGTTTCAGGGCACAACATGCCGCCGCACTGGGAGGGGGACGTTTTCGGCAAGCACACCACTTTCCTCTGCACGGCAGACGCCGAGGGCAACTGGGTGGCGCTGAATCAGACGATCAACACCGGCTTTGGCAGCAAGGTGGTGATTCCGGGGACGGGGGTGCTCATGAATGATGAGATGGATGACTTTGCGGTGCAGCCTGGAGTTCCGAATGCCTTCAAGCTGGTGGGAGCGGAGGCCAATGCGGTGGCTCCGGGGAAGAGGCCGCTTTCGAGCATGAGCCCCACGATTGTGCTCAAGGATGGCAAGCCGGTGATCGTGACCGGAGCGGCGGGTGGACCTACCATCATCACACAGGCGCTGCTGCTGCTGACGCACATCATTGATGACGGCATGCTGCCGGCGGAGGCGCTGGCGGAGCCGCGATTTCACCATCAGTGGAATCCGGACGAGCTGAAGATTGAGAAGGCTTTTGGCGAGGGCACGCTCACGCGAGTGAAAGCGCTGGGGCATAAGCTGGCGGAGTCCGAGGGGTTTGGGGCGTGCCAAGCGATCTATTTTGATGGAGAGAAGAAGCTGTTTTATCCGGCGAATGATCCGCGGGTGCCGGGGAAGGCGGATGGGAAGTGAGTGAAGAGGAGGCTGCATCCCAAGCAGGCGAAGGCGGCCTGTAGTCCCCTCACCCCGACCCTCTCCCCGAAGTAAAAATTTGCTGTCAGCGTGTGTCATACCATGAGCAGTTAAAAATGGGTCTGGACAGAAGGGGGCCTGTTTTCAACCACAGAGGCACGATGGACACAGAGGTTTGCAATCAAGACCGGCTTCAGATCTCTGCGCTCATCGTGCCTCTGTGG
>NZ_JBAQCR010000244.1:0-4728 GCF_049294395.1 Prosthecobacter sp.
GTGCACCACCGGTTCCCCCCGAGGAACAAGCACGGCTAAGCGCACCCCCATTCAGCCACACCCCACCCACTCCAGCACCTGACCAGGACGACCAGATGTCAGCACCTCACAGGCACAAAAAAGCCGCGCATTGCTGCGCGGCCTTTTAGGGGTGGATGATAGCTATCGCTCAGTTCATGGCCTGGACCATGCAATGATGGCCGTGGTCAGAGCCAGTGTAAGAGGGCCAACGCACGCGTAGAGTCCGGGCATTCCAAAGGCAGCCATTCCCAGCAAAGCCATGCCGATACCAATGAGCATGAAAAACAAAGCGGCACGCAGCAGCCAATCAACGACAACGTTCACCGTTAAAGGCATGTCCACGGCAGCACGTGTCTCCATGGGCGCAGACGGCGCTTCCACCACCTGCATCTTGGGAGGGTCAATCACATCCGCATAGGTGCTCAGCGGCACCCAGTCTTCTCCATCCCGATACCTGATCAAAGCTTGGCGTGAAAGAGTCCCCTGTTTGAGCATGTCCTGCATCACGCGAGCAGTGAACGGCCCCTGGCTTTGACTATTCTGCCAGACATGAAAGGTGTGTAGCGCGTCCATAGGTTTATCTGAGGTTCTTGGTGATTTGTGCGACAGGATAGATGAGTGCAAATGAATCACGTGGATAACTCATCGGCTGGTACACGGGATTGTAGCTGCTGAGCGTGACAACATCCGCGCTCTTCTGGTACACCTTGACCATGACGTCACCACCATGCTCATCATCCAGCCGCGCCAGCACCACGTCGCCATTGCGTGGTTGGAAAGAGGGGTAGATGATCGCCGTCTCCCCGGCATCATATTTGGGCTGCATGCTGTCGCCGCTGAGCTTCACCGCGAAGGCCTTGGGATCTTTGCAGTCAAACACCAGAGCACCTTCTCCGGCATAGGCTTCATCCGTCCACGTCATCGAAGGCCCGCACTCAGCCAGAGACAGCAGCGGCACAAACTTCGCCGTCATGCCTGGAGGAAGGCGGATGTCAGGCACCGCCCCAAAGGTGCCACCCGAAGGGCTTCGATCAACCAGGTGGTCAGAGCCGTCCATGAGGTCTGATACGTCGATGCCAAGGATTTTGGCTGCCTTGATCGCCATCTTCTCCCCCATCTGGCTGCGCCCGTCTTCAATATTCTGATAGATGCCCAGATCACTGTAGCCAATGGCCTTGGCCAGCTCAGCCTGAGTCATGCCCTTGGCTTCACGGGCTGTTTTAAGTTTGGCACGTGCACCGGTCACATAGGCGGAAGCATCCTCACGAACCATAGTTTCCTTTTGCTCATGGAAGCTCAGCAACTTGGACAGTGTAGATTCATCGCCCGCTTCTTTGTATCCACGCTCAAGCATGGAAACATACTTTCCCGTCACACCTAAAAGTTTCCCCATTTCCTCCTGATTCAGCCGAAGGCGCTGCCTCAAGTTCTTTAAACGAGTCGAAATATTTTCCATTGGGAAACTAAATTGTGTTGACGGATGCAAACAGGGAAACTAAGTTGTCATTAGTCAACCAAGTTACCATGCCACCACCCATTGACAACAAATTTTCCAAAGCGGCCAAGATCGCCCTCATCAACCTCGACCTCACCGTCGTCGAGCTAGCGCAAAAACTGGATCGCCCTCGCCAGACAGTCAGCGCCGTCGTGAACGGCTCCCGGCGCTACCCAAAGTTGCGCAAGCTCGTCGCCAAACAACTCAAATGCGCCGCCTGATGAATCCCTTGATTCCAGACTTCATGCGCCATGCCTTCACCGGCATTGAGCAGATGACCGCCGCACAACGTGCGGACCACTACGAAGCGGCCGCTATCCTGCTCAAAGAGCACAGCGCAGAGGAAGCTGATGCCGCCATGCAAACAGCCATCGCCATCCGCAAGGCCGAGGGTCTGCAATTGGTCTTCATCAATCTTCTCAACTCCGAAGGGAGGGCCGCGTGATGCGCCTGCCTGGGGATATCGCTGAGCAGTGGCAGTTCTTCATCTCCGAAGAGCTCGCGAAGCCAGCCGCCTGTGCAGCGATTTTTGGCGCGACTCTCATGTTCAATCTGAAGCACGCACCCTTCGAGACACAGCTCGCCGCGCTCCATCTCCTTGCTGACGGCACTGTCACTAACCGGGACGACCACAACCACTTCGTGGCCGCACTCACCGGCATGCAGAGCACCGGCATGACATTCCGCCTCAGCATCCCCGCCAATCTCGGCAAAGCCGCCTGATCCCCATCTCCTCAATCTCCCCACCACACTCGCCATGAAACTCACCGCCTCCCAAATCTCCACCATTCGCTTTGCCCTGGCTGAAGCCGCTGAGAAACATCAGGAGCGCGCAGGCCGCGCCCCTGAAGGCACCTTCTGGAAGGAAGAGGCTGAAAGTGCCACTGCTCTCTCTGACCTCTTCAAAGACGCCTTGAGCGTCGAAGTCGAGAGCGTGCAGCTGGAGCCCGCCAAGGATGCCTGTGGCGATATCCACTGCCGTAGCCAGTGCGATGACCGCCCGCCATTCATTGTCCTGATTGATGCCGCCGGATCAGAGGACGCCGCCGCCTGGTGCGTGGCCAATGCCGTGCCCTCTGCGCTGCGTGCCGCCGCCCGCTTCCTCCAGGTGGATATGCACAGCCTGCCCAACGCCATCACCAAGCGCGTGCGCACCCGCCTGCAGCAGGCCGCTTGAATCTCCGCACTGCCGGTAGCCCGGCACACCACCCACCCCAAGCACAACGCACCCATGCAAGCCCAGCCCCTGACCCTCAAACGCCGCATCAGCCTTCCCCCGGCTGCTGTCACCCGCGCTCATCTGCACAGCGCCGCTGCCACCCAGCGCGCCATGCGCCCTGCCACTGTCTTCCTCCGGGATGACAGTGAACGGGATCACCTGAAAGCCCGCGTGCAGCAGCTTGAAGCTGAAGCCGCCCAGGCCAAGCAGGAAACCGCCGCCGCACAGCAGCTGCTTCGCGACCATGCCTCACAAGCCTGGCTGGAAGCAGAGGACAGGCTGAAGCGCGAAGCGATGGAGCGCCGCGTGCAGCTGCAGGAGCACCGCAACACCTCCCGCGTGCGCGACAACACGCTGCCAGATCTGGCACCGCAAGTCATCGCCACCACGGATGCCGTGCACCTCGCGCTGCCGCTCAACCCACGCACCGCCGTCCCCATGGACCTGCCAGTCCTGACCCTGCTCAAGAACTGGCTCTTCCGCAGACGCTAAGCCCGCCGCGCCAGTGGGATAGACACCCACCAGCGCCGCTTGCACCGCCTCTGCACATCCCCTGCAAACCCATCGACCGCACCGCCCACTCGCCCATGAACACCCCGCCCCCTGAAGCCCTGGACCCACGCGTCCGCCGCTTTGCCCGTGAAGCCACGGCAGAGATGACCTGCGCTCAGGTGGCAGACATCCTCGGCGCTCCTTACAGCACACGCACCGTGCTGCGCCTCTGCAACAACAAGCAGATCGAATGCAACGCCCCCGTGAACGCCAATGGCCGCACGAACAAGGCAGGCAGGGGTCTCAAGATGCGCTGGAGCATCACCAAGGCCGCGCTGCTCAGCTTCATCATCCGCAGCACCCACGGCCCGCGTGAAGCCCTGATGCAGGCCATTGATCAGGAGCTGCCCGGCTGGAAAAGCTTCGCGTACTACATCGCCCGGGGTGGCGAGGCCACCACCGCACCGCTGCCAGACAATGTGATCCCCATGAAGGGACGCGGCAAAGCCACGCTCAACACCGCGCAGATCAATGATCCCCGCCAGCTGGATCTCTTCGCCCCCCGCTCCGCCTGATCTTTCCCCCACGAAACAACAGCACACCCAAGCCCATGACAACAGACCACCCACAGCACAGCACCAACACCGCACGCCGCCCGCGCAATGCGCCCGAGCTGCTCACGCGCACCGTCGAAGGCCTGCAGCGCCTCGCCTTCATCAAAGCGAATCAGGAGACCCACGCGCTGCACATCGAACCTCCCCACGCACCCCTGCTGCGCAAAGCCGCCGCTGAGTCCCACGCCTTCCGCGTGCGCATCCCTCAAACCTCAACCGGGGAGGCCGCATAAGATGTTCGACGCTGACCCACAAATGCAGGGCATGCCGCCCGAAGAGCAGGGCAAGAAAGCCATCGGCCATGTGCTCATCCAGATCCGCGATCATCCGCACGTCGGCTGGTATCTCGGATACGGCACCCAGACCTTTGATCTGCTCACCGAGGCTTACGCCACTCTCACGAACCAGCCCCTAGAACAGGTGCGTGATCGCTTCGAACCGCAGAACGCAACCAACCCCAAGGAGGAAGTCTGATCATGAGCACCTACATCCCATCCACCGCAGAAACCATCCTCTGCATGATCGGCCTGATCATTCTCGCCTGCCTGCTCGCCCATCTCAAGAAGCCCACCACACCCGGGCGCAATGAGCAGCTCATCCGCCACCATCGCCGCATCCAGGAGCGCCAGCTTGGCGAGGCCTACCGGGACGACGGCTACACGATGCCCTTTGTCCTCTTCTGCATCACCGGGCTTCTCGGTGCTCATGCCCTCCTGGCCATCGGCTGGGCCATCACCTGCGCCGTCTTCGGCTGCGAGCAGCCCCGCTGGTAAACAACCCCAACCCACCATCCCTCATGCCCTCTCTCGAATCATCCTCCCTCATTCTCTACGCCTCAGCTGAGAAGCTGACCTCTGACCACCAACCCCTCATCACCACCGCAGGCA
>NZ_JBAQCR010000245.1:0-1708 GCF_049294395.1 Prosthecobacter sp.
CGACATGTACAGCGACTCGGAGACGCCCATGGCGGCACGCATGGCGAGCAGCGTTGCACCCGAGGAGACGAGTCCTGTGCCGATGGTGATGAGACTCCACACCACGAGGCTGAGCACCACGAGCAAGCGTTTGGAGAAGCGATCGCCGAGATAGCCGGAGACAGGGCAGCCTATGGCATAGACCCAGAGAAACACGGTGCCCACCAGACCGAGTTGCTGATCGCTCATGCTGAGACCGGTCTTCAGCGAAGGAAACATCGCGAAAACGGCCTGGCGGTCGCAGTAGTTCAGGAAATACGCAAACCACATGAAGGCGACGAGCGTCATGGCACTCGTCGCAGCCTTCGGAGGAAGAGATCGCGCAGGGGATGAGTTCATGCGCGCAGCACTTCACGTTCGCTGACTTGTCTTGCGATCACCGCCACGCAATCCCCCTGCTGAGTGAGGCAGGGGGCGCGTATGGTGATGAGGTAACCAGCGCTTTGGGCGATGATGGGTTCTGGTTCACGATCAGGACGCTCCAGATGATGGATGTGGCCGACGGTCTGGCCTTTTTTGATCTTGGCACCGAGATCGGCGGTGATCTCAAAGATGCCGGACTCCGGCGCTAGGATGTAGTCCTCACGATTGGTTGCCTGCGTGATTATGGCCGGTGCTTTGCGCGGCTGCACACGGCCTTTGAGCGCGCCGACATGAATGAGCACGTTTTTCAAACCGTTCTGCGTGATGCGATGAACGCTGGCGGGAATGCACTCGCCTCCGCCGAGTTCGGTGGTGATGACGAGCTTGCCTTGGTTCTCCGCTTCCACCGGCAGCAGGCCGGTACCCGCGATGTCCGCGTAGATGAAGCAGAAGTCCGTGCCCCAAGCGAGCATGGCGGCAAACATCTTGGCGCGCTGTTCACGATCCGGCACCAGGTGCATGTGCGAGCAGGGCACGAACTCCATGCTGCGACCGCCTGAGTGCATGTCGATGACGACATCGCTGAGCGGGAACAGCACTGTGCGCAGATAATGCGCGATCTGGCTGGTGACGGGCCCCTCGGCATCGCCGGGGAAGGCGCGGTTCATGTTCATGCCATCGAGCGGAGACAGGCGCGTGGCCGCACGGGCGGCGGGCAGGTTCAGCGAGGGGATCAGAATGATGCGCCCTGTGACCTTCTCAGGCGTTAGCTCGCGCGCGAGTTTCATGGCGGCGATCTGGCCCTGGTATTCGTCGCCATGATTGCCGCCGAGCACGAGAACGGTGGGCCCTTTGCCTCGGGCGACGGTGGTGATCGGGATCATCACATTGGCCCAGCCGCCGAGGTTGTGGGAGTAGGGAACCTGCAGGAAGCCCTGCTGCTTGCCCGGTTTGCCGAAGTCGAGGGAGGTGATGACCATCCCACCATTACGGAGCGAGCGGGCGTGACCTCACGGACTAAATCGCCGGAGCTTAAACCGCAGCGATCATGTGGAGTCCCGGACGTTGGGTGTGCTGCGCAAAACCTGCGGGGCAATCAATCCTGACCGCCGCCATAAGGAAAGCGGCAGACGACGCTGACTCCGCCACGGGCTTTGGATTTGATGGTGAGGCTGCCGTCGATAAGGTTGGCACGGTAGTCCATGACGCGCAGACCTATGCCTGGATGCTCGTGAGTGCGTTTGCCGAGGCCCGAGCCGTTGTCTTCGATCTTTAGAACGGCCTCGTGTTCTCCCAGAAGCTGGAG
>NZ_JBAQCR010000246.1:0-4619 GCF_049294395.1 Prosthecobacter sp.
GTGCACCACCGGTTCCCCCCGAGGAACAAGCACGGCTAAGCGCACCCCCATTCAGCCACACCCCACCCACTCCAGCACCTGACCAGGACGACCAGATGTCAGCACCTCACAGGCACAAAAAAGCCGCACAGGGATGCGCGGCCTTTTGGATCTTTGGTGAGCTGCCTGCTATTTACTTTTCGCCGCCAAATACTTGGCAGCCTCAGTAAGACTGGTGGCATAGACATAAGGCTCAGCCGCACCACCTTTTTTGACCAGATACAAGGAAAGCACCACCGTCGATTCGTTCTTGTTAATCCAATTCAATCCTACCACCACCGCATTTTCATGCTGAGGCGAAAATCGGTCTGTCTTATGAAGAGGATAAATAAACTCGTTCTTATATTCCGTGAGTTGCTTCCCAGTTTTCCGCAGGGCTATCACTTCAGGATCTCTGCTTCCCCCAATGCCCCAGGCATGACACATCACAGCCCCGTTCTCTTCTTCCATTAGCTGGAGATACCTGCGAGTCTCAGAGCGCCTGATGCTCTCAATCTGTTCGGGGGTTGAGGATGTCTTTTGTGTCTCATTGGCAGTGATTGAAACTTCTGGCACGTAGTTGCATGCCTGCTGTACTTCGATGGGCATATCATCCAGTCCGAGCGTCTCCATTCCGGTCCGGTGCGTGAAGCTAATAGTTACTTTGGTGAATCTCATGATCTGCACTTCATCATAAGATTTCAACGATCTCGTGATTAGGATGCGATATCGCCCTGGAACACCACGCGTCTGAATGGCTTGAGGTGTGACTTGCCTCAGTTGTGTTTGGGCCTCCACCATGGGGGCAGAGACGATGATGAAAGATAGGATCTTCAGCAGTGTTTTCATGAGCATTGTTTATCTGAGCTTCTTCGTGATCTGAATGACGGGATAGAGAATGGCAAAGGCCTCGCGTGGAAAGCTGGTGGGTTGGTACACGGGGTTGTAGCTGCTGAGAGTGACAGAGTCAGCACTGGACTGGTAGAGCTTGATCATCACATCGCCGCCGTACTCATCATGCAGGCGTGCCAGCACCAGGTCACCATTGCGTGGCGTGAACGAGGGATAGATGATCGCCGTGTCGCCCGGGTCGTATTTGGGTGACATGCTGTCACCGCTGAGCTTCACCGCGAAGGCCTTGGGATCTTTGCAGTCGATCGCTAAAACACCGTCTCCCGTGTAGCCGTCATCTGTCCATGTCATGTTCGGTCCGCATTGAGCTAGAGATAATAAAGGCACGTACTTCGCCGTCATGCCGGGCGGCAGATTGATTTCAGGGATCGCACCAAAGGTGCCTTTGTCAGGGTTTCGATCGACGGGATGTTCAGAACTCATGAGGTCTGATTCGTCCAGGCCAAGGATCTTGGCCGCTTTCTTGATCATCTTCTCTCCCATCTGACTGCGGCCCTCCTCAATGTTGATGTAGGTGCTCGGATCTTTGTAGCCGATCGCTTTAGCCAGCTCCGCCTGACTTATACCCTTGGCTTCACGTGCTGATTTCAGCGTTGCACGTGCACCAGTCACGTATGGCGTCACATCTTCTCTGAGCACTCTGTCATTCAAGACTTGAGCAGAAGCATTCACGATTGCCCTCTGCAATTCGGGTGTCCCTCCCACTATTTTAGCAATAGCCACGCCATCAGTAACGGGTGACCGAGCGCGGCCAGGAAACATCAGATCTTCAGGCGGCACCTGCAGAGTCTCTGCAATTTTGATCAGCTTGTCCATTTTGGGAATTCCACCGTTGAGCCAGCCGCTCACGGCTCCCTGGGTCACTCCCACGGTCTGCGCTAATATCACCTGAGTGATATTACGCTCGCTCATAAGCGTGCGTAAATAGCTCGAAAAATCAGCGGGGGTATTATTTTCCACTTGCAGAATATTAGTTCGGTTGATATTAGTCGCAATATGCCCGCAATTAATAACGCACGCAAACGCAAAGAGCCTAGCAAAGGCAGACCATCAGGGAGTGTTACGAAGTTTCCCGGCTCCGTAGTCTTCTGCGCCGAAATCGGCAAAGATCCCTCACACCTTTTCCGCGTCCTCACCGGCGAACGCACCAGCCATAGCCTCGTTGAGAAATACGCCACCTGGCTCAAGAAGAACAAGCTCCAGTGGCCTGAAGCCGCTGTAGTGAAACCTAAAGGGAGGGCAGCGTAAATGAACGCCGCCGAACTCCTCGCTGACTGGGACCGCCAGATCGCTGAACTCACCACCCAGGCTGAGACCCGCCGCAACAACGGCATGCTGGACAGCGCCGCCCTGATGCGCACGCAGCGGGACACGCTCAAGCAATGCGCCGATGCGCTGCGCGTCCTGGTCGAAGCACCCACGGTGCTGGAAGCCGCTGCCAAGGATGCCTGCGGCGATATCAACTGCGACGGCCAGTGCGAAGTCAAAGCACCCCGCCCGCTGCTGATCAACCGCGTGGATCTCTGCACCTCCGAAGCCGAGGCCCGCATTGAAGAGTCTCTGGCCACACCCGCCCAGCGCCGCATGGCCGCACGCTTCCTGCAGGTGGATCTGCACGATCTCCCCGGAGCACTCGCCAGGCGCGTGCGCACCCGCCTGCAGCAGGCCGCTTGAATCTCCGCATTGCCGGTAGCCCGGCATCTCCCCACCCCAAGCACAACACACCCATGCAAGCCCAGCCCCTGACCCTCAAACGCCGCCTCAGCCTGCCACCGCAGGCCGTGACCCGCGTGAACCTGCAACGGGCCTCATCCGCCCTGAGCACCATGAAGCCCGCCACTGTCTTCCTCCGTGATGACAGTGAACGGGATCAACTGAAGGCCCGCGTGCAGCAGCTCGAAGCTGAAGCCGCCCAGGCCAGGCAGGAAAACGCCGCCGCACGGCAGATGCTCCACACTCAGGCCTCCCAAGCCTGGCTGGAAGCAGAAGCCCGGCTGAAGCGCGAAGCGATGGAGCGCCGCGTGCAGCTGCAGGAGCACCGCAACACCTCCCGGGTGCGCGACAACACGCTGCCAGATCTGGCACCGCAAGTCGTCGCCACCACGGATGCCGTGCACCTCGCGCTGCCGCTCAACCCACGCACCGCCGTCCCCATGGACCTGCCTGTGTTCAGCCTGATCAAGCGCTGGCTGTTCCGCAGACGCTAAGCCCGCCGCGCTGGTGGGATAGACACCCACCAGCGCAGCTCCTTCAAACCCACGCCGCCACTGCAAACCACCGCCGCCCCTCTTATGAGCACCCCGCCCCCTGAAGCCCTGGACCCACGCGTCCGCCGCTTTGCCCGTGAAGCCACGGCAGAGATGACCTGCGCTCAGGTGGCAGACATCCTTGGCGCTCCTTACAGCACACGCACCGTGCTGCGCCTCTGCCGCAACAAGCAGATCGAATGCAACGCCCCCGTGAACGCCAACGGCGGCGTGAACAAGCAGGGCATCGGCCACAAGATGCGCTGGAGCATCACCAAGGCCGCGCTGCTCAGCTTCATCATCCGCAGCACCCACGGCCCGCGTGAAGCCCTGATGCAGGCCATTGAGCAGGAGCTGCCCGGCTGGAAAAGCTTTGCGCAGTACATCGCCTCCGGTGGCGAGTCTAACACCGCACCACTGCCGGCCAATGTCATCCCCATGAAGGGACGCGGCAAAGCCACGCTCAACGCCGCGCAGCTCAATGATCCGCGCCAGATGGATCTCTTCGCCCCCGCTCCGCCTGAAACTTTCCCCCACGAAACCACAGCACACCCAAGCCCATGACAACAGACCACCCACAGCACAGCAGCAACCCAAGCGCGGCCTTTGCCGTACGCACCATGACTCTGAATCTGCGAGATCTCGCACACGCGCAGATCGCACGCGGAATCCACGTGGCTCCCATCAGCCACCGCGAGGTGCTCGCCGCCGCAGCCAATCAGAGCAGCACGTTCATCGTGAAGCCAGCATCCATGCCAACCGGAGGGAACGCTTGATCATGAACCCCTACGCCCCACCCGCCGCAGCGTATCGCTGCAAACGCCCGCTGCTCAGTGCCTGCTTCAACTTCGCTCTGCTGGCCACACTGCTCAGCTGCGCTGCTGGCATCTGCGTGGCCTATGCCACCAACAGCCCGCTACTCACTGCCGCGTGCTGCCTGGCCTCCCTCTCCGTCCAGTGCTGCCTCACTGCCGCCGCCTGCTGGCTCGCTGATCGGCTCTCAGTCAACAATACCACCACGGAGGAAGCGCCATGAGCACCTACATCCCATCCGTCGCAGAAACCGTGCTCGGCATGATCGGCCTGATCGTTCTCGCCTGCCTGCTGGCCCAGCTCAAGAAGCCCACCACACCCGGGCGCAATGAGCAGCTCATCCGCCGCCATCGCCGCATCCAGGAGCGCCAGCTTGGCGAGGCCTATCGTGACGACGGCTACACCCAGCCCTTCTTCCTCTTCTGCATCACCGGGATCTTCGGTGCTCATGCAGTCCTGGCCATCGGCTACGCCATCACCTGCGCCGTCTTCGGCTGCGAGCCGCCCCGCTGGTAAACAACCCCAACCCACCATCCCTCATGCCCTCTCTCGAATCATCCTCCCTCATTCTCTACGCCTCAGCTGAGAAGCTGACCTCTGACCACCAACCCCTCATCACCACCGCAGGCA
>NZ_JBAQCR010000247.1:0-17855 GCF_049294395.1 Prosthecobacter sp.
GCCATCACCAGCACGTCCTCATACTGAAAGCTCAGCCCCGTCGGATTCCGCGAGCCATCATGCCCTCCATGCAGCGCGATGATCGCATCCCCAAACCGCAGCTCCGTCCAGAAATCACTCACAAAGATCTCCTCCAGGCCGATCACATCGCGGTAAAACGTCACCGCCCGCTTCATGTCGGCGGCCATCAGCATAAACTTCACTTTTTCAGGTTTCATGGGTGGGAGGAATCGTTGTCGGGTTTCGCTGGGTCTGAGGCTGCCACCTGGCTGTAAAACCGGGCTTTGTCTTGGGCAAAGCCCACCTCAAATCGTTTGCTCAACATCATCATGCCACCCACAGCGATCATCCAGATCAGCCCTCCTGCCAAAATCACTCCTGGGGAAAACCACAGTATCCACGTGTTTTCGATGAACATCTGTGCGGGATCTTGGGCATCGTAGAAAACGCCGACCTCATCACCACGCTTAAAATGATCTGACCGCGCCGCCCGCGATGATTGTGCCTTGTGCGCACTTCCCCGCGCATCACGAAACTCCACCACCGGGTAATAGCTGATCACCTGCTTCGCCTGCGGCGGTTCACTCGGGCTCCGCGTGCTCAGAATGCCGACCACATCCACAATCACGCCCGTGGTTTTTTCAGAGCCGTAAAGAAACCTTGCCGTGCTGACGGTCCAGATCAGCCCGGCACCTGCAATCAGCCCTCCGAAAACAAAAAACCCCCACAGGACTCCCTGCATCGTCCATTTTTCAGGGGCCAGTTCTATCATAGGGGCAAGGTGAGTCCCATAAGTGGGGCAGGCAAGCAAAGAACAGTGGGGACAAACTGTCCGCCGCTTTCCCATCCTCCATTTCCCAGCACCCCGCTTGGCGCTGCCGCGTTTCAGGTTACACTCAGCCCATGTTAAAAAACATCGTCATCCTCCTGCTCGCCTCGGCGCTGGCGGCTTCGCTCCTCCTGCGGCGCGATGCCGGCTCTCCCGCAGCACCTTCAGTGACTTCCGCCCCCCTGCCTGCTCGCGTGGAGCCTCCTGCCATCGTCCCTTCCGTTCCGGTCCCCGTCACCACACCCACAGAAAAAATTCCGCCCCAGGAAGCCCCTCCCGCTCCTCTCAATGCCGTCGCAAAGGTGCTGCAGGAGGCCCGTGCCAATCCCGTTCTCACCGGCACCTCCATCGGCTTCTGCCTCATCGACAGCAAAGGCGCGGTCACCATGGATGAAAACGCCGGCACGGCCCTCATTCCCGCCTCCAGTTTCAAAACCCTCACCACTGCCACCGCTCTGGAAGTCCTCGGGCCGGACTTCCATTTCACCACCGAACTCAAATCCACCGCACCCATCCAGGAGGGTGTCATCAAAGGTGATCTCGTCATCATCGGCGGGGGCGATCCCATGCTGAAGCTCGACGATTTGAAAGCCTGGGCCGCCGATCTCAAACAGCGCGGCCTCGTTCGAATCACCGGCACCATTCGTGTCGATGCCAGCTTCTTCAGCGGCAGCCTCTACGGCGACTTCTGGAATTGGGGCGACATCGGCAACGGTTACGGCAGCGGCGTCGCCGGGCTGAACCTCAACCACAACCGCTACATCCTGATGTTTCAGGCAGGGCCCGAGGTGGGTTCTCCCGCCCAACTGCTCGGCATCAATCTCGAAGTCCCCGGCGCCATCTGGAAGAATGAAGTGACCACAGGCCCTGCCGATTCGGGCGATGGCGTCATGATTCACGGGGGCGAAAACACCACCGCCATCTACCTGCGCGGCACCGTCCCTCTGGGAGCCGCAAAATTTCAAGCCCGCGGTGCCGTGCCAGATCCCGCCCGTTTTGCCGCTCACCATTTCCGCGCCGCACTTCAGGACGCCGGCATCCAGGTGGGCAGCCCAGGCACCGGCGCTAGCCCCGCCAAAAAAAGTGGCAGTGGCAATGGCCCTGCCAAAAGCAGTGGCAGTGAAGGCGCCACCAGCATAGCCCCGGCCTCCCCCATTCATTCGCTGCTCAAACACGACTCCCCGCCGCTGCTCGACATCATCAAAAGCATCCACAAAGTCTCCGACAACCAGGAAACAGAATGCGTCTTCCGCATGCTCGGCCTGAAGGCAGGCAAACCATCCGCTGAAGTGATCCGCGAACACTGGAAAACCCGCGGCCTCGAATTCGCCGGCCTCCGCATGGAAGACGGCAGCGGCCTCTCCCGCGCCGACTTCATTCGTCCTCTCGATCTCGCCCGCCTCCAGTTCCTCGCAGGCACCGGCCCGCAGGGGATCGCATACAAAGCATCGCTCCTCTCCGAAAACGGCCTCACCTGGAAGATCGGTGCCATGTCCGGCATCCGCTCCTACACCGGCTACGCCAAAACCAAATCCGGCGAGGAATACTGCTACGCCCTCATGGTCAATCACTACACCGATGGCAAAACCGTCTCCGAGCTTTGCCGCCTCGTGCTGGACGCGATGATGGGCCTCTAGCTCGCCATCGCCATGGTTGGGCCATGATGCCAGCCTCCGCCCCGGCGAAGCAAAGTAGCCTTGTTCCTGCGGAACAAGGAACCTGCCGATTCCCCCCACCACACACTTACTGAGACTTGCGCGATAGACTTCCATCCTGGTCTTGAAGGCCAACGGCCTTCCGTCTTTCAGCCCAGGGGTGCCGAGCTTTAGCGAGCGCTCCCCTGGGTTTGTCCGCACAACTCGGGAAGCAAACCCAGCACTCCGCCACACTTCAAACCTGCCAGCAGCGTCTTCAATGCGCCCCGCCGCGAGTATGCCGCGTGCAGGCAATGCGCCCACCTTCCACCATTGACGCTTTTCTTGTCAATCTACTGAGCAAGGTTTAATAGAGTAGAGCAGTTCCCAAAACTCAATTCCGATTGAGCACGCATGCGGTCTTAGGTTCACATTAGAAAGGCAAAGAGGCAAACACGGCAGAGATGGGATTCATTCTCTGCTCCCTCTGCATCTCTGCCCCTTTGCGGCTAAATCGAACGGCTCAGCCACTTCCAAACCGCCCCCTACTTCAGCTCCTGTATCTTCAAATTCCGAAACTTATACGTCTGCCCCTTCTCCCCATGATGCTGAATGGCGATCACCCCGCTCGCATCCATGTCATCCACCACATCCGTGGTCAGCACCCCGTTCACGAAAATCTTCAGGCTCTTCCCACGGCATTCAATCCGGTAGTTGTTCCAGTCATTGCGCTTGAAGGCATCGCCCGCCCGAGCGCGGAAGGCCGCTTCGCTCTCCTTGTTGCCCTTGATCGGACTCGCAAACCACATGCGCCGCCCTTCATCATACAAGCCGCCGCTCCACTTGCGGTTCGCATCCCCGTCCACTTCCGCCTGATAACCAAAGACCTTGTTCTTTTCCACATGCGCCCGGAACATGAAGCCGCTGTTCGCCTGGCCTGGAGGCAGCAGAATGTCGCCTTCAAAGATGAAGTCACCGTACGTCTTCTCCGTCACCACAAAGAACTTCTTCTCCCCCGTGAGATGAATCTCCCCGTCCACAATGTCGATCTGCCCCCACTCATAGGGGTTCTTCCAGCCCGTCAGCGTTTTACCGTCAAAGAGTGACACAAAGTCATCAGCGAAAGCAGGAATCGAGACGGCCAGGGCGAGTGCGGCAAGAAGAAGACGTGGTTTCATGGTGGGCCACGACCAAAGCCATCCTGTCTGGCAAAACAAGAGCCTTTGCGTTTTATGTGAGCAGTGCGGAAGCGCGGAGCGCTGGGCCATCGGCGCAGGTAGGGGCGGACTGTCCCCAGTCCGCCGCCGCCAGAACCCATGCCCTCGGAAGGAATCAGCTTTGTGGGCTTCCAGGTGGAAAACGAATTTCTGCTATCGCCCTATTGAGACTTGCACAATAGACAGACATCCTTGCCTTGAAGGCCAACGGCCTTCCGTCATACAGCCCAGGGGTGCCGAGCTTTGGCGAGTGCTCCCCTGGGTCCTGGCATCAGAACCGGGAAGCAAACCCAGCACTCCGCCACACTTCAAGCCTGCCAGCAGCGTCTGCAATGAGCTCCGCCGCAAGTTTGCCGCATTCAGGTGCCGAGTCCACTTCCACAAGGAATGCTCTTCTTGTCAGTCTTATATTGTGTAAGGTACAATAGATGCACGCTGCTTAACGAAACGCGGATCAAACAGCGTCAGCCTAGTTGCCGCCTCTCAATTCCCCCACCACTTTAGGCACCGCCATTTGGGTGGAGTTGCCAGAGCCGCCGGCCGCGCGGTTGTAACCGCCGCCCAGAGCCTTGTAGGCTTTCACAAACGCATTCAGCTGCTCCTGCTTCAGCTCGATCAGATCAATCTTGGACTCAAGCGCATCACGCTGGGTCAGCAGCACTTCCGTGTATTCCGCACGGGCGTTGAAGAAGAGCTGGCCGGCGATGTTGATGGAGTCGTTCAGAGCCGCCACCTGCTGGGCCTTGAGATCGTAGCTGCGGCCGTAGTTTTTGATCTGCGCGAGTTGGTTCACCGTCTCGACGTAGGCTTTCAGCACCGTCTGCTGGTAGGTGTAGATCGCCGCGATCTGACGCGCGCTCGCACCGAGGAACGCTGCCTTGATCGCACTCCGGTTGATCAACGGTGCCATCACGTTGCCGGCAATACCATAAACCAGCGAAGCCGGGGTGGTGAACGCGGACTCCAGCGAGAAGGACTGCAATCCCAGGGCTCCTTTAAGGCTGAGGGAAGGGTAGAATCTCGCCGCCGCAGCCTTCACATCCAGCCCGGTTGCCGCCAGTTCCAGCTCCGCCCGCCGCACGTCCGGACGGTTCCGCAGCAGTTCGACCGGCAGCCCCGTGTTGATGCGGCCAAGCATCAGTTGCTCGAAGCCCTCCGACCTCCGCTTCACGTGCTGGGGGTAGCGACCCACCAGATAGTTGAGCTTGTTTTCAGCCACCGTGATCTGCTGCTGAACTTGGAACTGATGGCTTTGGTTCTTGAGCACTTCCGCTTCAAATCGGCGCACGGCAAGCTCCGTCACCCGGGCGTTCGCTTTCTGCAGCCTCACCGTCTCGAGCGCATTCTTTTGAATCTCAATCATCCGCTTCAGGGTCGTCAGCTGGTTGTCAAACGCTACCAGCTCATAGTAGGTCTGGGCGATCTCGGAGACGATGTTCGTGATCATGAAGTTCCGCCCTTCCTGGGTGCCCAGGTAGCGCAGGATCGCGGCATCACGCTCGTTGCGCAGCTTCCTCCAGATGTCCACTTCCCAGTCAAAGTCGGCGGAGAAGCCGAAGTTAGGCATGTTCTTGGGAAGAGGGACGCCCGCTGCAATTTCGTTGGCGGTATTGTCTTCCACGGCTCCGGCGGCCGTATGCCTGCCCACTTTGTCCAGCCCGGCGGTCGTGCCTGCGGTCACAAACGGGAGAATGGCGCCTTTGCGCGCACGCACTTCGGCCTTCGATGCCTCAATCTCCTGCAGCAGGATGTTCAATTCCTGGTTGTTGCTCAGCGCGATGCTGATGAGGGATGTCAGGTTTGGATCCTTGAAATACTCCTTCCATCCGATCACCGCAGAACTCTTCGTTCCAGCCGTGTCCGGAAAGTTGGCTGGCAGCGGCGGATCACTCGATGGCAAAGGGTCGCGGCGGAGCACGGAAGAGCACCCCTGCACCAGGACGATTAGACAAACGAAATTAAATGCTAGGAGCTTGTTCTTCAGGTTTTGCATGTTCATGATGGCCGTACTCTCCGAGTTCGCTCAGCGGTGTATCGTCTTCATCTGGGAGAAGTTTTCCACGGGCTGCGATTGTGCCGAAGATATAATAAAGTCCTGGGACGACAAGCAGGCCGATAACCGTCCCTAAAAACATCCCGCCAGCCGCCGAGGCACCAATCGTCTTGTTGGCGATCGCACCGGCACCATGCGCCCTGAGCAGCGGAATCATCCCCGCAATGAAGGCGAAAGAGGTCATCAAAATCGGACGGAAACGTACCTTGGCGCCTGCAATGGCCGACTCAAGGATGGAGAGCCCTTCCTGATGCCGTTGAGAGGCGAACTCGACAATCAGAATGGCGTTCTTGCCCAGCAGGCCCACCAGCATGATGATGCCCACCTGCGCATAGATGTCGTTGTCCAGACCCATCGCTTTCAGCAGCGCAAAGGACCCCATGACCCCGATGGGCAGGGACAGGATCACCGCCAGCGGCAGAGTGAAGCTTTCGTACTGTCCCACAAGCACCATGTAAACGAACAGCAGCACCACGATGAAAATATACATCGCCTCATTGCCTCGTCCCACCTCGTCAAACGAGAGACCGGCCCAGCCGATGTCAAAGCCTCGCGGCAGGGTCTTCTTCGCCACGTCTTGAATCGCTTTGATGGCATCACCGCTGCTGAAACCCACGGCCGGCGCACCCTGGATGGACGGGGCAGGGTAGGCGTTGTAACGGGTGATTTCATTCAAGCCCAGCTTCGGCTTAAGACTCATGAATGCCGAATACGGCACCATCTCGCCCTTTTCATTGGCGACGTACATGTCCTTGAGATCCTTCGGCAGTTTCCGGTAGTCCGGATGTGCCTGCACATACAGCTTGAAGAACTGGCCAAACTTGATGAAGCCCTGTTCGTACGTGCTGCCGATCATGACAGAGAGGTTGTCCATCGCCTTCCCAATCGAGACCCCCTTTTGCATCGCCACTTTGTTGTCAATCACGAGCTCGATCTGGGGATAGTTGGCGCTGAAGAACGTGAAGAGACCGCGGAGCTCTTTGCGCTTCCCGAGCGCCGTCATGAACTCATCGTTCACCACCTGCAGCTTGTCGTAGTCGCCCGTGTTGGTTTTGTCCAGCAGTCGGAGCGAGAAACCACCCGCAGCACCGTAGCCGGGAACCGCCGGAGGCTCGTAGAACTCGATCGTGACTCCTGATATGGCTTTGCACTTTTCTTCCAGTTCCGCGATGATCTGAGGTGCGGTCAGTTTCCGCTCCTCCCAGTTCTTCAGATTGATCAGACACGTGCCGGCGTTCGATCCGCGGCCCTCCGTCAGCACTTCGTAGCCCGCCAGCGATGACACGGAGTCAACCCCTTCAATGGTCTTGGCCAGCTGCTGCAGCTCGGTGGACTTCGCAGAGGTGCGTTCCAGGGTCGAGCCTGGAGGCGTTTGCAGAATCGCGTAGATCATTCCCTGGTCCTCCGCAGGAATGAAGCCTGCGGGCAGCTTTTCGTTGATGAAATAAATCGCCGCACCGGCCAGCCCCAGCACCGTGAACGTTATCAGTCGCCGGTGCACGATCCTTCTGAGAATGGCGACGTAAATGTCCGTCACCTTGTCAAACACATGATTGAAGGCCGCCAGCAGCAATGCAATCGGCCCCCGCCATTTGCGCTTGTGGCCGGGCTCGTGGTCGTGGCCATGCTCGGACTTTTTCAAAATCATCGCGCACAGCACGGGCGTCAGCGTCAGCGCCATGACGCCGGAGAGCACGATGGCCACCGCCATGGTGATCGAGAACTGCCGGTAAAAGACCCCCACCGGACCGGTCATGAACGTCACTGGCACGAACACTGCGGTCATCACCAGCGTGATGGCGATAACCGCACCCGCAATTTCATGCAGCACCATCTGCGTCGCCTTGTAGGGGGAGATGCTCGTGCCATGCATTTTCGCATGCACGGCCTCCACCACCACGATGGGGTCGTCCACCACGATGCCGATCGCCAGCACCAGCGCGAAGAGCGTGATGAGGTTGATCGTCACTCCAAACATCTGCATCAGGAAGAAGGCGCCGATCAGCGAGACCGGCACCGCCAGCGTCGGAATGAGCGTTGAGCGCCAGTCCCCGAGGAACACAAACACCACGAGCGCCACCAGAATGAAGGCCTCGATCAGCGTGTGCAGCACCTTCTCAATCGAGGCATCAAGGAAGTTGGCCACATCGTAGCTGATCTTGTAGTCCATCCCTGACGGAAACGTCTTCTCCTTGATCTCCACCAGCTTCTCCTTGATCTCCTTGATGACTTCGTTCGCGTTGCTCCCGAAGCTCTGCTTGATCACGATGGCCGCAGAGGGCAGTCCGTCGAGGTCGGAATACAGATCGTAGAACTCACTGCCCAGTTCCACGGACGCCACGTCCTTCAGGCGCAGCAGTTCACCGTCTTCCGTGGCTCGCAGGATGACGTTCTCATACTGCTCGACGGTGTTGTATCGGCCCACATAAGTGAGCACGTACTCCAGCGACTGGGACGTCTTGCTGTCCGCTCGCCCGATTCGCCCTGGCGATCCGATCAAGCTCTGCTCCGAAAGTGAATGCATCACCGATTCCGTCGAGACGTTGTAGGCTCGCATGCGGTCCGGCTTCAGCCAGATGCGCATGGCGTACTGTCGCGTGCCCAGGATCTTGGCCAGACCTACACCGCGAATACGGCTCAGTTCGGGGATGAGATAGATGTAGCCGTAGTTGAACAGGAACTGCATGTCCGCATTCTTGTCCGTGCTGAAAAGGTTCACGTACATCAGCATGTTCGGCGTCAGGTTGTTCACGATCACGCCTTCGCGCTGCACCAGCGGAGGGAGACGGCTCATCACCTGGTTCACGCGGTTCATCACGTTCACGGTCGCCTGGTTCGGATCGGTCCCCATGTGGAAGATCACCTGAATGGTTGCCTCACCCGCACTCGTTGCGTCCGAGGTCATGTACTTCATGTTGGGCACCCCGTTGATCGAGCGCTCCAGTGGAATCAAACACGACTCTTCCAGAACTTTCGCGCTCGCTCCCGGGTAGTCCAGGGTGACCATGACCGACACCGGCGCCACATCTGGGAACTGGGAGATCGGCAGGGTGATCATCGAAAGCCCCCCCAGGAACAGGATGATCAGTGAGATAACAATGGCCAGGGCTGGCCGGCGCAGAATCTTCGTAAACATGGGTCAAATCCTATAATTATTCAGCATGCAGTTTCATGTCTTTGAAAGCCTCTTCGGGCTTCTTGAAAACATAGTCTGCTTTCTCTCCGCTCTTGGCCTGCCGCATTCCTTCGAGAACAATCCTGTCCTTCTCGGTCAAACCTTCGCTGACGATGAAGACATCCTCCAGCTCCTCGCTGATATGGATGCGCTGTTGAACCAGCACATCATCCGCTCCCACGATGAACACATAGTGATGGTCCAAAATCTCAAACGTTGCTTTTTGGGGCACCAGCAGCGCACCCTTGACCATTTTGTTCATGCGAATGTTGCCCGTCTCGCCGTGCCTGAGAAGGCGGTCCGGATTCGGAAAATCCGCACGGAATGGAATGGTGCCGGTTTGATTGTTAAACTCCGCCTCGATCACGTTGACTCTGCCCGGCTGGTTGAACGTCTTGCCGTTGGCCATCACCAGTTCGACCTTCTTTCTCTCGTCCGGCTGCTCTTCAGACATGTAATCCAGATACTCTGCCTCAGGGACGTTGAAATAGACCCACATCTCGCTGTTGTCAGACAGCGTCGTCAGCAGATCACCCTCATCCACCAGGCTGCCATTCCGCAGGTGCAGGCGGTCCATCAGCCCCGGAAAAGGCGCATTGATGTTGGTGAAGCCGAGGTGCGCCTGCGCAAGGTTCACCACCGCCACTTTTTGTTCCCATTTGGCCTTGGAAATGGCCAGCTCCTTGTCAGACACCACCTTGCTGTCCGTCAATCGCTTGGTGTTTTCATACTCCACTTTGGCCACCTGGGCCTCGGCCTCGGCGCTGGTCAGTTCTGCCTGATACACCAGCGGCAGGATCTTGAACATCGGTTCGCCCTCCTTGACGAGCTGGCCCTCCTTCACAAAGACCGATTGCAAATAGCCACGCTCCACCGCACGGAGCTCAATGTTGCGGCAGGAACGAATCTGGCACACATATTCTCGCGTGACCAGCGTATCCCTCTTGATGGGGTTGGTCAGGATCATCTGAGCCTCCGCCTCCTTCTCCTCATGCTCAGCCTCCTTGTGATGGCAGCCGCTTAACAGGAGGCTGGCCGCCAAGCCAGCATAAATGAGGGATTTCCGGGAAGCGATATGCAGTAATTCCATTCTTGGCCATACGAAGCCACAGAACCCGGGCTATTCATATACCCTCCTCAAGGGGTTTTAACCCCCACCCCCGACACCAGTGTTAGCGTTCAATAGGAACGATAAGCGCTACATGGCTATAAATAAAACAAGAGGAGAAATAAGATAAAAAGTTAAGAATCAATCGTTAAAACCCATCCTCGCCCCACGCCACACGCCCTCCGTCATCACAATCCTCGGCGCCTCGGGGATGCCCCGCTCATTCTGCTGGTACTGCGTTACCAGCAGATCCACCGCCGCCGCACCGAGGACATCCGCCTGCTGGTCGATCCCCGCCACCTCCGCCATGTCCGCCCGCCAGCCCAGTGAGACATGATCCGGCCTGCGCAAGGAGGGCAGGGTGGCCAGCCAGTCTTTCACCAGATGGCCTCCATCGATCACCACATCCGGCTTCGCCGTGCGCACCCACTGCAGGAAATCACTACGGCTCATCGATTTGCGCAGCGCCAGCAGCTCTCCCGGCTTCGCCAGCGGGTGATGCGCCAGAAAACTCGCCGACCACGCTCGAAACATCCGCTCATTGATCGTGCTGCCGCAGTAAAAGCCAATGCGCTTGTACCGCTGCTTCTTCAGCATCCGCAGCGCCGTCATCATGCCCAGATAGTGGTGGTGATGCACCCGGTGCAGCTGCGGCCTCGCATACCCCAAGCCGATCACCACACTGCTGAACTTCTCCCACGCCATCGACACATGCCCTCGGCTGCGCGACACCAGCGGCGAAAGAATGAACCCCGGAATCCCTCGCGCCTCCAAAATATCAGAAAGCCGCCGCGCCGTCATCCCTCGCGCAGCCAGATGAAATTCCTCCAGCTGAAAGCCCAGCTTCGTCGCCTGCCGGTGCGCCCCCAGCACCAGTTGCTGCGACCACGACGAACGCTCGATCTCCTGCGAACTCCTCTCCGCCCACACAAAAGCCAGCGTCAGCGGCGCGGCCACACGCCGCGTGCGCCGCATGTGTGTCATCAGCTTCGCGATCTCAGGATCAGGCCGGTAGCCGATCTCCTCCGCCGTTTGTACAATCCTCTCCCTCAAGGCCGCCTCCACATGCTTCCCCCCACGCAACGCGCGCGAGACCGTCATCTTGGAAATGCCGAGCTTAAGGGCGATGTCGTTCAAAGAAGCGCGTGCCATCCCGCATCCTACACAAGCTCACCCATTGAATCCAATGTCGGTGTTGCAGTCGCGGCCTCACATCTCTTCAATACAAAACTCGCACAATGGCCCAGCCGCCGAGCTCCCCCCAAACGTAACACCCCGCAATCCCGCCATGAACATCCAACGAAACGGCTCACAACCCTCCGGCAAAGGCCCCGCCGATTGGTTCACTGGCACAGTGCGCATCGATCCACTTTTCCAGCCATCTTCACCCGCACGCGCCGCTGGCGCCACCGTTACCTTCGAGCCCGGCGCCCGCACCGCATGGCACACCCATCCGCTCGGGCAGACCTTGATCGTCACCGCAGGCTGCGGCCGCGTGCAGCGCCTCGGCGGACCCATCGCAGAAATCCGTCCCGGGGATGTCGTCTGGTTCCCGCCCGGCGAAAAGCACTGGCACGGCGCCTCCCCCACCACCGCCATGACACACATCGCCATCCAGGAAAGCCTCGACGGCAAAGTCGTCGACTGGCTCGAACACGTCACCGACGAGCAATACCAATCCATTCAACCCAACTCCTAACCTCCCTCCCACCATGCCCACCGCCAAATCCTACGCCGCCTCCAGCGCCACCTCACCCCTCGCATCCCTCCAGATCCCGCGCCGCGATCCCACCGATCGCGATGTCGAAATCGAAATCCTCTTCTGCGGCGTCTGCCACTCGGACCTTCATCAGGTCCGCAATGAGTGGAGCGCCATGCCCACCACCTATCCCTGCGTCCCCGGTCATGAAATCGTCGGACGTGTCACCCAGGTCGGCTCCGCCGTGAAGAAGCACAAACGCGGCGACATCGTCGGCGTCGGCTGCCTCGTCGACTCCGATCAAACCTGCCCCCAGTGCCAGGCCAATCTTGAGCAGTTCTGCCCGCATTCCACCTTCACCTACAATTCGCCCGACAAACACGGCACCGCCCCCGTCACCTACGGCGGCTACTCCAGCAGCATCGTTGTGGATGAGCACTTCGTCCTCAGCGTCCCCGGAAACCTGAGCCTCGCCGGAGTCGCCCCCTTGCTCTGCGCCGGCATCACCACCTACTCACCCATGCGCCGCTGGGGCGATCTCAAAGGCAAAAAAGTCGGCGTCATCGGTCTCGGCGGTCTTGGCCACATGGGCGTGAAGTTCTCCCACGCCTTCGGTGCCCACACCGCCGTGCTCAGCACCTCGCCCAAAAAGAAGGACTCCGCCCTCGCCCTCGGTGCCGATGAAGTCATCATCTCCACCGACGCCAGCGACATGCAAAAGCACGCCGGCAGCTTCGACTTTATCCTCGACACCGTCTCCGCCGATCACGACATCAACGCCTACCTCAACCTCCTCAAAATCGACGGCACCCTCACCCTCGTCGGCGCTCCGGACAAGCCCCTCCCAGTCTCCGCCTTCGGCCTCCTCTTCGGTCGCAAGCGCCTCGCCGGATCCCTCATCGGCGGCATCGCCGAAACCCAGGAAATGCTCGACTTCTGCGGCCAAAACAACATCACCTCCGACGTCGAAATCATCCCCATCCAAAAAATCAACGAAGCCTACGAGCGCCTCCTCAAAAGCGACGTCAAATACCGCTTCTCCATCGACATGGCCTCCCTCAAATCCGAGTAAAAAGTAGCACGGGCAATCCTGCCCGTGTCCCCCACGCCCACCCGTCGTAGGTCGTGTGTGGCGACAGCCCACCCGACCACCAGCGCTCCACACCGCCCAACGCCCGTCCATCCACAAACCCCTCCACACGCGGTGCTTCCCCCCAGAAGCACCGCGTTTTCATTTTCAGCCACATTCCCCACTCAGCTCGATCCCAGCCCCAGTTAATTCTGTTAATCCTACCATCCTGTTAATCCTGTCCATCCGGCCCGCTCTCACCCACCACGCCACCTCTCCAAAATCACAAATCGTAAATCATAAATTCCCCGCCCTCCTGTTACCGTAACAAACAACCCATGATTGCTTTCCTCCCGGGTTCTCGTTAAAACCACCCCCAACCATGAAATCCGTCCTCCTCGCCACCCTCCTCACCCTCGGCTCCGCCAGCGCCCAGCCGCTCTGGATCGAAGCCGAATCCTTCTCCACCCCCGGTGGCTGGGTGCTCGACACACAGTTCATCGATGCCATGGGCTCCCCCTACCTCATGGCCCACGGCATGGGCAAGCCCGTCAAAGACGCCTCCACCGAAGTCGAACTCCCCGCCGGCACCTACACCCTCTGGGCCCGCACCAAAAACTGGGTCGGCCCCTGGGACGCCAAAGGCACCCCCGGCCGCTTCGAAATCAGCGTGAACGGCAAAAAGCTCGACCACGAATTCGGCGCCACCGGCAAAGACTGGCAGTGGGAAAAATCCGCCCCCGTCAAAATCACCGGCAAGGCCACCACCCTCGCCCTCCACGACCTCACCGGCTTCGATGGCCGCGTCGATGCCCTCATCCTCAGCAAAGAAGGCGAAGACTTCACCCCACCCGCCGACCTCACCGCCACCAACAAACTCCGCCGCCAGCTCCTCGGCCTCCCAGACAAAGCCCCCGAGACCAGCGAGTACGATCTCGTCGTCATCGGCGGCGGCTACTCCGGCATGGGCGCCGCCATCTCCGGCGCACGCCAGGGCCTGAAAGTCGCCTTCGTTCAAAACCGCCCCGTCCTCGGTGGGAACGGCTCCAGCGAAATCCAGGTCTGGGCCATGGGCGGCACCCGTCGCGGCCTCTACCCTCACCTCGGCGAGATCGTCGAAGAATTCGCCGACCGCGCCAGCAACAGCCCCGCCGCCACCCCCCAAGAGTTCAATGACAAGCTCAAGGAAGACACCGTCAAGGCCGAAAAAACCATCGACCTCCACCTCAACACCCACGTTTACGGCGTCGAAATGACCGCCGACAAAAAGAACATCCGCTCCGTCATCGGCCTCGACACCAAGACCGGCAAAGAAACCCGCTTCGTCGGCAAGTTCTTCGTGGATTGCACCGGCCACGGCAGCGTCGGCGCACTCGCCGGAGCCGAGTTCATGATGGAAGAAAAAGGCCGCATGGGCATGAGCAACATGTGGGTCATGCAAAACCTCAAAAAGCCCGTCACCTGGCCCGCCACCCCTTGGGCACTCCCCCTCACGCTCGAAGACTTCCCCGAGCCCAAAGCCCTCGCACCCGTCGGCAAAAAGAACGCCGAAAACATGAAAGGCTACGACCTCGGCTACACCCCCGTCCCAGCCCCCGAAGACTACGTCCACGGCGAATGGTTCTGGGAAAGCGGCTTCGACAAGCACCCCATCAACGACCTCGAACTCATCCGCGACCACAACTTCCGCGCCGTTTACGGTGCCGTCTCCGCCCTCAAAACCCTCAAGGCAGACAAATACGCCGACTTCGATCTCACCTGGCTCGCCTACATCGGCGGTCCCCGCGAATCCCGCCGCATCGTTGGCGACATGATCCTCAATGGCGAAGACATGGTCAAAGGCATCATCCATCCCGACGGCTGCGTCCCCACCACCTGGGATCAGGACCTCCATTATCCTAAAGAGCAGTACGCCAAAAACTTCCCCGACAATCCCTTCATCAGCCGCGCCGAATTCGGCAAGCACACCGACCGCAAAAACGGCTACCCCGTCCCCTACCGTTGCTTCTACAGCAAAGACATCGGCAATCTCTTCATGGCTGGCCGCACCATCTCCGTCGAGCGCCACGCTCTCGGCTCCACCCGCGTCATGCGCACCTGCGGCATGATGGGCGAAGTCGTCGGCAAAGCCGCCTGGATCTGCGTCCGCCACCACACATCACCCCGCGGCGTCTATGAGCAGTACCTCGACATCCTCAAAGACCTCATGTCCCAGCCCGGGGCCATGCGCCGAGACGCCCTCGAAGGCTCCCTCTACCTCCCCGCCAACGCCAAAAAACTCCCCGACCTCCCACCTCCCGGCACCTCCGCCGACAGCATCGACCCCAAAAAACTCGAAGGCCTCGTCATCGACGACACCGAAGCCGAGCTCAACGGCAAATGGGCCCACGGCGAAGGCCTCAAGCCCTACGTCGGCAAGCACTACAGCTACGGCTCCGACAAAGACGCCAGCGCCCGCTTCCCCTTCAGCGTCAAGCAGACCGGCAACTACGAAGTCCGCATCTACTTCCAGCCCCACGAAAACCGCGCCAAAACCGCCCCCGTCACCATCCTCACCGCCGACGGCGAAAAGACAGTGACCGTCGATCAAACCAAAGCCCCCAAAGACCCCCAGGGCGCCTACTCCCTCGGCACCTACAAATTCACCGCCGGCGAAGAATCCGCCGTCATCTTCCGCACCATCAACGCCCACGGCAACGTCCACCTAGACGCCGTCCAAATCCTCCCCTCCAAGTAGTTCTTAAGCCCCAAAGGGGCGACATAGCGTAGCCCAGGGTGAACCGAGCCTCAGCGAGGTAACCCTGGGTAAGCCACATCACAATCCGGGAAGCAAACCCACCGCTCCCTTCTCACACCGCGCTCACCAGCAGCGTCTTCCACGCCCCACCGCCGCAAGGCGCACGGCTCAAGAACCTCCGCCGCCACAGCCAGGTTGACAGGCTCGTCACGCCCACGGAAATTCCATTCATGAGCGTCGCCCAGATCATCCAAGAATTGCCCAAGCTGACCGCCCTCGATCTTATCGCCGTGCGCCGCAAACTGATGGAACTCGCGGATGAGAATGAAGAGGTCGCTTTGTGCGACGCCATGGCCTTGGAGGGTGCCCAGCTTCTGGATCAGATGGAGGCTGAAGATGAGGGCTGAACGAGGTGAGATATGGCAGGTGGATTTCGGCTTGGCCGCCAAGGTCCGTCCCGCCTTGCTCCTCACGGGCGAACCTGCCGATGATGAGCTCGACCTGTTCACAGTGCTTCTCCACACCACGGCCACGCGCGGGAACCAGTGGGAGTTGGTCATCCCCAAATCCTTCCTGAAGCCTGGAGCTTTTCATTTGCAGCAAGTGCAGACCATCTCCGGCGCCAAGCTGCTTCGTCGCCTCGGTTGCCTGACGAACGATGAGATTCAACGTGTTAATGATCGGTTGGCAGAGCGATTAGGACTGTAAAGGACATTCCCCAGCTCCCATGACTATCACCGATGACCCGATCGACGCTTTCGATCACGAACTCGAAGCTCTCCTCAATCAACGCGAGTCAGAAATGGATCAAGACCCCTCACAAGACATCACTCATCAAGAATTCCTGGCCCATTTCGACGCCCGGCGTCAGCCATAAAAGCTCTGGCCAAGTACGATAGACACTCCTGTCTGTCGGCCAAGGCTCACTCACGAGCGCTGAGTATCGGGATAGACAAAGCGCGTCTGTCCTACGTCGACCCCCATGTCTCAATTGCATCATGATGCACCGCAACTGCACTCAGGCTCCCCAAGCCCGTAGGGCTGCCACAATCGTAGCCGTGGGTGCCAACCCACGGACCGCACGCCCACGAACACCTCCCCACGCGGAACCGCGTAGCGGTGACACAAAACGCCGCATTCTCACTGCAACAATATCACGCCGCCGTGTGTCTTCTTCTCCCGATCCCGGAGGGATCGCAGCCGGTAGCTAGGGGTAAGCTCGCGTAGCGAGCGCCACCCCTGGAAAGCCTTCTCACACCGCGCTCACCAGCAGTGTCTGCAACGAACCTCCGCCAGCAAATGGGCCCGCTCTTGCTCCTTGTCCCTCGCTGCCAACTCACTCAAGGGCTGAAATCTCCGTGACAGGCGGCAACTCGGCGCGTGGGAGAAGTGCCGCCTCCATCTCCAGCTCCACCGCCAGCGGTTCAATCGCCTTGAGAAACTCAGGCGGCGGGCAGTACCCATGCGCCTCGATGTAATGAAACACCCCCATCGGCAGCACAAAACGCACACGCCGGTCCACCTGCGGCACGAAAAGCTCAATCCAAAACTCCCCGTGGAATTTGCCCTTCCCGCAGATCTCGCAGGCATGGTTTCCCATCAGACCATCCATGAAGGCATGATGGGCCGCATAGTGCCGCAGCACCGCCAGATAGCGCGGAGCCAGCGCTCCCGGTGTCGGCACCGTGCAGCCCAGCCATCCCACCGAAAGACAGGCCATGTCCTTATGCATCCATCCGCAGTAAGTCTCCGTGCTGAGGTCTTCGATGTAAGCCATAAGGGGGGGATCAGTCGCTTAACACCCCGGGCTCCGCAATATCATCCGCATCATCTTCCGCATCGCAGGTGTCGGCGGCAACGTCCACTTCGACGCCGCGCAACTGCTGTCAGCCAAGGACTCCAGTTGCGCCGCAACTGGAGTCTCGACCCCGGAGGGGTCAAAGAAGGTAGCCAAGGGCGAAGCTCGCGCAGCGAGCGCCACCCCGGGAAAGCCACACGCAATCCGGAAAGCAAAGCCAGAGCCAGAGCCTTCTTCGCACGCCGCTCTCACTAGCAGCGTCCCCCCGCCTCTACACTGCGGAGCGATGTTGCTCAACGCTTCGACGTCGCATGAATAACCCGCGCATGTGCCATGCAAAGAGCATTGACCACACCCTGCATGAATTCAATCTCCGCTCATCAAATCTCTTCTCCAGTTCTCTAGAATTCCTAGGCAGTGTTTTAAAACCAGTTTGAAGGAAAAAAATTGTGCGCCCGGTGAGTTTGAGCCACTGGCAAGTCTCATGTTCAATCAACGATTCTCTTGGTGGGGGCCGCTCAAGCAGCGGCTCTTAA
>NZ_JBAQCR010000248.1:0-4065 GCF_049294395.1 Prosthecobacter sp.
TCCCGCAGGTGCGTGGGGATGGCCGCGCTGGCCGGATGCTGCGCGGCGATGTGCGTGTCGTTGAGAATGGCGATCCGGTCCGCATCCACCCGCTTCTCCTCGGCTGAGTGGAGTGCCGGGGCACAAACGACCGCGCCGCCGAGCTGGGTGAGAAACGTGCGCCGGGATGGGGTGGAGAGATGGATGGGCATGGCTGGCGGGAGAGTACGGGAAATGGAGTGCCTTGGCGAGGGTGAAATGACACTAACAAAACTGACAGAACCGGGTTCTATCAGTTCGTTTTTGGAGCGTAAATATTTTTACTGCTTCAGCGCTCTCCTCCAGAGGAAAATCCAAGGTGTGCTGGACTGGTTCTGGGGGGCTGGTGCACACTATGCCTTTATTGAATGAGCTCACCGTACCCAGTTTGGACCATTGAACGCCCTGCGGAGGAAATCCTCGAACAGATGGGCAGCAAGGCGAAATTCTGGCTGGAATGGGAGCATCCTGGGCTGGCGGACTGGTGGCTGTTCAAGTTCAGCCGGGAGAACACTGGCGAGCATTGGTCGGAGAAGATCGCTGCAGAAGTCGCCGCCTTGCTGGAGATTCCGCATGCGCAGGTGGAGCTGGCGCGGTGCGATGGGCGCAGCGGCTGCCTGCAACGCTCCTTTGTGCACAGCACGCCGTCTTTGTCCCTGGTGCATGGCAACGAAGTTCTGGGCGGCACAGTGGCAGGGTATGAACGCACGCGGACATTTCACCACAACCAGCACACCTTTGCCCTTATGGTGGAGGCCTTCCGCATGCTTTTCCCTGACGAATTTGTGCACGGGGAAATCATGCGACTGGCCTCCTACCTGGTGCTGGATGCCCTGGTGGTGAACACAGACCGCCATCATGAAAACTGGGGATTGCTGCTGGGAGGACATGGCCCCAGCACCTCCATCCAGCTCGCGCCTACATATGACCACGCATCCTCGCTCGGACGCGAATTGCTGGCAGAGAAGCGCGAGGCGATCCTGCGCGAGAAACGTGTGGAGAAGTATGTGAGGGGAGCTCGGGGAGCTATTTTTCTTTCTGACAGGGAAAAGCATGGAGCGAATCCGCTGGGACTGGTAGAGCAGCTGGCCAGGGAGCGCCCCCAGTGGTTCCAGCCTACTTTGTCACGTCTGGCAGCCATCAATCAGGAGGCCCTGCTGGCGACGGTGGACCGCGTGCCTTCGGAGGTAATGACAGGCTCAGCAAAACTTTTGGCGAGGGAGATTCTGTGCTATACTTCCACCACACTGTGCGAACTGATCCGATGAAAACGCTATTTGTCGCTTGGCAATCCCCTGACAACCGCCGTGGCTGGTATCCGGTGGGCCGGCTGGATGCTGATCCTGCGGAAGGTCTCTACCGCTTTCAATACATTCGCGGAGCCAAACGTGCCGAAGCAGAGGGAGGCTTCCGCCATCTGGTTGCTTTTCCACTTCTGGAGGAAGTGTATGAGTCGGCGGAGTTGTTTCCATTATTTGCCAACCGGGTGCTGTCTCCGACGCGGCCTGAATACAAATCCCTCAGCGACATGCTGAACCGGCCGGAAACGGCGCTCGATCCGCTGGAACTGCTGGAGCTGGCCGGCGGCGTGCGGCAGACGGATCATCTGGAGGTGTTTCCAGCCTTGAAAGCGGACGGGGAAGGCTTCTTTGCCACGCGCTTCTTTGTGCATGGCTGGCGGCATCTGCCGCAGGTGAACCAGCAAAGGCTGGCGGCTCTGGGAGAAGACGAACATCTGCAAGTGGCGCTGGAGACCAACAATCCTGCCACCTGCCACGCGGTGCAGGTGCAGACTGCAGACTACATGGTGCTGGGCTGGGCTCCACGCTATCTGGTTTCCGATCTCGGCGGCTGCCTGCTAACCTCCGGCTGCGACCTCAAGTGCCGGGTGATTCGCGTGAACCATTCGAATGCCGCGAATCAATGGAAGCTGCTGGTGGAACTCAGCGGCTTCGTGCCAGAAGGGCATCACCCAATGTCCGGGGACGACTACGAGTTGCTGACACCAGCCGTGCCAAGCGCAGCTCTTCGCCACGAACTGGCAACTGCAGCCTAGCGTTGCCTCCAAATGGCGCTTACAGAACCCGGTTTCGTCAGTTTTGTCAGTTCGTTTGGTGAGGAGCGAATCTTTTTCCCACCATGTTGTGACAAGGGTGCATTTGTCCATAGCAGCCTTGTTGCTGAGCAAGAAGCCCCCCTGTTCCGCAGGAACAGGGCAACTTTCCGGCCTGCCATGCGTGGGGAGGGAATGGCAGCGGCGTGGTGACTGCCACCGCTCCCCTTCCCTCCCGCGACATGGGTTTGAACTCAGTCGTTGTAGGCGGCTTCGCCGTGCTCGGCGAGGTCGAGGCCCTGGTTCTCGTCTTCGGGGCTGACGCGCAGGCCCAGCGTGACATCGATCACCTTGAGAATGATGTAGCTGGCGATGCCGGAAAGCAGGATGGTGTAAAGCGAGGCAATGAGCTGCGTGACGAGCTGGCTGCCAATGTGGAAGTCGCCCAGGCCGCCGGCGAAGGAGGTGGTGCCAAACACGGCCACGAGGATGGTGCCCACAAAGCCGCCGACACCATGCACGCCGAAGACGTCCAGCGAGTCGTCGTACTTGAAGCGCTGCTTGAGCTTGGCGCAGGCCAGCCAGCACATGATCGAAGAAATGGCGCCGATGCAGAGGGCTCCCACGGGCCCCACTTTACCTGATGCCGGGGTGATGGCCGCGAGCCCGGCGATGGAGCCGGTGGCGATGCCGAGCACGCTGGGCCGGCCGTTGCGCAGCCACTCGATGAGCATCCACACCACGGCGGCGGAGCTGGCGGAAATGTGCGTGACGACGAGGGTCATGGCCGCAGAGCCGTTCGCCGCGAGCTGGCTGCCCGCATTGAAGCCAAACCAGCCCACCCAGAGCATGCCTGCGCCAGTGACGGTGAGGGCAAGGTTGTGCGGCATCATCTGCGCATGCGGGAAGCCCCGGCGCGGGCCGACCATAATACAAGCTACCAGCGCGGCCACGGCGGCGGTGATGTGCACGACGATGCCGCCCGCGAGATCGATCACGCCTGTGAGACCGAAGAACGCGCCCGCCTTGTGCCAGACGCCGTAGCAACACGGCACATAGACCACGAGGCTCCACACCACGCTGAAGATCAGGATGGCCTGGAACTTCATGCGCTCGGCAAACGCGCCGATGAACAGCCCCGGGGTGATGAGGAAAAACATCATCTGGTAGGCGAAGTGCAGCAGCTCCGGGATGGTGGGGCAGTCGCTGCGCACGGACGTGGGCGTGACGCCGCTGAGGAAGACTTTGCTGAAACCACCGACGATGCTGCCACCGTCTGAAAACGCCAGCGAGTACCCCACGGCCAGCCAGACGAGGCTGAGCACGGCCGTCAGCGCAAAGCACTGCATCAGGATGGAGAGAATGTTCTTCGCCCGCACGAGACCGGCATAAAACAGCGCCAGGCCGGGGATCATCATGAAGAGCACCAGCGCGGTGGAGGTCAGCAGCCAGGCTGTGTCTCCGCTGTTGATGGTGGAGCCGTCGGCGGCATGGGCGGAGGTGGTGGCGAGAGCGAGCGCGGCCAGCGCGGCAAAGCAATGCCGTGCGGCCCTGCTCCCCGTGCGTTTCAGCAGGGATGGGGTCATGGTTGGTAGGTTGGTGCTTGAGCCTTGGTTGGAGGCTGGTTGGGGGGCCGATGCTAACCAAACAGCCCCCGCAGACAAGAAAAAACCACCGTTCCATGGCACGTTTCTTGCTCTATTTCTGCTTCCCATTGCTGGTTTTCACCCCAGTCAGCTTTGCTGTGCCCTGATTCCGCAACCAGGCAGAAGACGATGCTTTTAAGCTGCGGGTTGCTGAGGTGGAGCACGGCGGTTCGGGGCGGCTTTTGAGAGGTCGCCTAGGCGGGCGGAAAAACATCTCCCGCTCCCCGTCCAAGGGAACCAGCAAAACCAACGAAACCGGGGTTTCGGAGGTTTCGGAGGTTTTGATGGTTCATTTAAAAAGGGGGAGTGTTTTTTTCAGCCGTCCCGGGCGGGGTAGAAGGGAGGTTT
>NZ_JBAQCR010000249.1:0-1751 GCF_049294395.1 Prosthecobacter sp.
CGTGGGGAGCCCGCGTGCGGCGCGTGGCCGGGCCTGGAGGGCGACACCCCGGCCAGCTCCAGAAAGACCCGCAACGCCTCCCCGGTGCTGATCTGCCGCGCCATGGCGATGAAGTCGATCACGTCCCCGTTCTGGCCGGTGCCGTAGTCCTTCCAGCGCTTCCCGTCCTTGGAGATGGAAAAGGAGGGGGGCTTGTCCTCGCGAAAGGGGGAGCGGCAAGTCTGTGCCGGCTGTCCCTCCAGCCCCAGCTTCCGCCACACCTCCGGGATGAGCAGGCGTTCCTTCAGGGCTGGTATGTCATGGTGGTTGGGTGGGCGTGTAGTCATAAAAGGGGAGGTTTGCAATGGTTGGCCGTGGTTTGCGGTTGTTTGCAGTGGTTGGCCGGATCGTCCTCGTCCTCGATCACGGCGAGTCGCAGGCTGAGAGGCGTAGGCGATTGGAAAGGGGGGCGGTGGGCGGCAGACCGCGCTGGGAGGAAGAAATCTACGGACGCGCACAACGCGTCCCTGCCACCCGGCGCGCCGCTCCGGGATGGTAGGGAACCGCTGTGCGGGTCCGTGATCATGGGGCTGCCGCTTCGCAGGCGCTCAAAAAGGTGCGCTGTCCATGGGGCTTCCGACAGCGGCAGGGCAGGGGGCATGGTGGTGATCGAAAAACAGGAGTTGGCAGGCGCTGGCAAAGAGGCGCCTGTGTGCTTAAAAATGGTGGTAACTGGTATTAGAAGACCGCAGCCATCCCGGTGGAATCGCCCAGGACGGGTGTGGCGGAAGCAGTGGCAGCATCGGCAGCGGAGGAAGCCGCCGTGGCCGGCTTCCCATGCATGCGCAGGGCCTCCATCACCTGCTCCAGGTCATAGCGCCGCGCATGGCGCACGCCGATGGAGGGGATGAAGCTGCCGCGGTTCCACTTCTTCAGCATGCGGCGGCTGATGCCCAGCGCCGCCATGAGCTGGGCGGAGGTGAGCAAGGCCGGTGGAAGTGAAGGCGGAGCCGGGGGCTCTGCGGCCGCCGTTGAAGGCGGCGCGGTGTGGGTTGCGGCAGCAGGGGCGCGAGAGACGGGCAGGACGGAGGTCGTGTTCAGTGTCATGGTCAGGAAGATCAGGTTCTGGCATCCCCCGCACGGGCCGCAGGAGACCTGCGATCCGTTCGGGTGAATGGAAAAAGTCTTGGGTCCAGATTTTAAAAGTCAACGCGCTTTATGGAAAAAGATGCGGAAAGAGGCTGTGGCGTGGCAGGGTGTATATAAACATGGTATAATGTGGTAGTATTGAAATCACCTGCGCACACGCGCGGAAGCACCGGGAGGCGGGCGCGACGATCCCCGCATTTTCACCGCCGCAAGGACGGCGCACCTTTTTGAGCGCCTGCGGAGCCGCAGACCCATGATCACGGACCCGCACAGCGGTTCCCTACCACCCCGATGCACCGCGCCGGATGGTAGGGACGCGTTGTGCGCGTCCGTAGAATCCTTCGTCCCATCGTGTGCAGGTGAGGCACCGCTTTCCCCCTTTTCTAAAACTCCCGCCTTCAGCGTGGACGAGCGCTCCACCGCCTGCGAATGCCGAGGGTCCCCGCATTTTCACCGCCGCAAGGACGGCGCACCTTTTTGAGCGCCTGCGGAGCCGCAGCCCCATGATCACGGACCCGCACAGCGGTTCCCTACCACCCCGATGCGCCGCGCCGGATGGTAGGGACGCGTTGTGCGCGTCCGTAGAATCCTTCGTCCCATCGTGTGCAGGTGAGGCACCGCTT
>NZ_JBAQCR010000250.1:0-24891 GCF_049294395.1 Prosthecobacter sp.
CCCCATGGGGCATGATCGCCGCCGCCCTCATCGTCATCGGCGTGGCCGCAGTACTTCTCTTGCGGCGTGGTGAGCCGCCTCCGTCTCCACCTGCACCCGAAGTCGCCCAGGTCGAGCCCGCCAAACAGGAACCTCCTCGACCACCATCCAATCAGACGTCACCGAACGCGACGGCCCCCGCACCGGTCGTCGTGCGCACCGATCCCAATGCCCCCAAGGGCAGCCCGCTGTCCAAGCTTCCTGTGCTGAGTTACAACGGGCACCACTATCAGATCGTGGACGAACGGATGAACCAGCTCGACGCCCAAAAGCATGCGCAAAGCCTCGGCGCCCATCTGGCCACGATCAACAGTCAGGCTGAGCAGAACTGGATGAACCGCGTGCTGCCTCCCTTTTTGAAACAGGTTCCGCAATCCATGGCCACCATCGGCGGCCTGCGCAAAACGGGAGTCTGGCAGTGGGTCACGGGAGAACCTTTTGAATTCACCCGCTGGGAGAATACCACGACCGCCTCATCTGAGCCGGAAAAAAACTTCGTTCTGAAAATCACCGCAACATCCAATACCAAAGCGGAGTGGGGCTTGGGCGGTGTCACTGCCGGACGCGCCTTCATTCTCGAATGGGATGCCGCACCATCAAAAGCGCCCGCCCCCGCGCCCGTCCCTCCGCCACAACCCGTGGTCGAAAGCGCTGGCGCGAAACGCCTGCGCGAACTGGATGCCAGCTTCCGTGCCGCGCTGGAGCGTGACGTGCTGGCAGTTCACCGCACCGCGCTGGACGACTTGAACACCAAATACCTCGCCGCTTTGGATCGTGCGCTGTCAGCCGAGACAGCCGCTGCGCGCCTGCCCGAAGCGCTTGCCCTGCGTGAGGAACAGCAGCTCATCAAAAGCCACAGCCCGCTGCCTGCAGAGGATGCTCCAAATCTCCCTGCGCCGCTGAAAACGCTGCGCTCCACCTACCGCACCAGCCTGCGTCCCATCGAGACCACCCTTAACAACGGCATCATCACCCTCTTCTTGAAGTACGAGGAAGTACTGAAGGCCGTGCAGGCGGAATGGACCCAGGCCGCAAAGTTGGATGACGCCAAACTCGCCGATGAACGGATCGCCAGTCTCTCCCGCGAACGGGCCGCGCTGCTCAGTGAGGCCAAGGAACTCCTGCCCGCAGGCAAGGAGATGGTGCTGCAAAAAAACGACCGCTTCATTTCTGCGGAAAAGTTCACGCCGCCCGTGGAGTTCACCCTCGTGCTGAAAACTCAAAAGGACGATCTGCGCCTGGCCTACACCGCCAGGCAGGTGATCTTCAATTGGGAAAAAAATCAGGACGAACTCCGCATCGACAAAGATCCCGCCGGTGCCCGGCATGTGCCCGGCATGGGACGCATCCCTGAGGACACCTTTGTCACCATCCAGTGGCGCATCATGCCGCACATGCAGAGCATCAGTGTCGATGGCAAACGTCGTCTCCTCCACTTTGGCGACTACTCCAAAGTGGACAACCCGCTGGAAATCTTCCCGCTGAACCACGCCGTCACGATCAAATCCGCCAAGGTGAAAACGCTGGATCTCCAGACCGTCGAAGACCAGATCTCCAGCACTCCCGCAATGCTGGACCCGTTTCTCAACAAAGCCGAATGGACTGGCAAACTCACAATTCCTGCGGGCACCTACCATCCCCTGCGCCGCATCGACATCGGTGCTCCCGGCAAAAAAGACCCCGGAGCCAATTACGACGAGCAGCGCGCTGATGTCACCAGCCTCCCCGGCATGCGCATCGAAAACGTCCGCTTCCATCTGCGTGAAGGCTCCTGGCAGGCCGTCGGCGGCCATTTCCGCGATGTAAAGATCACCGCCGATCTCGGTGGCAGTTTCGATGCACGCGACAGCCTGTTTCAGGACTGCCTGTTCGCCAAGGAAGGCCCTTGGGGAACAGCCTACTTCAGCACCAAATGGCACTTCACCAACTGCGTGCTCCTCGGCTCCTTCATGCAGGGCTGGAGAGTGAGCGACGTGGGCATGAAGCTCGACTCCTGCACCCTGCTCGACCTCGATCTGGGCCCCATCGTGTTTCGGGAGGATGCCAGCACCGAGTTGACCAAAGACTGGCTTAGCATCCAAAACTGCCGCTTCATCAACTGCCGTGTCCCCGAAAGCTTTGCCCTCGCCACCCGCAACTGCGTTTTTGAAAAATGCACCTTCGGCGCCCCCGAAGAAAAGCTGCCGGCCAAATCACCGCTCAACGCCACCATCTACGTGCAGGACTGCACCAACCAGCCCCAGACCGGCCCCGGCCGCACCATCGAGGCCAAACCCGCCACCCAGCTCACCACCAAGCCCGGCGCCACCCTCCCCTACCTCTTCAAAAACGGCCAGCTCGACTTCCAAACTCCACCTCAATAAGTCAGGCATTCGCCGGCGTGTGATGGATATGGTGACAGCCCGTCCCTCCGAATATGGACTGCGGTTGCGAAGTGAGGAACGAACGCAGCTACCGCTTTCGACGGACTCGGTGGCGCACGCGTACCAGAAAAAGCTCGAATGCGGGAGCCGGTAATCCTTCGCCAGCCGTTCTGCTCACCCACACCACGGGCCACTCGAAAGCCACAGCTCCGCATCCGCCCTCCAAAAGCGCTTCTCATGGCCTCAGGCTAAAAATGCCACTCCTTCCGGAACTCAGTCTCGGAAAATGCCATAGCGTAGGGCAACGCCCATGACGTTCAAAGTCTCGGAGGACAGGGATCGTCCCGATCCCTCACGCATCTCACCGCCCACCGCTTCCGCACATAGCGCATTCAAATAATTTCATAACCTTCTTGGTGCATAACATCGTGAGGACATTGAGCGAATCCCCTCTCCCCACCGACGATATTGCAATGCCCAAGACCTTCTTTGGGGAACCGTAGCGAAGCGGAGATAGACGAAGTCAAAGGTAAGGGTGAGGGGATTCGCTCAATGCCCGCACGATGGCCTGAGTTTCCACTCATCCATCACCCCAAACACTTCGCATCAAAACTCACCGCGCAGCCCCGCTCCCGTTCTGCTGGAAGTAAGCGTCACGCATGCGGCGCAGCTCCTCCAGCCGGGAGGAAATTTCCGTGTGCTCACGTGCCTTTTCGACCTTCTGCTGCGTCACGAAATGATTGTTGCTGCCAAGGTTCCGCCACGGACCGGCGGGCACTTCACTCACATCCACAAAACGCCAGTCGCAGCGCCCGCTGCTGGAGATGCCAAGGTAGTCACGCACTCCAGGCGAGATGTCGATCCCCGCACCGCGGTTGCTTGTGTTCTTGGGGCGTGCATTGCCGAAAACGTAATCATGGTCATCCGTCACAAAGGGGCCGCAGTCCTCCCACTGCGCGTAGCAGACGCGGTTGCCGTAGCGAATCGCGATCCACTGCCCTTTCAGCACCGTTTTGCCGGACCGCACAAACTTCTGCTTGAACCACGGGATCACTCGGGAGGCCTCGGGCTTGTGCGAATTGTAATCGATGCAGTCATTGTACGGCAGCGCCACATAAAACGGGTTCTGCTTCGGCGTGAATCCTACGGGCGTGTAATTGTCCGTCCGCTTCGTCGGATCGGGATCATCATAACCGCCGAAGTTTTGCATCCACTGCGTGTCCCAGGAGCTTTTGTCGTTGGGCGTGGGATTGTTTTCCGTCGGCTGCTCCCCCACCCAGAACACCGTGGCCACGATGTCCAGCTTCCACGGATAGCGCGCGTATCCCAGATGCGGCATCGACGAGCTGAAACTGGGCACCGTCGCGGAAATGTTGCGTGGAGGCGATGATTGAGTCTGCGCAGGCGCGGCGGATTTGCTTTGGGCAGTCGGAGCAGTCCCCGCCTTTTTCAACGCCGCAGCAGCTCCTGTGGCTGAAACCGAGGACGCCCCCTGACCAAACGCCGACACCGCCGCCACGAGTGACGCGACGACGACGAATGAACTGAGTGAGCGTTCAGCGAGCATGGGGGTGGAACCTAATTGCGAGAATTGTAGCAGCTTACCATGGTAAACTGCAATCTGTAATTCACCATGTAAGGCGCAGCTGCCAGGTGGGGAAAGCGAATCTCAATCCACCAAACAACCGCGCTAAATCATGGACAGATCAGGCCCTGCGCTGTTCAAAACCAGCGACTTGCCCGCCATCGGACCAAAGCGGGAGCGGCAGCAATAATTTCAATAACGGCGCAACGTGGAGTCCTGCGGGGCCCGCGTGTCATCCGTCTGCGGATAGTCCAGCGTGTAATGCAGTCCCCGGCTTTCGTGTCGGCGGATGGCGCATTCCACGATGAGGGACGCCGTTTCCACCAGGTTGCGCAGTTCCAAGATTTCGCTGGTGACGTGGTTGTTCCAGTAAAACTCCTGCACCTCCCGCTTGAGGTTGCGCAGACGCGCCGCCGCACGCTGCAGACGCTTGTTCGTGCGCACGATGGAGACGTAATCCCACATCAAACGCCGGATTTCATCCCAGTTGTGGTAGATCACCACGAGTTCGTCATTTTCCACCACCCCGCTGGTCTGCCAGGGACGCAGTTCGTAGCTCTGCTCGGCGACTTTTCCCTGCGGGATCTTTTTGATCAAATACGCCACGGCGCGCTGCGCGGTGACGCAGCACTCCAGCAGCGAATTGCTCGCCAGCCGGTTCGCCCCATGCAGCCCGGTGCAGCCCACCTCGCCCACGGCGCAGAGCCCCCGGATGCTCGTGGCCCCGTTCACGTCCGTCAGCACGCCACCACATTGATAATGAGCGGCAGGCACCACCGGAATCGGCTCCTTGGTGATGTCGATGCCGACATCCAGACAGGCCTTCTGAATGTTCGGAAAGTGGCTCGCAATGAATTCAGGCGGCCGATGACTGATGTCGAGATAGACACAGGGGCCGCCGGTCTTCTTGATCTCATGGTCGATCGCGCGCGCCACAATGTCACGTGGCGCCAGCGAGCCACGCGGATCATACCGCTGCATGAACTCCTGCCCGTCTTTGCCGATCAAACGCGCCCCTTCACCCCGCATCGCCTCGCTGATGAGGAAAGAACGCTTCTGCGGATGGTACAGGCAGGTCGGATGAAACTGGATGAACTCCATGTCCGAAATCGTAGCCCCGGCGCGCCAGGCCATGGCCACACCATCACCCGTCGCCACCATGGGATTCGTGGTGTACAAATACACACGCCCACACCCGCCGGTGGCAAGGATCACTCGATCCGAGCGGAAAGTGTGTACTTCCCCGCTGGTCTCATCCAGCACATAAAGCCCGAGCACACGGTCCTCAGAGACGAGGCCAAGCTTCGCCGTCGTCAGGATGTCGATGGCGTAATGGTTTTCGTAGATCGTGATGTTCGGATTGACACGCACGGCTGCGAGCAGCTTCTCCGTGATCTCCCGTCCGGTGGCATCCGCCGCATGCAGCACACGGCGCGCGGTATGACCGCCTTCCCGGGTCAGGTCAAACTCCAGATGCCCGTCCACCGCCTCACGCTGGTCAAAATGCACGCCCCACTTCACCAGATCGGCGATGCGCGCCGGCCCTTCGCTCACGATCGTGCGCACAGCGGCCTCTTTGCACAAGCCTGCCCCGGCGATGAGCGTGTCGCTCACATGCTTCTCGATGGAGTCATTCTCCGACGTCACACAGGCGATGCCGCCCTGCGCCCAGTTCGAGTTCGAGTCCAGCGCACCGCGCTTGGTGATCATGACCACCTTGCCATGCTCGGAGGCATGCAAGGCCGAGACCAGTCCGCCTGCCCCGGTTCCGACGATGATAAAGTCTGCCTCAATCATGAATTGTGGTGACTCTTTCGTCGCGGAACCGCCAACATGCAAACGTACTACCAGCTTGTTCCCAAACTCCAGCGCGTCGCGAGGTCCAGCAGATCCGGGCGCAACGGCCATTCATCGGCACGCGGCTCCTGGCCTTCATGGCGGTGGCTGGCTCCCTTGAGCGCCATGCAGCCGGTGTTGTCACCGATCTGACGGATCGTTTCGATCTCCTCAGTGGACAGGCACTGCTCCGGCAAAGCGGCAAGATCATCCAGCTTGCTCTCAATCGTGCGGGCGCCTTCACCGTGCTCCTGGATCAGGGTCGGCACCACGCTCTTCACCGCCGTGTTGCCCAAGGTCCACAAACAGGCGAGCTGCAGCATGGACAAGCCATGCTTCTCCGCAATCGGACGCACTTTTTCAAGCTTCTCGATCCCATGTTCAATCCAGTCGCCCGGACGGTGCGTACGGTGGTCCCCATCACGGAATTTGTGGCCCGGCTTCACGTCATCGTGAAACAGACCGCCGTAATCCACCACCCGCGCCAAAATATCCACATTGTTCTTCGCTGCAGCTCCCAGCACATGCTGGCCCGGCCAGGGCTCCAAGGGATTCAAAATGATCATCGCCCAGTCCATCCGGTCACCGAAACGCTCAAAGCACTCGATCATGTCCAGCGTGAAACCATTCGCCGGCCCAGGTGCGATGCCCAGGCGGTCCGTCAGGCCGTCCGTTTTGAGCGCCGTAAACGCATCCCACACCTTCTCGCTCGTGTAGCTGATGCTGTCCGGGTTGTGCAGCATGAGCAGGTCAAACTTCGAAGTCTGGCAGCGCTCCAAGCTCTTCTCCGTCGCCATCTTCAGGTAGTCGTAATACTTCTCCGGCCCGCGCAGCGTCGGATCCGTGAAACGCGGGTAGCCACGCGACCCCTGCCGGATGCCCTCATAAATGTCATGACCCACGATGCCCACGAGGCAGTATTCCTCACGCGGGATGCCCTTCAACGCCTCGCCCAGCAATGCATCCGCACGGCCCACGCCATACACATCTGCCGTGACAAACGTGCGCACGCCTTTCTCAAATGAATCGCGCATGAGCTGCATGTAATGCTCCTCGGAGAGCTGTTCTCCGTAGTGCATGAAGCGTCCGCCGCTCCAGGTGCCGTAGGCTGTTCGTGTCAGATTCATAAAGGGTCAGGTTGGGGTTTGAGGGGGGAGGATACATAACGATTCCGCCCTCTGTTTCAAACACGGATCATCCCTGAAACCACCAACGCCCATGATTTGACAAAATTAGCCAGCTGCGACACCTCGCCAGAGTCCACCTCCTCCGCCTCATGAAAAAGCCGTCCGCCAATCGCAAAACCAGCGCCCCGGCCCAGGCGAAGCCAGCCAGCCTCACCCCTCTCCTCACCGAAGTCCGGCAGCTCATCCAGAGCGCCCGCCGCGGCGTGTCCACCATCGTGGACACCTTCCAGGTGATGACCAACTTCGAAATCGGCCGCCGCATCGTCGAACACGAGCAAAAAGGCGCGAAGCGTGCCGCGTATGGCGCGGAGTTGCTCAAAGAGCTTTCCGCGCGGTTGTCGGAGGAGTTTGGGCGTGGCTTTTCCAAGAGCAATTTAGCTGCAATGAGGGCTTTTTATCTCATGTGGTCAGAGCGGGTTCAGATTTTCCAACAGCCTATTGGAAAATTGATCGAATCCGAGATTTCGAAGCAATCAGCTGAAAAATCGGTGCCAGCCAGGATTTGCCAGCAGCCTATTGGAAAATTGGCAGTAACATCAATTTCCGAACAGCCCATTCGGAAATCTCCCTTCACCCTGAGTTGGACCCACTACCAAATCCTCCTCACCGTCAAAGACCCCGACGAACGCAGCTTCTACGAAATCGAGGCCACCAACGCCGGCTGGTCCGTCCCCGAACTCAAGCGCCAGAAAGCCTCCTGCCTTTACGAACGCCTCGCCCTCAGCCGCGACAAGGAAGGCATCCGCAAGCTCGCCCGCGAAGGCCAGCTCATCGTCCGGCCTGAAGACTTGCTGAAGGAGCCGCTCGTCCTCGAATTCCTCGGCCTCGATGACAAAGCCAGCTACTCCGAGAACGATCTGGAACAGGCCATCATCGACCGCCTCGAACACTTCCTTCTCGAACTCGGCAAAGGCTTCCTCTTCGAGGCCCGCCAGAAACGCTTCACCTTCGATGAAGACCACTATTTCGTCGATCTCGTCTTCTACAACCGCCTCCTCCGCTGCTACGTCATCATCGACCTCAAGCTCGACAAGCTCACGCATCAAGACCTCGGCCAGATGCAGATGTACGTAAACTACTACGACCGCGAGGTGAAGCTCCCCGATGAAAACCCCACCATCGGCCTCCTCCTCTGCAAGTCCGCCAAAAAGACGGTCATCGAACTTACCCTCCCCCAAGGCGCGAACATCCACGCCAAGGAGTACAACCTCTACCTGCCGTCCAAAGAACTGCTGAAACAAAAGCTCGATGAGTGGAGCGCCGCCGTGACCAAATAACCGTCAGCCCCTCACCCCGCCGCCGTCTTCACCAGCAGATCCGCGATCTTCTCGGCCGAATTCTTCACCGCAAGCTTCAGCGCCGCCTTCTTCATCTCACCCGCCTTGCGCGGGTCATTGATGATGCTGCGCACGGCATCAGCCAAAGTGTCGGCGTTCAACTCACTCTCACGTATCAGTCTGGCTGCCCCCGCCTTGTCAAAAATCTCCGCATTGCGGGTCTGGTGATCCTCCGCGGCATGCGGATACGGCACCAGCAGGCTGGGCACACCAAAGTAGGCCAGCTCTGACATGGATGAAGCGCCCGATCGCGCAATCGCCAGATCCGCCGCGCGATAGGCCAGATCCATGCGATGGCAGAAGGCCGCCACGTGCTGCTTGAGCATCGGAATCTTGGCGTAAACGTCCCTCACCTCTTCGTAATCGGTCGGTCCGGCGATGTGCAGCACCTGGATGCCCATTCTCTCAAACTCTTCCAGCGCCATGCCCACGGCACGGTTCACTCCGCGCGCGCCCTGGCTGCCGCCCATGACAAGCAGCGTGCGCCGGTCCTTGTCCAGCTTGAAGAAGGCACGCGGGTCGTCGCTGTTCGCCTTGCGCATGCTGCTGCGGATCGGCGTGCCCACCACGCGCACATCCCCATGCTTCGGGAAGTGCTCCTTGCAGGCTTCGAGGCCGCACAGCACGATGTCGCTGTAGCGTGCGTTGAGTCGGTTCGCCTTTCCGGGGATGGCGTTGCTTTCGTGAATCAGCGTATGGCAGCCCTCTTTGCGTCCGGCATACAACGGGGCAAAGGATGTGAACCCGCCCATGCCCAGCACCACATCCACATCGTGGTCGCGGATGATCTTCCGGCAGGCCTTCGTCCCCTTCCAGAGTCCCTTGAGGAAGCCGAACATCTTCGGCGACCACGGTTTCGGCATCGCCAGAAACGGCATCTTCTCAAACCGCAGCTCCGGGTGCCCCGAGGCGGCCAGGGTGTCGATCTTCTTTTCGCTGATCAGCAAAGTCACGTCGTGACCTCGGGAGGCAAGCACCTCACCAACGGCTATCCCAGGGAACAAATGCCCCCCGGTGCCACCACACGCGATAAGCACGTGGATGGACTTCGAATTTTTTTGTTTCACTAAGATTCAAAAGGCTAAAGCTGTGGAGTCCAGCGGCGCTTTCTGCGGATCACGGGAAGCTGATCCCAGGTCAGATGAACGCCCTGGCGGTGAATGTTGATCAGGATGCCGACCGCGACCATCGCGGCGACGAGACTGGACCCTCCGTAACTTACGAATGGCAGCGGCAATCCCTTGTTCGGCAGCAAAGCAGTGGTTACCCCCATGTTCAAGAGCGCTTCCATTCCCAGCAAAAATGTCAGTCCGGCACCTAAAAGCTTGCCAAACCGGTTCGGCGCGTACGCAGAAACGACCATTCCTGCCATCACCAGCACCGCAAAAGCCAGCACCACGGCCGCCGTCCCCCGCAGTCCCAGCTCCTCCCCCACCATCGGGAAAATAAAATCCGTATGTGCCTCAGGCAGGTAGGAGAGCTTCATGCGCCCCTCTCCCAGGCCGCGCCCTTCCAGCCCGCCGGACCCAAACGCCAGCTTGGACACCCACTGCTGCAAACCCAGGTCCTCCTTGTGGTTTTCGAGGTCAAAGGTGACCATGATTCGCTCAAACCGGTTCGGCAGAAACTTGACCCCCGCCGCGAGTCCGCCACCGCAGAGCACGACGATGATCGCCAGATAGCGCATCTTGGTGCCCGCCACAAACATCACGCCAAGACCCACCGCCGAAGCCAGCAAAGCACTGCCAAGGTCAAATTCACAACCGATCAAGGCCACGATGCCCACCAGGATCAAACCCGGCAGCACAAAACCACGCCAAAATGTACGCGTCAGCTCCTGGTGCATCCCAAACCACCCGGCCAGGGCGATGATCAGCGCGATCTTCGCAAATTCAGACGGCTGCACACGAAACCCGCCCACGCCCAGGGCCTGCAGCCCGATCCAGCGCCTCGATCCATTGATTTTCACCCCGATCATCGGCACGTAGCACAGCGCCAGCAGCACCGCAGCAGCGATCAGAATATGCCAGCGCCAGCGCATCCACACGTTGTAATCCACCACGGCCATGATCACGCACACCACCGTCGCAGCCCCCAGCCAGCCAAGCTGCCGCCACAGGGTCACGTAATCTTCCCCGCCCTCATGCGCGACCTGAAACGTCGTGCTCGCCAGCATGGTGATGCCCAGCGCAATCAATGACAGCGCCGCAAGCAGGAACAGGAGGATGGAATATTTGGCCATGAAGCCGGAAACGAGAATTTACTTCGCAGGGATCACCAGCTTCATCCCGTCACGCATGGAGTTGGGATTCTTGATGTTGTTCGCCTTCTGAATCGCGGCCACCGAGACACCATACTTCGTGGACAGGCGGTACAGCGTCTCGCCGGACTTGAGCGTGTGCGTGCGGCCAGAGGATGCCTTGGCCGCCGTTTTGGGCGGAGCGTCAGCCGCCACTTTTTTGGTCGGCTCGGCCTTCTTCGTTGCCGGAGGTGCCTCGGCGATCTTTTTCAGCATCTGCGTCGGCGGCGGCACGGGGTTTGGCTTCACCAGCGGCTTGGCTTCTGCTTTCGCCACGGGCTTGGGTTCATCACGATCCCGGTCCCGCGGCCTCACAGCTTCCACCTTCGGTGCGTTTTCCTGCAGCAGTGAAACAACATTCGGCTTGGTAGGCGGTGGCAGCGCTACGGCAGCACTGGCAGGCGGTGCAGATGCCGTGGCCGGTGTGTCTGCTTGTGCCACGAGCGAGACCGTCGCAGGCGGCGCTTCGTTCGGAGCCACCAGCGAAATAGGCGTCATGGTGGCCGCGGACAGACTGGCAGGTGCCTCAGACGGCTTCACGGCCTCGCTGGGGACTTTCGTCGCCGGGGGCTGGTCGCGGACCACGGGGACGGCCTTCGGCACGTCTTCCACGATCGCCATCGGCTTCAGCGTCTTCGGATTCACGGGGATCGCGCTCGGCACGGCCTGCTTCGGCACGCGCAGCATCGTTCCCGGGCCAATCTGGATTCCCTTGTCGATCAGGTTCAGCCGGGTGATCTCCGCTTCCGTGGAGCCAAACTTGGCTGCGATGGACTTGATGGAGTCCCCGGACCGCATCTCGTAGTTGTCATACTGCTCCGTGTCCGCCGCCGCCTGCGCCTGCGCAGTGACGACTTCCGGGGAGGCCATCGGCAGTCCGTTGCCAGTGCTCACCGCACGTGCAGCCTGCGTCACCGTCTGCTGCGGCTTCGCGTCATCACCCATGAAATCATAGATGATGATGCCGCCGATGAGGACGACGTGGATCAGCAGCATGACCACAAACATGCGCGCCATGCCTGAGTTCGGCTCATGCTGGTTCCATTCACCCTCTTCCGTCACGAGCGCCACCCGGTGGCGGTGCCGCTCACCGTCCATCAGGTTCAGCAGCAGCTTGGTTTCTTTGGGCTTGGGTTTCATCTTCATAGGACCTTGGGGTCTGGGATTGTCGGGATTGGGGGTCTTTAAATTCAATTCAAGGCCTTCACGGCCTCACGAAAAACTTCACCGCGCTGGGCATAGCCGGTGTACATGTCAAAAGAGGAGGTGCCGGGGCTGAGGATGATCGCATCCCCCGCCTGAGAAACTTCCGTGGCCAGACGCACCGCGTCCGCCATGTCGGTGGCGCACTGGCAGGGCAGCAGATCGCCAAAGGTTTGCTTCAGCTGCTCGGCGATCTCGCCGATGAGCACCATCGCACGCACCTGGCCGTTCAGCTCCGCGCGCAGCGGCGTGTAGTCCAGTTCCTTGTCTTTGCCGCCGGCAATCAGCACGATCGGGCGCTCCTGCGAACGCAGGCAGGCTTCCAGCGCATGCAGGTTGGTCGCCTTGGAGTCATTGATGTATTCACGGTCGTGAAGTGTGCGCACCAGTTCGCAGCGGTGCCTTGGCGGCTCATAGCTCTCCATCGCCTTCAGCATGCTGGCGTACTCCAGCCCAAACACGCGTCCGGTCATCAGCGCGGCCAGCACGTTCTCCATGTTGTGTTTGCCACGCAGTTTCAATCCGCTGGCGCTGCCGATCTCCTCGCCCAGATGATAAAAGCTTCCGGCACTGTAGGTGTAGCCCGCCTCCTCGCCATAGGCGGAGAAGGTCCAGCGCTGCGCTGCGCCGGACGACACACTCTCACCCGCGCGTACGATGGCCACATCGTCCGCCGTGACGTTTTCAAACACACGCGCCTTCGCGGCAAAGTATGCCTCCATGTTCGGATAACGATCCAGATGATCCGGTGCAAAGTTGAGCCACAGGCTGGCCTTTGCACGGAAGTCACGGATCGTCTCAAGCTGGAAGCTGCTGATCTCAAGCGCGAGCACATCGTAACGTACGCCGCTGGCGACGACTTCACTCAAGGACACCCCATGATTGCCGCAGGGCAGCGATTTCATGCCACAGCCGTTGAACAACGCCGCAATCAGCTCCGTGCAGGTGCTCTTGCCGTTCGTGCCGGTGATCGCCACCAGCGGCATGTCGGTCAGGTGAAAGGCAAACTCCGTTTCACCCACCAGCGGCACGCCTGCATCCGTGAACTTTTTCGGCAAAGGCCAGTGCTCATCCAGCCCGGGGCTGATGATCACCTGCTGAAACTCACCGGGCTTGACCACAAGATCACGCGCCGCCTGGCCGAGCACGCAGCGGAAATCCTCGACCTGCTTCGCCTTGTCTCCCTCGTCAAAAATCGTCACCTCTGCGCCATGCAGACGCGCCAGACGGGCGGCTCCGAGGCCGCTGCGTCCAGCACCGAGAATGGCAAAATGTTGTGAGGCGAAGCGCATGAAAATTATCGAAGCTTGAGCGTGGCAAGACCGAGCATGGCGAAGAGAAGCGAGAGCACCCAAAAGCGCACAATGACCTGGTTCTCATGCCAGCCGCCCAGTTCAAAATGATGATGAATCGGAGCCATGCGGAAGATGCGCTTGCCGCGCTTCTTGAAGCTCCAGACCTGCAGAATGACGCTCATCGCCTCCATCACAAACACGCCGCCCACGAGGGCCAGCACGATCTCCTGCTTGCACCCGATGGCCAGCGCCGCAATGCAGCCGCCCAACGCCAGCGAACCCGTGTCTCCCATGAACATCTTGGCCGGATGCGCATTGAACCAAAGGAAGCCGAGGCAGGCGCCCGCCATCGCCATCGCCACGATGGGCAGTTCATTGGCCAGGCTGTTGTGCGCCACGCCGAGGTATTCAGAATACTTCGCGTTGCCGCAGATGTAGCCAAACGCGGCATACGCCAGCGAGGTGGTGATAGAGCACCCGGTGGCTAGCCCGTCCAGGCCGTCCGTGAGGTTCACCGCATTCGAAGCCCCAACGATGATGACGGCAAAAAATGCCACGGCAAAAAGGTGCATGTCCGGAATCACCGCATCCTTCACAAACGGAATGTAAAGCGCGCGCAGCGTGATGCCGTTGTCTCCCGGCACCGCATAGGCAAACAGCAGCCCCGCCACCACCGCCACCGAGGTCTGCCAGATGAGCTTGGTCCGGGCGCTGACGCCCTTGGAGTTCTTCTTGCTGATCTTGAGGTAGTCATCCCGGAAGCCCAGGGCGCCGAGACCAATGGTGGTGAACAGCACTGTCCACACCATGATGTTGTCCCACTTCGCCCACATCAGCGTCGAAATCACAATCGCCGAGAGAATGAGCAGGCCGCCCATCGTCGGCGTCCCCGCCTTCTTGCCGTGCAGTTCATGCAGCTTGTGCACTTCCTCCGCGGTGCGGATTGGCTGGCCCATCTTCAACGAGATCAATTTCCGGATCAGGCGGTCCCCATACATCAGCGAAAGCGCAAACGCCGTGACTGCAGCGCCACCGGCACGGAACGTGTGGTACTTGAAGAGATTGAGAATCTTGTACAGAGCGGCGTCATCGCTGATCCATTGATGAGCGAAGAGCCATTCCCTGAGTTCGTAAAGCCAGTACATCATGAGGCGGAAAAATGCGTGAGGACCTGTTCCATGCGCGCGGAGCGGCTGCCTTTCAGCAGCACCACGTCTCCTTCGCGCAACCACTCACGCAGACGTGCGGCACAAGAGGCTTGATCGGAAAAATGTTCGGAGGGCACCGCTTTCGAGGCTTCGGTGATCCATGCGGCTTCGTTGCCGCCCACGCTGAACACGGCGTCCAGCTTGAGCGAACCGGCAAACTCGCCCACTCGGCGATGTTCCGCTTCCGCTATCGGCCCCAGCTCACCCATGCGGCCCAGCACCGCCACACGGCGGCTGCCAAAAGAACCCAGCGTGCTCAGCGTGCGCAGCCCGGCGATCATGCTGTCTGGGTTCGCATTGTAGGAATCATCAATGAACTGGATGCCATTCACCACCTTCGGCTCCACACGCCCGCCGGTGAGCTTCGCCTGGTTCAATGCATCCGCGATGTCCGCAGGCGCAATGCCCTGCCTCCAGCCCATGCAGGCGGCCAGCGCGGCATTGCCCACCATGTGCTCGCCGAGAATCGGCAGACGCGTTTCCACCTTCTCACCGCCAAAGTCGAGCGTGAAGGTCGTGCCGGTCGCATCCGCGCGCAGATGGGTGGCCGCCACATCGCCGCATCCCACACCCGCCATCGAGACACTGCCCTGGCAGTGACGCGCGATGACCTCGCTGTACTTGTCATTCGCATTCAGCACCACCACGCCACCGGCACGCACATTCGCTGCCAGCGTGCCCTTTTCCCAGGCGATCGCGTCCTGCGTTCCCATGAATTCGATGTGGGCCATGCCGACGTTCGTGATGATCCCCGCATCCGGCTTGGCGATGTCGGTGAGCACTTTGATTTCACCCGGATGGTTCATGCCCATCTCAGTCACGCAGCACTGGTCGCCTTCACTCAGCGAAAGCAGCGTCAGCGGCAGGCCGATGTGATTGTTCAGATTGCCAAAGGTCGCACGCGTCTGGCATTTGCGCGCCATGATCACGGCCGTTAGGTCCTTGGTCGAAGTTTTGCCGTTGCTGCCTGTCAGGCCGATGATCAACGGCGCATGATGATCGCGATACGAACGCGCCATGTCCTGCAAGGCCAGCAGGGTGTCACCCACCTCGATCACCGCGCACGGCAGCGTGCCCCAGGCCGGTTTGACTTTGCTGACCACCACGGCCGCCGCACCAGCCGCAGCCACCTGCGGAATGAAATCATGCGCATCAAACTTGTCGCCCACCAGCGCCACGAACACCTCGCCGGCGGTGATTTTCCGCGAATCGGTGTTCACATTCGTCACCAGACGCGCACCATCACCACGCAGGGTCCCTGCGGCAAATTGGGCAAGCGTCTGGAGTGAAATGGGAATCATCGATTGAATCTGTCAGGTCGGTCAGGGCCAGGACGATCGGGTCGGTCAAACCCGCCACGCATGGCCTCGCGTTCAGCCTCTTTTTCTTCGCGCTCGGCAGCACGTTCAGCTTTGAGTTGGTGAAGGAAGTAGCGGGCGATTTTGCGATCATCGAATGGATGCTTTTTACCCTGAATGTCCTGATAGTCCTCGTGCCCCTTGCCTGCAATCAGCACCAGATCGCCGTCCCACGCATTCTTCATCGCCGTCTGGATGGCCTCACGGCGGTCCATGATGATGGCATGCTTTTGCGGACGGGCGAAGCCGGCCTTGGCGTCGTCCAAAATCTGCTGCGGATCTTCGGTGCGCGGATTGTCGGAGGTGAGCACGCAGATGTCGCTGCCGGCTTCTGCAGCGGCGGCCATCTTCGCACGCTTGGAGCGGTCCCGGTCTCCTCCGCAGCCAAACACCGTGATCAGACGGCGCGGACGCAGCGCGCGCGCGGTGCGCAGGGCGTTCTCCAGACCGTCCGGCGTATGCGCATAATCAACGAAGACATTGAAGCGTGAATTTTCGGACACTCGTTCCATGCGCCCCGGCACCTGCGGTGCGTTTTGCAGGCTCTTGATGGCTTCACGCAGGTTCAAGCCGACGCCCTGGGCCGCTGCGAGCGCGCCGAGTGCATTGTAAACGTTGAAGTCGCCAATGAGCGGCAGGCGCACCAGAAAGCTGCGGCCTTTCGCTTCAAGCTCAAACGTCGTGCCGTTCATGTCATAGCGGACGTTGATGGCGCGATACTCACAGCCGACTCCGAAGCCGAAGCGGACGACGCGGCCGGTGTGCTCAAAACGCTGCACAAGTTTGCGTCCCCAGGAGTCGTCACCGTTGATGATCAAGGCCGAGCGCTTCGATGAATCAGCGGTAATCTGAAACAGCTTCACCTTGGCCTCGAAGTACTTCTCCATCGTACCGTGGTAGTCCAGATGGTCCTGCGTCAGGTTCGTGAAAATGGCGGCCGCAAACGGCAGGCCATAAATGCGGTCCTGATCCAGCGCGTGGGAGGACACTTCCATGACGCAGGCGCGGCAGCCGTTGCCACGCATGCCTGCCAGCAGACCCTGGATTTCGAGGGATTCGGGCGTGGTGTGGGAGGCAGGCACGTGCTCACCGTCACCGAGATCGTAAAACACCGTGCCTAGCAGTCCGCTGCGCATCTGCGCAGAATTGAACAGGTGGTGCAGCAGAAACGCCGTGGTGGTTTTGCCATTCGTACCGGTGATGCCGGCAATGGTGAGACCTTTGGCCGGAAAGCCGTTCAGCGTCGCAGCAGCCTGCGCAAGAGCGATGCGCGACTGCCGCACATGCACCCACGGCACCGTGCAGTCATCCGCCGGTGCCTGTTCGGCGATGATCGCCGCCGCACCGAGTTCGATCGCCTTGCCAATGAAGGCATGACCATCCACATGCGTGCCACGAATGGCGACGAAGGCGATGCCTGGACCAACCAGACGCGAATCGTACGCGAAGCCGGTGATGTCAGTGTCGAGACTGCCGGAAACCGCCGGCTTGTCGAGATAGGGAATAATGTCGCGAAGTATCATTGAACGCCTCCTTTGGCTGCCACCTTGACGGGGCGTTCGTTGCGGATGGCCAGATGATCCAGCGTCTCCCGCACCACTTCAGAAAAAATGGGTGCCGCGATGCGGCCGCCACGCACCATCGCGGAGCTTTCGGCCTTCGGGTCGTCGAGCATCACGAGGCAAACGAGCTTGGGGTTGTCGATCGGGGCCATTCCCACAAAGGAGGTCAGATAGGTTCCGTCGATGTAACGTTTCTTCTCAGGATCGTAACGGCGGGTGGTGCCCGTCTTACCACCGACGCGCACCTCAGGCAGCGCCGCGCGCTTGCCGGTGCCTTCAGTGACGACGCCTTCGAGGAAATCGCGCAGGGTGGCGGCGGTCTTTGCCGTGCAAACCTGCCAGACAGGCTGCGGCGGCATGATTTCAGTGTCGCCGTTCGGCTTGACGATGCGGTCGATGAGCCGCGGTTTCATGAGCACGCCGCCGTTGGCAATGGCTCCATAGGCCATGCACATCTGCAGCGGGGTGACTGATACTTCATATCCAATAGGCATGCGTGAATAGGTGGTGTTGCTCCACTTGCCGGTATTAAGGCGGCCAGCTTCTTCGCCGACGAGTCCGATTCCGGTGGGAGCACCAAATCCAAACCTTGTGGCATAGTCGAGCATCATGTCCTGTCCAACACGTTTGCTGATTTTGTACATGCCAATGTTGCTGGAATGGACCAGCACCCCCTTGACAGTTTGCATCCCCAAAGGTTCGTCATCACTGAGTTTCACCTTCCTCACCGGGTCTTCAAAGTGCATGTTGCCGCAGTCGATCATCTCCCCCGGGCTGACTTTGCGGTTGTCCAGCGCCGCCGCCAGGGTGACGACCTTGAAAATGGATCCCGGCTCATAAGAACCCGCGATGACGTGGTTGGTCCAGGTGCTGACATCCGGGTTGCTCAGATCACGGTGCGGCCGCGCCGCCATGGCCAGCACGGTGCCCGTGGACGGCTCAGTCACGACGATCACCACCCGGCGGGCTTTGTTGGCCTTCCAGGCCCGCTCACAAATCGCCTCCACGTTGTCCTGCAGCTGCATGTCGATGGTAAGATGCGTATCGCTACCGTTTTGTGGTTCAATGACTTGCGTGCGATAAGAAGGAAGTTCGTGCCCCGACTTGTCACGCTCGATCAACTGCTCCCCGGCAACCCCGGTGAGCTTGGCATCCATGAGCTTTTCGACTCCCCAGCGCCCCTTGTTGTTGACGTCGGTGTCGCCCAGCACCAGCGACAGGCGATCCTGGGCCGGGAAACGGCGTGCCACTGTAGGCCGCGTGTAGATGCCGAAGACATGCTCATCCTTGAACAGCTTGCTCCACTGCTTCGCCGTATCTTCATCCACCAGTTTCGCGAGGACGACTTCCGGTTTGTCCGAGTCAATCTGGCTGCGGATTTCCTTCTCGGACTGCGGGAGGATGCCCGCCAGCACCTTGGCCACATGCTCATGGTAGGCGGCAATCGTTTCCGCCTCGCTCAGCTGTGCACGCAGTTCCACGGCCTTCACACCGCGGATCGCCGCCAGCTGATGCCTCACTGTGATCAGTTCACGCAGATGCGTGCGGTCCGTGTACAGCTCCCGCACATCTTCATCATGTGCCAGGTATTCACCGCTCAGATCCTTGATCGCACCACGATGCGCAGGCAGCACGATGTGCCGCTGATATTTTCTCGCCGCCAGTCCCACCAGACGCGGCGATTCCTTGATCTGGATGACCGCAAGACGCCACGTCACCAAGGAAAAGCCCGCCAGCAGCACAAACAGCAGCAGCAGCATGCGGCGGCACACCGGACGATCACGGCGGAGCTGAATTTGATTTGGCAGGGGCTGACTCACGGGGCCTTGGGCATGATTTGGGCGACAGACGGATCCGCAGCCGTTGCAGCAGCTTTCGCCGGCGCTTCAGGCAGGGGTTTGAGAAGAAGAATTCCATGCTTCGTGATCGGACGCAGCAGGGTCCCCGCATTGGTGAGGCGCGGCTGCACACGGTCGCGTGTCAGCATCGTCTCAATGCGGTTGTTCAAAGCGAGAATCTCCGCATTCAGCAGGCGCATCTCGGCTTCCACCTTGCGCTGCTCTTCACCGATCGCACGCACCCGGTTCTTGCTCACCACGATGCCCAGGCCCACCAGCGCGAGCGAGGCGACAACAATCAAAATCGCCGTGATCGTGGAAAGACCAAGGCTGTTGCGGTAGCGGTTGCGCGGGCGTGGTTTCATTCGGGGAGTCGTTCGGCGACGCGCAGCACCGCGCTGCGCGCACGTGGGTTCAGTTCGATCTCTTGCGGCGTCGCCTGCACAGGCTTCCGCGTGATAAGTTTCAGTACGCAGTCCGGGTTTTTGCGTGCTTCCGGCCACTCAGGGCGGTCAATAAACGGCGCTGAAAGGTGCTGCAGCGTCTGTTTGACGATGCGGTCCTCCAGCGAGTGGAAGGAAATAACAGCCAGCCTGCCGCCGGGCTTCAGCCAGCGCGGTGCTGCGGCAAGAAAATCATGCAGCGCGGCCAGCTCATCATTCACCGCGATGCGCAGTGCCTGAAACACCAGCGTTGCCGGATGGCGCTTTCCACGCTTCGGCGCTGCGATGGAAACAATCTCAGCCAGCTGGAAGGTCGTGCGGATGGGCTTCGCCGTGCGCGCTTTGACAATCGCCCGCGCAATGCGTCGGGCGTTGGGCTCCTCGCCATACTCAAAGAAGATGCGCATGAGTTCCGCCTCATCCTCGGTGTTCACCAGGTCTGCAGCCGTGCGTGGCGATTCCGTGTCCATGCGCAGGTCCAGCGGGCCGTCTCTCATGAAAGAAAAGCCGCGTGCCGCATCATCAAGCTGATGGCTGGAAACCCCGATATCGACCAGCATCCCGTCAAAACCCGAGACCCCGGTCTCATCCACGATCTGCGGGAAGTTGCGGAAGTTGCCGCGCAGGGCGCAAAACTGCGCCGCATACGGCTTCAGCCGTTCCGTGGCGTGTTTCAGCGCATTCGCATCCTGGTCCATTGCCACGACTCGCGCTCCATGCTGGAGCAGCGCCTCGGAATGTCCGCCCCCACCGAGGGTGCCATCGAAAAAAAGCTTACCCGGGGCAGGCTGCAGCATGGCCACCACCTCCGCCAGCAGCACAGGAGCATGGTAAAAAGGCAAATTTCTCACAGCAACTTCGGATGGAGTAGGTTCTGGCGCATCCCCCCCTCCCCCAGCGCCCTGACGTGTCACCAAGTTACCACGTCCCCACGGCATCAGGTCATCCATGGCGTCTGCGGCACCGAACCAGGCCCATCCGCCCACTTGAGTAAATTCAATCAGTCTGGAAATCCCAGCAAACCATTCCCTCACGAACGACCGCTCCCGTCGGACGGGCCGAGGGAAGAGTCGCGACAAAGGGAAACCTGTTGTTGAGAGCGCGTTCATCAAAGAAGCGGAAGGGCAATGCTGTCGATTGTTCGAAACGTGACAGAAAAATCGTAAACCTAAAATTCTAACCAGTCCTTATAATCGACAGACCGTATTCTTGGCAATCGTCTATTTTCAGAATTTTCATCTTCTTATAGAATGATGATAATACTGTTCATTCGATCAACTAGAGGTTTTAGAGATACCCTCAAATGGAAATGGCCAGTGGATCGTTGTGTCTCAACAACAGCCTTCACCCGCCCCACTTGAAAACCACCTCATACTTTTTTCGACGCCTTAATATTTACATCTCCGTCCCAAGAGGAATCTCGACAGAGGGGCGGCGGTATTGCTAGCCTCGCGGAAATTGAAACAATTCTGACCCACGCACCACTATGGCTAAAAAACCTGCTCCCAAGAAGGCACCTGCTAAAAAGCCTGCCGCATCCAAAAAGCCGGTCGTGGCAAAAAAGAAGCCTGTACCGATGAAGAAAGCAGCCCCGGCCAAAAAGAAAGCAGAAGTGGTGAAACCCAAGGCCGCCGACAAGCCAGCGCCAGCGCCGGCAGCCCCCGTCAAAAAAGCGGAGCCCGCTCCAGTCTTCAAACCCGTCTTTGAAGCACCCGAACCGAAGCCCGCAGCCCCATCCCCCGCACCCGCTTCCAAGCTGGTCATGAAAACAGGCGCAGGCGGTGCCGTGGCCCTGACCATCGCCGCCCAGGCCTCCGCCGGTGCCGCCGCCAATGGCAACTCCCATCCCGCCAATATCCTCGTGCTCGTCAGCAGCAGCGGCTGGCCCGTCACCGATCTCACCAAAGATCACTTCACCCTGATGGAGTACTTCGAAGTCCCCGGCCAGCAGGCCCCCTTCAGCAACAACATCACCTCCTTCCGCAATGTCGGCACCGGCGCCTACCTCCTCCAGGTCAAGCCCATCAACGGCGCCCCCTGGCGCACCGGCCACCACCTCGCCCAAATCCTCGTCTCCTCCGCCGACGACCGCCAGGGCCAGGGCGCCGTTAAGTTGATCATCCGCTGACACCACCGCCTCCTAAAATCGTCCTCGTCCTCGTTCTCCTACTCGTCCTCGATCCATCCGCTCCGCCGCACCTCTTCGAGTCGAGCCCCATAGCACCTCGCTGCTCCACTTCCGGTTCCCCTTTAATTCGTCCTCACCCATGGAGTGACACGCCTCCCCAGCGTTCATGCCTCGGAGTTCTGAACCTCGACAATCAAAAATCGATGGTTCATCAATCGTCAATCCCCCTCCTCGTCGAAGGCCCCGCCCCTGCCTGGCATTCCCCATACTCCCTCCACGATTCCCCATCGACAGCCCCCACGCCTCCGCTAGCATGCGCCGCATGAACCGCCGCTCCTTCCTCGCGCAATCCCTCGCCGCCACCGCTGCCGCCTCCCTCTCCCAGGCTGCCACCGGCTCCAAACTCGCCCTCGGCCTCGATCACTTCGCCGTCCGCGCCACCGGCTGGAAAGCCGCGCAGTTCATCGACTACGCCGCCTCCTTGAAGCTCGACACCATGTTCATCTCCGAACTCCATGTGTTCGAAAACTTCGAAGAAGCCTACCTCAAAAGCCTCAAAGAACAGGCCGATCGCGCCGGACTGAAACTCTACGTCGGCACCGGCTGCGTCTGCAAAACCGCCAACCGCTGGAAGGACACCTACGGCACCCCTGAGGAGCATCTCAGCCTCACCATCCGCATCGCCAAAACCCTCGGCTCCCCCGTCGCACGCTGCTACCTCGGCGATCAAAAAGACCGCAGCAGCGACGGCGGCATCCAGAAGCACATCGAATCCATCGTCAAAACCATCAAAGCCTGCCAGTCCAAAGCCGAAGGCGAAGGCATCAAAATTGCCGTCGAAAATCACGCCGGCGACATGCAGTCCCACGAACTCAAAGCCCTCATTGAAGCCGCCGGCAAAGGCTATGTCGGCGCCAACATCGACCCCGGCAACGCCGTCTGGGCCCTCGAAGAACCCCTCCTCCACCTCGAAGCCCTCGGCCCCCTCACCATCTGCAGCAGCGTCCGCGACAGCATGCTCTGGGAGGACGAAAACGGCGCCGTCGTCCAATGGACCGCCGTCGGCGAAGGCCTTGTCGATTACAAAGCCTACGCCAAACGCTTCGCCGAGCTCGCCCCCGGCGTCCCCCTCCAGGTCGAAACCATCTCCGGCTTCGCCCGCCCCTTCTCCTGGAAGAAAGACGAGTTCTGGAACATCTTCCCAAATCACCGCGACACCCCCATGTTCAAAGCCTGGCTCGACATGGCCAAACGCGGCAAAAAAATCGACACCTTCAAAGCCCCCGACGGCCCCGCCAAAAAAGACGCCGAAATCGCCTACCAAAAAGGCGAAGCCGAACGCAGCTTCACCTGGCTCCGCGCCAATGCGTAGCAGCACTATTTGGAGTGCGGTCGCGAAGCGAGGAACGAGCGCAGCTACCGCTTTCCGCAGGCCCCTCAGCTTCGTTGCCGTCACAACCCGTCCAACACACCACGCTTCCTGACCCGGCGCAGAAGGAACACCGTCAAGGCTCCAACCACTTGAATACCAGCACGTGGTATATCTGCTTGCCTAGACAGCCGCGCCCCATCATCAGCCCCATAGGCCCTGTCCGACCAATTTCCCGGAAGCCCTCCCCAGCCCCCGTTAGCTCCCCCGTCCTCTTTGCCAGCTACGTCCGCAGTCTAAGCCCCGTCTCCCCATGCTCCGCCGTCAGCTTCCCTTCTCGCCGCGCAAATGCCGCACATCTTTTACACTGGCACCCCTCGTTGACTGCATTAATCTCCCTCATTCAATGACCGCCCGACGAAATGAACACACCTCATCTCCGTTGACCCGGATGGTGAATGTGTTGCTGCTGTTGGGCTGGTTGCTGTCTTCGAATGGACTTGCCCCAGCTTTAACCCTCCTTGCCGCAAACTTGGATCGCTGCCACCACGTGAAAGTCGGCAACTCCTCCGAAGGCAAGGTGCGGGTCGTGCTTTCCCATGAGGGCATGGATGCGTCGCAGGCAGTGCATGTACACAGCCGCCTGACCACGCTGATGATGGTCTTTGCTCAAGCAGCCACTTCTCAGCAGTCCGACCACATCCTGGCCTTCCAGTCGATCGAAGATCTCGGCCGTCCCACAGAGCGCGACATGCTCTCAGTCCCCACTAGCATCCCCGCGCCAGCCGTGCAGTACGTGCTGGCAAAGCAGCCCGCCCCACCAAGGCGCGAGCGCAGGGTTCCCCGTGAACAGGCCCCCGCGTGGTCTCCGGGAGTCCAGCTCAAAGCGGGCAAGACCCTGCTGCAGTGTTGAAGACAGGGCGCTGACCCTTTCTTCCCGCGATGCCACCCGCCTGCGGTGGATCGCGCCCCGGCCATGCCTCTCGGCCGCCAGGCTTCATCTTCCCCTGCACACCTCCGCCCTTGCGCGCCTCTCAAACAGCCCACCGACACCTTCCTCACATCCTCAAACCATCATCCTCATGAAACACCTTCGTCTCGCATTCCTCATCCTTTTCGCCGCATCACATTTCCCCATCACCGCCTCCGCCATTCAGCCAAGCGGCACCACCATGACAGGCACTGTCACCAGCGTCGATCACTCCACGCGCTCAATCACTTTCGAGCAGAGCGACGGGAAGCAAATTCGCCACTTCGTCTACGCCCACCAGGCAAGATTCTGGCACGGAGCCCCCGATGCCTCCCCTCAGGCCCTGCGCGCTGGAATGCACGTCAAAATCGATCTTCACGACCCCATTTTTGGCCCTGATTTTGTGAGACACATCGTCCTCATCGCATCCGCCCCCTCCGCCACGGATCATGGAAACAAATAGCTGCGATAGGTAGCCGCCCGCTCCCCTCTGCCACCCTCCACCACATCTCCGGCAGTACGACAGACACTCCTGTCTGTCGACCAGCGCCCCCACAATCCCCCTTCGCCCCCGCAATCCCACCGCAGTCCGCCCATACCCCACACAATCGAACCCGCGTCTGCATACACCTCGCATGCAGCAGAGTTGGTAGGGCCCCGCTGCGTCGGGGCCGAAGTTTCGGGTCTGCAGCGTCGCGGGCGCTCAAAAAGGTTCGCCGTCCACACAATGCCGAAAGCCAGAAGCGGCGCTTGATGGCTCTCAGGCGCATTTCACCCCACATCTTCCCCTCCACCGCATCTCCGGCAGTACGACAGACACTCCTGTCTGTCGACCAGCGCACCCGCAATCCCCCTCGCCCTCCGCACACCC
>NZ_JBAQCR010000251.1:0-4819 GCF_049294395.1 Prosthecobacter sp.
GTTTCAGACAGCAACCGAGGCTCCCTGTTTGTGGAAACTCTCAAGATGTCCCTGGATTCCCCTTGGACTGGCATCGGGCTGGGAAATTTCGCTGCTGTGTTTCCACAATTTTCCGGCATGTCCGAGCACATACGCCGCTTCATCCATCCTGAGAGCGACCTGCTCTGGCTCCTGGCTGAGGGCGGATTGCTGCCCCTGCTGCCCGCCATGCTGGTGCTGTTTTGGATTTTTGTGTCCACCGGCCCCTGGTATGGCAAGAAAAAGAAACGCAAATCAGGCATGCAGGATCGTCGTCTGCGCAATGCTGCCGCCATCGTCTTCGGTCTTGGAGCCATCCATGGACTGGGTGATGTGCCCAATCATGGTCTCGGCTATGCGCTCTTCATGGCCTTGCTGGCGGGAATCGCGATTCGACCACGCAGATTGCCAAACGCATCCGGCATGCCACAGCGTCTGGCCTTCCGGCTGGGCGGAGTGATGCTGCTGGCACTGGGTGCGGCTTGGACGGCCATTGCGCTGGGACATCCGGTTTTGCCGGGATCGAGTGCGGCGAATGCATTGCGAAGCCGGGCGGGAAAACTGGCTGACTCCGGTTCTCCTGCAGGCGCGCTGCCGCTCATGGATCAGGCCATTGAAATGGCGCCGATGGATTTTCGCTACTACTACGAAAGGGCGTGTCTGCGCCTTCGTCTCGGCCAGCCGAAAGAAGCGGCTTTGCTGGATTTCTCTCGTTCGCGTGTGCTCGATCCGACTTACGCACTGACCTGCTACACCGAAGGCCTTTTCTGGCTCGATTTCGACCCTCAGTACGCAGTCGTCGGCTGGCGCGAGTTTCTGCGCCGCTATCCGGAGGCGGCACCCGGTGAGTATGGCTATTACCGCCAAATGCTCAATTATTCCTACCAGCACCCCGGACTGCGCGAACCGCTCTGGACACTGGCCACAACTTCGGAGTTGAAATTCGAGTTCCTGAAAAGTGTTCAGACGCGCGATGAATTCGACCGCTGCTTGAAAAGCCTGCTGGCTCAACAACCAGACCTAAGGGGTTTGGATCCAGAGCAAAGGAAGAACCTTTTCAGCATGTGGTACCAGTATGGCAATCAAGAAGCGCTCATTATTGCTCTGGAAACCAACCGCAAATGGCAGGAGGATGGCTGGCGTACCCTCGCGGAACACTACGCTCGCAATTCAGATTTCCAGCGCGCGTGTCAGACAGCCATCCCCTATCTCCCCTCGGTCATTCGCACTGCACCAGGAACCAGCAGCAACATCCCAGCCTTGGAGCGCGCCCTGCTTTACAATCCAACCGATGCCAGAAGTGGCATTGATTTATTCCAAGCTCAAAAGACACAGGGCGACATTGACGGCGCCCTGCGTACTCTGGAAAAAGTGGCCGCATTCCCCAATGCCCCTGCGTACGTCCGCCAGGAAATCGCCACACTTTACATGATGAAACAGGATTTTCGCCGTGCCTGGGAAAACCTGCGGGAGGCCATGCAAAAGACATAGGCAAGGGCAGACTGAAGGCATTGGATAAAATCTGCTTCATTTTGGGGCAGATTGAGCAGCTTGCCGAAGTCGATGCATCGAACGCATTGCCTTTGTCCACGAGCCCGTTATTCTGTAAATTATGCCCGCCAACGACATTGAGCCCCATATCGAACCGGCAACCATCGAAGACCTGCCCCAGTTGGTGGAACTGCTTCTTGCCTTGTTCAGTGAAGAAGAGGATTTCAAGCCGGACCGCTCCAAGCAGGAGCACGGCCTGCGCCTCATTCTGGAGCAGCCCAACCGCGGCCGCATCTTTGTGCTGCGCACAGAACACAAGGTCATCGGCATGATCAACCTGCTCTTCACCATCAGCACGGCGGAAGGTGGCCTGGTCCTCATCATGGAGGACGTCATTGTGCATCCGCAGCATCGTCGTCAGGGATATGGAGGACGCCTTCTGGATCACGCCATCGAATTCGCGCGGGAAAAACACTTCCGCCGTATCACCCTGCTGACCGATCGCATCAGCGCAGACTCGCAGTCCTTCTTTCAGCAGCACGGCTTCCAGTTTTCCAAGATGATCCCGATGCGCCTCGTCTTTAACGAACCCTAAAGCAGTCTCTCCCTATGCACGCGTTTCTCGCCTTCCTCCCCCGGCCCGAAGGCGCCACGATGAAGGTGTCACGTGAGTGGGTGGAGGCCTCCGGCTGGTTTGTACTCTTCACCCTTGGCACTCTGCTGTTTCTGCTGGGCGCATTTGCCATGTGGGCCTGGCTTATTTGGCGGCGCACCACAAAGCCGGAGCCGCATATCAAACTGCTCATGGAACTCGAGGATGAATCTGAAGTCGAAGCCCGCACGACAATGCCAGAGGTCGAGACTGAAACGCGTGCTCCTTGGGAGCAGACCCCTGATTGGTGGAAGAAAGTGGACCCTTGAATGCAGCATGAGCGAGAAGCGTTCTCTTTTTCATGGCTGGCGTGCGCGCACCCACTACCTCACGCGCAATCGTCGCTTTTTGCTGCGCACCGCCGCCAGCATCACCGCCACAGGCATGATCATCGCCTGTGTGATCGTGATCGGCGATGTCAGCCAGGGGGAGCCCAAACAGAGTCAAGCCGACCTCTCCGCATTAAGCCGCTTGCATGAAGAGTTTAACCGCCTGCGGCATGAAACCACCCCGCAGCCGCGTCAGTTCGCCCTCTGGCTGCGCATGCTTCTCGCCCAACTCCCGCAGATCGAGGAGGAAAACGACGAGTCTGTGTTTCCCATGTTCATTCAGACTGGCAAGCTTGGCGGCTATGATGTGGCGCAACTCATCCAGCAGCATGCCACCACAGATGCCCCGGCAGGTTTGTTCCAGAATTTTCTTGCCGCAGCACTCGCCGGAGATCCGGCAGCGCAGCAGCAGCTCGAGCAAAATGCCCGGGCCTTGCCGCCTGAAATGCTCGCCGCAGAGCTTCTCGGCAGCGTACAGAAGCGCCGCAACAACATCCCGGCGGCCATGGAGGCATTTTACACCGAAGGCCTTCACTTTGCGGATGCCACCACCTCGCGTGAAGAGGCACTCCACCTGGCTGTCACACAGCATGACATTAAGTTCCTGCGCACCCTTGCTGCCCAGCCCGGATGGATCGAGCATTGCCCTCCCTTGCTCCAGCACCATGCAGGTTCACTTCTGGGCGATGTTTGGATGCAGTGGCATGGCCTTTTTCGTCATCGTCTCGATGAAATCCCCTATGGCATGCTCGGCCTCGCTTTCTTCGCGGCCGCTCTGTGGTACTTCATCCTGGTGCAGCACAGTGACCGCGAACGCTGGCGCTGGGCGCGTCCCATCGTCGCCCTCATGGCCGGAGTGGCCAGCGTTTGGCCCACGCTCACCATTCTCGCCTATCAGGAGTTCCATCAGGGCATGACCGCTGCCGCCCCCTTTCCTCATGATTTGATCTACTACATCGCGGGAGTCGGACTGCGTGAAGAAGGCTGCAAGCTTCTGCTCTTTGCACTTTTCCTGCCATGGTTGATGTGGCGTCGCACGCCGGGTCTGGCACTGCTCACGGGTGCTTTTGTTGGACTGGGGTTTTCGCTGGAGGAAAACATCGGCTACTACCAGAATTTCGGCGGCAGCGTCGCCTGGACGCGTTTCCTATCCGCCAATTTCCTCCATATTTCCCTCACCGGCATCTGCGCACACAGCCTCTACCGCATGCTGCTCACCCGCTTCGCCCGTGCTGATGAATTCATCACCACCTTCCTGCTGGCCGTCATTGCTCACGGTGCCTACGACTACCTCTCTCCCGGCAGGCTTGATGACAACGGCTGGCTTTCCGTCATTGTGCTCATTCTCTGCGCCGCACGTTTCATTGATCTCCTCGGTGAGGAAACCCGCCCCGTGCATCTCACCATCGCACCACGGGCCGTCTTCACCTTTGGCTCCGCCGTTTTGATCGCCATCTCCCTCATCCTTGGCGCATGGAGCACGCACACCATGGCAGGCGTCGCCAAGGCCGGTCAGGAATGCCTTAGCATGATCCCGATTGCATTGCTGTATTGGCGGAAGTTTGAGCACGCCTGAAACTCCCCGAGTCGGGGTTGTGCTTTGCACTTCTTCATGAATCGCGCATGCTGCGCCATGACTTGGTTTGAACACAATTTCTGGACGGTGGTGCTGGCGATTGCGTCGATCGTCGGCTCCGTCATTGCGCTGATTCATCTGCTCCTGCGGCATCGCGACTACCGTTCTGCAGCATTTTGGACGGCACTGGTGGTCTTCACACCACTGATCGGCCCCCTGCTGTACCTTTTGCTGGGTATCAATATTCTGCGTCGCAGCGGCCGGCGCTACCGCAGCGGCATCAATGAACCATGGCGTGATCCGGTGCCAGATCAGCCGCTGCCCGTCACTGCCACTGACAGCTGTGCCATGCAGGAGCACCAGCAGCTGGCACGCACGCTGGACCGCATCTCGCGCTTCAGCCACATGCTGGGAAACCACCTCGATATCCTCCATAATGGCGACGAGGCGATGCCGCGCATGCTGGAGGCGATCCGTGGAGCGCAACAAAGCATCACGCTGGCCAGCTACATCTTTGAAGCCACCGGCATCGGCGCAGACTTTATATGTGAGCTCTCCCTGGCAGTTAAGCGCGGCGTGCAGGTGCGTGTCATGGTGGATGACGCCGGCACACGCTACTCCTGGCCGCCAGTGGTTGAGTCCCTGGCGAAAGCCGGAGTCACTGCACGCCGCTTCATGCCCAGCCGGCTGGTCCTGCGTCTGATCACCATGAACCTGCGCAATCACCGCAAGATCCTGGTGGTTGACGGCAAG
>NZ_JBAQCR010000252.1:0-8237 GCF_049294395.1 Prosthecobacter sp.
GCCCCGCACGCTTCACGCGCATCTTCAGCCGCCTGCTGCTCATCAGCTTCGCCGTGCTCGCCATCGCGCTCCTGTTTCTCCCGTGGCGCCAGTTCGTCGCCGGCACCGGTCGCGTCATCGCCTTCAATCCGCTGGACCGCCGCGTCAATGTGGAGGCCCAGGTCTCCGGCCGCGTGCGCAATCTCCACATCACCGAAGGCCAGCGCGTGAAGAAAGGCGAGCTCATCATCGAGATCCAGGACAACGACCCCAATCTCATCAACAACCTCCGCGCCCAGCGCGAAGCCATCGAAAGCCGCCGCGACTTTGCCCAGGGCCGCGTCGAGTCCCTCACCGCGCAGATCACCCAGCAGGAGCTCGCCAAAGCCCAGGCCATCGATGGCGCAGAACAGCGCGTCGCAGGTGCGAAAATCGCGGCGGAAACGGCGCAGCTCAATCACAAGCGCACGCAGGAGCTCTTCAGCAAGCAGCTCGAATCCCAGCGCAACATGGAGCTGGCCACCCTCCAGCGCGATGCCACCGCCGCCGATCTCAAGTCCGCCGAAGCCGCCCTCAAGCGCACCGGCAATGACATGGATGCCCTCATCGCCTCCATCCACGCCTCCAAAGGCAGCGCCCTCGGCGAAGTCGCCACCGCAGAGCGCGATCTCTCCGTCATCGACGTGCAGATCAATCAAAACCTCCGCCAGATCGTCGAGGCCCCGCGCGATGGCGTCGTCCTCCAGGTCGCCGTCACAGACGGCACCTACCTCCGGCCCGGCTCCCTCATCTGCGTCATCATTCCCGAGAGCGACAGCCGCAACGTGGAAATCTGGGTGGACGGCAACGACATGCCGCTCATCCACGCGCGGAAGGAAGTGAACGGCGTCGTCACCCCCGGCAGCCCCGTGCGCCTCGCCTTTGAAGGCTGGCCCGCCGTGCAGGCCATCGGCTGGCCGCAGCTCGCCATTGGCACCTTTGGCGGCGAAGTCGTCTTTGTGGATGCCAGCGATGACGGTCAGGGCCACTTCCGCGTCCTCATCGGCCCCGCTGATGACGTCGTGGACCGTGGCGACGGCAAAGGCCCCGTCACCGTCGGCTGGCCGGACCGCGAGCGCTGGCTGCGTCAGGGCACCCGCGCCAATGCCTGGTTCCTCCTTGATGAAGTGCCCCTCTGGTTTGAGCTCTGGCGCCAGATCAACGGCTTCCCCGCCGTGAACTCCAACGCCGACGGCAAGCTCGACCCCACCAAGAAGTGATATTTCCTACCACACTGAACCCGACCACGACCCAGAAGATGCCAGCCCTCACGCCCCCCGCCGGAAACACCATCACACTCACACCGCAGGCCATCAAACGCTGCCGCGCCGCCATGGTCGCCCTCATGCTCCCCTTCGCCGGACTCGAAGCCGCGCCTGAGGAAAAAGTGAAGGAGAAATCCCGCCCACTGCTCCTCCCGGAAGTCCTGCAAAGCGTCAAGACCCAGTACCCGCCCTACCTCGCCGCCATGATCGAGCAGGACATCGCCAACGGCCGCGCGCGTCAGGCCATGGGCGCCTTTGACCTCAATCTCAATGCCGGCGGCGCCTTTGCCCCCTCCGGCTACTACGACGGCCAGACCGCCTACACCATGCTGGAGCAGCCCCTCACCAACTGGGGCGGCGGCGTCTACGGCGGCTACCGCCTCAGCAGCGGCTTCCTGCCCAACTACAACAAGGACCGCACCAGCACCGATGGCGAAGGCATCCTCGGCTTCCGCATCCCCCTCCTGCGGGACGGCACCATCGACCGCCGCCGCGCCACCCTCTGGCAGGCGCAGATTGATCAGGAACTCGCCGACCCCATCATCTTCCGGCAGTATCTGGACTTCATTCGCGCCGCTACCATCTCCTACTATGGCTGGCTCTCCGCAGGCCAGCGCCTCACCCTCACCGAAGAGCTCCTCCGCGTCGCCAAAGAGCGCGACTCCGCCATCGCCCAGCAGGTGAAAAACGGCGCCTCAGCCCCCATCGTGCAGGTGGACAATCAGCGCCTCGTCGTCAGCCGTGAGATCGCCGTCGTCCAGGCCCGCCGCCGCCTGCAGGCCGCCACCATTGAGCTCTCCCTCTTCTACCGCGATCTCCGCAGCGCAGAGCCCATCCTCGCCCCGCGCACCCGCCTCCCCTCCGCCTTCCCCACGCACGGCCACCCTGCGGAATCCCAGCTCACCGTGGACATCGCCAAGGCCCTCATCTTCCGCCCCGAGATGCGCCGCATCGAGCTCACCCTGGAGAAAACCGGCATCGAGCGCCGCCTCGCCAAAAACAATCTCCTCCCCAGCCTCGAAGTCGGCGTGCAGGCCGCTCAAAGCTCAGGAGGCAGACTCCCCTCCGCGCTGGAGCGCACTGAGATCGAGGCCAAGGTCGAGTTCAAGATGCCCCTTCAGCGCCGCGAAGCCAAAGGCCGCGTCGAAGTCGCCGACGCCCAGATCGAGCGCCTCAATCAGGAAATGCTCTTCGCCCGCCAGCGCATCACCGCCGACGTGCGCGACTCCCACAGCGCCCTCCTCGCCGCCCACGAAGTCCTCCTTCAGACCCGCCGCAACGTCGATCTCGCCCAGCAGCTCGCCACCGCCGAAGCCGAGCGCCTCAAGCAAGGCGCCACTGACCTCCTCGCCCTCCAGATCCGCGAGCAGGCCAGCTTCGACGCCAAAGTCCTCGAAGTCGAAGCCCAGTCCGAATACTTCCGCGCCCACGCCAACTACCGCGCCGCCATCGCCGCAGACAAATAAGCAAGCCCTCAGGCCTGGCATGAAAAGCAGCTCTTCATTGTCTTGAAAGCTGCCACCTCAATCAGCGCCCCAGTCTTTTGGAGTGCGGTCGCGAAGATGCAAGGCGCAAGCCTGCATCGCAGCTACCGCTTTCGCGGGGTGAATCACGATCTCCTGCCTCAGCGCACCGTCCAGCCTGCGAAAGCGGCGCCACGCCCAGGCTTGCCGCACGCATTGATTGATTCGCTTCGCTCACCCTGCGGGCTCCTTGCAGTCGTCTGCCTCACTTCGTTCGGCTCGCTTCGCTCACCCTTCGGGCAGCCTGCGGCTGTCTACCTCCGCTGCGCTCCGGTTCCAAGACGCTTCGCGCTCGCGAGAGCACCAGCCCTTGCAACCACGCGCCAGCGTCGTGGACTGCGGTGGCAGAGATGCACGGCGCAAGCCTGCATCGGCGACACCGCTTTCGCGGGGTATGGATCATTCTTCGACCTCAGCCTGCTTGCCGGCCTGCCGGTGAAGCCCCTCAAAAGACGGAGCAGGCAGTGTCACCCAGGTTCCTGTTCAAACCCCTGCGCCACCGCCGCCCCCAAAATGGGGTCAGTGTGCAAATTCTTGACAGATCCCCCCCCTTAATCATCCTCATAAACCCGATCATCGCCTGCCCCGGCACGCCTTCTTCTGCGGAGCCGGACGCGTCTCAAAAAACTTCGCCCCCACCGCACCCTTCGGCAGCACGATGTTCTTTCCGGCGCGCTTCATCTCCATCAGCGCCGCAAGGGAGATCGCATGATTCGGCACCACCGTGCCGCTGTGCTTGGGCACGATGATCTCCGGCCCCTCCTCTCCCACGAGGTAGGGCCTGCCTGCCTGCACCGGCCCGCCTTTCGCGCGTGCCTGAGGGTCCGGCAGCTTCAGCGGCCCTCCCATCCCACCAGAGCCGATGCCAAGCGGCTGCGTGTTTGCCTGCAGCGTCCCCGTGTTTGGCATGCCCAGACTGCTCGGTGGCGTAGCCGCTCCCGTGGTTGTGACGGAAGACGTCTGGGGGACGGGCACGGTTGTGTGCGTCAGGCTGTGGTTGTTTCCCGTCACCGCCCCGAGCGCCGGAACTGAAGGTCCGATCACCGCAGGCACCAGCGGCTTCGGCGCTTCCATGCCCTTCGCAGGATTGCTGCCAAACTGCTCCGTAGACGCCTTGATCGTCCCATCCAGCCCGCCTGTCGCAGCCACAGGCTTCGGCGGTGCCGGCGGCGTCTGTTTCGGTGGCACGGGGACAAACTTGTACCCACCCTGGCCGTCGGGCACCTGGTCAAATTTGGGCGAGTTGGGGTTCTTCGAAATGTTGCCCTGCTCGTCCATGATCTGCCCCGAGTTCGCCCCGTTGAACTTCTGGCGCGCCGCATCAAAGGTCCCGTTCGCCTTTGCCAGCGCCACATTGCTCTGCCGCTGCTTGTACGCATCCGCCGGCGTCGGGCGCGGCGTCATCAGTCTGGACGACCGCTGGCTCAGCGAGCCCGTTGCGGAGCCAAAGGTCGAGGACACAGGCGAGGTGCTGCCGTCGCGGTTGATCGTGCCCACACGGATGGCCGTGCGCCCGGTCCCCGGCCCCGTGCCGGGCATGTAGATGTTGTTGCGCGGGCGAGCATCAAGACGACCTGGACGCTTCCCAAAGCCCGCGCTGTTTGCCTCCTTCATGCCATCAAGCTGCTCCGGGGTGAACTGCGGCAGCGGCTGGCTCAGAGAGCCCGTCGCGGTGCCAAAGGTCGAGGACACAGGAGAGACGCTGCCGTCGCGGTTGATCGTGCCGGTGCGCCGCGCCGCCATCCCCGTGCCACGCCCCGTCCCACGGGCGTACTTGTTGTTGCGCGGGCGGACATCGGTCCGGTTTTGCGGCTGCTGCTCTTCTTCCTGGGTTTGTTCTTCGTCGTCAGATTGCATGTTTTGAAAGGCCATGACACAACCTTGGGTCCGGATTTCAGAGTTCAAGTACTTTGATATTTTTTCATGGTATGTTTAGGTATTGCTTCGCCCCGTTGCACCCGCTTTCCACTTCCAGGCCCATCTGACCTGCAGGCCGGTGCAGTCATCCAGCCCTTCGGGCACCCCACTCCCGGCCATGCAGCGATAAGCCCCGCGCCTATTCACTTTTCACGCCATCCGCTCCTCGACAAACCGCGCCGCAGTTCAATACTCCCCCGCCCCCTCTTTGCCCTCATGAAATTAGCCGACCCCGACTCACTGCCTGCGACTTCCCCCAGAACCATGGCGGTGCTCATTCTCATCCTCATCGGCCTCATGGTCGCCACGGTCAAGATGGCCCTCTATCCCTCGCCGCCCGCCGCATGGGATCGCCTCCACGAGACCGGCACCCTTTCCCAGGCCGAGGCCAACACCCTCCTTTCCGGCAGCGGCGCCCACATCGAATCCATCAAGGCCGGCGATCCCGTCACCACCGAGACCTGGTATAAAAACCACCGCACCGGCACCTGGACCGTTCTCATCCGCTTCGCCAAAACTCCCAAGGGAGACGCCGTGCAGTCCGTCCACATCCGCAGCGACATCAGCCATCTCCCCTACTTCACCCGCACCTGGGACTACCCTGAAACAACCTCCCAGTCAAAGAGCGCTCCTTCCGCAAGTGCACAGCCACCTTCACCACCAGCTCCCGCAACCGTCACAGCGCAGCCTGCTCCTGCCACAAACGCGCCAGCCAAGTAGCGCCTCTGCACCGAATCCCTCATCGGCGGCTCACAGGCAAGGGACTTGTCGGCCCCATGAGTCCATGCACGCTGCGCAGTTCCACGCTCGGGTGCTTCACCGACACCGAGGCACCGGCTCGCAGCCACGGTCAACCACCGTCAACTTCCCCCCTACTCCTCCCGGCACCAGTCCCCGTTGCTAAACACCACGCAGCGTCCCTCCGCGCCATCAAAGACCACCGCGTGCTCAGACCCCAGCGCCACGCACGCCGCCAGCACCACCCGCGCCATCTCCCGCGTGATGGGCACGCGCGCCGCCACACGCATGATCCGCGACGGGTCCATGCGCGGCCACGAGGTGAAGTCCGCCTCATCATCCGCGCCGCCTTCGCTGAATGATCCCACGCTCATCAGCGCCTGCTTCATCATCCAGAAGAAGTGCCCGAAATTTCGCAGCTCATCCGCCTCCGTCAGCCGCCGGTCCAGCTTCTCACAGTGCTTCTCAAACTCCCGCAGCAGCCCCTCCATCTCCTCCTCCGGCAGGAAGTGCTCCATCACCTCAGGCACAGCCGCAGCCCTCGCGGCACTTGAGTGAGAGCCAGGAACAGGAGGCAGCACAGCATTCATAAACAACCGCCGCCAGCCACCCGCCACCACAGCAGGCATCAGCAGCACTTTCTTGGACGCAGCGCCCACGCAAAAAGTCAAAACTCCCTGCATGAAGTACGACAGGCACTCCTGCCTGTCGGCCAGCGCCCCCTCATCTCCCAGCCACCACGAGCGATCGCTGCCCAGAAGTAGAATGGGTGTGGCGACAGCCCGCCCGTTCACCAGCGCGTGGCAAACACACCATCGCCCGATGCCCCGCGTCAGGCGCTTTGGTCAAGTTGCACCCACAGTGTCCCCGCACGCCCAGCGCCACAGGGGCGCGGGCTTCCGCTCACCGCACCCTCTTATAATCCACCGGCCTCCGCCTCCTTCGCGTCGCCGGCTTGTACAGCGTCGCGCTTCCCTTGCAGCGGTACGCCATCGCCAGGCCCATCACGTCATCATCGTGGCAGCCGCTGCGCGCCTCCTCGCGCCCGTTCTTGCTCCACATGAAGTTCTTGCACTCCGCCAGGATATGCGGGCAGAACACATCCAGCGTCTCGTTGTGAAACGCCAGCGCCAGACTGTCGATCACATCCCTGCGCTGATCCCTGTCCTTCAGCTTCCACCCCAGCATGAAGTTCTGCTTTTCGCGGTCATACGGGTCCACCACCTGCCGCTTGTACAGCGGCACCCCCGCATCCTTCAGCCGCTCCAGCACATGCAGCCCCATGTTCACCTCCAGCACCACCAGCGCCCCACCATAGTACTCGGACAGCAGCGCGATGTAGTCCGCCGTCAGCAGCGTCGTCCCCGTAAACGGCGGCCGCACACGCGCCACCACCGCATCCTTGTAGCACGCACCACCCGCCTCCTGGTACTCCGTGCGAAGCACACCGATCGAGTGCCGGTCCGGGTCACCGCTCGCCGCCTGGTCCTCCCCCGTCATCGGGTCACACCACACGATGTAGCTGCACCCCGGCTGCGGCTTTTCCCAGATGTGAAAGCTGCCAAAGCCGCTCGCATCCAGCTGAAACTCCACCCCGTCCCCCACCGCCACCAGAGAGCCCACCTCCGGCTCATGCAACTGCGACGCCAGCTCCAGCCGCCGCAGCGCCGCCACGTTAAAGCGCGGCCTGCCTGAAGAAAGAAAGCAGCTCACCTCATCCTCCGGATAGAACTCATCAAACGTGTCCTCCGAGCCCGAGCACTCAGACTCCATGATCGCCCGCCGCCACGCCATCTGCTCATGCGTCCACCCATAGCGCCGACGCCCGTTCGCCTCACGCGGCGTCATCGTCGCGTCGATCTTCGCCCGCATCGCCTCCGTCACCGGCTTCGCATTCTCTGCAAACTCAAACCACGCTGCAAACACCTTCACCCACCCGTTCCCCGGTGCCGCATCCCCCGCACGCCACGCCTTGAGGAAATCATCCAAAGACAGCGCCCCCTGCCACGTCTCATAGTGCCAGCCGCTCGCCCCGTCCGGCGTGCTCTCCGCGATCGCCAGCCCCGCGTCATTCAGCGATGGCAGGATCGACGCCATGATCTTCCGGTCATCCTTCACCCCGCCGCGCGGATACTTCGCGCTCTCGCTAAACAGCACCGCCTGCCGCGGCTTCGAGATCCCCGGGTTCATCGACTCCGCACTCGTGATCGTCGCCGTGCTCCCGTTCGCCCACTTCATCCGCCGCTCACGCGGCACCAGCGCATTGTGCCACGGAAATCGGTCATTCTCGCTGAAGGTCCGAATCCGCTCCAGGATGCCCTGGCTGTTCGCGCTGATGTTCGCCAGGATCAGCGCATCCGTGTTCCGCTGCTGGCATAGGTGATAAATCACCTCCACGCTGAAGGTCGTCCCCCCGCACTGGCGGATCTTCGTCACAATGACGCGTATCGCCGGAATCCCCAGCGCCGTCAGCACCTCCACCGCCTCCGCCATCCGTCGCTGCAGCACATTCGCCCGCGGCGTCTCCAGCTTCTTCGTCGTAGCGTTCTGCACCTTCGTGCACGTCTCGAAATGAACCAGCGGCGAATGCGCCACCAGATGGAAATCAGCATCGTTCATAGTGTAACCATCAGCCTTGGGCCCGGATTTCAGATCTCAAGCGATTTCTTCACCATCCTGTCTTTTTACATCACTTAATACCACATAATGGTCTTTTCCAACCTCTTCAAAACATCCGGTCCAGCCCCGGCCTCAAATCACCCTGCCAAAATTCCTG
>NZ_JBAQCR010000253.1:0-3880 GCF_049294395.1 Prosthecobacter sp.
TCCGCGCCAGCAGTTTTCACACATTTGGCAGATTCAGAAAAATCTCTGCGGCGTTCCCATCTCTGCGGTGAAAAAGAGCGATTTATCCTTCGCTGAGCCACATACCACACCATGCTCTATTGTAGCCCAGAGGGACATGGAATGATTCGCCATGTAATAAAATGCAATAATTGCTTTGACATCTGAAATTGGGACCCAATTTAAAAAGGTGTCATGCATCACTCATCATCGACACACTCATCGGCTTCCAGCCTTCCGGCGGGGAAGATCACGCGAAAACAGGTGGCTGCTCACTACGGCCTGTGCGTTCGCATCATCGACAATCTCACGCGCTCCGGCGTGCTGGGGCATTACAGGATCGGCAAGTCCGTCCGCTACGATCTGGCGGAGGTGGAGGCCACGCTGCGGGCGCGCTTTCATGTGGACGGCACAGGGCTGCAGGGTGGGGCGGGCTGTCCCCAGCCCGCCGCGTCGAAGCGCAGAGGCACCGGGGAAAAGCAGAACCTCCAAGAGAACCTGCGGCCTGCGATTCACGAGAGCCACGCCCATGCCGCTGCCGCGAATGCGGGCACGGATTTCCAGGATGAAGGCGAGGAGACGTGCGATGGCGGCTTGAGGACAAGCCGCCCTAGTGTGCTTGGCATGAACATGAACTAATCAGATGAAAGGAGCTGATCGGAAACGATGGGAGTTAACCGTAGCCGAAGGACAAGGCAGCGGCCGCGAGGCCGTGGCTGAAAAAAGTCCGGGGCAAACTCTCGACCACAGGAACACGAAGGCAGGATGCGGCGACGAGCGTGCCAGGAAACGCGAAGTCCGAAGACCATCAAGACGCATCAAGCAGAGGTCCGTGGCACGAGGGGAAAGCTCATGTTCTTACCCAAGGAGGCCTGTCTGGCGAGAGCCGGCCAGAAGTCAGCAGAGGCCATAGTAGCGAGGAGAGCCGCCGAAAGGCGGAGGGAGCGAAGGGCTGGTAGGGAACCGCTGTGCGGGTCCGAAGCTTAGGGTCTGTGGCGTCGCGGGCGCTCAAAAAGGTGCGCCGTCCTTGGAATGCGGAAAGGCAGCAGGCATGGGACGTTGCTGAGAGGGGGCACTGAGGGTGTGAAAGCCCCCCTTTCATCCGCTGCGGGTCGAGGAAACTAGGCGGCCAAGGAGCGCGGACTTCCAGTCCGCAGCACTCCGCCGAAGCGCCAGATTCTTATTCGCGAATCATTCTCATCACACCGATGTGGTGCTCGATTGCGACGAAATCGCAATGATGATCATTCATGGCTTAAAGCGGATGTGTTAGAAGCTCGGGGCCGCTGTACGCTTGCGGAGTGCTGCGGAATAAATTCCGCGCTCCATTTCTCCAAACAAAAAGCCCCGCCAGGGATGCTGACGGGGCTGAAGTGGGGAGAGTGACCGGGCTGTCCTACACTCAGGCGGCGGCTTCGGCGCCTTTGTGGCCGAGCTGCTTCACGGCGAGATTGAGCTGATCGTACTCGATCGGCTTCTTGATCACCGTCACCGGTCCGTGGGAGAGTATACGGCTGAGGATTTCGCTGTCAGGGTAGCCGGTGATCACCACGATGGGGAGATCCGGATACAGCGCCTTGAGCTGGGAATACACTTCATCTCCAGGAACGTCCGGGAGCTTGAGGTCGAGGAAGACGAAGTCAAACTTCTGCTTCTTCGCCATGGTGATGGCTTCAGCGCCGGTGCCGACGACGAGGCGTCCGAAACCCGCCTTCTTGAGGAACTGCTTGAAGAGGGCCTGCAGGGCGGGGTCATCATCCACCACCATGACGGTGGGCTGCCCGGCTTCGTCTTCCTTGCGCAGCACATCGCGGTCAAGCAGGCTGCGCTTGATGCGCCAGCGACCACCGATTTGCACAGCGGGCAACTGGCCACGCTGGACGAGGTAATAAACCGTTGGAAGAGGGATGCGGAGGTATTCCGCGGTCTCTTTAACGGTCATAAGTTCGGGTGCTGCTAGATCGGCCATAAAATTGGGGGGTGTGTCTTGTTGCCTGCGATTAACTGTAAAAATCGAAACTGAGTCTCGTTGAGAAGTTGTTAACAACGTTAACCGATAATTTCTATCATTACGGGGTAAATATCGGGATGTGGCTAAATGTGTGGTTCCAGATAATTGGTAGATTTGCGAATTATTGCCACAATTGCAAACCAAAAGTGTGTGCTAGCTAAAAAACTTCGGAAATCCTGAAGAATATCATACAATTGCTATCAATCCAGAATGGGGAGCATCGAGCGTGAGGAATAGAGCCAGTCCAATGGTCTAAATTTTATTTAGATGGTGGCTACGATGAGTGTTTGTATTCCAATATGTTACGCGTGCCCATGGGGAGATGGCTTTTTTGCAGTGGGTGTACCTGAGGCAACCCATTTGCCAAGTCGCCAGGCTTGGCCTAGATCAATCCTCCCATGTCTGATTCCATCCCCAATGTCCTCGCTGAACGTTACGCCACCGCCTCCATGCGCGCCCTTTGGTCGCCTGAAGGGAAAGTCAGACTGGAGCGCGATTATTGGATCGCAGTTCTGAAAGGCCAGCGCGATCTCGGCATCGGCGTGCCGGATGGCGTGATTGAAGCCTATGAAAAGGTGAAGGATCAGGTAAACGTGGCCTCCATCATGGAGCGCGAGCGCGTGACGCGGCATGACGTGAAGGCACGCATCGAGGAATTCTGCGACCTCGCGGGCCACGAGCACCTGCATAAAGGCATGACCAGCCGCGACCTGACTGAGAACGTGGAGCAGCTTCAGGTTTTCCGCTCTCTATTAGAGGTCCGCTCCAAATGCGTGGCGGCTCTCGTGGGTCTCGCACGTCGCGCCAAGGAGACGCGTGACATTCCGCTGACCGCGCGTACGCACAACGTGGCCGCGCAGGTGACCACCCTGGGCAAGCGCCTGGCGATGTTTGGCGAGGAGCTGCTCGTGGCCTTTGGCGATCTGCAGCATCTCATTTCCAGCTACCCGGCGCGTGGGCTGAAGGGTGCCGTGGGCACCCGGCTGGATCAGATCACTCTCTTTAATGGTGACGCGAAAAAAGCGGCCGAGCTGGAAAGCAGCATCCTGAAGCACCTCGGCATGCCGGCGGCCTTCAATGCCGTGGGGCAGGTGTATCCGCGCAGCCTGGATTTGCAGGTCGTCGCCTCGCTCTGCCAGCTCGCCAGCGGTCCGTCCAGCTTTGCGCGAACGCTGCGCCTCATGGCCGGGCAGGAACTCGCCAGCGAAGGCTTTGCGAAAGGGCAGGTGGGCTCCTCCGCCATGCCGCACAAGATGAACAGCCGCTCCTGCGAGCGCATCAACGGCCTGCACGTCATCCTCAAAGGCTACCTCACCATGGCCTCCGGTCTGGCGGGTGATCAGTGGAATGAAGGGGACGTCTCCTGCTCCGTCGTCCGCCGCGTCATGCTGCCGGACGCCTTCCTCGCCATGGACGGCCTGCTGGAGACGCTGCTCACCGTGCTCAATCAGATGGAAATCTTCGAAGCCGTGGTGGAGCAGGAGCTCATGCGCTACCTGCCCTTCCTGCTGACGACCACCGTCATGATGGAAGCCGTCAAAGCAGGGGCTGGTCGCGAGACCGCTCATGAAGTGATCAAAGAGCACGCCGTGCAGGTGGCCAAGGACCTGCGCACCGGCAAAGTGCGCGAAAACGACCTCCTCGCCCGCCTCGTGGAAGACGTGCGCCTCACCCTCACCGCCGAAGACATGCAGCGCCTCGTCGAAGCCGGCAAAGCCAACGCCGGCGACGCCCCCCAGCAGGTGGACGCCTTCTGCGAACACGTGGCCGCCATCAAGAAAGAGTACCCCCAAGCCGCGAAGTATGAGCCGGGGGTGATTTTGTAGTCTTCAATCGAGCACTCTCACAGCG
>NZ_JBAQCR010000254.1:0-4177 GCF_049294395.1 Prosthecobacter sp.
AATGCAGACACCCCCGCCGCCCTCGAAGCCGTGCGCCTCCTCTGCCACGAGCCCGGCGGCGTCCGCTGGCTCATCACCACCCGCCTCACCGACCTCGGCGAAGAATTCGCCCCCCAGCGCGTGGATCTGCTCGATGAACCCGATGCCGTACAGCTCCTGCAAAAGCGCGGCAGCAAAAACGGCCACCAACCCGGCCCCGATGCCGATGCGCTCGCCATTGCCAAAGAACTCGGCCGCCTCCCGCTCGCCCTCCAGCAAGCCGCCGCCTACGTCGCACACATGCGTTTCACTTGGGCAGCATACAGCAAGCTGCTGATCGAAAATCCCGCCGAGGCCCTCTCCCGTGAAGCCGTGGAAATGAAAGCTGTGCCCGAAAGCATCCTGCGCACGTACCGCATCAGCCTCCAGCGGCTGTCACCTAATGCGATTGAGTTACTGGAGATTGCCGCCACCCTCGCCCCAGCTCCTATTCCCGAAGACGTCTTCTTGCACAAAGACGATGGCTCACGCCGTGACTCACTTGTCGAACTCGCCGATCTCTCTCTGCTCGAATGGCAGGCGGGTAAGTTGGAACTCCACCGCGCCATTGCCATCACTGTCCGTTTAGGACTCGACCTAGTAGAAAATCGCCAGGAGCGATTCGAGCAGGCCTGTCGTCTGCTGACGGCTTGCGCGCCGAAAAGCACGCAGCACCCAGATCATTGGCCTTCATGGGCCACACTGAGGCCGCACATCGAGTACTTATTGGCTGGCGTCGATCCTGCCAACGCTAAGGTCGACGCCTACGTTTGGCTTCTGGCTAGTTTGCCTATTTATCTGCAAGTACTTGGCGAGTGCGCTGCGGCTGAGGGACTCTGCCGCAGAGCGATTGCCTGCAAGGAGCACAGCGTAGGCGTGGAGCATCCCGACACATTGGCGTGCCGGAACAATTTGGCCAACTCTCTGCGTGCCCAAGGCAAGTATGCAGAGGCGGAGCAGGAACATCGTTCAGTATTGAAGCTCAGGGAGCAAATTCTGGGCGGGGAGCATCCCGATACCTTGTCGAGTTGGAACAATCTGGCCAACGTGCTGTTTGACCAAGGCAGACATGCCGAGGCGGAACAGGCGCATCAGGTGGTGTTGCAGATCAAAACGCGCGCGCAGGGGGCTGAGCATCCCTCTACCTTGCTGAGTCGTAGCAATCTGGCCAGCGCAGTGCGTGCTCAGGGCAAGTATGCCGAGGCGGAGCAGGAGCATCAAGCGGTGGCGAGGATCAGGGAACGCGTCCTAGGCGCGAAGCATTTCGAAACTTTGAGGAGCCGGAACAATTTTGCCAACGCGCTGAGTGACCAAGGAAAGCATTTCGAGTCGGAGCAGGAGCATCGGGCGGTATTGCAGATTAGAGAGAGCTTGCTGGGCTTAGAGCATCCCTCTACCTTGGAGAGCCGAATGAATTTGGCTAACGAGCTGAATCACCAAGGAAAGCATTCCGAGGCTGAGCAGGAGCATCGGAGTGTGTTGCAGATCAAAGAGCGTGTGCTAGGTGCGGAGCATCCCTCTACCTCGTCGAGTCGGATGAATCTGGCCAATGCGCTGAATTCCCAAGCCAAGTTTGCCGAGGCGGAACAAGAATATCACGCAGTGCTGTACATTAGGGAACGTGTGCTCGGTGCAGAACATCCTAATGTGGCGCTTTCTTGCTACAATCTAGCGCTCTGTCTGGGCGCCCAGTTGAAGGTGTCGGAAGCCATCGTGTACATGCAGCGGGCAGAGCAGGTGTGGGCGAAGGTGCTTGGCCGCAATCATCCACATACAAAACGTGCGAAAGCCGACCGCGAGCATCTCGAAGCCGCGCTAACGTAAGACACCGAAGCCAGCCACCCCGGACCCTGAGTTGTAGAATGAGAAAGATCGAATTTAAAATCTCCAACCCACCCGCTTCTCAAGAGGTCATTGACTCCTACTAGAGACAATCAGGAGGAAATCCACCTTTAGATTTCGTGACTTTTGCCGGAAAAATGGGGTCAGTGTGCAAATAATTGACAAAATGCACCGATGCTCTCACACGCGGAAATTCGCCTGCCAAGGCGCGCCATCCCCGTGAGGAGCAGCATCAGCGGGGCGTGCGGTTTCATGGGCGCAGGTTTCGTTTCAGGCTCGTGTGGCTCTCCGCGCCGCAAGCCTGCGCCGCACATAAACATCCCCCAGCGAAAGGACCACGGAAAGCAAGAGCGCGCCGACCATCACCGCAGTGTTCGCCCCTGCGATGTCATGGTCAAACTGGTAGCTTTGAAACGTGGGCCACCGGCTGGTGATGCGCTGCCCCTCCAGCAGCCCCGGGCATGCCTGATGGATGATCCAGCTCCGGGCCACGTCCTGCCCCAGCCACAGCAGCGGCATCCACACCAGCATGGCGGCGTAGCCTGGCCACCATCGCCACATGAACGCCGCCACCAGCACGCACAGCAGCAGGGCCCCGCCGCTGCAGATCCCCTTCGCAAAATCTCGTGTGATGAAATACCACGGCGGAGCATCCCCCGGGCTTCCCCCGTGCAGCCCCAGCCACTGCATCACCGGCTCTTGACACGCATGCGCAGCGTAGAGCGACACCATGAGAACGATGAAGAAAATGAGCATCCCCGCACGCTCAAACTTCCACACGGCTGAAGGACTTTCCGGCGCAGGTGTCGGTGGTGATGTTGGTGATGGTGCTGGATTCATGGGAGCTTTGGGTGGAAGAAATTTTGTAGCAGGACGAACACCTCACATCAGTCGCAGCCGCGCCAGATAGTGCCCATCGTCCTCGCGCGCCAGCACTTCGGCGTACCAGCCGTGGCCACGCGCCAGATCGCGCAGGCTGTCGAAGTCCAGGTGCAGCCAGTCAAACGCCTCACCGCGCCAGCCTTGATGCTCGATGCAGAAACGCATCTGCCCCGGAGGGCGGCCCTCGCGCAGGTTCCTCTCCTGATAGGCCAGGTGCACCGGGTTCAGCGTCTGCCGTACATCCAGCGAGTCGCATAAAATGTGCCCGTCCTTCGCCAGAAGCTTCCGCGCATTTTCAAAGAACGCCGCCGCACCCCCCACCGTGCCCACCATCCCAAAGCCGTTCATCAGCATGAGGAGCGTGTCGAACGGTCCTCCCGCCAGCGTCAACACACTCCCCGTCCGCGTCTTGATCACGCCACGCTCAGACAATACACCCGCCAGCTCAGGCTCCAGCTCCAGCGCCGTCACGTCGTGGCCCTGCTGCTGCAAAAACAGCGCATGACGCCCCGCACCCGCGCCCACATCGAGAATGCTTCCGCAGCAGCGCTCCATGGCCAGCTGCTCCAGCGGGCTGAAGGGCGGCCCCGCAAAAGCCGCCGCCACGGGCACCGCTGCCTGAAAGCCATCGTCGCGGAGGATCGTGTACGCCGCCTTCGCATCACCCCGCCAGCACTCCAGCATGGCACGGGCGTACGGGCTGCCGCCGCCTGCGCCCGCCGGGTGCGGCACCTGATCGTTACACGTGGGCATCTGCACCTCCGTGGTTGGACTTCGCCTTGCCTGCCTTCGTCCTGTCAGGGCGGCGGATCATTCGACGCACGAACGCCACCACCTCACCCAGTCCCTCCAGCACAGACAGCACCAAAATCCCCAGCAGCAAACCGATGAAAGCGGCAAACAGCAGCCCGGCACCCTCCCAAAAATAGAAGTACAAAAATCCCGGCAGCGCGATCACCGCCTCAAACACCAGCATGAACGCGATAAACATCAGCACGGAGCAATCCTTGCGACGCTTGATGACGGCCTGAGTCAGCATGATTTGAAAAAGGGCAGGGGATGGGGTGTGAAGCCGGACGTCATAGCTCAGGCGACAGCTTGTGTGAAGCCTTCGATGTCGCACACATGCCATACACGCCTTGGCCTGCATCCGTTTTGTTCAGGCACCTCATCACTGGGAGCGCCGACATGCTGTCGGCTCCGTCGAACGTCCCCGCCACACCGCCCTCACCCAAAGCCCCGCGAAAACACAACGCTCATCACTGGGAGCGCCGACATGCTGTCGGCTCCGGCGAACGTCCCCGCCATACCGACCTCACCCAAAGCCCCGCGAAAACACAACACTCATCACTGGGAGCGCCGACATGCTGTCGGCTCCGTCGCGCGTCCCCGCCACACCGCCCTCACCCAAAGCCCCGCGAAAACACAACGCTCA
>NZ_JBAQCR010000255.1:0-21665 GCF_049294395.1 Prosthecobacter sp.
GCTTTGAGCAGCCCGGTGGAGTAGTTGGTAATGGTGGTCGTCCCGGAAGTGACGGCGGCAAGATCCAGCGCCTGTGCGCCTCCGGCGGAGGCATTGAGGGATATGATGCTGCCGTAGTTGTCCACCGTGACATTGTCGGATGCCTTGTTGGCGCGGACGGTGTCAGCATCAGCGGACTGGATCAAAGCACCGGCATTGTTGGTGATGGCCATGGTGATGCTGGCCGTATTGAGATCAATGGCCCTTCCGGAGCCTGTCTGGCTGATGGTCCCATTGTTCGTGATGCTGGCGTTGTTGCCAGTGACAGTGACGGCCACTGTGCTGCCGCCCACGGTGAGTGAGACGCCGCTGTTGACTGTGCCGGTTTGGCCGGAGCCGCTGCCCAGTGTCTGGGCGGTGGTGGAGTTGGAGCTGATGACAAAAGTTGCCGCTTGAAGCGAGGCAACCGAGAGGAGGCCGGCAAGCGCCAAGGCGGCTGCGGAGATGTTGCGATGCTGGGTTTTCATTTAAGGGGAGGGGGCGAAAGCGCGCGCCTATGCCTGCTGCGTTCCGCGTTGTCGAAAGGCGCGGCGTGACGATTTCGCCTTGTGGCAAAACCGGCACATTGAGGCTGAAAAAGTCCAGGCTCTCACCGGCTCCAATATGGAAAAAACGTAACATGACTTGTCGCTTTCATCTCATGGCTATAGTCGCGCCATGCCTGTCCTCACCGAACGCAAAACGCAGCCGCAGTATGATGTCATTGTCGTGGGCTCTGGAGCCGGCGGCGGCATGGCGGCGATGATCCTGGCCTTGAACGGCGTGAAGGTGCTCATGATCGAGGCCGGGCGGAATTACGAGCCGGTGAAGGAGACGCCGATGTTCAACACGCCGGAGATGGCGCCGCTCCGTGGGACCGCCACGCCGGACCGCCCTTTCGGCTTTTATGATTCGAACATCGGCGGCTGGCAGGTGCCCGGGGAGCCGTACACTAACAAGCAGGGAACAGAGGGTGATTTCTGGTGGTGGCGTGCGCGCATGCTCGGCGGGCGCACGAATCACTGGGGGCGTATCTCGCTGCGCTTTGGCGAGTTTGATTTCAAACCGAAATCGCGTGATGGCCTCGGTGTGGACTGGCCGATGAACTACTCGGACATGGCCCCGTGGTATGATCGCGTGGAGCAGTTGATCGGAGTTTATGGTGAGAACGATGGCATCGCGAACGCACCGAATTCATCTCCGGGCGTGCTGATGCCGCCGCCGAAGCCGCGGGTGGGTGAATTGCTCGCGAAGAAGGCGGGGAGGAAACTTGGCGTGCCAGTCGTCGCCGCGCATCGTGCGGTGCTCAGTCAGCCGATGGACTGGAAAAATCTGCCGAAGGTGCTGTTTCCGAACAATCCCAAAGCGCAGGAGATTCTCGGGAAAGACATGATGTCGCGCGCAGCCTGCTTTTGGGCGACGAACTGCATCCGCGGCTGCAGCATCCGCGCGAATTTTCAGAGCACGACGGTGCTGCTGCCACCTGCGCTGGCCACGGGAAATCTGGACATCATCACGGATGCGATGGTACGTGAAGTGGTGCTGGATGACAGCGGCAAGGCCACGGGCGTGCATTACATCGACAAGGTCACTCGCAGGGATGCGATCACGAAAGCGCGCGTCGTCATTCTCGCCGCGAGCACCTGTGAAACCTCGCGCATCCTGCTGAATTCGAAGTCCCGTGACAAGGCCGGCCTCGCCAACTCCTCCGGACAGGTGGGGCGCAATCTGATGGACAGCGTCGGCACACGACTGGGGGCACACATTCCCGCCATGGAAGACCTGCCGCCGATGAATGAGGATGGTGCGGGTGGATTGCACACCTATGTGCCTTGGTGGCTGGTGAATGAACACTCCAAGCTAGGCTTTGCCCGTGGCTACCACATCGAAATGGGCGGCGGGCGGCAGATGCCCGAAGCGAGGAGCTTTGGCTACCTAGACTCGACTTCGCCGGGTGTGTATGGCCGCAAACTTAAGGACGAAGCCCGCCGCTACTACGGCGCGCAGTTCGGTTTCTCCGGACGTGGCGAGATGCTGCCGAACAAGGACTGCTACAGCGAGCTTGATCCCAATGTGGTGGATCAGTGGGGCATCCCGGTGCTGCGGTTTCATTGGAAATGGAGCGATCATGAGATCAAGCAGGCGGAGCACATGCAGCAGACTTTTGCGGCCATGATCGAGGGGATGGGCGGCAAGGCCAAGCCGCTCCGCGGCGCGGATGCCATCCAGAGACCTGGCGAGATCATCCACGAAGTCGGCACCGCTCGCATGGGCGACAAAGCCGCTGAGAGCGTCACCAATCAATATTGCCAGACTTGGGACGTGAAGAACCTTTTTCTCATGGACGGCTCCGTCCTGCCCAGCAACCCCGACAAAAACCCCACGCTCACCATCCTTGCCCTCGCCTGGCGTTCCAGCGAATGGCTGATGGAGGAGATGAAGCGGGGGAACCTTTAACCGATCTGCGCCATGTCTGAGTCCTCTCCCATTTCCCGTCGCAACGCCCTCAAAGGCCTCCTCAGCGGTGCTGCCGGTGCGGCAGCCGTTCCGGCCCTTGCCGCGCCAAATCAAACCGAGCCGGCGCCACCGGCGCATCCGTCGCGGTTTGTGTTTCACGACCCCGACTTCATGCAGCCGCTGAAGTTTCCGTGGGAAAAGCTGCTGTCTGCCGAGGAACTGGCCACCACGCAGGCTCTGGCCGATTTGATCCTGCCGAAGGATGAAACCTCTCCCGCCGCCTCGGAAGTGGGCGTTCCAGATTTTATCAATGAGTGGGTCAGCGCCGATTATCCCGCGCATCAGGAGGACCGTGAGACCCTGCGCGGGGGCCTCGGCTGGCTCAATACGGAGAGTTTTAAGCGCTTTTCGAAGCGTTTTGAGGAGCTGGGCGTCGATCAGCAGTCCCAGATCGCCGATGACATCTGCGATGCGGCCAAGGCCAAGCCGGAGCACCGTGTCGGGGCGGTCTTTTTCAAGCGCTTTCGCCAGCTCTGTGTCGGTGGTTATTACAGCCATAGTCAGACCTGGAAAAGCCTCGGCTACGTGGGCAATATCAGCATCGGCGGCCCCTATCCCGGGGTTTTGCCGGAGGTCATCGAGAAGCTGGGGCTGCAGGACGTGGTTTGAGGGCTGATTTGGGGGCCAAAAAAGACTTCGTTTGGGAGCAAAAAATCCCTTTGCTCGCCTCTTCATCTTGCTAGTCTAAAACGGTCATCATCGAGCACGTTTCCGGTAGCGGTTTCAAGGACGGATTCAGTCGATGGGCAGCCCTTCAAATCTTATGTCCGAACAGTCCTCTGAGCAGAACACTGCTTTCAATACCGGTGTGGCCGAAAACCAGGCCTACGGTGCCGATCAAATCCAGAAACTCGAAGGCCTCGAAGCCGTCCGGCTTCGACCCGGAATGTACATCGGCGACCCCGATGAGCGCGGCCTGCACCACTGCGTGTTTGAAGTGGTGGACAACTCCATCGACGAACATCTCGCAGGTCACTGCAAAAACGTCTGGATCACCATCCACACGGACGGCTCCATCACCATTCAGGACGATGGTCGCGGCATCCCCGTGGAAATGCACAAGGTGGCGAAGATTCCTACCGTGGAACTTGTGCTCACCAGCCTTCATGCTGGCGGTAAATTTGGCGACGGTGCCTATGAATTCTCCGGCGGTCTGCACGGTGTGGGCGCCAAGTGCACGAACGCGCTGTCCGACTGGTTCAAGTGCGAGGTCTTCCGCGACGGCAAGATCCACGCCATCGGCTTTGAACGTGGCAAAACCACGGAGCCGCTGACGGTTCTGGGCGATCTCGATGATCCAAAGACCACCGGCACCAAGATTTCATTCTTCCCGGACGCCTCGATCTTCACCGTCACCACGACGTATAATTTTGACCGTCTGCTCGTCCGTCTGCGCGAGCTTGCCTTTCTCAATCCCGGCATCCACATCACACTCACGGACGAGCGCACGGAGCCGCAGCGTCAGGATATTCTTTTCTACCAGGAAGGTGTGAAGCAGTTCGTGCGCGAGATGGGTGCGGACAAGGACAAGATCCATCCTGAACCCGTCGCGCTCGCAGGTCGCCGTGAAGTGCCCATCGATGACAAGAAGAAATTCATCCTCGTCGATTGCGTGCTGCAATGGAACAAGGGGCTCAATGAGCAGACGCTTTGCTTTGCCAATGCCATTCCGAATCCGGACGGCGGCACGCACTACAGCGGTCTCAAGACGGCGCTGACCAAGGCGGTGAAGCAATACATCAACGCCAACCCGAAGAGCTTCAAAGAAAAGCTGCCCGACATCGAAGGCGACGACTGCCGCGAAGGCATGATCTGCGTGCTGAGCGTCAAGCTCACCAATCCGCGCTTCAATTCGCAGACGAAGGTGAAGCTGGTGAACGGTGAGGTCGAAGGCGTGGTGAACTCCATCGTCTATGAAGGCCTGCTGCGCTTCTTTGATGAGAATCCCGACACAGCCATCGAGATCATCAAGAACATCATCATCGCGGCGAAATCCCGCGAAGCTGCGCGCAAGGCCCGTGAAGCGATCCGCAAGGACGCCATGAGCAGCGGCGGTCTGCCCGGCAAGCTGGCCGACTGCTCCGAACGCGATCCAGCGAAGACCGAGTTGTTCATTGTCGAAGGTGACTCCGCCGGTGGCTCCGCCAAGATGGGCCGCAACCGCCACAATCAGGCGATCCTCCCGCTGCGTGGTAAACTCATCAACACGGAGAAGGCCCGCCTGGAGAAGGTGCTGCAGAACAAGGAAGTCCAGACCATGATCACAGCTATCGGCACCGGAATCGGTGGTGATAGCGAAGTGGAAGGCTCCTTCAACATCGACAAACTCCGCTACCACAAGATCGTCATCATGACCGATGCTGACGTTGATGGCAGCCACATCCGCACTCTGCTGCTGACCTTCTTCTTCCGCCAGATGCCGGAGCTCGTGAAGCGCGGCCACATCTACGTCGCGCAGCCGCCGCTGTATCAGGTGACGCGTAAAAAGCGCGAGGAGTACGTGCAGAGCGACGCCGAAATGGACGCCATCCTGCTCGAACTCGGTTCCGGTGAAATCAGCCTCCGCAACATCGCCGACGGCAGCAAGCTGGCCGCCGACCGCCTCAAGGCGATCCTCGATCTGCTCGTGCCCGTGGCCAAGTTTGCCGACATCATCCGCCGCCATGGCGCTGACTTCGAGCACTACCTCCAGGCGCGCGATGAAGCCACCGGCAACCTGCCGCATCACCTCGTGGTAATTCGTGAGGGCAACGAGGTCAAGATTCACTACTTCCACAGCAACGAGCAGATTGCCGCCTTCTCCCGTGACAACAGCGACCTGCATCTCTTTGGCAACCCGGCAGCCGTCGAGGCCAATGGCAACGGAGCCGTCGTACTGCCAAAGTCACACCGTCGCGCCCGTCTCATTGAGATCCACGAAGCCCATGGCATGAAGAAGCGCTTCCAGCAGCTCGATGAACTCGGCCTGCACGTGGACCACTTCAGCAGCCAGGACAAGCCGCTCTTCGAAGTCATCGAAGGCGATGGCGACAACGCCAAGGTGCACCCCGTCTTCAGCATCCCGGGCATCCTCGACAAAGTCATGGAGATCGGCAAGCGCGGCATGGAGATCAAACGATTCAAAGGTCTGGGTGAAATGAACGCCAAGCAGCTCTTCGAGACCACCATGGACCCGAACAAGCGCACGCTTCTCCAGATCAAGCTCGATGAAACCAACGCCCACGAAGCCGAACGCATGTTCACCATTCTGATGGGCGACGTGGTCGAGCCGCGGAAACACTTCATTGAAGAGAACGCCCTCAACGTTCGCAACCTCGACGTGTAGGAGCGCATCAGAGAGCAAGCAGTTGTCAGGAATCGCCAAGAAGTTGGAATGGGCACGGTCGATCTACATGAACTTAAAGTCTATCAACTCGCGATGCGGGTTGGGGAGGACGTATGGTCTGTGACTGCCGGCTGGGATTTGTTCTCGAAGCAGACGGTCGGATTGCAGTGGATGCGCGCTGCCGATTCCATCGCTGCCTACATTTCCGAAGGAGCCGGACGCAGTTCCGCCCAGGAGATTGTCCAATTTTGCCACTATGCTCTTGGGGCTCTCCGTCAGACGCAAACGTGGCTGGAAAAGGCTGCGGCTCGAAGGCTCGTCATCGATTCCGTGGCCAGAGAACTCTTACTGAAACTCGAAACCCTGCGTCGTCAGCTCGACAACTACATCGCAACTTTCGAGCCCACTCCCTCCAACTCCGCTCGCGACACCTCCCAAGACGGCTCCATCCACCTTCTGCCCCTGGAGGAGTTCTTTCACCCACGCACTTCCGCCTGGCATAATTGACCTTTTGACGGCGCCTCGTCGCCAGCCCTGACCTTTCCCATCTCATGCAAGACCCCAACATTCGCCCCATCTCTGTCGCTGAAGAAGTGAAGAACTCCTTCCTCGACTACTCGATGTCCGTCATCATCGCCCGTGCGCTGCCGGATGTCCGTGATGGTCTGAAGCCCTCCCAGCGCCGCATCCTTTATGCGATGCATGAGCTGTCACTCTATCCGCCGAAGAAGCACATGAAGTGTGCGAAGATCTGCGGTGACACCTCCGGTAACTACCATCCGCACGGTGAGGCCGTTATTTACCCGACGCTGGTCCACATGGGGCAGCCCTGGGCCATTCGCGAGCCGTTGATCGATCCCCAGGGGAACTTCGGTTCCGTGGAAGGCGACCCTCCGGCAGCCATGCGTTATACGGAAGCCCGCATGACTCATCTGGGCGGCACCTTGATGTCGGACATGGAGAAGGAGACCGTCGATTTCGTCCCGAACTACGATGAACGTCTCACCGAGCCCACCGTGTTCCCGGCGGCGTTCCCAAATCTCATTGTCAATGGCGGCACCGGCATTGCCGTGGGCATGGCCACCAACATGCCACCGCACAATCTTGGCGAGGTCGTCGATGCGGTGTGTGCCCAGATCGACAATCCTGCGATCACCTGCACGGAGCTGCAGGCTCACATCAAAGGCCCGGACTTCCCGACGGGCTGCGTCATCCTCGGCACCAATGGCATCCGCGAATACATGGAAACGGGCCATGGCAGCGTGCGCACCCGTGGACAGGCGGAGATCGTCGAAAACGGCAATCGCGAGCAGATCATCATCACCGAGATTCCGTTCAACGTGAACCGTGCTGAACTGGTGAAACGCATCGCGGAACTGGCCAATGAAAAGGTCATCGCCGAAATCAGCGGCGTGCGTGATGAGTCGGACGAAAACACCCGCGTCGTCATTGACCTCAAGCGCGATGCGCGCGGCCAGATCGTTCTGAACAATCTGTACAAGCACACGGCGCTGGAGTCGAGCTTCTCGATCCACATGCTGGCCATCGACGGTGGCAAGCCGCGTGTCTTGAGCATGAAGGACGCGATCGCCTGCTACATCGAGCATCGCCGTGAGGTCATCATCCGCCGCACGCGCTTCCTGCTGAAGCAGGCCGAGTTCAAGGCTGAAAAGCTGGAGGCCCAGCTCCTCGCGCTCGGCCACCTAGATGACTTCATCAAGATCATCCGCGACAGCAAGAACCGCGATGAAGCCCGTGAGCGTCTCAAGGCCTACAATTTCTCAATCACCACCGCCGAGCAGCTCGGCATCATGATTCGTGCGCAGGCCAGCATCGTGGGGGACAAGTACATCTTCACCGACAAGCAGGTCGAAGACATTCTGGAACTCCGCCTCTATCAGCTCGTCGGACTGGAGCGCGACAAGATCAAGGCTGATTACGACGACGTGCTCGTCAGCATCCGCGATTTCATGGACATCCTGGCCCGTGAAGCCCGCGTGCTCCAGATCATCAAGGACGAGCTTCAGGCCATCCGCTTGAAGCACGCCACCCCGCGCCTCACCCGCATCGAAGCCGCCGAGGGCGAGATCGAAAACATCGACCTCATCCCGAACGACCCGACCGTCGTCACCATGACGCACATGGGCAGCATCAAGCGCACCGCCACCGCCGAATACCGCGTGCAGGGTCGAGGTGGCAAGGGCCTCAAAGGCATGGAAACCCGCGATGCGCAGGGCGAGGACGAAGCCAGCGACTTTGTGGAGCATCTCTTCAGCGCGCATTTGCACGACTTCCTGCTCTTCTTCACGAACACCGGCCGCATGTATGTGGAGCGTGTGTATCAGATCCCGGAAGCTTCCCGCACCGGCAAAGGCCGCAGCATCAAAAACATGCTCAACCTGCGCGCCGAAGAGAAGATCGCCAGCGTGCTGATCCTCAAGGCCCAGGGCGCCGAAGACGAAGCCATGTGGGCGGCGGACAAGTATGTCCTCTTCGCCACGAAGGACGGTACCGTGAAGAAGACCGCCCTCGAAGAATTCAAAAACTACCGCAAGGACGGCATCATCGCCATCAAGCTGGATGAAGGCAACGACCTCGTGGATGTCGTGCTCACTGACGGCAACAAGGAGGTCTGCCTCGTCACTCATGAGGGAATGTGCGCCCGCTTCCATGAAACAGGGGATGATCCCGAATCCCCAAATCTACGTGCGATCGGTCGCAACACCGCCGGCGTTCGTGGCATTACTCTGGACGATGGCGACTTCATCGTCAGTTGCATCACCAACGAGCCGGACACCATGGTGCTCGTTGTGTCTGAAAACGGTCTCGGCAAGCGCACTGCTTTTGATGAGTACCGCCTCCTCACCAATCGTGGTGGCAAAGGTGTGACCACGATGAATGTCACGGAAAAAACCGGCAAGGTCGTCGCCGCCAAGGCGGTGCATGACAAAGATGAACTCATGCTAATGACCACCAAGGGCCAGAGCGTGCGCATCCGCGTTTGTGACATCCGCGAAACCGGCCGCAATGCCCAGGGCGTCAAGCTCATGGGTCTCAAGGAAGGCGAAACCATCCAGGACGTGGCCACCGTGGTTGCGGAAGAAGCTGAGGTTGTGGTGGAAGCTGCTCCTGTGGAACCGACTCCGGAATCGCCAGCGGAAGACACGCCTGCGGCGGAATAAGCCGACCCCACAAATCCAAAGAGGCGCAGGCAACTGCGCCTCTTTTTTGTGATCATGTCTTACCGGCGGAAATAGGCGTAGAAAGCGGGCAGGGGGTTCGTTTGGATGCAGCATGATTCGCCTGACCGTTTTCTTCCTGCTGTTCGTCTGCGCCACGCTTCATGCCGCGTCTGCAAAACCCAATTTTGTCATCATCCTCGCGGATGACCTGGGCTACTCGGACCTTGGCTGTTACGGCGGTGAGATCGCGACGCCGAATCTGGACAAACTGGCGGCGGGCGGGCTGCGGTTCACGCAGTTTTACAACACCGCACGGTGCTGGCCCACACGCAGTGTGCTCATGACGGGGCACTATGCACAGCAGATTGGCATGGACCCTCAGTATGGCAAATTCCCGGCATGGGTGCGCACACTGCCGCAGCGCCTCGCACCATTGGGGTATCGCAGCTATCACTCGGGCAAGTGGCATGTGGGAAACACTCCGCGCGTCGTGGCAGACGCAGGCTTTGACCACTCCTACCATGTGGCGAAGCAGGACAATCATTTCCATCCGCAAAGGCATGAGCTGGATGACAAGCCGCTGCCAGAGCCGGAAGGGCAGTGGTATTCAAGCATCGCGATTGCGGATCATGCGATCGACTTCCTCAAGGAGCACGCACAGAAGCATGCGGGCACGCCGTTCTTCAGCTACGTGGCCTTCACGGCACCGCACTTTCCGATTCAGGCTCTGCCGGAGGACATAGCGAAATACAAAGGCACCTACACACAAGGCTGGCCGAAGACACGGGCGGCACGCTTTGAACGACAGAAACAGTTGGGGCTTGTCTCGACCACCTTGTCCGATCCTGAGCCGCAAATCACCGCGCCAAGCGGCAAGGAGAGCGATCTGGAAATCCTCGGCCCCGGTGAGACTCGGCATGCAGTGCCGTGGGAGAGTCTGACCTCTGAGCAGCAGCAGTTCCAAGTCACGAAAGAGGCGATCCATGCAGCGATGATTGATCGCCTGGATCAGGAAGTGGGCCGTGTGCTGGCCCAGTTGAAAGCAATGAACGCCTACGAGGACACACTCATCCTGTTTCTCTCTGACAATGGTGCGAGCGCGGAGATCATGGTGCGCGGACTCGGACATGACAAAGCCGCACCCATGGGCGCTGCCGCATCCTATCTCTGCCTCGGGCCCGGAGGGTCCACGGTTTCAAATACCCCCTTCCGTCGTCACAAGATCTGGGTGCATGAAGGCGGCATCAGCACGCCCTTCATCGCCCACTGGCCGCAGGGAATCAGCGCGAAGGGCGAGCTGCGCCACACACCGGGTCATGTCATTGACGTGGTGCCCACGATCCTCACGCTCGCCGGTGATGATGTCTCCGCCATGCCGGAGCATGCACCACCGTTTCCCGGACGCAGCTTGGTGCCTGCGTTTGCGAAGGATGAGACAATCAGCCGCGATTTTCTGTTCTGGCACCACTCCGGCAATCGCGCCTTGCGTGAAGGAAACTGGAAAATCGTCAGCGCAGCCGACAACGGCGATGTGTGGGAGCTTTACGAGCTAACGACAGATCGCGCAGAGTCCACCAACCTCGCTTCCAAGGATCCACAACGTGTGAAGGCAATGGCGGAACGCTGGGAAAAACTGGAGCAGGAATACGTCGCCCAAGCAGGGCCAAAACCGAAAGGCAAGGCCAAGAAGGGGAAGGGGGCGCAGGATTAGAAAGCCGGGCGCCGGCTATTCTTTGAGTGGAACGTTTTGCTCCACTTTGCCCGTTCGTGGATCAGGTTCCAGATGGTGAACTGGGATCGCCCTGGATTTGACATTGGCGCAGCCTCCTTCGACCAGGCATCTGCGAATGGAAGCTTCCAGTCGAGATTGGATTTCGTTCTTATCAGAACCTGGCTGGACGACGAAGAGGCACTCAATGGCGTCTGCGCTGGATTGACGAAACTGATAGGAGGTCACTTCGGGCTGATGCTCCAGAACGGTGAGAAATTTGGTCCCGACAAAAATCACTTTTTCAGGGGTCCTGAAAGTGTAAGTCATGGCGCTGCGCCCGCTCAGTTCCTGAATGACTCTGAAGGGCCAGCCTGCTGGTGGTGGCCCCAAACGAACTCTATCATCAAGACGGTAGCGCAGCAGCGGCAGTGCTGTATTGAACAGCGGGGTGACGAGAGCATGATCTGAAAGAACTCCTGGCGGAGACTCCTGCTCGTTTTGATCCACCGCTTCAAAGACTGCAAGGTCTTCAAAAACGACCAGCGAGTCCATGCCTGCCCACTGGCGGGCGATGCCAAGAGACTCACCACACCCGTAGCCATCCAGAGGCTCAATGCCCCAGGCCTGTTTGCAAAGCAAACGAATGCCAGGCGTCAGGCAGTCGCCTCCGGTGGAAATGGCACCACCAGGAATGGGCAGCTCCAGTTTGAGAGTGCCGTCGAGTTTGGCTTGTGCGAGGCGTCCTATCAGGGATGCATACCCGATGAGGATGGTGGGCTTCATCTTGTGCAGTCGATCAATGATTTCCTGCCAGGGCGCGGTGACACTGATGGGTTGATAGTCACAGAACAAAGAACCAATCCATGGACGTGTTTGCAGCAGGGCTGCGGAAACGGATGGGGCCGCCGAGCAGACGAACGAGGCTGCCAGGGGTCGCTTCCGGAACAGCGACGGCTTCGGTGTCGCAGACTTGGCTGCCGTGGGCGCACTGCGGATGGCATGGGCCGCGTGATTCCAGTCCACTGAGGTGATCTCATGCGGGATGGCCAGGGCAGCGCCGGAGGTGCCTGAGGTCATGCTCACCATCCAGCGATTGTTCAACAGCTTGCCCCAGTTGTGAGGATCCTTGAGGTATCGCTCAAGCGCTTCCCGGTGAAGTTGTGGGTCTGGAACAATTTCGTCCCAGTTCTTGACCAAGGTTGCTTTGGTGAGCACGGGAATGTCTGTGAAGGCGCAGCGGTCAAGATCCAGACCAGCCAGCTGACGGCGGTAAAATGGACTGGTGGCAAAGGCCCGGCGGGCCAGCGCGCGCCAGCGTCGTTCCTGAAGCTGCATCAGCTCAACGCGGCTCAGGCTTTGAGCATGACGGATGGACTTGGAGGCACGGTAAAGATTGAACAGCCTTTTCATGGTTGTAAGATGCCGCAGCGATCACATCCTGCGATGGATGAAGCACGCTGTTCGGTACGCCTCTGTCGGCTGAATTGATGCGTGATTATCCTTCGGACAATTTTCTTCAAATCCCCCCAAAAAAAATGACTGCGGCTTCACCCAGCCGGGATGGGGTTGGAATACGATTTTAATAGAATCCTCAGCTTAACCCAATGGTCAGAGAAATTGAATTTAATGCCTATCGGAATACGATTGAATCATTCCGGCGGGCCTCCTATGGCGCGTCCATCACCCATGTTTTGGATGAGTTTGATGAGCAGGCTCATCATTTTGCTCTGTTTGACAGAAAGGACAACGTTCTGGGGGTCACACGAGTGCTGCGCAGTGACGAGGTCCTGCAGTTTGAAATGATGCATGAATCGCAGCTCAAGGATGTGGTGCTGCCTCCTGCAAAACTGAGCCTGGAACTTTCACGCGCTTGTACCGTGAAGGGGAGCGCGGGCATCCATCTTCTGAAGCTGTGCATGGGCATCAACGATTACGCGGTGAAAAATAAGGCCGAGTATCTGATCACGAAGACGGGCAAGCATCTGCTGCCCCTCTACCAGCATTTTGGTTTCACCACGTTTGGTCCGCCCTTCGTCTCGGATTTCTTCGAGGATAAGCGTCCGATTTATCCCATTATGTACCGCTGGACCGTCGTGCGAAAAGAAGAGCCGGAGGAAGAGGTGCTGGTGTGGTGACCACGCCAGAGAAGCTTGAAGCAAGATTCATTGCAGTGTCTTTCGCGCACCCGAGGAGCGCGCTTGCCAAGTGCGTCGTGAAGGATTAGGCGCGGCAGGCCCGGCTTTTGACAAAACACTCTCCGAAAGAGCGGTCGAAGGCAGGCGGACTCACCATGCCCATTTCTCACTTCATGCCGCCCATCTTGCAGCCCTGTGCCTCATGCTGCGGAGTGGAAACAGGCTTCCCTGCGAGAACGGCATCGAGCGCATCCCTCAGATCTTTGGTGGTGGCGGCACGCTGACGCTTGGTGGGGCCCAGGTAGAGGTCATTGATGCGGCCTTTGTAAAGCGTTTCGCTTTTGGGTGAGAGCACGACAGCCTCCGGCGTGATCCTGGCCTGCACCTGCTTTGCGAGCGCCTGTTCCTTGTCGAGCAGCACGGTGGCCTTCACCTCGGAGAGGATGGCATGCTCCATCGCCACTTCATTCGTGATCTCCGGATCGGAATGCACGAGGTAAACCACGACGCGGTCGCTATAATCGGCCGTGATCTGGTTGATCTCCTTCATGAACGACTTGGTGGTCGAGCAGAACGGGGAGACGAAGAAGAGCACGACGGCCTTCTTGTCACCCGCAGCGGCAGGATCGTAGCTCTTGGCGTCGGTGGCCGGGAGTTCGAGTGCGGAAGCGATGCTGGTGAGAAGCAGCATCGCACAAAGCAGGTGTTTCATGGTTTTATTGCAGTTGGGCCACCGCCGCATCCAGCGAAGCCGCATCTTTGATGCTGATGACCTTCACGGATTTGTCGATCTTGCCCATGAGTCCGGCGAGGGTGGCGTCAGGGCCGAGTTCGATGAAGGTGGTGTGACCTGCGGCGATGAGGTGCTGCATGCTTTCCACCCAGCGGACGCTGCCAGTGACCTGGCTGGTGAGCGTAGCGCGAATTTCTTCGGGCGTGGAAACAGGGCGGGCTTCGAAATTGCAGACCACCGGAACCTTCGGGCTCTGAATGGATGCCGCAGCAAGAGCCACGGCGAGTTTGTCCTGAGCGGACTTCATCAGACGGCTGTGATAAGCTCCGGCGACGGGCAGGGGGATGGCGCGCTTGATGCCTTTGTCCTTGGATTTGGCAGCGGCATCGGCAATGCCTTCAGCGCTGCCGCTGAGCACGATCTGCCCTGGGGCGTTGAGATTGGCGACATCCACATCGCACTCCTTGGCGAGTTCGCGGATGGCGGACTCCTCACCACCGAGCAGGGCCAGCATGGCACCCTTGGTGTTTTCGCAGGCTTCTTCCATGAAGCTGCCACGTTGGAAGACGAGGTTGAGGCCGGTGGCAAAGTCGAAGGTGCCGGCAGCGGCGTGCGCAGTGAATTCACCGAGGGAGAGGCCTGCGGTGGCGGTGATGTTGAGCGCGGGCACCTTGCTCTTAAGCACTTCGAGGATAGCCAAGCCATGAGCGTAGAGGGCAGGCTGGCAGCGGGATGTCTTCGTCAGTTCCTCCATCGGGCCTTCAAACATGATGTTGGAAAGCGAGTAGCCGAGGGTGGCATCGGCCTGGTCAAAGAGGGCGCGGACGGTGGGATAGCTTTCGGCAAGATCTTTGCCCATGCCGACTTTTTGGGCGCCTTGACCGGCGAAGAGGAGGACTGCGTTCATTCTAGGATGCTGGATACGGGAGACTGGTTGTTAAATGAGGGGAGGGGATCACTGAGCACGGTCAGTGGGGCCGGTCAAGAGGTCGCGAATGGCCGGGCTCTGGGCGATAACCGCCTCCGTCAGGAGTTCGGGGCCCCGCTGCATGGCTTCGGCCAGGGGCATTTCCTTGGGTTTGATGGCGCAGAGCAGGTCGAAGCGGGTGCGAAGCTGGTCTTCGGCCTCGATGGCTCCAGCAAAGGCAGCGACGGGTTTGCCGAGCTCGCGGGCCATGTCGGCGACCCCCATGGGCCCTTTACCATGGAGCGTCTGGGCATCCAGCCGGCCTTCACCGGTGATGACGAGGTCGGCGGCGGCGATACGTTCGCGTAGATGAACAAGATCGGCGATCAAGTCGAAGCCGCTGGTGAGTTTGGCTCCGCAGAAAGTCATGAGGCCAAAGCCAAGGCCACCGGCAGCACCTGCACCGGGAACATCTCGGTGATCGACACCGAGATCTCGTTTCGCGATGTCAGCGAGGTGCAGCAGACGATTCTCAAAGAACTCGAAGTCCGTCACTCCCTTCTGCTTTCCGTAGACCCGCGTGCAGCCATGGGGGCCGAGCAGGGGATTGTTCACGTCACAGGCGACCAGGATCTCGGGAAACTCACCCTCTGGCGGCTCGATCCTGGCCAGCCGGTCCATGTTGGCGATGATGGGCTCCAATGCAGCCCCTGAACCATCCAGAAAGCGAAACCCCAGCGCTGCTGCCATGCCGACTCCGGCGTCATTCGTGGCACTGCCGCCGATTCCGATGACGACGCGCTGCACGCCACGTTCCATGGCATCCTGCAGCATCAATCCTGTACCGTGCGTGCTGGCTATGGCCGGATTCAGCGGAAGGTCACTGACCATGGCGAGGCCGGACGCAGCGCTCATTTCCATGATGGCTTCCAGCTGGTCTGCGGTGGGGACGAGACCATAGCGGGCGGTGACCGGCCGGTTTTGGGCGTCAAAAGTCGCGGTCTCACACCACTCGCCATTCAGTGCGGTCACCACCGCCTCAGCGGTGCCTTCCCCCCCGTCGGCTATCGGGCAGAGGTCGCAGACAGCCTCTGGCAAAGTCTGGTTCAGGGCCGAGGCGATGGCCTGAGCAGCCTCGGTGGCCGGGATGGAGCCTTTGAACTTGTCGATGGCGATGAGAATGCGCATGAGCCTCGTATGATGCCAAGCCCCGGCGGGCTGCCAAGCGATCAAGAAGAGAATGGCGCTGCATCTTCAAGCCGTCTCAGCGGTGCATGGTACGTGGGGAGGTTGCTCTGAATCCGCCACGCAGCAGGGCTCCTTGACCCGCTGACTTGTTGTGGTTGAGTCCATTCGGTCGCACCGTGCCTCTTGTCAGGGAATTGTAAAAAACCTTGAATTGGCCTTGATTTAACAACGTAATTATTATTAATTTTATAGTAATTATGTCAATCGCCGCCTTGGCAGAAATCAGCTCACCTCTGATCGCATCCAGCACAGACCGCCCCGTAAGGAAAGGTTTAGAAAAAATTGTGCCTCCACCCAACCGTTTCGAGAAGGAACAGATGGAGCTTAATCTGCGCAATGCGAGAATGGGGGCCTGGTTTGTGATGGTTCTCGTTCCCTTATGCAGCTTCCTCGACTGGATGGCCTATCCTGCTGATTACTGGCAGTTTCTGGTCCTGCGTCTGGCCTGTGCGGCCAGTTGCGTGCCTTTGCTGCTCGCGTTGAATGGATCACTCGGGCGGAAATACTGCCGTGCGTATCCGATCATCCTGCCACTGCTGCCAGCTTTGATGATCTGCTTCATGATCTACCTCAGCGGTGATCCCGGCTCGGGCTATTACGCGGGTCTTACGCTCTGCATCGTGGCCACGTCATTTGTCTTCCATTGGACGTTCCGTGAGATCGGCATCACGCTGGGCCTCGTCGTGTTGGCTTACTTTGCCGCCACCCTGCCCAATCTCAATTTCAGTGATTCCCATGCCCTGGGAATTTTCGTGAACAACACCGGCTTCATTCTTCTGAACTGTGTGGTCCTCTATTTCGGCAGCCGCCAGCATCACGCGATCCGTCTGCGGGAATTCGCCAACCGCTGCAAGGTGGAGGATCAGCGGGAAGAGCTGGCCGCACGCAATGAGGAGCTCACCGCAACGCTGAAGCGCCTGCGCGAAACGGAAGCCCAGCTGGATCAAAGTGAAAAGCTGGCCTCCATCGGCCGGCTCAGCGCCGGGATCGTGCATGAGATCAACAACCCGCTGAACTACGTGAAGTCAGCGATTTATCTGCTCAAGAAAAAGGGCAAGGCGCTGCCGCCTGATATCGCCGAGACCTTCACCAGCATTGCCGAAGACATCGGTGAAGGCATTGATCGTGTGGCTGCCATCGTGTCGGATCTGCGCACCTTTGCGCATCCTGAAAATCGTGGCTCCAGACCGGTGAATCTGCAGGAAACTTCACGCAAGGCACTTCGCCTGCTGGCCAAGGAGATCGGTGACCGCGGAGTGACGCTGGTGGATGAGATTCCGGCGGACCTCATCGCGCAGGGAGACGAGAACTACCTCATTCAGATTTTGCTCAATCTGGTGCAAAACAGCCTGGATGCTCTGGCAGGCCGCCCCTCGCCCACCATCTGGCTCAAAGCCTGCGAGACCGCGAACGGTGTGGATTTCATCGTCAGGGACAACGGCCCGGGCATTCCCAAGGAAAACCTCTCAAAGATCTTTGATCCCTTCTTCACCACCAAGCAGGTGGGGCAGGGCATGGGCCTGGGCCTGAGCATCTGCTTCCGCATGATCCAGCAGATGGAAGGCGAAGTAAAAATCGACACTGCGGTGGGCAGCCACACGCAGTTCACCTTGAGCCTGAAAAAACCTGCGACTACCTGATACTGATGCCGAGCCCGCTGCTATCGCCATATCATATTCTCTACGTCGATGACGAGGAGAAGGCGTTGCATTACTTCAAGGAGATCTTTGGTGATGAGTACACGATCCACGTCGCCAACAACGCGATGGACGGCTACCGCATCCTGCAAAATTACGGCCCGCAGATCGGCCTGCTGCTCACGGATCAGCGCATGCCGGGGCCCAGCGGCATTGAGTTGATGGAGCATGCACGCAAGCTTAACCCCAACCTGGTGCGCATCCTTGTCACGGCCTACACGGACTATCAGGCGGCGGTGGACGCGGTGAACTCCGGGCGCTGCTTCCGCTATTTGCACAAGCCCTGGGATCCGGATGAACTGAGCGTGGTGATCAAGCACGGACTGGACTACTACCATGCGCTCATCGAGCGCGAGCGCCTGCTGGTGGAAAAGGCGGAAAGCGTGCGCAACATGCTCTCCGCAGACAAAGTTTCCGGCCTCGGCATTCTCGCGGAAGGTCTCAACCATCACCTGCGCAATGCGCTCACGGTCGTGCGCGCATTCATTGACCTGGCACCGATGAAACTGATGGAGGAGATCGGCGGCGCTCATCCGCGTGATCCCTCTTTCTGGATTGATGTGCAGAATCAGGCGCAGTCGCAGCTCGAACGCATTCAGTCCATGCTGGCTCGTCTGGCCGAGGCCTCTCACTCCAAACGCCTGGAGCGCACGGATCAATGCCATCTCAGCAATGTCATCAACGAGATGCTCGACTTGTTTGCCGTGCAGATGAAGGAAAAGAACCTGAAAATCGAAGTCTCAATCGATCCAAGTCTGCCTCCGGTTCTGGTTCATGGTGCGCGCTTCCGCCAGATGTGGCGTTTGATTTTCATGGAGGAGCTCACGCACCTCAGCCCCGGCGACAGCATACACATCAGCGCGAAAGTTCGTCAGGATGCGAGAGGTCAGTCGCATCTGGTCATGTATGTGCGTGACACCGGTGTCTGGGAAGGCGGGGACAAGCCGGTGAATCTGTTTGATCCCTTCTACACCCGCAGCCGCAAGCCGGATGATTTTGGCGTGAACATGATGGCGTGCTACGTCACCATGCATCTGCATGGCGGCACTGCCGAGGCCCGCCATCTGGAGCCGCGTGGCCTGGAGCTCGAATTCAGCCTGCCCGTCCAAACCAACTTGGAGCCCAAGAAGGAGGAAGATTTCTTCCGCACCCTGCTCAATCACGAGCAGCGCTGGAAGATGCGCGATGAGATGGTGGCGGCGTAAGGGGAGCCCCAAGGAGCGGCACTTGCCAACTCCCGCTCCCTGCTAAACCAGCGAACTCGTGCTCACCCCAGCTTCCAGCCCTCACGAGGGACACGACTGAGGAAGCGATTCGCCGCCTCATTGTTCGTGATGCGCATGGCTTTGGAATCCCAGAGGATTTTACCACCCGCACGGTGCGCCACGTTGCCGAGGTGATTGGCCTCAGTGAGCGGACCGGCGTAGCTGAACGGGCTGCCGGTGGGCGTGCCATTGCGGATGGCGGCGAGGAATTCGGCGTGCTGGCCCGGTGAGTCGGCGATGAAGGGCTTGGGCGCCTGGAAGTCTTTGAACGTGGCTTCGGGGAGCAGGACATGCTTGCCGTAGTCGGAGAGCAGCATGCCTTTGTCGCCGATGAAGAGCACCCCGCTGCTCCATTTGCTGATGAAGGGATCGTTCTTCCAGACGTCCGGTTTGTCCGCGCCTTGATGCCAGTGGATCTTGCAGGCGGGCATGTCGCCACGCGGGCCATACTCATACACCGCGTGCATGGAAGCCGGGGCAATCTCTGGATGCGGCGGCGGGCCGAAGGCTTCGATGCTCAGCGGGGCATCGAGTTTTAGCGCCCAGAAGGGGAGGTCGTTCCAATGGCTGCCGAGATCGGACATGGTGCCATTGCCAAAGTCCCACCAGCGGTACCACTTGGGACCGGGGAAATAAACGTTGTTGTAAGGACGCATCGGCGCAGGGCCGATCCACAGATCCCAGTCCAGATACGGCGGCGGTGTTTCACCCACCGTGGGGCGCTCCGTGACGTAAACGATGTCTCCGTTCTTCTTCGCGTCTTCCTCGCTCTGCAGTCCCCAGGCTCGCGAGACACACACATGGGCTTCGGTGACTTTGCCGATCGCTCCGCTTTGAATCAGTTCGACCACGCGGCGGTAGTTTGGCATGCCGTGAATCTGCGTGCCCATCTGCGTAACCACTCCAGCTTTGGCCGCAGCCTCGGTGATGAAACGCGCTTCAGCCACGTTGTGGGAGAGCGGCTTCTCACAGTACACATGCTTCTTCATCAGCAGTGCAGGCAGGGTGGCATAGGCATGCGTGTGCTCGGTGGTGCTGACCACCACGGCATCGATCTCGCCAGCGCTGACCGAATCGTACAGCTTGCGGAAGTCGCGGAACTTCTGCGCCTTGGGAAATGCCACGCCTGCACGGTCAAGGTTCTCCCCATTCACATCGCAAATGGCGACGACATTTTCACGCGGCTCGATGGCGGGAGGCGGCTGAGCACCTGCGTCTGCTTTGGCGGCATTTTTACCCCTGGGTGGCGTGTACAAAGCGACACCGGTGAGCTCCTTGATGTTCGCCGCTCCGCGTCCGCCCACACCGATGAAGACGAGGTTCAGCTTCTCGTTCGGTGAACGTGAACTGACAATGGCGGGAAATCCCAGAGCCGCAGCGGCGGTGGCGCTGCGGGCAAGGAACTGACGACGGGACGAAACAGGTTGGCTGGCACTCATGGTTGTCTACTTACAACGCACGGCCACCGGCGGAGTTTCCGGGGAAACTTCAAGAAGCACAAAGTGCCCGCACTTCTCCAACTCACTCCGCCTTCTTTTTCCCCGCTCCAGGCTTCCTTGGCTCATTGAGCGGCTTGTCGGGATCGTACTTCAGATTGCGTTCGGGAATCTGGGCGCCGGTGTCTTTGAGCCAGGCCATGAGCTTGTCGCGCAGCTGCAGCGCGCGCACGGAGTCAAACGGGGCGCGGTTGTCCACTTCACCTGCGTCGAGTTTCAGATTGTAGAGTTCGACGTGGCTGTCCTCATGGAAGTAAATGAGCTTCCAGTCGCCTTCGCGGATCGCGCTGTAAGGCATTGCGCTGCCTGGATGGTAGTGCGGGTAGTGCCAGTAGATGGCCTCGCGGGCGAGGGTGTCCGTGCCGCCGAGCAGTGGCAGCAGTGACTCACCATCGACGACCTGATCCTTCGCGAGCGCTGTCTGAGTGGCGGCCAGCAGCGTGGGCACATGGTCATAGGAGATCACCGGCACATCGCAGGTGCTGCCGGGTTTCACCAGACCGGGCCAGGAGACAATGAGCGGGATGTGCACGCCGCCTTCATACGCGCTGCCTTTGCCAAGACGAGCAGGGCTGTTGTCCGTGGGGCCACGCGACCAGCCGTTGGCGTTGACGGTTCCGCTGAGACCGCCGTTGTCGCTGGTGAAAATGAAGATCGTGTTTTCGGCCAGCTTCAGTTCATTCAATTTGGCGCGCAGCTTGCCCACGCTGTCGTCGATGCTTTCGACTAGCGCTGCATACACAGGGTTGCTGTGACCACCGGCTGCTTTCTTGGCCTGATACTTCGCGATGACTTCCGGCTTGCCCATGATGGGCGTGTGGACGCCGTAATGCGGGAGATAGATGAAGAAGGGTTTCTCCTTATTCTTGTCGATGAATTTCACGGCCTCATCGGTCAGGCGATCGCTCAGAAATTCATCCTTGGGACCATCAGGCAGCGTGGCGATCTTGTAAGGCGAGAAGTAGCTGGGCGGTGAGCCGATGTGCATGCCGCCGATGTTCACATCAAAGCCATGCTTGGTCGGATAAGACTCCTCATCGCCGAGGTGCCATTTGCCGATGCTCGCCGTGGCGTAGCCCTTCGTCTTGAGACGCTCTGCGATCGTCTCCTCCTCCAGTGGCAGTTTCATTGTCCAGTTGGGGATGAGCAGACGTCCATTGCTTGGCACATGGCCGGCGATCCAGTCGGTGATGTGCAAGCGTGCAGGTGATTTGCCTGTCAGCATGGCCGCGCGTGTGGGGGAGCACACGGTGCAGGCAGAATAAGCCTGCGTGAAGCGCATGCCGTCCTTCGCAAGCTGGTCAATGTGCGGCGTCTCGTAATACTTGGAGCCGTAGCATCCCAGATCCGTCCAGCCCATGTCATCAATGAGCATGACGATGATGTTCGGCGGCGCTCCCGCTGGCAGCGTCGGCACCACAGGCACCTTCA
>NZ_JBAQCR010000256.1:0-30078 GCF_049294395.1 Prosthecobacter sp.
GGACCATGCTGCCCGCCTTTTTTCGCCCTTTGCCCCTCCTAGGGGCGCTGGTCTGCACCAGTTTCGCCGCCGAGCCCACCCTGCGACCAGACGGCCACGTCTCCTCCCGCTCCTTTGTCGATCAGGCGCAAATTGTCAGTAATTACCAGAAGGAGCTTTACGCCCATCAGTCTGGCTTGCGCATCGTGCAGGGCATCGGCTACGCCGTCTATCAGTGCAATGAATCCACCCCTGAGGAAAATAAAGCCGGGCAGGTCGCCCGCATGGCCGTTTTCAACATCCTCAATCCCACCGCCACGGCCAAATGGATCGACATCGCCAAAGCAGGCGATTCCTCCGGCGGCATCACCCTCGGCGGCACCTTCGTTTCAGCTCCCATGATCCATGCGCTGGGAGAAGAAACCCTGCGCATTTTCTTCACCGGCCGCCAGGAAGGCGATCCCGGCTCTGCCTATCGCGCCTTCTACCGCGACTACCACATCGCCACCGCCACACTATCCGAGCTCCATCCCCTGCGCTGCACCATCGCCAAGCAGCCTGATAAGGTGCTCGATCTCACCCAGGCCGCCCTGCAGAGCCATCTCGATTTCCTCTTCGGTGCAGGCACCGGCGCATCCTTTTCCAAAGGCATCAGCACCGCCTGCGACTTCGTCGAGTTCGACGGCCACCTGTACAGCACCATCCAGATCAAAAACTCCCAGGACGGCCAGACACGCCTCCTCACCAACATCCTCATGCGCAGCGCCGACCAAGGTGCGACCTGGGAACTCCTCGGCGCCCCCGATCCACGCCTGCTGACCACCGAAGTCAAAATCCTCGCCGAACCCGTCATCACCCAGGACAAAACCCACGTCTATCTCCATCTGCGCTCCAACGTCATCGAAACCGGCTACATGCTGAGCAAAGCCGCCAAGACCGACCTCTACCACTTCGACGCCCCCGTCACCAAATGGACCTACGGCATCGGCCGCCCCACCCTCTGCGATTTCGGCAAGCCCATCGGCCTCGTCGCCCTGTTCACCGCCCCCAGCGTCTCCATGGGAGCTAACACCGTCACCCGCAACAAGTGCGACGTCGTCCAAATCGACTCCCACTACCAGACCTACACCAAGGCCTTCTCCATCGTCGATTACAACGCCGTGAACACCCCCTTCATGCATCTCTACCGCGACGAAGTCTACGTCACCTACACCACCGGCCGCCGCCGTCTCCTCCCCAAATTCGGCACCTCCGAAGTTGTCTTCAGCAAACTTCGCCGGGAGTTCTTTGTATCGGAGGAATGAGAGATGTTCCGATTGGCTCGCTTACGCAACACATCCGTCCTAGATCGAACCCAGCAGAACTATAATCCGGCATTCAAATTTCTCGTCTTCTGGTACTCGGTCAGCCATTCGCACAAAGTATGTGCAAATTCTTGCGCCTTTGTTGATGAGTCTTTAACACTCCACGCAGATCCTCGGAAGTCGTACGCGATCTCGACATGCACCCCCTTAATGCCAGCTATCTTCGTGTAGATTGTGACATCGAATGGCCGTGATTCATGATAGCTCCCATGAAATTGCACCTTATCTTTTGCTGTACCATGCTGCACAGGATCAGGTATGAAACCTCTACGATCGAGGTACTTGTAAAGATCCTTGCAGCCAGCGGTGGGAAAACCGCCGTACCCATTCTTTCCTGAAGCGTGCTTCAGAAAAGCCGAAGAAAAAAAAGTCCAGACCAAGACAATACAAAAGCCAGCGGTGATACTAGAGCCGACAGTAATACTGGATTTGATTGATCTCATAGAGATGACTTTGAAGAAAGTTCACAAATTGACCGGTTTATCAACCGCTTTTCCGCCTCTGGATGAGTTGCTCGGACATGATCAGCCAACCCCTGTCGCCAGACCACTGACCACCGCATGAATCAATGCGCCCGCTTCCGCGTGAGCATGATCTCATTCCCCTCGGTGTCCACGCACATGGCCAGATGCGGCGGCTCGCCATTCTCGGGCTGCGGTTCACGCGTGAGCTGACCACCAGCGGCGACAATCTCCTGCGCGCCTTCGATCACATCCGGCACCTGAAAGCTGAGCCCGGTCCAGGTGCGGCTTCCCTCACCACCGCCATGTATGCCAATGATGCCGTCACAGATGGACACTTCGCTGATGATGTCGTTCTGCTTGAGGATCGTGCCGCCAAAGACGGTGGCATAAAAATTCACCGCGCGGTTCATGTCCGCGGCCCAGATGACGTATTTGAGTCGTTCTACTTTCATGCGGCCTCCGTGCCACAGTCCGCTCGTTGAAGACAGCAAATCCTTCAAACAGCCCCATCAATTCCCAAACAATGGCCGCTGCTTCGGCGGAGAAGGCGGTACCTTCGGCCGGGCCGGACTGCCCCCGATGCGCTGCGCTTCCTGCAGCTCTTTTTCAGTGGGTGGTTTTCGTTCGTCCTTGTTGCCACCGCCAAAGATGCGCGGGGACCACTTGGTGTCACCTATGGTGCCCGAACCCTTGTAGGCCAGCAATTGCGTCACCGGAAACAGCAGGATGCCAAGGCCTCGCATGCGCACCTCGGCATTGAAGTCGATGTCATCGCGGATGAAGTCCACGTTGCCGCGGCTGAAAATGCGAAAGGCACTGGACTCGGCCTCGATGTTTCCAGTGACGATGAAACCGTCCGACACCTCAAAGGTGCAGTCCGCTTTCTTGGCCACGTTGTAGCCCTTGATCGGTGAAGGAAGGAAGGCGCCAATGATCGGAGTCAGCGGCCCAAGCACAGGCAGGGCAAGGAGGTTGCCATTGAGAATCATCAGCGCACCGCCGCCCTTCAGCGCCTTCCAGTCGTTCATGCGCCCGGTGAATTTGAAATGACCGCTGATGTCTCCCACACTTTCATTGCCCGGAGAGTACACCTGCGCGAAGCGCTGGAAGCTGAGGGCGTTCATGCGCAGCTCGCCATCGTAGGTGTTCGGCTCGCGGTTGTCGTTGAGGTTGCCCTTCAAGGTCATGTCACCTCCAAGCACGTTTGCCGCGATGTCGATCCGGGAGAGTCCATCCCGGTTGTGCACCTCCGCCCGCACCTCCTCAAACGGCAGCTTGCGGCCAAACACAGCATACGGGAAGCGTCCCGCCTTCACCTCCACGTCATAGCCCCTCACCCCGGGCGTGAGATTCACCGCGCCTTTGGCATTCAGGGTGTCCCCAAAAAGCCGGCCGTTGAAATCAAAGTTCAGCATGCTGCCGATGATGTGAATGTCTCCATTCGGCGCATTGATCGGGTAGTCTTCGTTCCACAGCACATAATGCGCGCCACCCGTCGGGTTTTTGAAATCCACTTTGTAGTTGTTGAACTGGGGATTCCCCTTGTAGCCGATGGTGCCGTTGGCGGTCACATCCGTCCCCGCGGAGAATCGGTAGTGCGCGATCTGGTCCGCCACCTTCGGGGCAAACGCACGCACAATGCCCGCCGCGTCCGCGACCGTGTGCACATTGACGAGCCGCAGCCACTTCTCGTTGTCATCATCGTTCACAAAAACCAGCTCCGCCTCCGCCGGCCCATCCGGGCGCTGCACCCGCACATTGGCATAGTTTTGGATGTCTCCGAGAAATGCCAGATCCATTTCGGCGGAATCAAACGCCACATTCTTGTAGCTGAAATGGCGCAGCACACCGTGGCCGGAACTGGGACATTCGCGCATGTTGGTCGACGGCCCGGCACAGGACAGATGCACATCGATCTGCGATGTCTCATCGAAGGCAAACCGCTGGATGATTTCACGAGTCTTCGGCAGCAGCACGAAAGGAAGAAACACAGTAGGGTCCATGCGCAATTCCAGATTGTATCGGAAACCCAGGCTGCGGTGTCTCATCACATCCAGCGCCAGCGTGCCTGTCTTGTGCTTCAGCAGCGCATCACGCACAAAGATGCCCTCGGCATTCGCTCCAAGTGTCAGACTGAGTGAATTGAAAACCTCCCCGCGACTGCCAAACCGCCCGCAATCCAGCCGGCCGGTCACCTCTGCCGGTATAAAATCCTCGGGCTGTTTCTTGTTCAAAAAGATGTTCCCCTCCAGCGCCAGCTGCGGCGCCTCATAAAACACCACCTCGCGCAGCTGCTCGCTGCTGAAGAAAGCCTGCGCAAGCCCCGGCAGGTCGGCGCTCGACGTCAGCCGGAAGCGCAGGCGATCCGCACCGATGCGCCACGTGGCCGTGGCCTCCAGCGTGCCCAGATGATCCACCAAATGCAGCCGCTTCAAATCCACAAAGCCGCCGTCATACTCCGCCTCCGCCACGAGTTCCTTCCAGACGTAATCTTCAAACTCCAGACCGTCCGCCTGAAACAGCAGCTCCGCCTTGAGCTCCTGAGGGCGGTCCAGCGCCCCGGAGACCTTCACATTCAGGGTGGGCACATGCGGAGCACGAAACCGCGCCAGCCAGTCCAGCCCATGTTGAATCTGCACACGGTGCTCGCGTATCGCGATCAGCCGCTCCTGCGCACTGGGTCCCTGCTGGTCTGACTTGGACTCCGGCAGTTCCAGCACCCCGCTGATCAATATGCGCAGCCCGTCAGACAGCAGTCCTTCCGCATGCCGGATGTCCAGACGCCGCTCTTCCAGCAAAGCCCGTGCGCTGAGATCCTTCAGCTCGATCACCGTCAGTTCGGGCCGTTCCGGATCCACCGGCAGCGCCATGCTTGCATGCAGCAGCTCCAGTCCGTCAATCTTGACCCTGCCCTCAATCAGGCTGCCAAAATCAACATCCAGATTCAACCGGTCCACGGACGCCACGATGTGCTGCTTGCTCGCGTCGTTGAACACCTTCACTCCCCGTGCCACCAGCCCGCCAAACGGATTCACCGTCAGGCGTTCGAAATTCAGATGCACCCCATGCTGCGCCAGTTCCCCGGTCACAAACCCATGCCAGCGCTCATGAAAGGCCGTCGTGTTCAAATACACGCCGCCCGCCAGCATAAAACTGGCGACCAGAAAAAGCAGAAGACGGCGCAGAAAACGAAGCATGAACATGGCAATTTAGCCAAGGCACCCGAACTCCACAAGCTCTGGATAAACAACCGTCAGCTCACCGCTCAGCACCTCAGCGATACTGCTCCGGCCTGCCGATTGGAAACAGTCCAAAAGGCGCGATCTGGCTGGCACGCAGTTTTTCCGGCCCGATGCTCGGTGCGTCAGAGGCAAGAAACACCGCCAGCTGAATGACACCCACACGCCCCTGGGGGCTGGTGTCAAACAAGGCCGCATCACTGTTGACCGCCTTGAACAACAGCGGGCCGCGCGGCGTGTGATCCATCACCAGTGTGCCGCTCTTTTCCACGCGCAGGTTGCCACGTCCGAGAGATGCCACTCCACCTGTCTCGGCATCCCTGCCATCGATCCCCACGCCGATCTGCAGCGGCATCGGCGTGCGATTTTTCAACACGATGCGATAGGCCTGCTGGGGCAGTCCCGCCACAAACAGAATGCCACCACACAGATAAGATTCAATCCACTGCCCCGAAGCCACGTCCTGCACCGCAAGGTCCACCGTGCCATCCCCCATGCGCGCAAATCCGCGCTGCGCATCCGGCACATCGCCCTGACGTTCCATCATCTGCGCGATTCGCTCCGGCGAAGAATAAACAATCCGTGCGACCATGTGCGGAGTCTTCGCCATTTGCTCCTGGTAAGCTGGAAAACCATGATGAAAAAGATTCGGGTCCTGCTGCCAGGCGGGCCTCAGCGGAGCGATGCTGCTGCCGCACGATGCCAGCAGGCATGTGCCTGCTGCTGCCACTGCTTTGATCCATGCCATTGTCCTGCCTGCTTTACCTGAAGTCATGCTGATTGCGCTGTTGTCTTGATGTGAAAAGTAACACGCACCAGACCCGACACTTCTTCCACCGAACGACGCACCTCGCAGCCCATGAGTCGCTCGATCAATTCACACTCCAGTTCATCCAAGATGCCGTAGCGCGCCGCCAGTTCCCGCAGCGGCCGGTGATGCTCCACCAGCAGGAGCCGCCCCTGCGCATCCGTCTCCACGGCACTCAGGCAGCCATCCGCGCTGCGCAGCTTGGCCAGCAGCCGGGCACGTTCTTCCAGAGTCGTCGCCTTGGCCAGTTTCGCCCCCCACGCCTCGCCCTTGGACTGGAAATAGGTGTACAACAGTTTCGGCGGGGCGCTTTCGCCATAGACCTTCTCCGCCGTTGCCAGCAGATCCAGCGTCAGCGGCAGTCCGCAGTTCAGGAAAAGCGCGTCCGCTTTGGCCGTGAGCCGGTACAGCTTTTCTGGCCGTCCAGCCGCCTTGGGCCGTCGCCAGGTGTCCAGAAACCCCGCCTTTTCCAGTTCCACGCAGTGCTGCTTCACCCCCATGTAGCTCATCTTCATCGCCGTGCACAGCTCCGTCACCGTCATGCCCGTGGAATGCTTCAGGCGCTGGACGATGTCCAGCACTGGCGAGTGCAGCATTTCTCGGAGCAGGGTTAGCATGGCTTGGTGGCCCCCCAGACTAGCGCCTATGCCCGCCAGGCGCAATGCCGTGTCATCCTTCAACTGATCAGCAGCAGACGCGGCGGCTGTCCGGGCAGCGTCGCCGGGGCACGATGAATGCACGGGGGCACCGGACTTTCCGGATACAAAGTGGCGATGCGCCAGAGATGGCCCAGGCCAAAAGAAAACGGCAGGGCATGCGGCAGCGGCTTGTAATGCAGATCCAGATAATTTTCGTTCAGGAAATCGCGGAAGCCCACGTCATCACCTCCGCCATAAAGCTGCCGCAGTTCCGCACGCAGCTCAGGCACATCCACCCGCCGCATCGCCTCTTCATTACGAAGCCCTTCGGAGGCAGCCCCAAAGTAGGTGCACAAATATGTGTCCGCCTCCACGGTGGCGCTGTCCACATGCCAGGACTGCACATCCGTCCGCAGCAGATCGGGCTCGATGTCATTCGCGTAGCCGTTGATGCAGTCGAGACTTGGCTGCAGCTCCCTTGCGCGCAGCAGTTCCTGATCTTGCAGCAAAACCTCGCGCGCCACCCGTCCCTCGTTGCTCAATTCCAGCGCCAATAGACGCTCCTCATCTAGGCTCGTGATCCCCTTCCCCACCCCAAGTTTCTCCACGATCTCGCCAAAATCCCCCGGCAGCATCCGCGGCCAGCACAAGGCGTTGATCCCATCACGCATCTGCGTCATGACCAGTTCCTCAAAACTGCCCACTACTTTCAGGCGTGGGTAATCTTGGGGCGGCGTGAATAAGGGCAGGCTCATGAGATCACCACATTTGCTGAAGACTTCTTGTCATGCTGACATGCATTCATTGATCAGACGGTCGATCACACCTTGCGCCGCACCCGGCAGCGGATGCTGCCTTTGCAAGAGCTCCACCTTGTCGCGAAATTCAGCCACCACATCCGGGCGGATTTTTTTCATGGCCAGCAGCGTTTGAGCCAAAAGAATGCGCACCGATTGTGAATTCGGATGAGCAAGACAGAGATGAATGTTCCCCTCGATGATCTCTCGCTCACCGCTTAAAAAACCAGGCTGCACCCCGTCCATGCCCGAGCAGCGCGTGGCCAGCAGTTGCTCCAGCCGCAGGAGATAATACGAAAAGCTCTGTCCTCCCGGCACATCATAAGCGGCAGGTGGCGGCAGCACTTCGGCCCCAGTCTCTGCCTGCAGCAAAGCGAAAATATCATCCATCAACTCAGGAATGACCGCCTCAGGTGACGCCATCGAAAAATCACGGTCCAGCGTGCCAAGGCAGGCTCCGTCAATCGTTCGCAAAAGCCGCAGCTCAAGCCGCCACGGCTCGGCCTGCACCTTCAGATTCGCGGTCACGGCATAATCATTCGGCTCATTCCCCTGACGCGCCATCCCCGCCGCCTGCTCATCGCTCCATGCCCGACCTCCGACAATAAAACCATTCGTGGGGCTGACCACCCAGGGAATCAGCGTGCCCACACGCGCATCCGTCCGCCAGTAGGTCTGTTCGGCAAAGAACAAGGGCAGTGCTCGGCTGAGCCTGCCTGCAGCATCCGTCAGTTGGTGCTCGATGCGTTCTGCCGGAGCCGCATGCTCCACACTGCCGCACAGAAAGCAGATGGAAGGTCCTCCCGCATCCTTGACGGGATACAATTCGGCCGCAGGAGATTCCGCCTTCAGCCACACCGGTCCGTCCACGGTCAGCAGCGTGACCTCCAGTTTTTCAGCAACGGTTTCAGGTTGAGTGGCCAGCCGCGTCTTGGCGAGTTCGGTATCCCAAAAACTCAGATGCTCTTTCCAGTCAGGACGCTTCTGCGCATACAGCTGGTCCATGATGGATCGGGCATCATCCATCTGCCCCAGATCCAGCAGGCCCTTGATCAGATTGTTGCCCACCTGCAGCCCATGAATCTCAGCTTGGAAATGGGGTGCCGTCAGGTTCACCAGTTCTGGCAGATGTCCTTGCTGCCCCAGGTCTCCGCTCATTTGTGTCAGCATATCCACCGGCACCGGGCGCGGCGCATTGGCCAGACTCTCCTGGTAAAGCAGAAGTGCTTCATCCAGCGAGCGCCGCTGCAGCGCCGCACGTGCCAGCCACAACTGCGCCCGCCAGCTTCCCGGCAGGGCGGCGATGCGTTTGAGCGCCTCTATCCCGGACGCTTCCCCTTGCTTTTCACGATGCTCCACCTCGTACCAGCCCAGGGCGTTGTCCTGGTTGGGATCCAGTTCCAGCGCCTTCCAAAGAGTTTGCATGGCCAGTGGGTGCTCATTCCGTTCCGCATGCACTTTCGCCAGATTGGTGAGCACCACGCCAGTCGCCCCATGCTTGGCAATGTGCGCCTGCAGCACCCGCTCAGACTCATCCAACCGCTTGCTCTTCAGCAAAGCAATGGCCAGCAACACAGCGCCACGCTCATGGTTGGGATCAATCGCCGCCAGTCGCTCCGCGCTCTCGATCAATTCAGAGATGAATCCATCCTCAAAACCGCCGATGATGAAGCCCGCGAGTTTTTCAGGATCATCCCACGCCTTTTGGATGTTCGGCAGCAGCATGGATTTCACCCATTCCTCCCTTGAGATGAAAAGCTCCCGTCCAAACGAATCAAAGACCTTGATCATGTTCGGGTCTTTGGCCGGATCGCTAGGAGGCGCGGGCGCCGCTGCCTTGGCTGGCGCAGCAGCAGGCGGGTTCTTTTTCCCAAAGAATTTGTCGAAGAGTCCCATGGAGCTGTGTCAGTGAGCCGCCCGTTAAGTTCTCTCAGCAGTTTCGGCAACTGTCTGCTGCAGCCTCTCATCATTTTCTCCTACCCCGCCACCACATGCCGTGCCTGCCGGCTTCCCGCAGTGCTGCGCTTAGGCGCTTCACTCTCTGCAGCTTTCGTTCCGCTCAGGCGCAGCGACTCGCGGCCCGGCACACGGTTCCAGTCCTGCATCATGGTGGCCGCCGCGACATCCAGCGGCACACCACACTCTTGAGTCAGGTGATCAAACAGCGCCTGCGCCAGCACCGGTAGCGCGATCTGGTGCGTGCGCCGAAGCTTCGCATACAGGCTCTCTGCGAAGGTCATAAACGCGGCAAAGGGCGATTTGCCCTCCCACAGCAACGCCAGTACAGCGGTGAAGTTCCCGCTGTTCGCCACCAGATCCCAGTAGCGAGCAAAGCGCCGCATGCGCTGCATCTCCACAAACGGAATGTCACGGTTCTCCAGCATCTCGTAGGGCGGCACCGGCGAGTACTTCATCTCAAACTCCGCATCATGCCGCACGATCGGCGTGCCACGCAGCCGCTTCAAAATGCCCACCTGAATCTCCTGCGGCCCCATCTTCACCAGCCGGTCAAAGCCACGCCCAAAACTCGCCATGTCCTCTCCCGGAAGTCCCACGATGAGGTCGGCATGCACATGGATGCCGGTCTGTTCGCGCAAAAACCGCAGGTTGTCCTCCAGCCGCGTCAGATTCTGCCGCCGGCTGATGTTCTTCGAGGTCGCCTCATCAAAGGTTTGAATGCCCACCTCAAACTGCACCGCACCCGCAGGAAACTCACGAATGATGTCGCGCAGTTGCTCAGGCAGGCGGTCCGGCACCATCTCAAAGTGCAGGAACATCCCGTCCCTCCAGCGATCCAGGAAAAAGCGCAGGATCGCCATGCTCGTCGGCAGATGCAGATTAAACGTGCGATCCACAAATTTAAAAGTCAGCGCCCCCCGATCCAGCAGCCCCTGCATCGCGGCAAGAAACGCTTCCAGCGCAAAAGCACGCACCGGCACATCCAGCGAGGACAGGCAGAACTCACAGGTGAATGGGCACCCGCGCGACGCCTCCACATAGAGGATGCGATGCGCCAGATCCGACTCCGTATAGAGATCGTAGGGCATGACCACCTTCTCCAGCGTCGGCAGCCCGGCAGGCATCACCTTCGGCAGCGCCGCTTGCGCCGCCGCATCTTCCCCCAGCAGCACGCCACACACTTCGGCAAACTTCAGATCCGCCTCGCCCGTGATCACATGGTCCGCCAGCGCCACGATGGGTTGTCCGTCCCATTCATACGACACCTCCGGTCCGCCCAGCACAATCCGGATCTCCGGCCGCAAACGCCGCAGCATCCCCAGCACCTCCGTCGTCTCCACCACATTCCAGATATACACCCCGAAGCCCACAATGCGCGGCTCCAGCGCCAGCACCGCCTCCACGATTTCCAGCGGCGCCTGATTGATCTGAAATTCCGCGATGCAGGCCCGCTCCCGCAAGGCCCCCAGGTTCGCCAGCAGGTAGCGCAGCCCGAAAGAGCTGTGAATGTATTTGGCGTTGAGCGTGGCTAGGACGATGTCGGGCATCACACCGAGTGTGGCCGAGTAGTCGCTGCGCAGCAAACACCTTTGCGCTCGCCTTGGTCCATCCTGCTGCCGCCCTCCCAGATTGGCACGCCCGCTGCTTCGCATCAGGCACCTTCTTAAATTCCAAGAATTGGGAGCCCCTGAAACGAGTCATTCATGAAACTGCATCCCAGTCACCTCTTTCTGCTCACGGCACTGGCCCTGTGTATCTATATCGTGGTTTCGCACCTCGACTAGTTGGGCAGGGGCCGGATCTTCAGTCTTGAGGAGAAAACTGCCCGCTTCTCAAAATCAATGACATGGGGGCATCTTGCCGCTCTCAGGCCGGGAGGCATTTGCATGGAATGCACCCAAACTCCCGCAGGGGACGTTTGACATTGCAACCCACCCGCGCCTAACCTCAGCGCCCACCGATCCCGCAGTACATGCACGACACCCCACCGCTGCCTGAAAAGGAGTTCCGCTCCTACGCTCCAGGTTATTGGTCCGCCAAGAACATCTCCCCCTCCGACTGGAACAGCGCCACCTGGCAGCTCAAGAATCGGATCACGACCCTCAAACAACTTGAGGAACACCTGACGCTCACAGAGGAAGAACGCGCAGGCGTGCTGCTTTCCGGCAACAAGCTGGCGATGGCCATCACCCCGCATTATTTCAATCTCATCGACGCCGAAGATCCAGGCTGCCCCATCCGCCGGCAGGTGATCCCCCGCATCGAAGAGACCTGGGAAGACCCCGATGAAATGAGCGACCCCTGCGGTGAAGACAGCCACATGCCCGTGCCGGGCCTGGTGCATCGCTACCCGGACCGCGTCCTGTTTCTGGTGACCGACCGCTGCGCCAGCTACTGCCGCTACTGCACCCGCAGCCGCGTCGTCTCCGGCGTGGGCGAACAGGAACTGCACACCGAATTCGAAGCCGCGTTCCGCTACCTGGAGCGTCACACCGAAGTGCGCGACGTCCTCCTCTCAGGTGGCGACCCCCTGCTCTTCTCAGACGCCAAGCTCGATGCCCTGCTCACGCGCCTGCGCGCCATCAAGCACATCGAATTCATCCGCATCGGCAGCCGCGTGCCCATCTTTGTGCCGCAGCGCATCACGCCCGAGCTCTGCAAGATGCTCCAAAAGCACCATCCCCTCTGGCTGAGCATCCACACCAACCACCCCCGCGAACTCACCACCGAAGTGCGCGACGGCCTGGCCATGCTCGCCAATCACGGCGTTCCGCTGGGCAATCAAAGCGTGCTGCTGCGCGGCGTGAACGACAACGCCGAAGTCATGAAGAGCCTCGTGCACAAGCTGCTCATGTGCCGCGTCCGCCCGTATTACCTCTACCAGTGCGACTTGATCCAGGGCAGCTCCCACCTCCGCACCAGCGTGGCTGATGGTATCGACATCATCGAGCAACTCCGCGGCCACACCACCGGCTACGCCGTGCCCCAGTTCGTCATCGACGCCCCCGGCGGCGGCGGCAAAGTCCCCCTCAATCCCGATTATGTCTTGGTCCGCGACGAACAGCGCGTGGTCATCCGCAATTACGAGGGCAAGACCTTTGAGTATCCTGAACCCGCACTGGTGCGGCGGTAAAATGGGCAAACGCACGACCTGCATATGGTAGAGCGAGCCTCCGGCTTGCAGGGTTAGGCGCGAGAAATGAATGGCACCGCATTCAATCATGCCCGCCATTTGACCTCGGGCTGGATTTGGTGCCATCTGGAAATAGACAAAGCACTCCAAGAGCTGGGGACGACCCATGATGAAGCGATGGCCCCGCCATCGCCCAAAATGGCACATCATCGGCCAACGCGGGCATGGCGCTGCCGTGCAATGCGGTTGCCTCACCGGCGTGTTTGACTCATCTTGGACGTCCAATTTCTGCTTTGTCCTTATGTTAATGTTTTCCACGAGAGTTCGTGCTGTGCGCCTGGCGCTGGAAGTGGTGCTGGCGTTGTCGTATTTGTTGAGCGCTGTTTCCACCTCCGCCGCGCAGCCGCACTACCTCCCAGTGTATGATGGCACTTTGCAGGGAACGTGGTCGCATTTTGTCTGGGATATGGCTGGGCCGGTGAATGTGAATCTCGCGGGCACCGCGCCGGGGCGCACGGGCACGGCCATCGAGGTCACCCCGGCTCCCGGAAATGCCTACTGGGCCTTTGGACTGCAGGATGTGAAGCCAGGGAATGACCAGCAGTGGAAGTACATGAACGAGATGCGCACCGCCGAGTTCGACATCTACTTCGAGCCGGGGTCCACGGGCGTGGAGGACATCCTGCTCTGGCCCACGGGCAACTACGACGTGCCCACCAACCAGCGCTTGATCGATCTCATCCCCGGCTGGGCCGGCATGACGAGCGGACAGCGCTACGGGCAGTGGTTTCACATCACGCTGGACATGACGCAGTGGCAGCCGGGCCTGAAGGCCTTCGCGGGCCTCTTGATCGCGAGCTGGGGCAATGGCGCGCCGCATTACCGGCTGGCCGATGTGAAGCTGGGCTGGGCGGACGATGTCACCGCTCCGGTGCTGACCACGGGCACGACCACGTATGATGCCACCGCGCACAGCCTGACGCTGAACTTCACCACCGACGAGCCCACCATCTGCGCGATTGAATACGGCATCGGCAATTACAACACGCGCACCTGGTCCGATGACTCGCGCAACTGGGACAGCTTTGACGCGGGCACGCACCAAAACCTCACGCACAGCGCCGTGCTGCCGTACTTGATCCCGGGCGCGACGTATCAATACCGCATCATCGCGATGGATCACCGCACCGATCCCGCCGTGCTGCCCAATCGCGGCGTTTCCACGGGCACCTATACCGTGCCGGGGCCGACCTACACACCGCCTGCGCCGCCCGCGCTGACCTATGTGTGGGCCTACCAGAATGCACTGGTGGGCGACTGGGTGCGCTCCGCCTGGGAGCAGAATGGCCCGCTCTTCACGGACATGAACGCGACCGCTCCGGGACGCAGCGGCCACGCGATTGAGGTGCGCTTTGATCCCACCAATCTGTATGAAGCCGTAGGCCTGGCCGAGCGCCGCCTGGGCTGGGACAGTCAGTGGAAATTCCTCAATGAATTCCGCACCCTCGAGTTCGACATCTACTTCGAGCCGGACTCCGCGGGTCACGAAAACTTCATGGCCTATCTCGATGATGGTGGCCTCACGGACAATCCTCCCTACCTCACCGATTTGATCCCCGGCTGGCTGGAGATGACGCCCGCGCAGAAGTTCGGGCAGTGGATCCACGTCACGCTCGATCTGCAGCAGATGAAGCCGAAGTGGCCGGCCTTTGCGGGCTTCCTGCTGTACAACAATGCCGGCGCGGTGACCACGCACTTCCGCCTCGCCGATATCAAGGCGGGCTGGGCACCCGACACCACGCCGCCGGCGATCTCGCTCACCACGAATTCCCTCAGCGAGGACTACCAGCAGTACACGCTGAATTTCACCACGGATGAATCCGCCATCACGCAGGTGGACTACGGCATCGGCAATTACGCAACCACCATCCAATGCGAGCCCAGTGGCTGGTCCGGCTTTGCCCCCGCCACAAGTCCCCTCACTTCCCACGGCACCGTGCTCACGGGGCTCACGCCCAACACGACGTATCAATACCGCATCATCGCCACCAGTCACCGCACGGATGCCAGCGCCGCGCCAAACCAGGGCGTGCACACCGGCACCTTCACCGTGCCGCCCGCACCCACCACACCGCCCACGCTTTCGCCCATCGGGGTCACGGACATCACGGGCAATCGCGCCACCATTGCCTGGACGGCGGAGCGGCCGAGCACCGCCGTGGTCACTTATCAAAAAGCAGGCGGGCAGGTGATGACGCGCAGCCTGAGCACGCGGCAAATCAGCCAGTCCCTTGTGCTCGATCTCATCGAGCCGCTCACGCAGTACAGCGTCACGGTGACAATCACGGATGCCTTCGGCTTCAGCACCACGGCCAGCACCAGTTTCACCACCACTGCAGCCGCCGCGCCCACGGTCACCATCACGGCAGACACCGCGCACACGCGCCCCATTTCCAAATGGATCTACGGCATCAATGACGTGCTGGGCTATGATTCGCAGGGCACGTGGAACCGCCTGCTGCAGCGCTCCACCTCGCCGCGCAATCTCACCTTCGGCCGCTACGGCGGCAATCGCTGGACGGCCTACAACTGGGAAAACAACGCCTCCAATGCGGGCTTCGATTACTTCTACCAGAACGATGACTTCCTCGGCGGCGGCACCGTGCCCGGCGAGGCCGTGCGCGCTCCCGTCGCCGACCTGCGCACTCATGGCCAGGCCACGCTTATCACCGTGCCGATGCTCGGCTACGTGGCGGCGGACAAAAGCGGCCCGGTGGACCGGGACGATCCCAATCATCTTGCCACGCGCTTCAAGCCCTTCGTCTATCGCAAAGGCTCCGCCTTTACCGCCACTCCCTCCACCACGGATGCCAATGTGTATGCGGACGAGTTCATCTGGGCCCTGCGCAGTCAGTTCACCGGCGACATCTACGGCGATGCCCAGGCCCCCACCTTCATCAGCCTCGACAACGAGCCCGACCTCTGGTCCAGCACGCATTCGGAGATCACGCGCACGCCGGTGAATTCGGACACCTTCATCCAAAAGACCATCGACCTCACCAGCGCCATCAAAGACGTGGCACCGAACGCCATGATCTTCGGCCCGGTGAACTACGGCTTCATGGGCATGTACAACTGGCAGGTCGAGCCCGGATTCCCTACCACGATGTGGTTCACCGACAAGTTCCTGCTCGGGATGAAAGCCGCCTCGCAGACGGCAGGCCGCCGGCTGGTGGACGTGTATGACATGCACTGGTATGTCGATGCCGTGGTGCCCGGCACCACCAAGGGCCTCGGCGCCCTGCGCGGCACGACGCTCAGCAATGCGGAGATCGACGCCATCGTGCAGAATCCGCGCAGCCTGTGGGACAGCACCTACCGCGAGGACTCCTGGATCACGCGGGACATCCTGAACGCGCCCTTGGCCATCCTGAACCGCATCCAGGACAAGATCGATGCCGGCTGGCCCGGCACCAAGCTGGCCATCACCGAGTACAACACCTCCGGCGACAACCACATCGCAGGCACTATCGCCCAGTGCGACTACCTTGGCATCTTCGGACAGAAGGGCATCTTCGCCGCCAGCTTCTGGCCCATGAGCGGCAGCTATCCCTTCCTGCTCGCGGGCTTCAAGATGTACCGCGACTACGACGGCAACCTCGGCTCCTTCGGCGATGTCTGCGTCCCCACCACCTCCAGCGACACCGCCAAGGTTTCGTCCTACATCAGCAAGGACAGCACGAACGCAAACCGCCACGTCATCGTCGCCATCAACCGTTCCTTCACCAGCCAGGATGTGGCATTCAATGGTATCAGTGCCTCAGGCACCGCCCGCGTGTACCGCCTGCAGGGCACCTCCACCACGCCCGTGTTTGTGGGCGAGGTGCCTGCGGATCTGGCAAACTGGGTGGTCACGCTGCCAGCGTTGAGCGTGTCCACCATCGAGATCACCGCCCCCGCGCTCACGCCCATCGAGAGCTGGCGTCTGGCGAAATTCGGCAGCAGCGCCAACACCGGCACCGGTGCCGACTCCGCCACGCCCGCCCACGACGGCATCCCCAACCTCATGAAATACGCGCTCAACCTGGAGCCCTTCACTCCCTCCCGGCATCCCATCACCACGGACATGAGCACCGGCAATCTGCGCCTCACCGTCGCCCGCAATCCCGCCGCCACCGACGTGACCTACACTGTGGAAATCACCACTGACCTGACCAATCCCGCCAGCTGGACCACCACCGGCACCACGATCGAGGTGGATACCAGCACTACGCTCCGAGTTCGCGACAACCTCCCCATCGGCACCGGCAGCCAGAGCCGGTTCATGCGCGTGAAGGTGACGCGGCCTTAGTTTTTTCGAACCGGGAAGCGGAGGCTGACATCGGTTCTCGCTTCCATGTGCTGGGGCATTTATTTTCCGACCGAGGCGCTGAAGCAGCCGAAAAGAATTGCAAGACGTGCATGGGACTTGGCTAAAAGCATGCATCGTCGCCCAAGGCCACTGCCATCACACCAATGCAGGCAGACAGGTCAGCGACACCTTCCACTTGGAGTGATCGATGGCGCACCGCCTCCCGCATAAGGTGGATACCACTCAGTGAAACTGCCGCGTTTGGCACGTTTTCGACATGGGGTGAGGAGTGGGCATGTTCATGCCTAACCGCCAGTTTTGAGAGCAGTGTTTGAGGCACCTGAGGCTTCCTGAAACTTCACGGAGAAAAGGTCGGCGTCGGACATCACAAACCTGAGCTTGATCACCGTGCCTTTCAGCCTGCCCACATCACTTTCCTTCTTCCAGGTCACGACACGGTCGATGTGGTCACCGTAAATCGGATCACACGCATCCAGCGAGAAGCCAGGAACGGGCTGGCCCTGCGCATCCTGAATTTCCACCTGCATCTGTCCTGCCGCACTCGTCGCATAGTTGATTGTCAGTTTGCTGCCGTCGAAAGTCAGTGGCCGGGTGATGAACTCGCCGCCTTCCAGCGGCGCGTTCACCGAGACAAAACCATCCAGCCGGAGGGTATAGCGCCTGCCGTTGGTGAGGAACAGCGACAGCTCCGTGTCCCCCGTCTGATGAATTCCGATCGCCGCGTAGTTGGCGCGGTTCGCCCAGCCCTCCTTGCTCAGTCCAGGGCGGATCAGGCTCTGCGTGAAGAGGCGATCATAGGTCTCTCCGCCGCGTGTGCTCATGAAGAGGATATCCGTCGCCGCGCCACGTTTCTCCATGAATCGTGTGGGCAGGGCCAGATATAGATGCGGCGCCCTGAAGTAGGGCTGCGTGCATGCCGTGTAGAGATGCTCGCCCGGCAGATTCGCCTTCATTTCGACGAAGGGCGTCCAGTGGATGAAATCCTGCGACGTCGTACGAGCAATCCCGCGCAATCCGCCGATGAACCGGCGGAAGTAGCAGACGTAGCATTGCTCAGCTTCGCTCCAGAACGCATAGTTCTGCGAGTCAAAGTATTTGCCCCATGCCTCCGGAATCACCGGCTCGGCGCGCAGCTTTTTCCAGTGGATGCCGTCGGGTGAAACAAACGCCTTCAGCCCGCCGGGACCACGCTTCTCACGCACCGCCTGCTGCTGCGGCTGAAAGGCCAGACCGCCCAGCGCCTTGTATTTCTCATCTGCAGGCACCCCGGGCCGGGTGTCAATGAACGGCGTGAAATTGTGATTCACCATGAACTCATTCATGAGAATGATATTGCCATCTGGGAAGGCGGGATGCTCATGCAGCCCCAGCTTCGGCAGCGTCCAGTGGATGCCGTCCGCACTCTCCGCGTAGAGGGTCACCTCGCCATCGTGATAAGCTTCGATGCCCTGCGTTTTCCACGTCACTTTGGGGTCTTTGTCCCCGCGGTAGTAAAATTGAAATTTGTCCGACGCCCGCAGCACGGTGGCATAATGCCCATGCGGGCGTGGCTGCGGCACCGGCGGCATGAGCTGCGGCTCATGCAGCTTGAGCACCGTGTTTTTCAGTTCCCCCACCAGCAGGCGGTCCACAAACAGTTCACGTCGTGACCCGATCGCCACAGCATCGTCAGCGCCCTCTGCCGAGAATAGGACTCCAACCAGGAAGGAAAGGACCAGTAGCAGCCGCGACCTGCCATGAATGAACGAGTGAAGATTCATAAAGCTAAGACTGCGGAAACCGCGCACAATCACGCCGCCAGAGGACGTAACCGAACGGCAGCGCCGCCAGCCAGAGCAGACGACCGCCAAAGGATCTCAAGCCGCGAAACTGCGCTGACACACCAAGCCCACGCAGAAAGGCAAAACGACTGTACTGCGCTGCGGCCCGCAGCAGCCTAAGCGGAGCGGTGAAAAACCAGCCGCTTTCAAGGTCGAGCACCATCTTGAACATGAGGCGATGCCCCTCGGCATTCGTGCGTGGACTGGAGGGACCATGAACCAGCGAGGGCGCATCCGTCCAATAGATGCGCAGTTCCTCATTGATGTGGCGGGTCACATACTGCTTTGACACCTGGCACCAGATGTAGGACTCGGGGATGAAGTTGCCAGGCACGTCCTCAGGATAGGGAAACTGGCGGAGCACATCCACCCGAAGAAAGCCCCACTTCTCCCCGCGCACCTTGTGTCGGTACTCGAGTTCCGCAGCTGAGCAGTCCAGCGGGTCCGAGGGAAAACGTGAGCCCACGAGATGGCCGTTTTGATCACGGCAGAGGCCGGTGACTCCCGAAAAGGATTCACGCCTGCCAGCAGGAATATTTTCCCAGTGATGCTTCAAGCGCGCGAGTGCCTCCGGCACGCAGCCGTCGTCGGAATCGAGCTTGATGCTGAGCTGGCCCCGCGCTTCCCGCAGGGCGAGGTTGTGCACATGGTGCGCACCACGGTGCGGCTCACGCAGGTAGCGAACAGAAAACCTGGCTTCGCTTTGGTAACGGGCCATCAAAGCGGGCGTGTCATCCGTGGAACCGTCATCGATCACCAGCCACTCAAAATCGCTGCAAGTCTGCGCCTGCAAACTTTCAAACACGCGGTGAAGAGTGTGCGCGCGATTGAAGGTGGGCGTGAAAACCGTGAAGAGCGGCATGGGACGATGACTGAGCCGAAACCTAAAGACTTAAGACTGAGGAACAAGCCGAAACCTGGTGCCGCTCACTTTCACGCAATCGTCGCTCAATCCTCAATAGGCGTTGTCACGCTTGAAGAAGGTCAGAAGCATGATCTGGAAGTCCAGCCAGAGGCTCCAGTTTTCAAGGTACCAGAGGTCACACTGGATACGCTCACCGAGATCCGTGTCGCCCCGCAGTCCGTTCACCTGCGCCCAGCCGGTCATGCCGGGTTTGGAGTGATGGCGCGCATTGTAGTGCGGGATTTGATGCTTGAAGCCGGCAATAAGCTCAGGGCGCTCCGGACGCGGGCCAACGAGGCTCATCTCCCCCTTCAACACATTCCAGAACTGCGGCAGCTCATCAATGTTCCACTTGCGCATGAAGGCCCCAACCTTGAGGCGGCGCGGATCGTCTTTGACGCACCATTGCGCGCCCTTGGCAGACTCGGCATTTATCTTCATGGAACGGATCTTGATGATGCTGAAGGGCACCCCATTGAAACCCCAGCGGCGCTGGTGATAGAACACCGACCCACGTGACTCCAGCCACACTGCGGCGCTGAAGAAGGCAATGATCGGGGCGCTCAGCACGAGCCCAATTGTTGCGCCCACAACATCGACAATGCGCTTGGTCATGACATTGAGCGTGTCATCCAAAGGCAGCCGAGTGACTCCCAGCACCGGAGTGCCGGCGATGGTTTCGAGGGTGAGACCGGAAACGAACACTCTGAAATATGAAGGGATGACCTTGAACTGGATCATTTCACGTTCGCACAGATTGGCGAGGCTGATCATCTGCTCACGTGGGCCATGCAGATCCGCAACGACGACCATGTCCACGGCGTGGGTGCTGACGAGGTGCTCCACTTCGTGAAGATCCCCCAGGCATGGCACGACTTCGTCCACCGGACAGCCATCCTCGTCACTGCCAGTCCTGACCCAGCCCATGATGTCAAAGGAGCCGGTCTGGTCCCGCTTCATGGTCTTCCACAAGGAAACTGCCTCAGCATTCCATCCCACAAACAAGGTGCGCTGCTGCAAAGCCTCAATGCGGCCCGGCGCACGCAGGCATGAGATGAAAAGCGTGCGCCAGCCCAGAAGAAGCAGCAACGCGGTGGCTCCATTGAGCATCACATAGACACGGGAGATGCTGGGCTCCAGCTTCAGAGCAAGCGTGATGGCAAGGAACCCGGCCGTCCAGACGAGCACCCCCTTGGCAATCTTGGAAGACACCCAGCGGGTGCGCAGCAGCACATTCTTGTGATAGATCTCCTGCCAGCCCAGCACAAGGATGAGCGACAGGCTCCCAAGCGCCATATGGCCGCCATACTGACGAAACGACATGCTGTCGAAATTTCCAATTTCACGGAGGACCGTATGGAACCGAAGCCAGAAAGCCAGATAAGCCGCCAAGATGGCCATCACCAAGTCACCCAATACGCTGACGAGCACCCAAAAGTGGGGGGACAACTGCTCATTTTCCCGCCATGCACGCCGTGCTTCGAGTGCCTGGAACACGGCACCCGTGTCTAGCATCTTGGAATGAGTGTTGGTTGCTTCCATGGCCTTAAAGTCTACTGAATACCCTAAATTATACTCAATATAGGTTTAGCGGCAACCGAATACTATGGAAATTATCTCATGTTTGGAAAAAAGAACCGTTTAGCGTATCATTTTTGATACTTTATTAACCCGACGGCTTCTTACGCCGACTCAGAAAGTTAGCTTAAGACCCGCCACGAGACCGCGTCCCGGCAGCGGAATACGATCCTTGAGGACAGAGGTATGCTCACGGGCATCTTCATTGGTTAGGTTCATGCCTTTGACATAGAGATCGAGGGTGGTTGGCCCCTGAACAATGCGGTAGGTCAGGGTCAGATTGACCAGAAAGTAGCTGTTGGTTCGGGCTTCATTCATCGCCAGCTGGCTTTGTGGCGCGGCATAGATGCCTTCGAGACGAGCACCGAAAGCACCGCGCTCCATGCTCAAAGTGCTGGATAGGTGGAACGGCGGAATGCGGGGCAGAGACAGACCCGTTTTGGTATCACGCGCACGCACCACGTCGGCACGCAACTGCAGGTGCAGGTTGTTCTGGTGCTCGGAGGGCTCGGAGGTGATGGGATGCAGCAGGTGGAAGGTGGCCTCCATTTCAGAGCCGATGAACTCCGCATTTGTGGCCTGATAAATCAGCTCGTTGTAGCTCTCACCCCCGACGACATGCACCACACCCGTCGGAAACTGGCCGATGAAGTTGCTGTAGCGATTGTAATAGCCGCCGACACTGCCGGTGACCCAGCCGATGCGCTTCCGCACATTGAGATCAAAGCCCAATGACTTCTCCTGCTGGAGGTTGGGATCACCGATTTCGAAGGCACCGGTGGCTGCATGCGTGCCATTGGCAAACAACTCCTGATAAGTTGGAGCACGTTCGGCACGGTTGATGGTGAATGCGACGGCGTATTCATCGTTCGGAGTGAAGACGATGCCCACCGAGCTGCTGAGATTGTCAAACCGTCGTGCCAGTGCCGGACCAAAGGCGGCGCTGTTGAGTGATTCCACGGAGATGTGGTCGTAGCGCCCGCCAAACTGGAAGCTCAGCGGCCCCCGGCTGATGTCTTCATAGAGAAACACGGCATCCGCCTGCGTGATCGTCGATGGCAGAAAGGCCTCATCTCCGGAGGTGCTGAACTCGCTGCGGTCTGACTGATAACCGACCACGCCTTCCATCCCGGCGATCTTTTCATGCTTCACCTCCACACGGGCATCGTAGCCATTGTTCTTGAAGAGGGTGCCCGGCATGCCGCCGTCGTACTCGGTGTGCTGGTAGCGGGAGGTGGCGATCTTGTAGTTGATCTCCTTGATGCGCGGCAGCGGCTTGTAGAAGGCACCACGCACATCCAGGCGCTGCTGATGCATGTCGATGACCACATTCTGCTCGGCAGGAGAGCCGTAGTTGGTGTGAAACTCCGTCCAGGCGAAGCCGAAGAAACCTTTGTCCCAGATGTAGCTCAGACCGCTGGTCACACCTTCGGAACGAAGGTTGCTGTTGGGCATGATCTTGCGTGTTTCAGTCTCACCTGGAGGCAGCGGATTGATGGTCTGCTCGTTGGTTGTTCGTGCATTGCCGGGAATGCGGAAGTCCTCAGCCGCACGCGTAAAGGACTCCACATGAAAGGCCAGGCCTTTGTAACCGCCTTCGACCATGACGCTGGAGAGATAACCGTTGTCTACGGAGCTGTAGCGACCTCCCAGTGCACCACGGATTGTGCCGTCGATTTTCTCGTCCACGATGCGGCCATCGATCGAATTGACGACACCACCAATGGCGTTCGAGCCATAGAGCAGTGTTGCAGGACCACGCACCACTTCGACGGACTTCAGATTGGAAGTGTCAAAGCTCACGGCGTGATCCACGCTGGTGGCGGAGGCGTCGATGGTATTGAGGCCGTTTTGCAGAATGCGAACGCGGTCTCCATCCAAGCCGCGGATGATGGGCCGGCTGGAAGCAGGGCCGAAGTAGGAACTGCTGACGCCGGGCATGCGGGCCAGGGTTTGGCCGAGGCTGGGTTCGATGGCGAGGGTCAAGTTTTGGCCGCTCAGGATTGAGGCGGCCTGGGCTTGCTGGAAGAGGGGGCGCTGCAGGGGGGCGGTGATGACCATCTCGTCCAGAGGGATGTCTTCGACATGGTTGTCGGGGGTGGACATCTGCTGGATTTTTGTGTCGGATTCCGCAATCAGGGCGCCGTAGGAGAGGGTGAAGAGGAGTCCGAGGTGGAGTCGTTGTGAGATAGTGCAAGTGAGTTGCATGATAGTTGATCAGATATGCAAACTGATTGCAATTGCAAATCATTTGTATTTTCGATTTCGTATCCTAATTTTTGTTTATGAAGCTTTTTCTCCGCTCCCTTGGTTTTCTGGCTGCCGCACTTCCTTGCTTTGGCGCCACCAAAGTCGCCACGCTGCATCCCATCCTGGCTGATCTGGCGCAACAAGTGGGTGGGGCGAATGTGGAGGTGGTCGAGATTTTGAAGCCGGGGGCTGACGTTCATCATTTTGAGCCGGCGCCCAAGGATCTGGCGGAGATGCGCGGGGCGAAGCTGCTGCTGGCGTCTGGCAAAGGGCTGGAGAGCTTTTTGGACAAGCTGCGCGACAGCCTGGGCGCTGGAGTGAAGCTGGTGGAGGTGGGGGAGAAGATTCCGTCGATCCCGTTTGAGGAGCATCATCATGAGCATGCGGAGAAGGATGGTGATGAGCATGATCATCATCACCACGGGTCGGAGGACCCGCACTGGTGGCACAGCGCGGAGAACATGAAGCGGGCGGCGCGTGTGGTGGCGGATGAGCTGAGTGCGGTTGATCCTGCCAATGCGGCGGCGTATGCAGCGGGGGCGAAGGCGGCGAGCAAGCGTTTCGGAGAGCTCAAGAACTGGGCACAGAAGGAGATCGCGAAGGTGGGGAAGAAGGATCGGCTGCTGGTGACGGCGCACGGGGCCTTTGGGTATTTCTGCAAGGAGTATGGGTTTGAGCCGATTTCGCTGCTCGGCATCGGACGGAGTGATGATGCGTCATCAAAGCATGTGGCGGAGACGATCGAGGAGATCCGTGAGCATGGGATCAAGGCGGTGTTTCCGGAGGATCAGGCGAATCCGAAGGTGCTGGCGGAGATTGCGCGCAGCACAGGGGTGAAGATTGGTGAGCCGCTGATTGCTGATGGCACGGCCAAGGTGGCGCACACGTTTGAAACGATGCTGGCTCACAATGTGAGGTCGATTGTGGCGGCGCTGGCTCCTGCTCCTGCTGCTATACCGGTGAAATGAGGTGCACGGCGAGCGACGGAAGACAGACCGGCATCTCACTCACGTTATGAAATTCACACCACAGCACCTCCAGATTCCGGCTAAAGCCGGTACTACAAAACGTGCGCTGGCTGGTTTCAATGCTGGGGTGAAGCGGGGCCTCCAGAACGGGCTGAAGCCCGAACTAAGTACACAGAAGAGCCGCGAAAATGTGGAAGTTGTTCAAGAGCGCACGATGAAGGCAGAGATTTCCAACCGGAGCTTTTTTTACAGTCGGTGATATCATGAGAGGTTTTCCGCCCATCCAGATTTTTTTGCTCGCCCTCACGTTCATCGTGCTGGCGGTGCCGCTGAGCCATCTTACTGGCACGGTGACTCAGGCGAAGACTGATGCGGCGAAGGTTGAGGAAACGCAGCATGTGAAGACCTTGCTGCGGCTGCGGTATGCGCACAAGCCGACGACGCTGAGCGTGAAGATTGCTGACAAGGAATTGATGGCTGAGATTGCAGGCTCGCCGATTGAACTGACGACTTCCCTGCCCGCTGCGAAGGATGGGGTGGATGTTTTTTTGAGCGCGACGTGGGCGGAAGGAACCCCGGATACTTCGATCACGCTGGAGCTGGAGCCGGATGGGTTTGCGACTCGGAGTGAGACGCGCTGGTCTTCGGCGGGCAGTTTGGATGAAGTACTTACCTTTGAATGGAAATGAGTGCTGCTGTTCCCCATGTCCATACCAAGGAGCACGTCTGCTGGGGCGGAGGTTGCGCGCATACGCCGCATCACCGGCTGGAGGTGGTGGATCTCAGCGTGCAGTATCAAGAAGTGCGAGCGCTGGAGAAGATCAACTTTGCGACGGAGTGTGGTCGGAGCATGGCCCTGATTGGCCCCAATGGTGCGGGCAAGAGCACGTTGTTGAAGTCGCTGGCGGGGCTGATTCCCGGGGGCGGCGGCAAGATTTTGTGGCGTGGCAAACCGTTGACGCGGAGCAGCCATGAGATCGCCTATCTGCCACAACGCGGGGACGTGGACTGGAATTTTCCGATCACGGTGCGTGGTCTGGTGGAGATGGGGCGCTATCCGAATCTCGGGTGGTGGCGGCAGTATTCTCGGCATGACGCGGAGATCGTCGAGCGGGCGCTGAAAAGCATGGAGCTGTGTGATTTGGAGGATCGCCAGATCAGTGCGCTTTCTGGCGGGCAGCAGCAGCGGGCGTTCATCGCCCGTGCGCTGGCGCAGGAGGCGCATGTGCTGCTGCTGGATGAGCCGTTCACGGGGCTGGACAAGCCGGCGCAGGAGAATCTGAGCCGGTTGTTTAAAGAGCTGACGGCTGAGGGACGGCTCTTGATTGCGAGCCATCACGATCTGCAAACGGTGACGGGGAATTTTGATGATGTGCTGCTGATTCGCCGGCATCAGATTGCGTTTGGGCCGGTGGGTGAGGTGTTCACGCCGGGGAATATTGCGAGTGCGTATGAGAGCGGAGAGGGGCGTGGCCAGGCCCAGAATTTAAACCACTGATGGGACACTGACTGCACACTGATCCGATCCTCCAGAATTCTGATGCCCCAACTGAATGAGCGTATGAACAGACTGAACCAAACCATTGCACCGCAGAGATTAGAAGACCGCAGAGGCCGGAGATTAGAGAGATGATCTGACAGGCATGCCGCCTTTCATTGAAAACAGGCCTGTATTTGGGCAATGAAATTCACCACAGAGACACGATGAACACAGAGTTTTTAAAACGGATTTTGAGTCAGCATCTCTGTGTTCATCGTGCCTCTGTGGTTAAAATGAGGCTAGCGTCATCACCCCTGGTGAGTTTGAAGGTATTCTCGGCGGCCTTCTAATCTATCGCGGTGTAAATCTGCATTTTCCTATGTCCACCTTTACTGATTTCCTTGCTGAACCGATTGCCAAGCGGACGCTGATGGCGTGTTTGATGATTGGGTTTGCGAATGGGTTTGTGAGTGCGTTTGTGGTGCTGCGGAAGGATGCGCTGAAGATTGGGACGTTGTCGCATTCGCTGCTGCCGGGGATTGCGCTGGCAGTGTTGATCGGAGGGCTCACGCAATGGAGTGCGCTGGCGGGGGCGATTTTTGCGGCGCTGATTGTGGGCCTGGGATCGATCTTTTTGTCGCGGACCTCGCGGCTGGATCAGGACACGGCGATGGGGGTGCTGTACACGACGGCGTTTGCGGGAGGGGTGCTGATTTTGAAGAATCTGGACATGCGGCAGAAGCTGGATGAGTGGCTGTTTGGCAGCATTGTGGGGATGGCGGACTCGGATTTGTGGATCGCGTTTGGGATCAGCGCGATTGCGGTGATCACGCTGACGGCGCTGCAACGGCCGCTGCTCATCTATCTGTTTGAACCGAACATAGCGGCGAGCCTGGGTGTGCCGGTGCGGCTCCTAAACTATGCGACGTTTGCGGTGACCATCCTGGTGCTGATTTCATCGCTGCAGGCGGTGGGGTGCATTCTGAGCGTGGGGCTGATGGTGGCTCCGGCGGCGACGGTTTATCTGCTGACGAACAATGCGCGCACGCTGTTCTGGGGTGGTGGGATTATTGGCGCGGTGGGGTCGGTGGCGGCGTTCTTTTTGTCGTATCCGCTGGGGTGGAGTGTGAGCGCGACGATCATTGTGGTGCTGGGGGTGTTCTTTGTGATCGCGTATGTTTTCAGTCCGAAGTACGGGCTGTTTAGCAGGCGGCGTGGGGTGGCGTAGAGGGGCTGAGGTCGATGTGGCAGACTGTATTTGCCAGATCGCGGGATCGATGAACCATCCATTTGCACCGCAAGAGCGGCCTTGTATCATACTACTCACTGAACACCCCGCCGGGGAGTTTGTTTTCTGGTTGCTTCATGATCTCATCCCTTCCTCCCGAAGAATTCCTCAACTGGCTCACTCAACGCGTCAGCCGCAGAGAAGCGCTGGACTGCGATGTCCCAGAACAAAAGGCGCTCTACGAGCCGATCTACGATGAGGATCCCGACGATCCCGTTAGGCTTATGCGCAAATGCATCAGCCGCCAGCCCGTGCAGAGTTTTCAGACCTTCTCGGGTTTTCGTGGATCGGGGAAAACTACTGAACTCTTCCGACTCCGTCATTGCCTCCGGCAGGATGGCTGCCTTGTCTTCTATACCGATGCGCTGAAGTATCTCTCACCGGCCGACACGGTTGATATCGCCGACATGCTCCTCGTCATCGCCGGCGCCTTTAACGATCAGCTCATTGATCAGGGTTATGGAGATGACATGAAGGAATCATGGTGGAGTCGTGCGTGGCACTACCTAAAGACAACAACTGTTGATGTCACCGGCCTTGAGGCTGGTGGCGACATCGCGGGTGCCGAGGCCAAGCTTAAAGCAGCCCTCCAGACCTCCCCTTCTTTCAGGCAGGAGGTCAACAAGGCCCTTGTCCACCGCATCCGCGAACTCAAGAACAAAGTCGATGAGTTCTTTGCCGAGAATATCCAGCGTGTCCGTAAGAGTGCTAAGGTCAAAAAAGACGTCAAGATCGTATTCATGTTCGACGGCCTGGAGCAGATCCAGGGAACGCGCAGCAACGAGAATGATGTCGTGGACAGCATCACCCGTCTGTTCGCCAACAGTCGCGAGATGTTGGAGATTCCCTCTGTGCATCTCGTCTATACTGTGCCGCCTTGGTTGAAGTTCGTCATCCCCGGTTTTCAGACCCGGCTCATTCCGACCGTGAAGTTGTGGAAGAAAAAAGACCGCGCACGAAATGGAGCGGGTCATGCCACCATGTTAAGCATTTTGAAACTGCGCTTCACTGACGAGGGTTTCGAGCGCTTCTTTGGACCGTTGACGAAGAAGGGCAGCCACCATCTCGCCGATGAACTAATCGAACACTCCGGTGGCCACTTTCGCGATCTGCTCCGACTCACGGAGGAGGCCATCCTTCGCTGCGATGATGTCCCTGTGACCAAGGAGTCCATCAATCATGCTATCGCTTCCATTAGGAGGAACTTCCTGCCCATCTCCCGTGAGGATGCCCTTATTCTTCGTGAGATCGCCGAGCATCGCGATGCCATCCCCCAGACCACCTCACCCGCTGAGGTAAGCCGCCTTGCTCGCTTCCTGAACACCCACGTTGTCCTCTACTTCATCAATGGTGACGAGTGGTATGATCTACACCCGCTCATTCGTGATGAAGTCTATGAAATAACGAAGCGAGCCGCCGCCATCGCCACCCATACGGAATCCGGTGAATCCGCTTGATGAATCCATCATCGCTGCACTGCGCACCGACTATGCTCTGTCGGAGTCCAGGCAGTGGCGCATGCTCTTGCGCCGTCTGGAGCTGAATCAAGGCTTTACCTTTCACACCGTCATCGCGCCGGATGTTTATGGCGTCGAGATCGCCCGCCGCACTCTGGAGGAGTGGGCCAAGGGCAAGGGGATGAGGTTTCATGTCATCACCGTCAAGGAGTCCGAACCACCGGAAACGCTCACCCTGACCCTTCTGGAGCACCTCCCGGCAGATATCGGCCTTGTGTGGGTCCAAGCAGACGGCCCATCCCCCGGATCGCATCCCGATCCCTTCATCAAAGCCGTCTGGCATCCGGTGGCTGCCATTCTCAACAGCCGCCGAAACCTTCTCCAGCGAGGTCTCCCCATTCCCCTCATCCTTGCAGGACCCGAGCCGCTACAGGTCATGCTGCGCGAGCATGCCCCCGATCTCTGGTCCGTCCGCGCCAGCGTCACCTATCTCGATTCTCCGGGCCGCAGCCTTGAGACTGAAGTCAATGAAAGCCAGTTCAATGATTCCACCAGCATTAGCGGCGATCCCGATTTCACTCTTGCTGAAGCCGCCAAACTTGAGGGAAAACCAGAGCAATCACTACAGCTGGCCTCCCTGCTTTTTCGTGCGGGTTTGCAGTATCGGAACAAACAGCAATGGAGCAACGCCGAACGCTGCCTGAGCCGTGCCTGGCAACTCCGTGAGGAATTTCATGCCGTTCCGGAAGAGCGCTGGGAAACTTTGAATCAGTTGGGCATTCTTTTTGAGGATCTAGGGGACTACCTCCGTGCGGCATACTACTACCAACAAGCGTACGAACAGGCGTTGATCGCTTTTGGCTCTGAGCATCCCGACAGCTTGGGCAGCAGAAGTAATCTGGCGAATGCGCTTTTTGACCAAGGCAAGAATGCAGAGGCGGAGGCAGAGCATCAAGCAGTGCTGAAGACGCGACATCGTTTGCTTGGCGCGGAGCATCCTGATACTTTGGCAAGCCGGAGCAATCTAGCTAATGTGTTTTATAAACAAGGAAAATTCGCGGAAGCGGAAACAGAGGGTCGCATTGTGCTGGAGGCTTTGAACCGTGTGTACGATGCTGAAGATCCTCATATATTGAACATTCGGGGTAATCTAGCTAATGCACTGTTTGCCCAAGGCAAGCATGCTGAATCGGAGGTAGAAAGCCGTGCAGTTCTCGCGGCACAACAGCGCGTGCTGGGCGAAGATCATCCTTCAGTCTGTAGGAGTTGTTATAATCTAGCGCTGTGCCTGACGAGTCAGGGTAAGTTGAAGGAAGCGTTGGCGCTTATGCAGCGAGCAGAGAAGGGCTGGCACAAGGTTTTTGGGGGTGATCATCCGGATGCTAAACATGCCAAACTTAGCCGCGAGCGTATTGAGGCACGGCTTCAGAAGACGGAAAACAATGACTCTTAAACACTAGGCAGTGTTTTAAAACTTCTTGAAAGGCTGCATCCAATCGATGACGGCGGCAAAAGCCAACAGAGAGGTGAAGTGCAAGGCAAGTTTATCGCGGCGCAATGACAAGCAGGCCCAAAGCTTG
>NZ_JBAQCR010000257.1:0-2975 GCF_049294395.1 Prosthecobacter sp.
GTGTATGAGTTGGCGGGACTGATGTGTGATGTGGTATTACATGCTACAGTGTGGTTTTATCAATGAGCAGCGGAGCAGGCTTGTCGTACCGATGGGGGCGTGGGGGGATGGGAGGGCGCTGGTCGACGGGCAGGAACCGTAGCGAAGCGAAGATAGCCAGCCGAAGGCTGCCCGGAGGGCTAACGCAGTGAGGCACTGCCCATCGTACTTTTAGCTGAAGCCGAGGGCGTGGAGGATGGCCTGGGCGGCGGAGTAGAAGAGCCAGGCGTAGAAGGCCCAGGCGATGGCGATGAAACCGACGATCATGGCGATGAGCATGAAGATGCCGGCGTAGAAGTGGAAGGTGCTGCGCTTGACTTTGTCTTTGTGTCCGGCCTGCCAGGCGAGGAGGAGTTTCAAATTACGCGTGTTCGATTTGAAGAAGACGGAGGCGAACGCCCCGGCGCCGGGGATGAGGCCGATGGCGAAATTGATGCCCATGTTGAGCGCCATGCGCAGGAAGACGGGGATGGGGATGCCGCTGCGGAGGGCATCGAGCAGGATGATGAAGCCTGCGCCTGAGGCAACGGTGTCGCCGACGGCGGGGATGAGGGCGAGGATGGGATCGAGACCGAAGCGGACATTGGTGCCGGGGACGCGCATGAGCTCGTCGAGGTACTTGGAGAGGATGCGCGCGGCGGCGTTGTTGACGGGGTCTTTGCTGCTGGCGAGCTTGGCGGCGATGGGATTGATCTCCGGCGGCGTGGGCGGGAGGACGGAGTCCACTTGGATGTCACGAGCGGGGATCGGCATGAGAGGGGATACGCTGAAGGGGGAGGGTTTGAAAGGATGAATTATGAAGGGGGAATTATGAAAGATGCTGGATGCTGGAGTGGCGGAGAAGATTTGTGGATGCATGGACTGTGCCACCGGGATGGGTCGGATAGGGCGGATGGGAGGGATGCTGGGGCGCGGATGTGGAGTACGGGTGTGGAGGATGAAGTGTGGCGGCTCCTGCGCTCCTTCAGAGCGCGGTCTTGAGGGAGGGTGGGACTGGGAGGGGAAGCCAGGGCTTGCGTTCTGGGCTGACTCCTGCGGGCCGTTGGCCCGCGGCGCTGGGTGAAGAGCGGGACGCGGAGCGGTGGTGGTGGGGACCGGAATAGGTCTGATCGTCGTTTTGGCTGTATGGGTGTGATGCTGGGGCGCGGGTTTGCAGGGCCTGCGTTTGAGGGGCTGGGGGCTGAACCAGCCTGCGGAGAGCGGTAGCTGCGTTCGTTCCTCACTGCGCGACCGCAGTCCAAATGGGGGCTGCTGCGAAAGCTGCGAGAGGAACTTCGAACTGCGTGCGAAGAGCCGGACCGGCTAAAGCCGGGACTACAATACGTATGCTGGGTGGTGCGAGAGGGCTGCGGCAATTTTCTTGCGCAAGGATCGAGGACAGCCGAGCGAAGCGAGACAGACGACTGCCAGGAGCCCGCAGGGTGAGCGCAGCGAATCAACTGAGAGCAGGAGGACGAGGACGAATTACCCAGAACGGGCTGCTGCGAGGCGAACCCGGGACTGCAATGCGTATGCTGGGTGAAGGGTGTCGCGGAGCTCCGGAATAGGTCTGATAGGATGTAGAGGACCTATGGGGCTGATGCTGGGGCGTGAAGTGAACCCCTGTACGCAGAACGGGCTTTCCTCCTTGCCTGGGTGGCGAAGGATGGGAAAGCCCGTGCTGAGAATGCCGAAACGAAGAGCTACGACTTGCTGGGGAGATCGACGAGCATCTGCGCATTGCTGGGGTAGCGCTCCAGCAGCGAAATGACGCGCTGGATGGCTTCGACGGGCTTGTGGCCGGCGAGGCCGCGGCGGAGCATGTGGATCTTGTCGAGCTGGAAGGTCTGCAGCAGGAGCTCTTCGCGGCGGGTGCCGGATTTGAAGATGTTCACGGCGGGGTAGACGAACTGCTCGGCGATCTTGCGATCGAGGACGAGCTCCATGTTGCCGGTGCCTTTGAACTCCTGGAAGATGAGGTCGTCCATGCGGGTGCCGGTTTCCACCAGGGCGGTGCCGAGGATGGTGAGGGAGCCTGCGGTGCGGGTATTGCGCGCAGCAGCGAAGAGACGACGCGGGATTTCCAACGCGCCGACGCCGACGCCGCCGCTCATGACAGCACCGGATTTGGCGGTGTTGTTGAAGGCGCGGGCCATGCGGGTGAGGGAGTCCATGAGCATGAAGACGTGCTCGCCGCATTCGACGAGGCGCTTGGCGCGCTCGATGGCGAAGGTGCAGATGCGGGTGTGGTTCTTGACGTCCTGGTCGTTGTTGCTGGCGTAGATTTCGGCCTGCGGGAGGATGCGCTTGAACTCGGTGACTTCTTCGGGGCGCTCATCGACGAGGAGGATCATCAGGTGCACGCCGGGATGATTGGTGACCATGGCTTCGGCGATGTGCTGAAGGATGGTGGTCTTGCCGGCACGGGGTGCGGCGACGATGAGTCCGCGCTGGCCACGGCCGACGGGGGTCATCATGTCGATGACACGGGTGGTGAGGCGGTCCTTGGTGGTCTCAAGCTGGTAGCGCTTGTTGGGATTGATGGCCTTGAGTTCTTCGAAGAGGGGGAGATCCCGCATGGCCAGAGGATTGCGGCCATTGACCTCGGTGACTTCGGTGATCTGCGGGCCGCGTGCGCCTTTGCACTGGACGCCGACGATCTGCATGCCTTCGCGGAGGCCGTATTTGCGGACGAACTCGGGGGCGATGAAGGCATCCTGCGGATGCTGGGCGAAGGAGAGCTCGCGGCGGCGGAGGAAGCCGTAGCCTTTGGGGGACATTTCGAGAATGCCATTGGCAGGCTCTGGCGGGCCGAGGGGTTTTTCGGGCTCGGGCTCGTAATTGCGGCCGCCCTGGGGGCCCTGCTGGGGGTTGCCGTTGTCGCGTTCGCGTTCACGGTTGCCGCCGTTGTCGCGGTCGCGATTGCCACCGCCATCGCGGTTGCCATTGGGATTGGG
>NZ_JBAQCR010000258.1:0-13360 GCF_049294395.1 Prosthecobacter sp.
GCATGATGGCGCACGTCCCCTCATCTCGGTGGCGCAGATCACCCGCTGCGTTGAGGCCGCACGCACGCAGGCCGCCGTCGCCTGCGCCCGGCCCATGACCGAGACCCTCAAGCGCTGCGACAGCACAGGCCGCATCATTGACTCCATTGATCGTGCGAACGCCTGGATCATGGAAACGCCGCAGGTGTTTCAGCGTGATCTGCTCGTGAAAGCGTATGACGCCGTGCTGCGTGACGGACTGCTTGTGACCGATGAAGTGTCCGCCGTGCAGCACCTCGGCGAACCCGTTTTTGTCATCGAAAATTTTGAACTGAACCCCAAGATCACGTTCCCGGCAGACATCCTGCTGGCTCAGCGTTTTGTCGATTGAACGACACCCATGCTCGACTCCGCCGCCCTCGACAACGCACCGCATCTGCCACGCCGTAACTGGGCGTCCATCGTTCTCGTCCTGTTTGTGCAGGCGATGAATTCGTTCAGCGACAATTTTGTCAAAATGCTGCTGATCGCGCTGTCGATCATCATCGCCAAAGACTCCTGGGTGGGCCGCCACATGGAGCTGTGGCTCGGGGCCATCTTTTCGCTGCCCTACATGATCTTTGCCCCGCTTGCCGGTTACTGGTCGGATCGCTTTTCCAAGCGCAAGGTCATCGTCTGGATGCAGGTCATGCAGATCATCTGCTTTGTGTGGCTGGCGCTGGCGCTGTGGATGAAGCGTGTGCCGGGCTCGCTCGAAATCTGTCTGGTCGGCTTCTTTGTGCTGGCCGTGCAGGCAGCAATTCTCAGTCCGGCCAAGATGGGCATCATGAAGGAGCTCGCGGGCTCGCGCCGCCTCGGCCGTGTTTCCGGCTGGCTGCAGGTCACCATGCTCGCTGGCATTCTCGGCGGCATGTGGGCGGGTGGCATCTGGTATGGCACCGAGTATGAAAAAACGGGCGATGCCTGGATGTCCGCGCTCTGGCCGCTGATCATCATCAGCATCATGGGCATTTTTGAACTGGTCGGCGCCATCTGCATTCAAAGCACTCCCTCGCACACGGAAGTCCACTGGCGCAAAGGCATGGCGCTGGAGCATTTCGAAAGCCTCAAGATTGTCTTCCGCCGCCGCTCCATCCGCCTTGCGGCGCTGGGAGTGACGTACTTCTGGTTCATCTCCAACGCACTGAGCTTCATCCTCGTCACGCTCACGAAAGAGCTGCATCCCGACACCGGACATGGCGATGGCCCGATGGAACTCGCCAAGGTCGCCGGCATTCTCGGCATTGGCGTGATCAGCGGCAGCATATTTGCCTCCCACGTCAGTCGCAATCGCATTGAGCTGGGCCTGATTCCGCTGGGCGGCTTCGGACTCGTAGCCGGACTGCTCTGGTCCGGACTCGCCACACTCGGCAGCAGCTGGATGTATGCGGGCATCATCTTCACGGGCGCTGCAGGCGGCTGCTTCATGGTTCCATTGTATGCCTTCGCCCAGGACAAGGCGGAAAAGCATGAGAAGGCCCGCATCCACGCCGGCATGAACCTCATGGACTGCCTCGGCACGCTGGTGGCGGTGGGCATCGTCGGCCTGATGAAATGGATGGAACTGACGGCCTCCACCCAGTTCCTGCTGCTGGCCATCCCCACCTTTGCCGCCGCCGTGTACATCATGCGGCTGCTGCCCCAGGATTTGGTGCGCTTCCTCATGCTGGCCGCCGTCCGGTTCACCTACAAAGTGAAGCCCGTGCACATGGAGCGCATTCCCGCCACGGGCGGCGTGCTGCTGCTGCCAAATCACGTCAGCTATGTGGATGCGCTCATCGTGGGCTCCGCCAGCCGCCGCCCCGTGCGCTTCGTCATGTGGGATGCGCTTTACCATCTGTGGTGGCTGAAGTGGCTCATGCGCCTCATCGGCACCGTGCCGATTTCCGCCACACGCGCCAAGGATGCCATTCGTGCCGTGGCCACTGCGCTCAAAGAGGGTGAGATCGTCTGCCTCTTCCCCGAAGGCCAGATCACCCGCCATGGCATGGTCAACGAACTGCTCAAAGGCTTCGAACTGATGGCACGCCAGGGCGATGCCCAGGTGGTGCCCGTGTATCTCGACGGTCTCTATGGCAGCATCTTCTCCTTTCAGGGCGGCAAGTTCTTCACCAAACGCCCCAAACACCTGCGCTATCCCGTGGAAGTGCATTTTGGCGAGGCCCTGGGCGCACGTGCCGCCACCACTGAGGTGATGCGCCATGCCATGCTCGCGCTTAGCAGCGAGGCATTTCTCAAACGCAAAAGCTGGAGCCACGCCGAGGCGGACACGGTCGCCTTCGCCAACGCCCTGCGTCTGGCTGAAATCGAATGGCATCACGCCGGCGATGTCTTCCTCAGCCTCGAACCCGAAGGCAGCATCATCCACCGCACCGTCAAAGCGCTCACGCAGGTGATGCCCGGCACCAAGTTCATCGATCACGGACCCGAAGCCCACCCCACTCACATCGTCGCCTTCTGCACTCGCAGTACGCTGGGCAAGCTCACCGGCCAGGAGCGCCTCGTCTTCTGCCTCGACAGTGATCTGACTCCCCTGCCCCAGACCACCGCGCTGCGCGGCTATATTGATGCAGACACCGGCATCCTCCTCAGCACCGAAGTTCCCAATCCGCCCATGCCGGCCAACGACAAGGACGAGCAGCTCGGCCGGAAACCCAACACCCTCGGCCGACTGCTGCCGGGCTTTGCCATCGAATCCACGAGCGACGGCGTACGCATCAGCGGCCTGCTGCCAAATGACGGCCGCAGCATCAGCCTCCCCGCTGTGAAAATGGACGAGCAGGGTTTCTTGGTGAGACAGTGAAGCGAACTATCAAGCACCGACATGACGTGTATGAAATGTTCCCGCTGCGGAGGCAGTGCTCTTTGCGAAGATTTCACTCGGGATCGCGGCGGAGATTGAGGTGCCATCCCTTGCCGTTCATTTTCTTGACCCATTTCACGACTTCCCTGACATCGGACGTTTCTGACCCTGAAAGGGAGAAGCTCTCGTTAACTACTTTTTCTAATCCGTGGATTACCTCGGCCTGTCCGTCGCCGATGCACATGGGATGCTTAAGAAGCTCCAAGTAGGCTTGCACACGAAGTTCTTTCCCCAATTGATCTGTCTGGGCCGCGCAACGTTCAAACTGACACCAACGACTGATAGTAACACTAGAAGCCCTAGCCTGAATTGATCGCCAAAAAAATGCTGCCAACATTTCGGCTTTGCTTGCGCTAAGATATCCCATATCCGCAAGCGGGCCCATCACGTCTATAAAAATTTCGTATGTAGTGTCCTCGGCATTCACCATGCCCGCAAGCTTAGCCAAGGATGCAGCCCACTTTTTCACATCCTCATCACCTTCTGGTAGCTTGGCGATTAAACTGGCCAACCCTTCGCCCAAGCTAACCCTTAAATACTCAGGTGTCTCTGGTTTAAGCATGCCCTCGGCCAGCGCGCATGCACTTTTCTTAACTTCCAAATTACCCTTTGGCAGTAGCGTGACTAACATGCTCAGAGGTTTGCTGAAATGAACCCCAAAGCCTGGACTTGGCTTATTCGAACTTGCTGTGTAGTTAGGGTCATCAATCAAATATTGCACCAGAGCGACCATGGCTTTTTCCACCTCTGCACTCCCCTTCGGCAACTTGGCTGCTAGGGCACTCAGCACCTTGCCAAATGTGGACAGTGAATGTCTGCCAGTCTTCGGATTGCAAATTCGCTCGATCAGTCGTTGAGCCCATTTTTCGCACTGCTCGTCATTATTTGGTAGACGAGCAATCAGAGAGCCCAGGACCATCTCGTAGCTGGGATTTGTTAGAGCCTCATAATGCTCCATGGTCGAATTATTGTCAGTCTTAATGATAAGCTCAAACAAGGCGTCTCCTCCTTTTTTCACTTCCAGATCATTCTCATTTAATCGGGCTGCCAAAGCACCCAGCAAATCACCGAATAGCAGCACGTCATCGCAATCAGCCTGCGGGGTGGCACACATGCGCTCAGCCAAGATGCCAGCCCATTTTTTAACGTCATCATCACTGTCTGGCAGCCAGGCCGCGAGCATCTTCAATGATGTCCTGAGGGAATCTCGTTCATCATCACGGTCTGATTCCAGCTTGATCAGGTGGTCAAACAAAGCGGCGGCCCCTCTCTTCACCATTTGATCACCTCGCGGCAGTCGGACCATCAAGGCCCTCAGGGCCTGGCCGAGGCTTGATAAAATCTCGGAGTCTGTCTCGGGCTTGCACATATGATCCACAAGGGTAGCAGCCCATTTTGTTACCCGTGCATTTCCCTTTGGCAGCCGAGCGACCAATGTATTCAGCGCCTCTACGTGGGGGGACAACAACGACTCGTTGGCGCTCGGCGCGTAAGGGTCTGCATAGCCTGCAGGAGGTGGTGGGATTCCATAGCCTAAAGGTGGATAGCCTAAAGGTGGCGAAAAAGATTTGTGAAGAACTGGATTAATCATGAATTCAACCAGTGCGGCAGCTCCCTTTTCCACTTCCTCATCACCTTCTGACAAATGAATAGCCAGCGAGCCCAACGCCTTACCGAGGGATGGCAAGTCGGCGCCATCAGTTTCTGGATTGCACATAAGCTCGGCCAAGTCCGCCGCCCATATTTTCATCTCCACATCGCCTTTGGGCAGCTGAGCCACCAGTTTACCAAACGTTTCGCAGAGGACTTCCATGTCATTGGCACCCGTTTTCAGCTTGCAAATTCGCACGATCAGACCCCGAGCCAACTGGTATCGATGCACGCTGTCCCAAGGCAATACGACTGCCACTTTAGCCGCAAGTGCAGCACTATGATCAGGGGCGTATTGTAATATGTCAGCGGCCTTTGACGACTGAGAGGCAGAAGGGTCAAGTCCCAGGACGACATGAGCCAGCTGCTCATGCTTGTCAGTAAATGCTTGTTTGATAAATGAGTTTCCCAAGATGAACTTCAAACCATGAAGACGTGCAGCACTTGGCAGAGCAGCAAACGCACGCCAGCCTTGGACGAATTGCACTTCCGCATATTGACCTCCAACCTGGGACACAAGCTCTCCAACCACCCGCTCAGCCTGCCGTTCGAGCGAAGTTCGTTGAAGCTCAACTGCGCCTAACGTGAGGATGCCAATAGTCGCGATAGCCGGCAGCAAACGGCAGGTACTAAGCACGGCATAGCCTCCCTGCATCCCGTAAATCAGGCGACCGCGAAGCCGCTGCCATAATAGGACAACCTGTTCACGTAGGGGTATGAGGGTGCGCCAACGGTCTACCCAGCCAATTGCATCCGCATGAGCTTTAGCCCGTTCTTGCAAAAGGACATTCCAGTGGTCGCGGGCGCGGGCAGCATCACGAATGCCACGGGCGAGCTGATCATGGTAGAGCATGAATGAGTCGCCCTCTTCATCTCCTGGAATACGGCGGATAAGATGCTCGTTTTCGAAGAATTGGAGGGCAATTTTAAGCGGATTGACCTCTACTTTGGCGCTGGCTGCCATCTCCTGAAGTGTACGGCGCTGAGTCTTACTGGCATCGGCGCTGATCAGAGACTGGAGCATGAGCAGCAGGGACTCCTCTGAAAGAAGGGATGCCTTGGCCGCCCTGCGCATGACATCCACAATATGCAGACGCTCCAACCCCGGGGCGCGCCCAGCCTTCTGATACTCCCCAGATGTGAGAAAGCGGAAAGTGCGCAGGCTGCTCAGTGCCACCACCAGACGGATCGGCAGAATCTCCGAAGCGCCATCCGCGAGGTCTTTCAGCAAGCGGGCTCGAAGCTGGAGCCAGCCATGCACAGGATCAATGATGACCGGTGGTGATCCTTCCGGCACCTGAGTAATGGAATCCAGCAACGGCGAAAGAATCTCCTGGTGCAGACGGAAGATGACAGGCTTTTCGGGATCAATGAAGCGAAATGCCTCCAGATACACTGAAGTATCTGCCCGGCAGATAAGCAGGAGGCAGATTTGATGCCCGCACACCAGTTCGGCCAGTGCCTTCCATTGCTCGTTACCATTCACGACTTGGTCTGACGAGACGACCTTACCGTTGGAGAAGAGATGCTCACGGTGCATCACAATGTAGTCGTCCATCTGGTCCATGATGAGCATGACTCGCTGACAAGAGGTATCCCCAACATTGCGCAGCCACTCAAAGGGAGACTGAGTGCCCACATACGCTGGGATTCCAAGCTTTGTGCAATCCTCCGCAGCCATGAGCAGCACTCGGCGAAGTGCTTTTTCAATGCCCTGCTTCCAATCCACAATGGCGGCGCCATCGAGAAGAATAGGAAACAAGTCTGGAGGTGGAGGAAGGCTCTTCGGCGGTTGAGTCCAGTAGACATTGCCCTGCAGATAGGGTATAAGACCAGCCCGCACGAGGGCACTCTTGCCTGCGCCTGATTCTCCCGTAAGAAAGACGAGCGATGTGCTTGCATGGGCACACTCATCCGCGAGGCTGGTCAGATCTGTCTCCCGTCCAACCAGATGCGCTGGATCGTGAGGTGAGATTTGAAAGCGCTCCTTGATAACCAGCACGGATCGCCGTGCAAGCGCTTGAAGCAGCGTCAAGACACCCACGATTAACAACAGTCCAATGACAACCCACTTAGCATAGGGCCGGATGTCTTCCGGAATGAGACTGCTGGCCTCGATCAAGTTTTTGACACTGTCACTAAACAAGACGACGACCGCCATCATTCCCGAAAAGAGGGAGATCAAAGTTTGGTAACTGGAAGCCAGACGTTCTAGTTGTGCCTTCATATGAGAATGGCTGATGCTAGACTCAGAAAATGCCTTGTCACCCCGAAATGGCGATGAAGCAGCAATTGGAAGCTACCATTCACAACACCCCACCTCAATCAGCGATGAGCAAGGCCTGAATGTCTGCTTGCGGCATTCAAAGCAAATCAACGCACGTCTTCCACGGACTAAAAATGAAAGATGTGAGCAGGAGATGGGGGCAGGGTGCAAATTCTTGACAAAATGCACCCCTCCCTCCGCGGCCTCAACTCAGTCTATTCACTGTCAAACCCAAGGCCCCACAGTCTCTGTCATGCAGACAGATTCAATCTCTGCCCCTCTGCGGCAAAAATGCCTCCTCCAGCGCCTCCTGACAAAGGGCGCACCTTCATCAGGTCCAAGGCGGATGGCCCACCAGCGGCTGCATATTTCACTGCGCAATCACCGTTGCGGAAATGGGTGGAATTCATCCGGGGGAAAATCCCGCCGCAGCAAGGGCCGCGCGCAGTTTTGCCTTTCCGTCGAACTCAATGACATCGCCGTGCCCGACGATCACACGGTCAAAATCCCATCCGAGGATCGTCGCCAGCGAACTCTCGAACGCTGCCTTGTCCTTCACCCCGGCCTTCACTGGCCGGGACATTCCCGGATGATGCTCGCCGCCCACGGCGACGCGCAGGAGCATCTCCGTCCAGAGCGGCTCATCGCCGCCAAAGTTGAAGACCAGCTCCGTGAGGATCAGCGTTCGAGACGGAACGTGCAGCAGTGCAGTATCGCGGGCTTCCGGCGCGCCTTGGATTTCCAGCGCCAGCAGTTCGCCGTCCCACTCGACTGGCGCAGGCACGATCGACTCAGTCGGAAATCCGACCACTTCGGAAAAGCCATCGGGTGCAAGATAAGGAATTCCCGGAAACGCCGCGCGTCCTTCCTTGGCAAAAGTGTCATGCCGCAAAATGCCGTCCAGCAGCCAGCCGGGTTCGCCGAGCGCGCGGATCGCAGCTATGTCCTCCAAGGAAAAAGGAGCCGTGGAGTGAATGACCACTTTCCCCGAGCCAAGGCGGATCAGCGTCACGTTGCGCCGCAAATCCGCACCCAGCATTTTCAGAGGATAGGCGAGCATCCAAAGATTCTCGGCGAGCGGTAGCGGTGCGGTGTGTGTGTCCATATCCTTCCCTCTAAATCGCCGCGCCGCCCGACTCTGCGCGTAAAAAAATGCCCGGCGCCGAGCGCGCCGTTTATTTTATCGAGTGCAGCCCGATCATATGAAGACCGCTTCCTGAAGCACTGCGACTCCCACCTGATTTCCTCATTCAGGTCAATTAACCTCCTTCACTCCGCCATGAACAGTGCCTGAATGTCGGACTGGGTGAGCTGCAGTTTGTCCGCGCGCCCTGCAAGCAATCCCTCCACCAGCGCGGCTTTTTTCTGCTGCATCTTGACGATGCGCTCCTCGATGGTGTTTTCGCAGATGAGCTTGTGGACAAACACAGGATTCTTCTGGCCGATGCGGTGCGCACGGTCGCTCGCCTGCGCTTCGGCAGCCGGATTCCACCAGGGGTCGTAATGAATGACCGTGTCTGCGGTCGTCAGATTGATGCCAGCACCACCCGCCTTGAGGCTGATGAGGAACACCGGCACCTTGCCCGCCTGAAACTCCTGGATCGGTGTTTCGCGATCCTTCGTGCTGCCTGTGAGTTTCACATAGCGCGTCCCATCTTTTTTCAACCGGGCCTCAATGATGGCGAGCATTTCCGTGAATTGCGAAAATATGAGAATGCGCCGGCCTTCTTCAATGAGCTCGGGCAGGAGTTCATCCATGAGGAAGGCAGTTTTCGCTGAGTCGGTGACATCACGCGCAGTCTCCTGCTTGAGCAACTGCGGGTGGCAGCACACCTGCCGCAGCTTGAGCAGCGCATCGAGCACGACGATTTGCGAGCGGTCCAACCCGTTCACCTCGATGGCTTCGCGCACACGCTTGTCCATCGCCGCACGGATCGTTTCATACAAATCCGTCTGCGCCTGACCGAGTTCGATGCTGTGCAAGATCTCCGTCTTCGGCGGCAGCTCCTTGGCCACAGCATCTTTGGTGCGGCGCAGCAGCAACGGCTGGATGCGAGTGCTGAGCTGCTTCTGGCGCTCCGCATCGGCCTCACGCTCGATGGGATTGCGGTAATGCTGGCGAAAGGTGTCGGCATCGCTCAACAGGCCGGGCATGAGGAAATTGAAGAGACTCCACAACTCGCCGAGGTGATTTTCCATCGGCGTCCCTGTGAGGCAAAGACGGTGCTTGGCCTTCAAACCACTGCAGGTCTGCGCCGCGAGGCTCTTGGGATTTTTGATGTTCTGCGCTTCATCCAGCGCGACGATGTGCCACTCCTGCGCCTGCATGACATCGGCATCGCGCACAAGGAGCGGGAAGCTGGTGACGACGAGATCGTATTGCTTGAGGTGCTTGAAGTCGCTCTTGCGTGACTGCCCCTGCATGAGCAGCAGGCTTAATGAGGGCGTGAATTTGATCGACTCATTGATCCAGTTTCGCAGCACGCTGGTCGGTGCCACGATAAGGCAGGGATGCTTCATGCGCCCGCTTTCTTTCTCAATCAGGATGTGTGTGAGCGTCTGCAGCGTTTTGCCCAGGCCCATGTCATCGGCCAGAATGCCATGCAGACCAAACTCGCGCAGGAACTGCATCCATGACGCACCCTCGCGCTGGTAGTCGCGCAGGCTGGCCTTCAAACCAGCCGGTGGTGTGATGAGACCGATCTCACGGAAGCTGCCGAGCTGCTGACTGAGCGCAGTCAGTTCAGCGGGCGCACGAATCGGCAGACCATCCAGCGTGGCGAGCTGTGCGGCGCGCAGTTTGTCGAGCTGGAGCTTGCCATCCTTGCGCACAGGTCGCGTGGCGAGGAGTTCATCAAAGAAGCGCAGCAGTACCACCAGCCGATGCGCAGGCACTGAGAGCACATCGCCTTGGTCACCGCCGAGTGAGAGCAGGAAGTGTTGATCAAGATTCTTTTCCAGGACAGCGGCGGTGAGGCCCTGATCGATGCAATCGACGAGCAGCGGCACCATCGAAATGCGACGCCCTTCGATTTCGACCCCGAGATCTAGCGAGAACCATTCGCGCCCGTCCTGATCCCCCGCGAGATCCGTGAACCACGCATCTTCACCGGCGTCATGGATTTGAAAGCCGATGTCCTCCGGCACCTCCACCCGCCAGCCGGACTCACGCAGCTTGGGCACCTGGTCCTTGAGGAATTGCGACCAGAACAAGGCCTGATCCCCCGCCACCGCCATGAAGCCCAGCGTGGACTCCGGTGCCTTGGCCCCGGGCAATGCTTCGGAGAATGATTTGAAACCCAGGCCGGACAAGTCCGTCAGGAGCAGCCGCTCCGAACGAAGATTGCGCACCAAGGTATGCCGCGTCTCGTTTTCATCCACCCATTGATGCGCCGGGCTGCGCACCAGCATCTCAAAGCGCAGCGGGCAGTCGTCGTATTCAGCACAGGGTTGAATGAAGGCAATGCTGCGTGGCGCCCAGCCGCCGATGTTTCGCTTGGCCGTGATCTGCGGCATGTCCACGATCATGCGCCGCACCAGCAGGATGGGCTTCGGTTCAGACGGTGGCTGTTCGATCTCTTTCGGCTCCACCTGTGTGTCCGATCCCTCCTCAGTGGCAACAGACGTTTTCTCCCGCACGCTCGCCATCGCCTGAATGCGTCTGCGTCCCTCTTCATGATCGAGCATCAGCATCAGAGCCGCCGCATGCTGGCACAGGGTTCCCACTGCACAGGTGCAGTGCGAGGTCATCGCCATGCTGCCGTCTTCCCGCAGCCGCAGATGCGCCGTGACGGAGGCGGAGTTGAACAAACCCGTGCCAATGCCCGCGATCAACTCCACTTCATTTTCCGCGCACACATGGACCCCCGCGAGGCCAATGTCCCCATGCTTGAGCAGCCGCCCGCCCTCCTCAATCTGCTGCCGCCGAAACAGCCACAGCCATGATTTCGTGCGCACCTGCGCCCAGAGTTTGGGGAATGAGAAATCTTCGATGACCATTTAGATCAGCACAGCGTCGTTTGGATAGGTCGCGACCATGCCTTCGTCGCCTTCAATGAGCCCAATCATGATTGACCTCGCATATCGTTGTCATCTTCCACAGCATAAACATCTTCCATCGTAAAGGGACGAGTCCCTTCTGAAACTGAAATCTTATAATCAATTGAGCAGGCAATTCTCGACTTAAGCAAAGGCTGTTCGAGTTGTGGGATACTAATGATGGCATTGAGAAGCAGATCCACTACTGCGCATTTTTGGTGCCGAGCAGCGGCCACTATTGCCGCGTAGCTGTCGTCATCAAAATCGAACGTGATTTTCATGCACGACCATTGATATTTTTCCAGAGCTGTCAAACCCCGCGCTTCACCTCATCCCACGCCGCATCCATCTGCTCCAGCGAAAGCTTGCCGAGTTCATGTCCCTGCTCACGCAGATGCGTTTCCATGGCGTGAAAGCGGCGGGTGAATTTTTCGTTGGCGGCGGCAAGGGCGGGCTCGGATTCGATGCCGAGTTTGCGGGCAAGATTGACGACGCTGAAGAGCAGGTCGCCGAGTTCTTCTTCCATGTGCGCTTTGTCACCTGAGGCGATGGCTTCTTCGAGTTCGGCGGCTTCTTCGCGGATCTTGGCAAAGACGGGGGTGGCATCCGGCCAGTCGAAACCGACGCGTGCGGCTTTTTTTTGCAGCTTTTGCGCGCGCATGAGCGCGGGCAGTCCATTGCCGGTGCCGTGCAGCAGGCCTTCGTGCTCGGTGCCTTTTTCGGTGCGCTTGATGGCATCCCACTGCTTCAGCACCGCATCGGAGGTGGCGGCACTGGTGTCGCCAAAAACGTGTGGATGGCGGCGGATGAGCTTTTCGGTCAGGCCATGCGCCATGGTGTCGAGGTCGAAGGCTCCGGTCTCGCTGGCGATCTCCGCATGCAGCACGGGCTGGAGCAGGATGTCGCCGAGTTCATCGCAAATCTGGGCCGGATCGCCGCTGCGGATGGCATCTGCCACCTCGTAGGCTTCTTCGATGACATGGGGAATGAGGGAGGTGTGCGTCTGCTCCATGTCCCAGGGGCAGCCGCCGGGTGCGCGCAGGCGGTGCACGACGTAACGCAGGCGGGTCAGGGCATCGGGGTAGTTGAGCATTTCGTCCATGCAGGCAGGTAGTGCGGTGCGTCGGGATGGTCAAGGCTGCGCCCGTCAAGATGTGGTCGGGCGGCCTAAACCTCCTCGTCTTTCCCCCTGGCACCCCGAGATTTTTTTAGCCTCCCATGATGAGAGCTTGGCAAAACGGGCGTTCTCCCTGAATATCCCGTAACAACCAAACCATACCATGCCGCGTAAAATCAGCCATATCGCACCGGAGTGGTGGGACTACACCACGTTAGAAGATGATCTCATCAATGATGCCGCCCGGCTCACGGAACGAGATCTGCGCCAGCTCTCACGTCCTGGATTCAAAGTGGTGATGTTTGACACCCTGGAGGATTTTTACCTGGCCGAGGCGCTGGAGTACATCCACGCCTGGAAGCAGGCCACCCCGGACAATCCGGCTGGCATCTGCGGCCCGGTGGGCCCCACGGAGCAGCTCCCGCTCGTGGCACGTCTGATCAATGATCTCGGCATCTCGATCAAAGACGGCCACTTCTGGGGCATGGACGAGTGGTATGACGAGCACACGAAGAAGGAAGTGACTCTGGAGCATCCGCTGTCGTTTGAAAAAGCGAACCGCGACCTCTGCTTTGACCGCATGCAGAAGAAGCTCTGCATGCCGGACACACAGCTGCATTTCCCAAAAGCGGATACGGCGGCCTACATCAAGAGCTGGCAGAGCGGTGTGCGCTGCGCAGTGATGCAGTGTGGCCAAGGCGACATCAAAAACTGGGCTTTCAATGATCCGCCCAAGCGCACAGGCAAATTCAAAAACGAGCCACCGCCGCCTGCGGAGTTTCGCAAACTGACCACGCGCCTCGTGGATCTGCATCCGGTGACCCTCATGCAGAATGCCCGCACCTCAGGTGGGGGCAATCTCACTCTGGTGCCGCAGAAAGCCATCACCGTGGGCCCCAAGGAAACCTGGATGGCTGAAAAAGTCAGCGTCTGGCATGCCGGCCAGCATGACAATCCTCTGGGTCAGCGGCTCACCGCACTTCTGATCTCCAAGCGTCTCGCAGATGCCTCCGTGCCGATGTCGCTGCTCGCTGAGCACCCGAATGTGCAGTTCAACTACTACCGCGGCGGCCTCGGCCAATGCGATGTGGAAATGCACTGATCACCTGCGGAGGAATGACGAATGGAAGCCCATTCGTCATTCGCTGCCCGGTGCTGTTGAGTGCGACCGGCATGTCATCCGGGCCTCATTCCAGGGCTTACGCATGAACAGAGAGAGTGAATGTGGGAAATAGAAAGAGCATGGGGAGGAACAATCCGCTGTACAAATTTCCACAGCGGATGATGACAGTATGAATGCAACCCGAACCCATGCCCGAGAGCGCCGAAGCGAGGCGGCAGCAGCAGATGTTGAAGTCCCTTCAGGCGCGGTTCGCCGAGGTTCCTGACCTGCGTCAGCAGGGCAAGG
>NZ_JBAQCR010000259.1:0-9382 GCF_049294395.1 Prosthecobacter sp.
AGCTCTTGCAGGCCGATTACCTGCTGCTCAATGACCGCCTCGGCAAATTCTACGGCACTCCTGTAAAGGGCAGTGACTTCCAGCAGGTGGCCTTTGATCCCAAACAGCGTGCCGGAGTGGTCACCCATCCATACTTGCTCTCCTCACTGGCCTCCAGCCGCGCCACCTCGCCCATCCATCGCGGCGTCTTCCTCACGCGCAACATCGTCGGCCTCTCGCTCCGTCCCCCGCCCATGGCGGTCACCTTTGATGAGAGCCACTTCAATCCGAAGCTGACCATGCGCGAAAAGATCACCGAGCTGACGCGCAACAAGACCTGCATGTCCTGCCACTCCACTATCAACCCGCTCGGCTTCAGCCTTGAAAACTTCGATGCCATCGGCCGCTGGCGCACGCAGGACAACAACAAGCCGGTGAATCCCGCTGGCGAATTTGCCGATGACGAAGGCAAGGTGGTGCACCTGAGCGGCCCGCGCGACATCGTGAACTACGTCGCCAGCAGCCCCTACGGCCATCGCGCCTTCATCCGCCAGCTCTTCAATCATTTCGTCAAGCAGCAGCCGCTGGCCTACGGGCCGCAGACGCTGGAAGATCTTCAAAAGAGCTTTGCGTCATCGAGCTGCAATGTGCAGAAGCTCCTCGTCGATCTGACACTCTTGGCCGTGCTGAATGGCAAGGACATGGGCGCGGCGACGCCGTGATCATCCTCGATCATTGAACGAGCGTCTGAGGAAGAAGTGATCCGTCAAATCCGGGCGTTATCATCACCTCTATCCCATGAACATTCGCCATTAGCAGCGCGGCCAAGCCGGGACCAATCATTGGGAGATCTGGTAATTTGGATTACCACTTATCATCTGCGCCCAAAAATGCATAAGTATAGCCTTAGATCATTGAGGATCACACAACTGTAACAATTATCAGTATGTATAAGGATATGATGTGGAGCACATTTTTGCCAGCCCACATATTGAATGCCTCTGCTGCTACATCACAACAATGACTCGCAAGGCAAACCCACGTCCGTTGTTTATCTCGATCCAGATCGTCTGAATCCAGAGCAACTGAAAGCTCAGGAAGACCGCTTCACCATTTGGCACCAGTTCTGTTTCGTATGAGCTCTAAAAACTCATACGTTCATTCGTTCATGGTGTTGCTGGCCACCGCGGTTTTGATGACCGTTTACCAGTTCATCAAGATGTGGTTTTTTCCAAAAATCACCCTCTGGCAGTCGCATGCCATGACGATTGCAGTCTCAAGTACTCTGGCAGCGCTTGGAGCCTTCTATGTCTCACGTCAGAATCAACGGCTGCATCGCCGCGCCGACGAGGAAACCTCCGCCCGCCAGCAGGCTGAGGCCGAACGCGAACGCTTCTTCACCCTCTCACTTGATCTGCTGTGCATCACCGGAACGGACGGCTTTTTCAAGCAAGTCAACCCGGCCTTCACCCAGACACTCGGGTACACATCCAATGAAATGCAGGCAAAGCCCATCCTGGATTTTGTCCATCCGGAGGAACATGCCAGCACACTCGTTGCAATGGAAAAACTCAATCGCGGCGAACGAACCATTCATTTTGAAAACCGATATCAGCGCAAAGACCGCTCATGGCGTTGCATTTCCTGGAAAGCCCAGCGAGAGGCCGAACGAGGTCTGACCTATGCCACGGGCCGTGACATTACCGAACAAAAGGAAGCAGACGCGAAGATTGCACGGCTCAACGCGAACTTAAAGCATCAAACCGAACAGCTGCTCGAAGCCAACAAGGAGCTGGAATCCTTCTCGTACTCGGTATCCCACGACCTGCGTGCGCCTTTGCGGCATGTTCAAGGCTACGTCGAAATGCTGCAAAAAAACATCGACGGCCAGTTGTCAGAGAAAGCCCGGCGCTATCTCAAAATCATCAACGAAGCGAGCACGGAAATGGGCCAGCTCATTGACGATCTCCTCGCTTTCTCCCGCATGGGCCGCATTGAAATGAGTGAAGGCTCGGTTGAACTAAACACCCTTTTGCAGGAAGCCCTTCACGGGCTTGAGCCAACGACTCAGAATCGAAACATCGAGTGGAAGACCGCACCGCTGCCCGTGGTCACCGGAGATGCGGCTGTCCTCAGGCAGGTGCTGGTCAATCTGGTGGGCAACGCGGTGAAATACACCCGCCCGCGCGATCCGGCCCTGATCGAAATTGGCACGGCTGGCGAGGAGGATGGACGGCTCATCCTGTTTGTGCGCGACAATGGCGTGGGCTTCGACATGCAGTACGCGCACAAGCTCTTTGGCGTCTTCCAGCGGCTGCATCGCGCGGATGAATTCGAAGGCACAGGCATTGGCCTGGCAAACGTGCGCCGCATCATCGCCCGGCACGGCGGCCGTGTCTGGGCGGAAAGCAAACCAGGTGAAGGCAGCACCTTCTATTTCACCCTGAAACGATCAACGAATTCATAGCATTCAACCCGACCCAATCCATGTCACACCTCCAACGAATCCTCCTCGTCGATGACAGTCCACGCGACACTGAAATGGCGCTGGATGCGCTGGCCACCTACAATCTGGCCAATGAAGTGGTCACCCTGCGCGACGGTGCCGAAGCACTTGACTACCTGTACAGGCGCGGCCCGTTCGCGGACCGCACCAACGAACAACCAGCCGTCATCCTGCTCGACTTGAAGATGCCCAAGGTCGACGGACTGGAGGTGCTGCGTCAGATCAAAGGTGACCCGGACCTCAAAGTCATTCCCGTGGTCATGATGACTTCCTCGCGCGAAGAGCAGGACCTGGTTAAGAGCTACCATCTGGGGGTCAATGCATATGTGGTGAAACCTGTGGGCTTCCATGAATTCGTCGAAGCCGTGAAAATGGTCGGCGGGTTCTGGGCGATGATGAACGAACCGCCTCCGTGCAGCGTGCAGCCCAGCCATGAAGTGAGAAAGTAATCGCAGAGCCAGGCCGACACCATGCACGCTCCATCCACGCCCACCCGAATCCTGCATCTCGACGACAGCCTGCGTGATGCCACGCTGGTGGCCGATCTGCTGGATGACAACGGTGTTCGTTGTGAGATCAGCCATGTCATGAGCCGCGGGCCCTATGAGCAGGCATTGGCACAACGGGGTCATGATTTGATTCTTTGTGACTTTAATCTTCCGGACTTCGACGGCCTGACTGCTCTGATCCTGGCCAGGGCAAGCTGTCCCGACGTTCCGGTCATCATTGTCTCTGGAGCGATCGAGGCCGAAGAAGCGGTCAAATGCCTGAAAGCAGGTGCCACAGACTACCTTCTCAAGCAGCGCTTGGAACGGCTCCCTTCGGCCGTCCAGCGTGCCTTGGAAGAATACCATGCGTTGAAACAGCGCAAGCAGGCCACCGAACACATCCGCCGTCAGGCCCGCCTCATCGACCAGGCCACCGATGCCATTTTTGTGTGCGACAAAAGCATGACACTCAGCTTTTGGAATCCCTCGGCCACGAAGCTCTACGGCTACACGCAGTCTGAGATCTGCGGCGATTCCGTGCTACGTGTGATATTCCGCGAACCCGAGGAACGGATCGGCGCTATTTTTCAAGAAGTGCTGCGCGTCGGTCAGTGGCATGGTGAGACACGCCAAAAGAACAAAGAAGGGCGTGCCTTGGTCGTCTTTTGTCAGCTCACTTTGCTGACAGACGCACAAGGCGTTCCTGACGGCATTCTCGCCGTCAATCATGACCTTACCGAAGCCAAGGCGCTGGAACAGCAGCTGCTTCGTTCACAGCGACAGGAAGCCCTCGGCGCACTGGCGGGCGGCATTGCACATGACCTGAACAACGCACTGGCCCCCATCATGATGGGAGTGGATCTGCTGAAAGCGAAGTATCCGGGCGCACCCGGCATCGTGGACCTGTTTGACAGCAGTGTCAGACGCGCCGCAGCCATGATCCGCCAGCTGCTTACCTTTGCCAAGGGCTCGGAGGGAGAACGCAGTCCCATTCAGGTCAACTACCTCCTCCAGGAAATGGGAGCCATCGTGGAGTGTACCTTCCCAAAAAACATCACCATCACGGTGGAGCGTGAAAAAAACCTCCCCCCGGTACTGGCTGATGCCACACAGCTTCATCAGGTTCTTTTGAATCTTTGCGTCAACGCCAGGGACGCCATGCCTTCGGGTGGCAGACTCACACTGGCGACAAGGAAGGTGGAAATCAGCAGCGTGCATCCTGGCATGCCCCCCAATGCCAGGGTCGGTCTTTTTGTGGCAATCCAGGTGAATGACACAGGCACAGGCATTTCAGCGGAAATCCGCGACCGCATTTTCGATCCCTTTTTCAGCACCAAAACACCCGACAAAGGCACCGGACTGGGCCTGTCCACCGTCATGGGCATCATCAAGGGCCACGATGGTTTTCTTGAAGTGTCCTCCGCCCCCGGCCAGGGGACGACTTTCACCGCTTTTCTGCCTGCCGACGCTTCCGCCGCCGAGCCCGAGCAGGTGCCTCCCAGGAAGATGCCTTTCTACGGTCAGGGCGAAATCATCTTGTTCGTGGACGACGAAACAACGGTGCGGGAGATCGCCCGAGAAGTGCTGCAGCGCATGAATTTCCAGGTCGTGCTGGCCCGGGACGGTCTCGAAGCCTTGGTATGGCTGGCAGAGCATCCGTCTGTCCACGCCGTGATCACCGATTTGCACATGCCGAACCAGGACGGACTCTCCTTTGTGGGCATGCTCAGAAAAATCCTGCCCAAAATTCCAATCATCGTTTCCAGCGGTCGCCTGGAGGATGAGATCCAGAGCCAATTTAGAGCATTAGGGGTCACCAGCTTTCTGGATAAACCCTGTGATGAACACCAGCTTGCAGAAGTTCTCAGCCGCATCTTTGCGCCACCTCCAATGAAGTCCGCTCAGGTCTTTCGGACCCATCCGATCAATGGAATTTCTGAGAGTTCCGCCTCCTTGATGCCCCTGACTGCTTGAGCGCCGAGTGAAGCGGAGAGATCCCCCACTCACCCAAACAGCGGCATCAGCACGCCGACAACCAGGATGAGCAGCAGCACCAGCGCCACCCACCACCAGAGGTTCATGCCCAGCGGTTGCTTGGAGGTCTTGCCGCCAAACTCACGCGCCACGAAGTCATCGTAGTCGAACTCGTCATCGGGCAGATCCAGACCATCCGTATGGGTGTCGCCGCTCCAGCCAGACTTCGCACAAGCTCCGCAGTCATCGCAAGCAGCGGCTCCTCGGGGCACCCACTCACCACACACCGGACACTGCCCCGGAGGCTTGAACCGGCCGCTCATGGCACCGGAATGGAGGAAGGTTGGCGGCAGAGAGGCCGATCGCTCGCCGCAAAGTGTTCAGGAGAGGCGTACAAACGGTGGAATGAATTGCTGTCAGCCATGCCGCCCAGATTGAGCAGCGGTGTCCAGCCTGCCTGCCGTGACTGATTTTCCAGTGCTCCTCGGCGCAGCGGCGTGAGCATGATCAGCACCACTGCGAGGGTCACGGTGGCTGCGAGCGTCTGGCTCGTGGTTCTGGCACGTTGCCGGGTCATGTTAAATCCTGATTATTAACAAATACGAAATAATGTCAACCCACGAGTTTGCCTGCCCTTTTCGCTTGTTTTCACTCGTTTCTCAGCCAGCGATGCGCAGTGATTTTGATCCTAACCGCAGGTTTTGGCGATGGGCATAACACCGCCGCACGCTCTGTGGCGGAGGCTCTGACCCGTCTGTGCCCCAATGAGAAAATCGAGACCAGCGATCTCATCAGCGAGTCCATGCCTCGCATATCCGATGTGTGCAAAAGCCTGTACCAATTCGCCATCACCCACTGGCCGGCCGGCTGGCGCATGACCTATGACCTTATGGGCAAGCCTTCCGTCACCGGGCCGGACGCCCTCTGGCAAACCGCCATGGTGAACGCTCTCAAAGCGCGCATCAAGCAAGAGCAGCCACGACTGATCATCAGCACTTATCCGCTGTATGCCATCCTGCTTGAGACCCTTTCCAAACAGCAGGCCGTGCCGCCGCTCTGCACCGTCATCACCGACTCCATCAGCGTGAACCGCGTCTGGGTCATGTCTGGCAGCGAGCTCTTCTGCGTGGCCGATGACGAGACAAAAAAAGTAGTCGTCGGCTACGGCGTGCCGGAATCAAAGATCCGCGTCACTGGGTTCCCTGTGGATCTCGCATTCACAGAGCCTCTTCCCGAGCAGCCACCGGTTTCGCATGCCCGCATTCTTTACCTGCCCTCCACAACTGGCCGACGCGTCGCAGCCACGCTGGAGGCGCTTAAGCCCCTCTTCCGCAGCGGCGTCACGATGACCCTGCCCGTTGGCAAGCACGACAAGCGCCTCTACCACGTCCTGCGGCGCTTCATGGACTCCATGCCGCCCGGCACCATCGAGATCATCGGCTGGACCAAGCGCATTCCGGAATTTCTGCGCACACATGATGTCATCATCTGCAAGGCCGGCGGTGCCATCCTGCATGAGGTGCTCGCCGCCAAAATCCCCGCCGTCATCGACTACGTAGTCCCCGGCCAGGAAGAGGGCAATGCCGAGATGCTCACCAAGCACGATGGCGGCATCGTCACCAAGACCGCCAGGGAAACCGCCGCCGCCGTCGAAAGCATCCTCACCAACAACAGCGCCGTGGGCCGCCGCATGCGGGCAAACATGGCCAAAATCAGCATGCCCGATGCCGCCGTGCGCACCGCCAAAGCCGCGCTGACCGTCGCCAAGGTCTGAGACACGCTCCATGGAACCAACTCCGCCCGTGCCCGTCGTCTGCGCCATCATTGTGCGTGGTGAGCACATCATGCTCGCACAACGTCCCCCGGACAAAAAGCTCGGCGGCCTGTGGGAGTTTCCCGGTGGCAAAGTCGAGCCCGGTGAATCCGCCGAGACCGCCCTGCACCGTGAACTTCAAGAGGAACTCGGCTGCACTGTGCGCATCACGCAACCCCTCACGCCCTTCGTCCACGCCTACGACTGGGGCAGCATCAAACTCATCCCCTTCATCTGCGAACTCACTCCTGAAAGCTCCGAGCCCCATCCTCATGAGCACACCGCGCTGGTCTGGCTGGAGCGCACCCAGTTACAAAGCTACAATCTCGCCCCGGCGGATGTGCCGTTGCTCACGGGTTTGATGTAGAAGGTACCGGCTTCGGCTTCCCCCACGCACCGCGCTTCCCGGCTTTCGCCTCCTTCTCCAGCGCACGCAGATGCGTTTCAAAGTCGAATTCCCCGCGACCATCCGGCATCCACGTCCCCTTGGTGTGAATCCGGCACAGTCCCGCCCTCACCAGCTTTTCAGAGAGTTCCTCACCATCATCAAAAAACACCAGTGCATAGGAGCGGGCGCTGTCATAGACGCGCTCCCAGCGAGTCTGAATGGTGAAGCGCTGCTCATGCAGCAGCTTCTCAGTGTAGACCTTCGCCTCCAACCCCAGGTGCTCCGTTTGCGGAATGCTCAAGCCCCCGAAATAAGCCGCCTGATCCTTCAGCCGGTTTTTCACCAGCGGATACAACCGCTTTTCCGGGCAATCGACAAAGTACAGCCGCAGCACGTGCTCGCCGCCATCATGCGCGATCTTGAAGCTGTCGCCATCATTGCCTGCATCCTCGACGAGCTGGGCGTCGGCCAGTGCCACAAACCGGCTCTCTGCTTCCGGCGGCTGGGTTGAGACCGGCTTGTCACGGTAATGATTCCAAGCCTGCAGCAGCGCGAGGGACAGCCACAGCACCCACCACAAAAATCGCGACCCGCTCGACGACCGCCGTTTCATGTCCCGCGTTTGTTGCCAAATAGATCAATGTGCAGCCGCGGAGAGTAGCGCCAGCCCGTGCGCTTGCACACCTCCACCAGCCAGGCCTGCCTCGCCTTGAGCGCCTCCTGAGTGATACCCTCCGGCATCAGCAAAATCTTCTCCGGCGGCACCGGCACCCCGATGGACGCCACCACCGCGCGCACTTCTTCCACGTCCGACTCAGTGGCGACGACAAACTTGAGCTGGTAGTCGTAACTCTCGCACCACGCACGCAGCACTTCCGGCTGTAGACGTAACTGCTCATGCTTCTCCGCCCATGCCTTGCCAGCCCTCGCTTCGCTCGGCGTGGAATGCGCCAGCTTCGGGCTGATGGAGGCCAGATCACAGGCCACGCCCTGCGGCGCGATCGTGCCTGCCGTTTCAATGGTGATATGCTTCCCCGCTCCCCGCAGCTGAGCCAGCAGCTCCGGCATCCCTTTCGCCACCATCGGCTCACCACCGGTGACGACAACAAAGCGCGTCGGCTCACGCTGCACCAAGGCAACGATTTCCTCCACGCTCATCTCGGTGCCTTCAGGCTTCCACGACGCATACGGTGTGTCACACCACGTGCACCGCAGATTGCAGCCGGAAGTCCGCACAAACACAGAAGGCACGCCCACAAGCGAGCCCTCGCCCTGCACGGAATAAAAGGTCTCGGAGATCAGCATGGGGCTTTCCACTCCGCCGCATGGCGGGCAAAGGCGGGCGCGGCACGTTGCAGGGCTTCATCAATGTCCGCCTGCGTGTGCGCAAGACTGATGAACCACAGGCCGCGCTCGATGGCGCGCACGCCTTCTTCAAGGAGACAGCGGCGCAGGTGGGCCCAGCGCGGAGCATCCTGACGCAGAGCGTAGTCGCGGTAATTCGTGATGGGTCCAGCAGGCGCACCAGGCTTGAGCATGGTGGCATGAAAGACGAGGCCGGGCCCCTGCGGCTGCAGCGGGATGTCATGCTGCGCAGCCAGTTTGCTCAAACCAGCCATCAACTGCTCGCCGAGCGCAATCATGGATGCAGGATGCTTGTCACCGAGCGCAATCACCTCATCCAGGCACCACTTCGCAGCGGAAAGGCAGAGCGGGTTCGCATTCAAAGTGCCCGCATGCACGACCTCGCCGCTCATGATCTTGGCAAACATCTTCTCCTTGCCCACCAGCGCGGCAAACGGCACACCGCCACCGATGGCCTTACCGAGGATCGTCAGATCGGGCGTGAAGCCATAATACGACTGCGCGCAGCCCGCTCCAAATCGAAAACCGGTGATCGTTTCATCCGCGATCATGACGATGCCGTTCTCATCACACAACTCACGGATCGTTTCGAGCATGCCAGCGACCGCAGGCATGCAGCCCGTGTTGCACAGCACCGGCTCAAAGATGATCGCGGCGATCTGATCGTGATGCTCCGCCACCCGCTGACGCAAATGCGCAGGATCATTCCAGCGGGCCACGACAAAGGTGTTCAGCACCTCGGGAATCACCCCTTTGCTGGGATGCAGGCGGGTGGGATCGTCCTCGGTTCCCCACTGTCCCGGAGGTGGCGCATATCCAACAAGGCCCTCATCTCCCCAGCCATGGTAGTGACCTTCAAACTTCAAAAT
>NZ_JBAQCR010000260.1:0-2237 GCF_049294395.1 Prosthecobacter sp.
CTGCGGGTCAAAACAGCAGATGGCTCCGAGGTTGAAGCTTCAAGACTAAAATCAAAGAAGTAAAAATCTTACTTTATCGATTATGACTACAGAAAACAAAGTTTGGGAATGCTTAGTGAGAGCCGTAAATCGATTCAACAAAAGCTCAGATAGAGAAACACTGCTATGCCCCAGATGTGAAGGATCAAACACTAAATCTGAGTTGGCAGCAGCCGGGGAAAGAGCCATTGCACATCGCTTGGCATTCTATTTAGAAAGCGAACTTCGAAGAATGAGCATCATAAGCGATGTGGGCCACATCGTTGTCGACTGTGAATACAACAGGCACGAATCGGAAGTAAAAACCCTAGCAGGCATTGCTGAAGAGCGAATTAGGAATATCGTATATCAAGCTCGGAAAAACGAACTCGAAAAGAATAGCGATGGATTTTATGTTTTTTCAGTTTACCCGGACATTGTTGTTCATCAACGGCAAGAAGACTCACAAAATCATCTCGTTGTGGAAATAAAGAAACGCAGTAACCGAGAGCTTAATGACTACGATGCATTGAAACTTGAATTATTCACAAATCCCAAAGAGGAATCTGTTGGATATGGCTATAAATTAGGTGCTTGGATTGTTGCCGAAGATGAACTTAAAACCCACGATCGTAAGCTGCAAATTATCTCACAATACCAAAATGGCAGAAGGAAAGAAGTGAATTTAGCCTGACCGAAGGTGCAAGGTTCGTACGAACCTCAAACGATGCTCACGGATTCCATGCGCCAGGAGGAGGCTGGGGACTACTAGGCGGTGCCTCGGTCCTCGGCGGCGGCGTATTGCCTGCGGCTTTGTAGGCGGCGAGTTTTTTGCGGTATTCGAGGGCGCCTTCGGGGCTGATGGCGCAGATGGGTTCGGGGCCGACGTCGGTGGTGATGACGTAGACGCTCACAATTTTGCCGGAGGTCAGGGGGACGCTGGAGGGGAGGATGCGGAGGGTGGGGCCGAGGGCGAAGGGTTTGCCGGGGGCGGCTTGCTCGGCGTATTCGGGCCGGCCCTGAGGGGTGAGTTTGACGCGCTCGCTCCGGCCGGTGCGGGAGGGGATCATGACGGGGAGTTTTTCGACGGCGAGGACGTCGATGAGGAGGGCGTCTTCGGTGTGCTGGACGCGGCTGATGTAGCAGCGGTGGGGCTGGCTGCGGATGCGCTGGAGCTCCTGGGCATCGGCCTCTTCCTGCTGGCGGACGGCGGCGGCTTTGGCTTTTTGATCGGCCTCGGTGATGATGGCCTGGGCGCGCTGGTTCTGCTTGTCTTTGAGGACGTGGACTTCGTTTTTGGGGTCGTAGCCGAAGAGGGTCTGGAGATCGGGCGGGAGCTCGGCGAGGGGGACGGTGGAGATGCCGCCGGCGTGGCTGAAGCGGACTTCGTGGGCGTCAAACCGGGAGACTTTGACGTCGGTGTAGGTGACGCCTTTGGTGGTGGTGAGGGTGGGAAAAGAGAGCGGCTCGGCGTGGAGGGGGAGGCTCAGTGTGAGGCCACAGCCGAGGATGAGCGCGAACGCAAACAGGCTGCCGAGGACGCTGCGCTGACGGTAGCTGCGACGGGGGCGCTGCTGCGTGGGCTGGGGGTTGGCGGGCGACATGGGTGGAATGGCGGGTGTGTGCGCGCCGCCCGCTTAATGAAGATTCGCGACGGGTGAAGGGGGCGCAAGGGGGAGTTTGTGGCGTGGTGGAGTGCGAGGCGGTGCAGATGGACAGGATTCACAGGATGGCAGAATTTCAGGATGACTGCGGGGGGGGAACCGAGCGTAGCGAGGTAGACGAACGAAGTGAGCCCGGAGGGTGAGCGCAGCGAATCAATGGTGGAGTGCGAGGCGGTGCAGATGGACAGGATTAACAAGATGGCAGAATTTCAGGATGACTGCAGGGGTGGAACGGAGCGTGGTGAGATAGACGAATGAAGTGAGCCCGGAGGGGGAGAGCAGCGAATCAATGGTGGAGTGGTGGGACGTTCGGTTTTGCCGCAGAGGGGCGGAGAGGCAGAGGGGGCAGAGAGTGGGTGGCTTTTGGCTGCGAGTGGGGAGGATTTCAGGCGTCTCGCGGCAGGCTTGGGGTGGTGGGGCGAAGAAGGATTGGGGGCTGCCGCTTTCGGGTATTTTCTGGTAGGCGGGTGTCGCCGAGAACGTCGAAAGCGGTAGCTGCGTTCGTTCCTCACTTCGCGACCGCAGTCCATATCAGAGACTGGGGCATGCGGGGCG
>NZ_JBAQCR010000261.1:0-8589 GCF_049294395.1 Prosthecobacter sp.
TCCTACCACCATCCCCCCGACCTTGCGCTGTCGACACCCATGGACGGCGCACCTTTTTAAACCGCCTTCCATGTCACAGAACCGGCACAGCCTGACTATCACCCACAAGTCAGCGGGTGCCTGCCAAGCCTGTTGAGCTGATTGATCACTGCTGATGGCAGGGTGGTCACAGTATTGTGACGAGGTAGTGTTTGAGGCAGAGGGGGCTCGTCTCAATGATGGGGCATGTTCAAGCCACGACATAACGAACTTCAGTGCTTCCTCCAATGGCGCCGGCAGACGCGCTTTATCCGTCACCATGGCGGGCCGATCATGGCGGTGGGGCTGTTTGTGACGTGCCTGTGGTCGGTGTGGCGGGCGTTTGAGAGCCGGCAGGCGCAGCCGGAGAGCGCGCCGACGGTGGAGGTGAAGCGGATGCAGGAGCTGGACCGCACGCTGCAGGCGTCCAAGATGCCGAGGATGTGAAGCTGTGAATGGGTGAGGCGGTGGCGTGAGGGCTGGGCTCGTGACGAAAACGTTTTACTTGGTGTGTTTCGTAAAGGGCGATGAAAGGCGATGTCTGGTGACAAGGTCGTTACTATTCACAGTGAGTCCGCGTGTTGAGCGGGGGTGGATGGTGGCGGCGGAAACCTGACCTCTCCCCTTCTCTTCTTTGCTTTCTATGAAAACGAAACTTCGTATCAAGACGCTGTTCATGTCCGATGTGCATCTGGGCATGGCGGACTCGAAGGCGGTGCAGGCGGCGCATCTGATCCGGCACTGCAAGTGCGAGAAACTGGTGCTCAACGGGGACATCATCGATGCGTGGGCGCTGAGCGGATCGGGGCGCTGGACGCAGGAGCACACGCACTTTGTGCGGACGGTGCTGAAGAAGATGGAGAAGGAGGACACGGAGGTGATCTACCTGCGCGGGAACCATGATGACATTTTGGAGAAGTTTCTGCCGTTCAAGCTGGCGGGTCTGTCGCTGGTGGAGGAGCACATTCATGAGTCGCCGCACGGGCGCTACCTGGTGGTGCACGGGGACGGGTTTGACCATGTGACGACGAACCATGTGTGGCTGGCGAAGGTGGGTGCGGTGGGCTATGAGCTGCTGCTGCGCCTGAACCGGATGTACAACGCGTGGCTGCGCTGGCGGAACAAGGAGGCCTTCTCTCTGAGCCGGTGGGTGAAGATGAAGGTGAAGGGCGCGGTGAGCTTTGTGGGGCGCTACGAGGAGCAGCTGCAGAAGCTGGCGAAGTGGAAGGGCTGCCATGGGATCATCTGCGGGCACATTCACACGCCGGCGGACAAGATGATCGAGGATGTGCACTACCTGAACTCGGGCGACTGGGTGGAGAGCATGACGGTGGTGGTGGAGCATCTGGACCGGACGTTTGAGGTGCTGAGTTATCATGATTTCTGCCGCCTGACGGGACGTGAGCCGAAGGGTGGCGACCTGAGCATGGACGTGAGCGCGATCAGCAACCGGCCGCTGGGACTGCCTGCGCCGGTGGTGGCGTCTGAGGCGGGCGAGGAGGAGGAAGCGGAGGAGATGGTGGGGGTGTAGGGCTGGATCCTGGATCCTAGATGCTAGATGCTAGATGCTAGATGCTAGATGCTGGATGGGGGCAGAGGCGGTGGCTGAGTTTGTTTCTCGCTGTGTTATCGCAGTCTAAAGGGGCTTTGATTGGATGCGGCTTTTGAGGGGTGCGTGGTTGGCGTGGGGTGGTGGGGCTCAGAGGGATTGGGGGGCTGCCGCTTTCGGGTGGTTTGTGGTATGCGGGGCTCACAGAGCACGGCGAAAGCGGCAGCTGCGTTCGTTCCTCACTGCGCGACCGCAGTCCATATCAGAGGTGTGAGCTTGCAGCGCGTATTTGGAACCGGAGCGAAGCGCAGATAGACAGCCGCAGGCTGCCCCGAAGGGGTGAGCGACAGCGAATCAGTGCGGCTGCGCAGCCCTGGAAGGGCGAAGCTGCTGCTTTCGAGCGGCTGGTGGTGGTCGTGGGGTGACGGGGCTCAGAGGGATTGGGGGGCTGCCGCTTTCGGGTATTTGCTGGTAGGCGGGAGTCACCGAGGACGGCGAAAGCGGCAGCTGCGTTCGTTCCTCACTTCGCGACCGCAGTCCATATCAGAGGTGGACAGGCGCGATTCGGAAATGTGTTTTATGAGGCACCTTGATTTGATGAACGCAGGTGTGCGGAAGTTTGTGTGATTGGTTGGGACAGTTTCTGATCGCGCCAGTAAGTACGACTGCTTATAGTACGACTGCTTATAGTACGACTGCTTATCAGCAGATAGGCCACGAGCCTATTTACACCATCCGATTTGCATCGATTTGCTGGTTTTCAGAGGTGTTCCATGCAGTCTAGGACATATACCCATTTAGCTTGGCTTTACTTTAAAAACTGGGTGTCTAGCATCGTGATCTTATGAGATTTGGGTCCTGCTCCGCGGTTGTGAGGTTGTTTGAATTCACTGGAACTTGTGAAGATCAGAGGGTGCGGACGGCCATGCGGGCTTTGCAGATGGGAGCGTGTTTGATGGCGGCGTTCACGCTGGGGGCGTGCCATTCTAAAAAGGGCGGGCATGCGGCGGTGATGGTGCTGACGCACCCGCTGCAGCAGGACACCACGATCTCGCGTGAGTACGCCTGCCAGATCAACTCGTGCAAGAACATCAAGGTGCTGGCGACGGGACGTGGGTACTTGGAGCTGGGGAAATTGAAGGAGGGCCAGCATGTGAACGCGGGGGATGTGATGTTCAAGATTGTACCGGGGAGCAAGCGGACGGCGCTGAACCGTGCTGAGGCTGTGGCGGAGGTGGCGAAGGGGGTCTTTGAAAACACGGAGCGGCGGCTGAAGAACCAGCAGGCCACCGATCAGGAACTGAGCGAGGCGAAGGCCCAATGGGATGAGAAGCTGGAACTGGTGAAGGCGGCGCAGAATGATGCGGACGTGAACACGATCAAAGCGCCGTTTTCAGGACTGATGAGCCGCCTGCTGCTGGCGGAAGGGAGCCTGGTGGATCAGGGCGCTGTGCTGACGACGCTGTCTGACAACAGCGAGATGCAGGTGATTTTCAATGTGTCTGAGGCGGAGTCCCGGGAGTATGCGGCGCAGGCGCAGTCGGGGGAGAACAAGCAGGTGACGCTGGTGCTGGCGAATGGGAAGATTTTTGAGCAGCCGGGGAGGCTGAACGTGGCGGAGGCAAAGGCGGATGAGCAGAGCGGCATGACGCCGTTGCATGCGGATTTTGCGAATCCGACGGGCCTGCTGAGGAATGGTGAGAGCGGGATCGTACGCGTGTGGAAAATGATCAAGCAGGCGGTGCTGGTGCCGCAGAAGGCGACGTTTGAAAAACGTGGCCACCACTATGTGTTTGTGGTGGGGAAGGATCAGGTGATGCAGCAGCGGGAGATCCAGATTTCTGCGGAGCTGGAGGATCTGTTTATGGTGAGCGAGGGGGTGGGCGCGGATGACATGATCGTGTTTGCGGGAATGGGCCTGGCGAAGGACGGGGCGAAGGCGGAGGGGGCGGAGTTTGAGGCGCCGGAGAAGGCGTTCGCGCATTTGAAGATCAAGGGGGAGTAGTGGTGGAGTGCGCGGGAGTGGAGTGATGGAGTGTGTGGTCGTGGTGTGGTTGGCGGGGTGGATGGACAGGATTTACAGGATGGTGGGATTTCAGGATTGTTGATGGGTGTGCTTGGGTGGTGGCAGGTGTGCGGTTGTGGTGTGTTGTGGTGGGCGGAGAGATGGACAGGATTCACAGGATCGCAGAATTTCAGGATTGTTGGTGGGTCATGCGTGTGTGGTGGCAGAGTTGCGGTAGTGGTGGGGTGGATGGACAGGATTTAGAGGATGGTGGGATTTCAGGATTGTTGATGGGGTGATGGAGAGAGAGGAGTGGGTTGGGCTGGCTGAGGAGCAGCGAAGGCGGGGCTGTAACGCGAAGAGGTTGATTGAGAGGTTTGCGCCTTGGACTGAGTTGAGATCCAGCATCCCATGGGTGCTTGAGTGGCGGGGCTTTGGGGACGTTCGCCCAGAACCGCCTAAAGGCGGGACTACAATACGTGGGCTGGGTTTGCGATGTCTTGGAGCGAGGGTATGAGATTGCGGGTGTGTGCTGGCATGATGTGGTGCCGGGCGCAGCGGGCGGCGGTGGTGAAAAATGGGAGGCGGATTGAGGGGATGGAAGGCATGGTTTTAGGGGGCTATCCATGATAATGAACTTACCTACTCTTGATTTTTCGGACATTGTCCTGCCCTGACTTCTCAAAGGCAGGCCTGAAGGCGAATTGACGGCCCGTTCACTGGGGAAGACTGTTTTATGTAATAGGCTTCAAGCCTATTTTTCAAGGCGGGTTATCCTACTTACAATCGGACTTATCTTTGCCGAATATGACGGACGTATTGTTTTCATTTCCATGCATGGCGATGCTTTACTTTGGAGCCTCTGCACCTAGTATTTTAACAACCCCTTATGAGTTACAGAGACCACCTTTCCGTGTTCAGTTCGTTTCACTCTCCTGAGATCAGCAAGGCCCGTGAACTGCGGCCTGGGAGGTGGGCGGCGTTTGTGTGTGCGGGGCTGGCGGCGATGACGCTGAGCAGTTGTGACCACAAGGAGGCGCACCATGAGGAAGAGGCGGAGTCTCAGCTGGTGCTGACGAAGCCGATCGTACGGGACACGGTGATCTCGCGTGATTATGTGTGCCAGATTCATTCGTGCCGGAACATTGAGATCCGTGCGCTGGAGCGCGGCTACCTGGAGGTGGTGAGCGTGAAGGAGGGGCAGATGTTGAAGGAGGGGGATCTGATGTTTTCGATCCTGCCACGGGTGTACACTGCTGAGGTGAAACGCACGGAGGCGGATGCGCAGGTGGCGCGGGTGGAGTATGAAAACACGAAGCGGCTGCTGGACTCCAACGTGGTGTCTGACAAGGAGCTGACGATGGCGAAGGCGAAGCTGGACCAGAAGATGGCGGAGGTGAACCTTTCACAGACGCATCTGGGTTTCACGACGATCAAGGCGCCGTTTACGGGGCTGATGGACCGCCTGCGGCTGCGAAACGGCAGCCTGGTGGAGGTGGGTGACCTGCTGACGACGATGTCTGACAACAGCGAGATGTGGATCTATTTCAATGTGCCTGAGGCGGACTACCTGGAGTATGCCTCCACGGAGCAGTCTGAGGACAGCAAGAAGGTGAGCCTGGTGATGGCGAACGGGAAGCTCTTTGACCAGAAGGGGCGCGTGAATGTGATCGAGGGTGAGTTCAACAACAAGACGGGCACGATCCCCTTCCGCGCGGACTTCCCGAATCCGAAGGGGCTGCTGCGGCACGGGGAGACGGGCAACATCCGCATGCAGCGGGCGCTGAAACATGCGCTGCTGGTGCCGCAGAAGTCGACGTTTGAACTCGGGGGTGAGCAGTACATTTACACGGTGGACAAGGATGACGTGATCAAGCAGGTGAAGATCAAGGTGCTGGAGGAGCTGGAAGATCTGTTTGTGGTGAGCGGCGCCTTGACCGACAAGGACAAGATCATTTTTGAAGGTCAGCGGCAGGCGCATGATGGCGAGAAGGCCCACGAGTACCGCTATGAGGAGACGAAGGATGCGTATGCGAATCTGAAGCTGCACGCGCAGTAAAGAAGATCGGGCGTGTGGGAGCGGTGGTGCCCGGAAAACTGTGGTGATTTGCGCCATCGACTGACATCAGGTGCAAGGTTCCATTTGTGCCTGAGTGGCGGGACTTTGGGGACGCTCGTCCGGAACCGTCTAAAGGCGGGACTACAATACGTACGCTGGGTTTGCGATGGCGTGGAGCGAAGGGGACTTGTGGCATCGAACTGTGAACAGTGAATGCGATATGTGCCTGAGTGGCGGGACTTTGGGGACGCTCGTCCGGAACCGCCTAAAGGCGGAACTACAATACGTACGCTGGGTTTGCGATGGCGTGGGGCGAAGGAGACTTGTGGCATCGAACATTGAATGCTGGACATTGAATGCGAATGCTGGGCGAGACTCTTGAATGAACATCCAACCTCCATTTTCTGCCGTACGTTAAGGCCATGCCACGAGTGATCATGCATATGGACATGGATGCGTTTTTTGCATCGGTGGAGCAGCGGGACAATCCGGAGTACCGGGGGAAGCCGGTGATCGTGGGGTCGCCGCCGGATCAGCGTGGGGTGGTGTGTGCGGCGAGCTATGAGGCGCGGAAGTTCAAGGTGCGCTCTGCGATGCCCTCACGCACGGCGGGGCGGCTGTGCCCGGCGGGGATTTTTGTGAGGCCGCGCATGGAGGTGTATCGGGCGGAGTCGGCGCGAATTATGACGATTTTGCAGGAGTTTACGCCGATGATCGAGCAGGTGTCTGTGGATGAGGCGTACCTGGATGTGAGCGCGCATGCGGACCCGGCTTTGGAGGTGGATGCTGCCATTGAAGCGGCGCGGCCGATGGCGGCGGAGATCAAGCGGCGCATCCGCGAGGTGTGCGGGCTGACGGCGAGTGTGGGGATCAGCGCGAACAAGTTTTTGGCGAAGCTGGCGAGTGATTTCCAAAAGCCGGACGGGCTGACGGTGATTCTCGACAGGGACAAGATCGCGTTTTTACGACCGCTGCCGGTGAGCGCTATCCACGGGGTGGGGCCGGTGACGGCACAGGGGCTGGAGGCGCTGGGGCTGCGGACGATCGGGGATCTGCAGGACTCGACGCAGGCGCTGGAGGCGGTGGCGGGGTCGTTTGCGGCGAAGCTGCGGCAGCGGGCACTGGGGAATGATGAGCGTGAGCTGGACCTGAGCGAGGAGCGCAAGAGCATCAGCGCGGAGAACACGTTTCTCAATGACACGGACGCGCGGCCGGTGCTGCGGGCGGCGCTGAAGGAGATGGCGCTGGATGTGGCGCAGACGCTGGGGAAGCACGGGGTGGGCGCGATGACGGTGCAGGTGAAGGTGCGCTACAGTGACTTCACGACGCTGACGCGGCAGATCCGGCTGGAGGAGCCGGTGACGACGGAGCGGGAGATCTACCGGATGGCGTGTTATTTGCTGGCGCGGGACCGGCTGGTGACGGGGCCGCTGCGGCTGATCGGGATCGGGGTTTCGACGCTGGTGGCGCCGGAGCAGAGGCGGCAGTTGAGGCTGGGGATTTGAGGGTTGTTCTTGGTTGTTGGTTGTTGGTTTGCGGTGGGTGGTGAAAGGCGGGATGAATGGACAGGATTTACAGGATTGTATGATTCACAGGATTGGTGTGGGGAAAGGTGGCGCGCTGGGCGGGTGGCAAATGCTGCGGGTTCGGAGACCCGCGCTCCTGGGGCGCTGGGTGATGAGTGCGGGGCTGGGCTTTCGGCACAGCCTTTGGGCGGGTGGGAGACGATTATTGTGAGAGACAGGAGGGCTTGGGGTTGTTACTCTGGTGCTGTTGTTCTGAACTTTTTACTGCTTCGCTTTTTATGAAAACTTCGCTTTTGCTTGTTGGCGCCTTGGTGATGGCTGGTGGGCTTGTGTCTTGCACGGGTGATTTGTACCGGCGCACGGTGCCGGCGCGGACGACGGCGACTTCGGCGAAGGTGGCTCCGCCTGCGTTTGGATCTCCGGCGTATGTGAGCGGTCTGCGCCCGCATGGTCGACCGTATGAGCGGAGCGGGTTCTACCCGTACAGTGAATCGCGCCCGGGCGGGATGGGGTACTATGACCGTGTGGCTTCGCCGCATGGTTCGTATGAGTACCTTTACCATGACATGGAGGCGCCGCATCCGGCGCCGGGGACGCCGCTGAAGGAGAAGACGGTGCGGTACACGTCGCGCTATCCTAGCTCATGGGGCTCGCCGGTGTGGGTGACGACGTTCAAGCCGGGGATGTTTGCGCGGCGTGGGAATGGTGCGGTGCCTGCCGCAGCGCCGGGGTCGGGATCTGAGTGAGAGTGGGGGCTTGGGACGGTCTCTCTGCGGGATGAGTGTGTGCCTAAGGTGGAGGCGTGGACTGCGCGCGATGTGCGGCGTGCTTTGGCCTGCGTGTTTTATATCAGTTCGTAAAACTCAATTCCGGTTTGGCGGGCATGAGGACGTTCGATTGGCCGCAGAGGGGCAAAGAGGCAGAGGAAGCAGAGATGGGATCTATGCTGTGCTTTCCAGGCTGCTCTGCCACTGTGCGGCAGAACCGAAGGTTGCCTCCGGTTTTTAAACGATCTGATGGAGTGTGCCTTCTTGCGGCTTTTCGAAAATCAGTTTCGATTCCCCTGCCATAAGTCGCGTGGTTGGCGTGGGGTGACCGGGCTGCGAGGGATTGGGGGCTGCCGCTTTCGGGTATTTTGTGGTAGGCGGGAGCCCCGAGGGACGGCGAAAGCGGTAGCTGCGTTCGTGCCTCACTGCGCGACCGCAGTCCGTATGGGGAGGCACTGGTTTCTCGATGTCCTGGGTGTTTGTGGAGCGGGCTATAATACCACAATACATTGAAAACGGGTCTGTTTCGGAGCCGATGAAAGTTCGGCTCTGAAGAAGAGACTTTGTTTTCAGTTGGAGACTTCAAGGCAAATCGGGCAGCCAATGCTTGCATGCCCGCCATACGTAGGATGGGTGTGGCGACAGCCCGCCCGTCCATCAGCGTT
>NZ_JBAQCR010000262.1:0-19351 GCF_049294395.1 Prosthecobacter sp.
CCTCCCGACGGTGCGCGTCCTCCTGCAGGCGGCTTCCCTGGCGGAGGGAGAAGCGGTTTTGGCCGCCGTGGTGTCTTTGGAGCACCGGGCGGTGGTTTTGGTGGTCCTGGCGGCATGAGTGCTGACGGCGCGGGTGGTCCCGCAGGAGAGGCGGAGGCCTTCCAGATCACCGGAGACAACGTCATGATGCAGTTTGCCAACAATCCCGTGGCCGACCTGCTGGCGATCTATGAAAAGCTCACGGGCTACACGCTGATCAAGGACACCAACATTTTTGAAGGGGCTACGATCAGCCTTGTCACCCCCAAGCAGGTTCCCAAGGCCGAGGCCATCAAGCTCATCGAGGCCTCACTGCTCGCGAACGGCTACGCCATCGTGAACGAGCCTGGCAGCAACAGCGCCAAGATCCTGCCAGCACGCAATCAAAGCGCGAATGCCGTCCAGTTCTCCCATGGGGTGAGGTTTTACACCAGCGCCATGGACATTCCTGACGGTGAAAGCATCGTGTCCTACTTCATGAAGCTGGACTACCTCGCCCCTGAAGACGCGGCCACCATGTTCTCAGGTCACGTCGGTCTGGGTGCTTATGGCCGCATCACACCGGTGACTTCCCCGCCCGGACTGCTGATCACGGAAAGCGCCACGATCGTCAAGCAGCTCATCGGCATCCGCGAAGCCATTGATCTCGGTGACACCGGCTCCACGCTGGTCACGAAATTCATTCCCATCAAATTTGCCGATGCCGCAGTGATCGCCCAGATCATCCAGGCCACCTTGAATGCGCAGGCGCAGGAAAAGGAAACGAAAGGCGTGAACACCATCCGTGGCTCTGCCGCCAGTGATGGGCGAGACAACAAAGGCGGTGACAACAACGCCCCAAGACCCCCGTCCATGCCAAACACTTCATCGCTGTCATCGAATCAAAATGCGCTGAATCCCCAGCCCAGCACGCAGGTGGTGGCAGACACGCGTTTGAACCAGATCCTAGTCGTCGCTTCGCCGCTGGACTACACCTACGTCGCCAGCCTCATTGCTGAATTTGACAAGCCGCTGGACAGCACGGAGCCGTATGAGCGCAAGCTCAAGTATGCCGCCGCCCTGGATGTCTTGAGTGCGCTGGTGGACCGGTTGCAGGAAGTGAACGCCGGCACCACCCAACTGCCGGGCGGGGGCAGCATTCAACAACAGCGCCAGCAGGTGCTGGCGACGAACAGCAGCCAGCTCCTTGGGGGCAGAACCACCCAGGGCACACGGGGTGGCGTGGTGGGCAACACCGCCTCCTCCGCATCTGGCTCTGACACCGCCAGTGCGTCCACAGGAACCACCGGCACCACATCATCAGCTACAAGCACTGGAGGCTCCCGTGCTGACGTCGTGTCCGGTCCCACGGAAAACAATGCCCCAGTGTCCGTGCTTGTCGGCAAGAGCCGCATCGTCGCAGACCCGATGTCGAACACGATCATCGTGATTGGTCGGCAGGAGGAGATCTCCAAAGTCGATGCCCTGCTCGACAAGCTCGACCGCAAGCCTTCGCAGGTTTACCTCGCCACCGTCATCGGCGAACTGACCCTCACCGACACGATGACCACCGGGGTGGATTACATCTCCTCTCTTACCAACAAGAACTTCAGTGCCAGCAGCATCACCAGCCGCACGGACATCCTTGGCACGACGGGCGGCGCGGGACGCGCCATCAATGACCTGCGCAACAATGCGATTACCGCGCCCTTCGGTCCCACCTCAGGCCTGAACCTGTATGGAGCCGCCGGCAGCGGTCTGAGCATCTTCCTCAACGCGCTGCAGACGAACAGTAATTTCAAAGTCCTCTCCCGGCCCTCCATTTTCGCCCTGAACAACAAGAAGGCGGTCATCTCTTCCGGGCGCAAAGTTCCGTATCCGGCGAGCACCGTCACGAACGCCGCCAACCTCAACGGCACCGTCACGTCCACCACCAGCTACCTGGATGTGGTTCTGAAACTCGAGGTCGTGCCGCTGATCAACACCGATGGCGAAGTCACGCTCACCATTTCTCAAATCAACGACACTCTCATCGGCACCCAGCTCATCACACCCAACCTGGTCCCGATCATCGGCACCGAGCAGCTTGTGACCTCCGTCACCATCCCGGACCGCAACACGATCGTGCTCGGCGGCCTCATTTCCGAGGAGAAAAATCTCGGCCAGAACGGCATCCCCTTCCTCGGCAAAATCCCCGGTCTGGGCAAGCTCTTCCGCACGGACAACAACAGCGTGACCCGCAAGGAGCTGATTGTTTTCATTCAGCCGCAGGTCGTGACTGACACCGAAAGCGTCCGCAAGACCTCGCTGAGCGAAGACATTCGCACCACGTCGGGGGCTCAGGCAGCCCAGCGCTTTCCGCAGGTGCCGCCGCCGCCCGTACCTGAGCCGGTCGAGGTGCCGGCCAGGAAGAAAAACTTCTTCCAGCGCATGTTCAGCCGCGATCCGAAGCCGCAGTGACTCGGAAGAGAAGCACGAGACAAGATCGAGACAGGATTCCTTGACCTGCGGGGCTCTTGACCTTTGACTGGGAGCCTTGCACTTCGAGATCAAAACCCTTCATCTCAGCGAGCCTTTTCGCATCGCCCACGGCACCTCGGCTACGCGCCAGGTGCTCCGTGTTTCGAATGGGGAGCTCGTCACTGAGGCCCCGTTTGTCCCCTACTATGGAGAAGATCCGGCGCTGACGCTGGCCGTGCTCAATCAAGCCGTGCTGCCGGAAGTACTGCCGCGCACCGCAGGCCTCGCGCTCAATCTGCTGCGCCATGACATCATCGGCCACCAGACCGGCCGGACACTGGCAGCCTACGCCGAGTCAAAGCTGGGCATGCCCGTGCATCACACGCCTCCCGGCTGCCGCTCCTTCAGCATTCCCGAGGATCTCGACGTCTTTGCGGACAAGGTTCGCGAGATCGCCACCCAATTTCCCGTGCTCAAACTCAAGCTCGGCTCTGGTGACCTGGGGCTGGACATTGCCACCGTCTCCGTCGCACGCTACGCTGCGCCGCATGCGAAACTGCTGCTGGATGTGAACGGCGGCTGGGACATGGCCGAGGCACCGCTCATGATCGAGAAGGTTGCGGAATACAGTCCGACGCTGATCGAGCAGCCCATCCATCACCGCCTTGGAGTCGATGGCTGGGAGGAACTGCGTGCGCTGCTTCCAGGCAATCCCCCGCCGATCTTCGCGGATGAAAGCGTGCAAACGGTGGAGGATGTCATCGCGCTCGCCGACTTCGTGGATGGCGTGAACATCAAGCTCCTCAAAAGCGGCAGCCTGGACGCTGCTGTGGCCATGATCGCGGCGGCGAAGGAGCACAGTCTGCAGATCCTCCTGGGCTGCATGATCGAAACCAGCCTGGGCACCACGGCAGCGGCGCATCTGGCGCCGTGGGCCGACTGGATCGACCTCGACGGGCATTTCTATGTGGCCGATGACGACTTCACGGGCATCACGTATGATGCCAGCGGCAACCTGATCATGCCCAACCGCCCAGGCATTGGCGCTGTACCGCGATGAATGTTTCTCTTTTCCAATCTGCCGCTGAACGCCACCTCCCGGCTGCGCTCGACTTCCTGCGCCGTCTTGTGGCCATCAACAGCTTCACCGCCAATTCTGAAGGCGTGGATGAAGTGGCCCGACTGACTGCAGCCGCTTTTGCGCCGCTGGGTTTTGAGGCTGAACTTGCGCCCTGTATCACTCCCGGCACCGGCCATCACCTCTTTCTCACGCATCGCGGTCAGGGTGGTGAACCTATCGTTCTCGTCACGCATTCAGACACGGTGTTTCCACCCGAGGAAGAACGGCTGAATGATTTCAAGTGGGACGAGCGCCCCGATGAAGGCCGCATCTATGGGCCGGGCACCGTGGATAACAAAGGCGGCACGGCCTTGATCTGGCTCATCTTGCAAAGCCTGCGGGAGGCTGCGCCGGAAGTGTTTGAGCGCACGCACTGGCTCGTGGCTGCCAATGCCGCTGAAGAAATCACGGGGGACGATTTTGGCCGTGTGACCACTGACCGTTGCGGAGGGAAAGCGCGCGCGGTGCTGGTGTTTGAAGGCGGGCCGGCGGATGAGCGCGGCTGGCACATTGTCACCTCGCGCAAAGGGCGCAGTACGTGGAGGCTCAGCGCCGAAGGCAAGGCCGCGCATGCGGGCAGCAAGCACCATGAGGGCATCAATGCGATCGATGCGCTCGCCCGTGTGCTGCCGGACATCGCGGACATGACCGATGCTGAAACCGAACGCACGGTGAACATCGGCATGGTGCAGGGGGGCACCGTTGTGAATCGCGTACCGCATGAGGCCGTGGCCGAGTGGGAGTGCCGGGCCACGGAGCCTGCGGCATTGCAGCAGGCAGATGATTTTTTTGCGCTGCTCAGCGGCAAGGCTGACAATGGCGCGAAACTCACGGCGAAACGCACGGGCCACACGGCTGCATGGCGGGGGGGTGTGGAGTCTGAGGCTCTCTTTCACCTCTGGCACGAAGCCGCTGCGATGATGAATCTCACGGCGGTCTCTGTGCCGCGCGGTGGCTTGAGCGATGCCAACCACCTGTGGCATCTGGCGCCCACACTCGATGGCCTCGGACCCTATGGTGCCAATGCGCACTGTTCTGAACGCAGCGCTGACGGGAGCAAGCTGCCTGAGTATGTGGAGCCGGGATCGTTTGTGCCGAAGGCGGTGATGAATGCGCTGGCGCTGGTGAAGCTTGTGCAGGGTGGTGAGGTTGCGGTTTGAAGTGACGCGGCCTGACTCACCATGATCGAGGTCAGAAGCCCCCTGCCTTGTTAGAGCAGTTTCCAAAACTGACTTCCAAAAGAAGCGGTATTTTTAGACTTTGCCTCTGCGGAGCGCATTGGAGTGCCGCTGCGAGGAGCTGCTGCTTTCGAGTGGCTCGTGGTGTGCGTCAAGTGACCGGCTGGCGAAGAATCACCGGCTCCCGCTTACGGGAATTTTCTGCCACGCATGCGTCCCCGAGTCCGGCGAAAGCGGTAGCTGCGTTCGTTCCTCACTACGCGACCGCAGTCCATATCGGAATGCTCGGCTTGATCGGGAAATGAATTTTACGAATTGCTCTAGAGCCCTTTTGTCAGCGTCTTCACGCGCAGCAGGAACATGTCTGCGGTGATGTAGAGGATGCTGCGGTCAGCGCCGCCGAAGGCGCAGTTTGCCGTGGCCTGGCCGGTGAGGATGCTGCCGAGGTGTTTGCCTTCTTTGCTGATGATCAGGACGCCGCCGGGGCCGGTGGTCCAGATGTTGCCATTGGCATCCACCTTCATGCCATCGCAGCCGCCTTTGCGTTCGGCACTTTTGAGAGGCTGGGCATTGAAGAAGACGCGGCCGTTTTTTATAGTGCCGTCGTCCTGAAGATCGTAGGCCATCACGCGAGTGTTCTTCGGATCAGACACGGCGATGTAGAGGGTCTTTTGGTCGGGGCTGAGCGCGATGCCATTTGGGAAACGAATGTCTGAGATTAACAGCGAGACTTTGCCAGCAGGAGTGACGGAGTACACGCCGTGCTGCGGGAGCTCTGGTGCTTCACCTTTCTTCAAACCGTAAGGAGGATCGGTGAAGAAGATGGTGCCGCTCTTGGCGATGACGAGATCGTTGGGGCTGTTGAAGCGCTTGCCTTCGTATTTATCCGCGAGCGAGGTGAAGGTGCCGTCTTTTTCCAGACGTGCGATGCGGCGCTCGCCATGCTGGCAGAGGATGAGATTTCCCTGGGCATCGACTTGGAGGCCGTTCGAGCCCTGCCCATCTCCGCTGAGACTGCCGCTGGGTTTGAGCACGACCTTGGCTGCGGTGTCGCCTTCCTTCCAGCCGAAGACGGTGTTCTCCGGCACATCTGAGAAGACGATGCCGCCATCCCGCCAGACGGGGCCCTCGGACCAGTTGAAGCCGGAGGCGAGGACTTCGATTTTTGTATCAGGGGCGAGCAGGGTGTCGAGGGCGGGATCGAGCTTTTCGATGGAGCCGTGGAATGCGGGGACGGGTTCCGCAGCGAAGGCTGCTAGGGAGGTTGCAAGGAGCAGGGAGAGTGTGCGGGGGAGCATGGGGAGAGTGGGTGGAAAGGGATCTAAACGAGCTTTAACTGAAGGAATCGCCAGGTTTCTGATTTACATGGGTGGACGAGAAAAAAGCAAATGACCTAAATTGATCGTTCACACCTTGCTTCACGGAGGTTCATTCAGAAATTATCGATCTCACACGGGAATCAATTTCCCCCACCATTGCCTCCATGCGCTGGAGCTGATCCTCGGGGGTGAGATGCCCAGGAACAGAGCCGAGGGCCTCAAGATAAAACTGGTGGTAAAGCCCCATGCACCGAAGGCAGGTGTAGTGCATCGTCATCTTCCGAGCGGGCAACTCCCATACCTGGTTCATTGATCCGCTCGCAGCCTTGTCGCCACAATAATAGCACTTCGCATCATGAATCGAAATGCCATCTGCATCGGCGCCCACCTGCCGCAGGCTTGCACACTCATCGCACAATGAGCTGCTGGTCATCACTCCGTTGATGATCTCCGTGAGAAAGGTGTGCGCTGAATGCAGTCCGCAAGAGCTGCAAAGCGGTGAATCAGGCGGATTGTGCTCCATCGTTAGGTGTTGATTTCAGAACTGTGGTGATCACGCCAGGGGAAACGCCAGATGGCAGTGGCGGCGGCGTTCCTAACTCATCTGGTGGTCAATCGTGGTCTGCTGGCAGTCTCGCGAAACCATGCACTCACCGTGCTGCTGTTTTGGTGGTGCGTTTGCCGAGGCAGATGAGGCTTGTTTCGGAGCGGATGAAGATCTGGCCTTCGCTGAGTGCGGGGGAGGCGAAGACTTTTTCCTTGAGCTCGCTTTCGGCGAGGAGCTTGTAGGTTTTGTCGGGCTGGACGGTGCGGAGGATGCCGAAGTCGTTGATGAAAAAGACGTGGCCTTCGGCGCTGGTGAGAGAGGCGTGGTGCTCGCGCATGCGCTCCTCCCATTGGATCTCGCCGGACTTGGCATCGAAGCAGTGGGCGACGCCGGAGTCTGAGACATTGAGCAGATGGCTGCTCTCGATGAGCGGTGATGGGACGTAGGACACGCCTTTGTTGGTGCGCCAGACGATGTGGGTGTTGGTGACGTTGCCGCTGCCGTCGGGCTTGATGGCGAGGAGGTGGTGCTCGGGGAAGCCGCCGGTCATGTAAAGGAGGCCGGATTGATCGCTATAGACGATTGAGGCGACGAACTGCTCGGTGGGGCCGTCGATGATCCAGAGGAGCTTGCCGGTGCGGGGATCGTAGCTGGTGACGCACATCGTGCCGGAGAGGACCATCTGCGTGCGGCCGCCGATGTCGCGGATGAGCGGGACGCAGTAGCTGCGGGTGTTGTTGGGGCGTGCGATGCGCCACAGTTCTTTGCCGTCGGTTCTGGCGAGGGCGACGATGTAGCCGTCGCCATCGTGGTCGCAATTGACGATGACTTTGTCTTCAAAAACGATGGGGCTGGAGCAGAAGCCGTGTTTGCTGGAGAAGAGGCCGGGGCGCACCTGCCAGATTTGTTTGCCACTGAAGTCGTGTGCGGAGATGACGACGGTGCCCTTTGGCACTTCGCCTTTGCCGATGACTCGACCGGCATTCGCCGCACGTGTGGCGTCAGTCTCGGTGTTGTCGAGGAAGGCAGTGAAGATGCGCTCGCCATCAGTGGCGGGAGTGCTGGAGGCCTGGCTGTTGAGTTTGTGGATGCTCTCGATGGGCGCTTTGACCACCGTGGACTGCCAGAGTTGTTTGCCCGATGCGCGATCGAGACAGAGAAGCGCGCGCTCTTGGGTTTCAGGCAGTGCAGCGACGATGAAGATGCGATCCTGCCATACGATGGGCGAGGCGTGGCCACTGCCGGGGAGCTCCACCTTCCATGTGACATTGCCATCTGCGGAGATCGGAAATCCGGTGTCTTTGGACGTGCCATCGAGACGCGGGCCGCGCCACTGCGGCCAGTCTTCGGCAGGCAGGAGCGCAGGGGTGAGAGCGAGGAGCAGGGAAAGCGTGCGGAAAGTCATGAGTGGGAGAAAACGCCGGGGAGAGGGGGGAGCTTGCGAGAATGAGGCTAAGAGCTTCCTCCACATCAGCCGAGCCACCAGAGCAGGAGCAGGGCGGCTGTGATGACGATCACGCCGCGCAGGCAGAGACGGATGAGGCGGCGATCACTGGCCGAGGTGTCCGGCGAGGTTTTGGAGAAATCCTGCTGGAAGATGACAGACACATACGGTCCCAGCCAGAGGAGCAGAATAAGCAGGGCTGGGTAAAGGATGTGGCGCCAGTCCATGGTGCTCACGAGGGCGAAGAAGTGTCGAGCAACCGCCTCACCACCGGCAGCGCACGTTCGAAGGCATCGCGCAGTTCCTGGATGTCCGGCATGCGCACGTCGCGAAAGGCGGGCTCCATCTGTTCGCTGGTGATGCCATCGTGTCGGATCAGGAACTCCACATCCTGCATGTCCTGAGGGTCGTTGCCTCGCATCATTTTGGTCAGAATGAGGTCGATGGTGTGAGGACGAAAGAGCTTCAGAAAGCGAGTGGCCGGACGGAGCACCGGAACGATGAAATTCTCCCAGTCCGGGCGGAGAAAGACCTGATCCTCTTGAAACAGATGTGTCATGTAGAGGCCCTGCTTTTCCAAGATTGCATTCACCCGGGCCTGGGCCTCCCAAAACTGGTCATCTGCTTCAAGTTCAGCGGACTTGGAGAAGCGTAAAATCACATCCATGTCCAATGAACGTCCAATGGCTGCAGGCACGTCATCGAACCCAAGCGCGATGGAGGCACGGCCATAAGCCACCAATGAAACCTCATGGTCGAGCAAACCATCCAGGGTGGAGGCAATAATCTCAGCATTAGTCATGCCGCAAAACGCCGTGGACGCTGCCATTCAAAAGTAGTTTTCCTCCCCACATGCCGCTCGTAACCATTCATCGCCACGAAGCGGGTGGGATGAGGCATCACGCCGTCTTTAGGCTCCGGCATGGGCGGCAGCAGCGCCAGCAGTTCAGTCCAAAAAGAATTGTCCGGTTCGTATTTCCTACCGCATGCCGCCACATAGGCGACGACCATTTCGCTGCGTTCCCAAACCGCAAGCCGCGCCAGCACCTGCGGATCATTCCCTTCCGCTCCGAGCATGGCAGCCCCGCAGCGGATCGAATAAGGATCGTAAACCTGCGCGATGGAAAGCAGCGCCACGGCAAGTTCCTCGTTGGAGAAGACTTCCACGGGGACAAGTTCGCCCGCAGGCTCATCTCCCTGCCAGTAGTGACGGCACCCCCGCTGAACAGCCAGCGTGCGCAGATCCTCAGGCACACGCAGCCCCAGCCGACGCGCCTTCATCAAAAGAGGGGAAAGGTGCGTGGTAGTGCCAAGTTTGCGGGCCAGGGTTTCTGTTTCCACAGAGGGAGTTTAGCCGAGCTCGGCTCAAAAACAAGCCCTCCCCTCAGCTCTGCCGAGCGCGGATGTCGAGGAGCTGCTTCATGACGTGATTGATCTTGCCGCTCCATTCGGTGGTGCCGAAGGCGTCGTGGAGGGTGCGGTAGAGGGTGTAGAGTTCGGCGTAAACGGCCTGGTTCTCGGGAATGGGGTAATAGACTTTTTCGCGGGTGGCGGTGATCTGGGACTGGAGGGTGTGGATGTCCCCTGCCCCGGCGGCGGCGGCACCGAAGATGGCCGCACCGAGGGCGCAGGTCTGCTCGCTCTGGCTGACTTTCATGGGCTTGCCGATGATGTCGGCGTAGCACTGCATGAGGGTGGCGTTTTTGATGGAGAGGCCGCCGGTGTTGATGACTTCCTCGATTTTGACGCCGTATTCTTCGACGCGTTTGATGATGGTGAGGGCACCGAAGGCGGTGGCTTCAATGTAGGCGCGGTAGATTTCGTGCGCCTCGGTGTGGAGGGTCTGGCCGAGGAGCAGGCCGGTGAGGCGGACATCGACGAGGATGGTGCGGTTGCCGTTGTTCCAATCGAGCGCGAGCAGGCCGGTGGAGCCGGGCTTTTTCCCGAGCATGGCCTTCTCCATGTTGACGAATTTTTCGCCCACGGTGGTGCCGTAGGTGTCGGGCACGAGGTGATTGACGAACCAGAGGAAGATGTCGCCCACGGCGCTCTGTCCGGCCTCGATGCCGTAGTAGCCGGGGAGCACGGAGCCGTTCACGATGCCGCAGACGCCGGGGATGTCTGCCAACGGTTTGCTGGTAGGAGCAATCATGAGATCGCAGGTGCTGGTGCCGAGGATTTTGACCAGCGTGCCTTCTTTGATGCCTGCGCCGACCGCGCCCATGTGCGCATCAAAGGTGCCGACGCTGATGGCGATGCCTTCTTTGAGACCGAGGCGCTGGGACCATTCGGCGCAGAGAGAGCCGGCCTTCACATCGGCGGTGTGGGCCACGGAATAGAGGCGGTCGCGGAGATCAGCGAGGGCGGGATCGAGCTTGGCGAGGAATTCTTTGTCCGGGAGGCCGCCCCACTCGGTGCTGAACATGGCCTTGTGTCCGGCGCTGCAGACGCCGCGCTTGAGCGTGAGGGGATCGGTGTTACCGGTGAGCACGGCGGGAATCCAGTCGCAGTGCTCGACGAAGCTGAATGCGGCCTCGAAGACCTGGGCGTCCACGCGGCGGAGGCGGAGGATTTTGCTCCACCACCATTCGCTGGAGTAGATGCCTCCGCATTTGGCGATGATGTTGGGCCGCATCTCATGGGCTAGCTGCGTGATCTCTGCTGCCTCGGCGTAGCCGGTGTGGTCTTTCCAGAGCCAGACCATGGCGTTGAGGTTGTTCTTAAACTCGGGCAGCAGGCCGAGTGGAGTACCTTCTTTGTTCACCGGAATGGGGGTGCTGCCGGTGGTGTCGATGCCGATGCCGATGACCTGAGCGGGATCAAAGCCGGGGACGTTTGTCCGCGCCTGCTGGAGAGCACCGCGCACCACGGCTTCGAGGCCGTCGAGATAGTCCTGCGGGTTTTGCCGGGCGACGTGCGGGTCTTTGGGATCGAGCAGGATGCCCATCTCGCCGCTCGGGTAATTGAAGACGGTGGAGCCGACTTCGGCACCGTTGTCGAGGTCGATGAGGAGAGAGCGGCAGGAATTGGTGCCGTAGTCGATGCCGAGGGAGTAGCGCTTCATGAGTTGGGTTGGAGCAGTCTGCGGATGTTTTAGCGGGTTCATCCCGCAGTGCGAGCCAAAACCGGACAAGGTTTGTGACCGGAGTGTGACGGTTCTTGATGCAGGAGAGGAGAAAGACCGTGTGCGGCAGGCCGTTTACCACCGCCTTATGACCAACCGTCTGCTTTCTTTCGCCGCTGTTTTCACCCTCACTGCCGCCCTGCATGCCGAGGACGCTTTTGTCCCTCTGTTTGATGGCACAACTCTCGCAGGCTGGGAGCAGCACAGCGGCAAGGCGGAGTACCGTGTGGAAAATGGTGCGGTGGTGGGCAAGACGGTGCCGGACACGGGAAACTCCTTCCTGTGCACGACGAAGAAGTACGGGAACTTCATCATGGAACTCGAGTTCAAGGTCGATCCGTCGATGAACTCGGGGATTCAGTTCCGCAGCAACTACTACACGCAGGAGACGGAAGTGGAGATCGCGGGGAAAAAGAAGAAATTCCCGGCGGATCGGGTGCATGGCTACCAGTTTGAGATTGATCCGAGTGCGCGTGCCTTCACGGGCGGCGTGTATGACGAAGGCCGCCGTGGCTGGCTCTTTGATCTGAAGAACAACGAGGCGGCGCGCAAGGCCTTCAGGCAGGGAGAGTGGAACCAGGCGCGCATCGAGTGCCGTGGCAGCAGCATCAAGACTTTCATCAATGGGGTCCTGGCTGCGGACTTCACCGATGACATGACCGCCGAGGGCGTCATCGCCCTGCAGGTGCACGGGATTGGCAAAAAAACCGAAGCGGTGGGCAAGGAAGTGATGTGGAAAAACATCCGCATTCAAGAACTCAAGTAGAAACATCTTTCGAGTTCATCCGGGAAACGAGTTGGAAAACTCGCTTCCTTCTGTGTACACTGCCCCCACAACCATGAAAACCAACCGCGCTCTGCTTTTCATCTCCTCCCTGCTCCTTTCCACCAACCTGCTGAAGGCTGAGATCAAGGAAACTGTCGTCGAATACAAATCTGGAGACGTGCTCTGCGAAGGCCTGCACGTCGTCGATACCGCCAAGACGGGCAAGCTGCCCTCTGTGCTCATCATCCACCAGTGGACCGGCCTGAGCGACAACGAGAAGATGCGGGCCCGCATGCTGGCGGAGCTCGGCTACAATGTTTTCGCCGCCGACATCTATGGCAAAGGCATCCGCCCGCAGCCTCCAGAAGCTGGCAAGGAGGCCGGCAAGTACAAAGGCAACCGCAAGCTGTACCGCGAACGCATGCTTTCCGCGCTGGAGGTGCTGGACAAGGACCCGCAGACGGACCTCTCCAAAGTCGCCGCCATCGGCTACTGCTTTGGCGGCACGGGAGTGATCGAGCTGGCCCGCAGTGGCGCACTGATCAAGGGTGTGGTGAGCTTCCATGGCGGGCTCGATTCCCCGACTCCTGCCGACGGCAAGAACATCAAGGGCAAGGTGCTGGCGCTGCATGGCGCGGACGACCCCTTTGTGCCAGCCAAGGACATCGCCGCGTTTGAGCAGGAGATGAAGGACGCGAAGGTGGACTACAAGCTGGTGAGCTACCCCGGCGCGGTGCATGCCTTCACGCAGAAGGCTGCGGGCAATGACAACAGCAAAGGTGCAGCCTACAACGAAGCCGCCGACAAGGCCTCCTGGGAGGAAATGAAGGCCTTCTTCGCACGCATTTTCAAGACGGAAGGCTGAAACAAGGAGGCCGACCATGAAACGATTTCTGCTGCTGCAAGCCACTCTGGCCTTTGCCGTGCTGACGGCAGCGGAAGAGCCCACGAACTTCATCCGGTTTGTGGAGGAGGATGAGAGCGACAGCCTGCAAACGGCGGTGGTGAGCTATGAGTCGCCACAGAAGGTCAAAGTGGATCTCGTGGGGGCCATCCACATCGCTGACAAGGCGTATTTCGATGGACTGAACGTGCGGTTCAAAGGCTATGAGGCGGTGCTGTACGAACTCGTCGGCCCGTCCTTTGAGGAACGGGGCAAACCCGAGGCCAAGAAGCAGGCGGAAAAGCTCCAGTGGGTGGGCCAGCTGCAGACCATGATGCGCGACACGCTGAAGCTGCACGGCCAGCTCGAAGGCATCGACTACACGGCGAAGAATTTCGTGCATGCGGACATGGACATGTCCCAGTTTACTCAGACGCAGACCGAGAAGCAGGAGAGCTTCCTTTCGCTCTACCTCAAGGCCGCGCAGGCGCAGAAAGAGGTCAACGAAAAGCGCGGGGTCAATTCCGATGCCGCCGGGATGGTGATGCTGCTGAAGATTCTGACGATGAAGGACAGCAGCACGGAGCTGAAGCGCATGATAGCTCAGGAGTTCGACAGTGTGGAGGACATCATGGCGGGCATGGAAACCGGCGACGGCACCGTGCTCGTGGGCGAGCGGAACAAGGTGGCGCTGCAGGTCATGGACAAGGAGATTGCAGCCGGGAAAAAGCGCATTGCCATCTTTTACGGCGCGGCACATCTGGGAGACATGGAGGAGCGCCTGCTGAAGAAGGGCTTCAAGCGCACGAAGGTGGAGTGGCTGAAGGCCTGGGATCTGCCTCACGCCAAATGAAATGAGGAAGGCCGCAGCCTTCCTCATCACAAATTCAAAGCTGAATATAGCCGGCTTATTTCTTAGCGCCGGCGGCTTCCAGACGGAGCTGCTCAAGGCGGGAGAGAACTTTGGGAGCGGCCGGAGCAGCAGGCTTGGGGGCTTCCTTGGGCTTGTTGGCGGCGAGAACGGGGGCTGCAGGTGGCGGAGCGACCACCTTGCGAGGGGCGTCGATGCGCAGGATGGAGCCGAGCGCAATGCGATGGATCGTGGTGGCATTGGTGCCCTTCACAGGAACATCGACACGCACAAACAGGTTGGCCTGCTTGCCGATGGGCGACTTGTCGTTCGTCTTCACCTTGAAGGAAACTTCCTTGGTGTCCTTGGTGATCTTGGCAGGCTCGATCGGGATGGTGTCCGGGACGCCGAGAACCTGGGCGGTGGCCTCGCCATCGAATGGCAGGAGCTGCTCCAGCTTGGCGACCATGACGGCTTCCTTGCCCTGCTCCACGGCGACGAGCGGGATGGCCGGCGCGGTGATGTAGGCCGGCGCGGTGACGACTGCCGTGAATGGAGACGCATTGTAGATGCGGCCCTTGCCGGCATCGGCCTCGCCCATGACGGTGAAATTCCAAGAACCGGCCGGTGTTCCGGCATTGGCATCCAGCTGGAAGACGCACTCGTTCTGGCCTTCCGGAATGGTCTGCTCGCCCAAGGCGCTGACACCGTTGGGCTTCCAGATCATGAGCACACGGATGGGGGCCTTGAAGCCTTCCTTGCGCTTGGAGACGACCTTGAGTTCGAGAATGCCGTTGTTCACCAGCGGCACGGCAGGCTTGACGATTTCGAGGGAGTAGGGAGCCTCCTCCACGACGGCGACGGGCAGGCGGTCTTCGATCTGGGTGTAGTAGACGACGTTGCCATTGCGCACGATGTCGAACTCCTGGCGCAGCTTGCCACGTGTCTTGGTGTTCGGATCGACGGCATTGAGAGAGATGGGGACGACCTGATGACCGAGTGGTGCATCCGCAGTGGCTTCAAAAAGCAACGGCACGCTGCCGAGGTCTTTCGGGGCCATTTCGGTGAGCAGTTTCACGCCCTGGGGCATGTTCTGGACGTCAAACTTGAAGTCGCCGCCGACGTTGTTGCGGCTGACGTTGACGAGCGTGGCATACCGTCCGCCTTTGGGAACCGCGATGAACTGGCGGTAGTTGTTGTCGTTCACCGAGTACTGAGGCGAGGCAAAGAAGACCTCAGGCTCTGCGGCGATGAGTTCAAGGCGATAGACGTAGTTGGCACCGCCGCGTTCCAGATGATCGGCCACGCGCACGAAGTAGTCGCCGTCCGCTGGAATGGCGACTTTGAACTTGCTGTCGAGACGGCGGCGGCCACCACCGTCGTCGTTGCCGCTGATGGAGCCGCCTTTGGCATTGTAGATGTTCACCACGCTGTCGAGCGGGGAGCCGAGGCTCTGAGCAAAGGCCTGCACTTCCAGCGTCATGCCTTTCTTGAGCGGCACTTTGAAGAAATCGATGTCACCGGGTTTCTCGATGATGCCGTTGAGGGCGATTGGGGAACCTGGGGCGACCGTGGCCTTCGCCTGCTCATCGTTGGGCTCGGCTTCGAGCACGTTGTCATAGTTGACAAGACGGAATGGGTTGCCGGAAGGAGCGGGCTCCTGGGACTTCGAGAAGAGCATGTAGTCAGGGTCGATTTCCGCTGGCAGCTGAACCTCTTCTTCAAAGGAGCTGTCGCGCTCGATGAGGCGCACTTTGGTCTTGGAGCCGATCTTGCCACCGGCGGGATAGACGACATCAGGGCGGCGGAAACCGCCGACGTGCAGGCGGTAGTAGGAATTGCCACCGCCACGGTAGGAGGATTCGCGGATCATGACGGTGTAGTCGCCATCTTCTTCAGCCACATAAGAGCAGTAACCATCCTGACGGTGGAGGATGGTGTCGTCAGAGATCACCTTTTCGAAGCGGTCTTTGTCAATGATGGCCAGGAAGGGGTCAAACACGGTGTAGCCGAGGCGGAGGCCGTCCACTTCGACGGAGAGGCGCTGGCCTTTCTTGAGGCTGACGCGGTAGTAGTCCACGTCTTCGTTTTGCACGACGCCCTCGATCGTTTGATTCAGCTGGATGACTTGGGGAGATTCGAAGTCGCTGTTGGGCTCCTTCTCATCCACGTTCGGGAAGATGCCCACGAAGAACTGGCGGGCATGTGACATGCCGGACTTCGTGCGGATGCGCATGAGGTGATTTCCAGGAGGCACATCCAGAGCGATGCCGATGGTGAGCTGCACCTTGTTGGGCTCCACCTTGTCCACGCTCTTTTGGGTGAAGCCGGGGGAGAAGAAGATCATGCTCTCAAAGTCTGCCAGCTGGGTCCCCGTGACGGTGAGCTTGACCTCCGTGCCACGCTGGCCGCCGTTTGGCACCGTCGTGTTGAAGGTAGGGTACGCCGCAAAGGCACTGGTGGCACAGGCTGCGGTGATGAGGATCAAATGACGGATGGTGGACATGACAATGAGGTAGGGGTCGTTCAGCATACGCCCTGGAAAAGGCGAAAATTACGAATTGCGTGAAGTTCCTGCGGACATTTGGCGCACCAGATGCAGGCAATAAAGGAGCGGCAGAGCCCCAAAAAGGCCAAAAGAACAGTCCACCAGCCGCCAGTAGAGAGGAATGCAGCGCACCGCGCCACAGATCAGTGCCAGGGGAGCAACTGCGGCACAGGCAAAGAGGCCCACCTTCAGCACCCAGGCATTGGGCAGCGGATCGCGCCAGGGCCCGGCGATAAAAAAGACCGCGATCATGATGTGGCCGAACGCCAGCCAGTCCGTGCCGTAGGCGACGAAAGGAAACTGCGCCTGAGTGACCTCCAGCCCATGCCAGACATAACCGATCCAGAAAGACAGCCCGCCATGACTGGCGTACTCGGCGTGATGCTGGATGCCGAGCCAGGAGGCCATCAGCCGCAGTTCATGCAGCAGGGGGAAGGCCGTGAGTCCGCTCAGGATCAGACCGATGATGAAGAGGCCCAGAACTAGATGGTAGCGTCGCAGCAACGCAGCCTTGCTCATGTCTCAGTCCTCCACCGGCAGCCAGCGTGCGCCATCCACGACCACGTAGCCGTCCGCGCCTTCGTTGGAAATCGTGATGGAGGTGTCGTTGCCACACTCGTATTCACCGAGGTCGATCCAGAACAGGCCTTCGCCTGCTTTGGGAGACTTGAGGTCGATCTTCATTTTCTTCACGCCACCTGCGTACTGGACTTCCACAGGAGCATTGCTGGCGCGGTTGCTGTTGGGCGGGGAGGCCAGCATGAGGCGATATTTGCCGGGCTTGGTGAGCTTGGGTTCAAAGCGCAGGCTGCATTTGCCGTCCTTGGTGTTGCCATCGTGGCTGTAGCCGTCGCCGATGAAAGCCTTGGCGGCGCCGCTTTCTTTCCACTCGCCCGTCACCTTGGCATCGGTGTCATCCATGACGATGCCTTTGAGGGATTTCGGATCGATGCCGCGCAGGGTGGTGGGGCCGTCGAAATGCAGGATCTGGCCGTCTTTGAGAATCTGCGTCTTGAGCTTTTCATATGGCACATTCTGCACCGGGATGCCGTCGTCGATGGCGAGTACGGCGGCGGTGGCCGCGCTCTGGCCGAGGATCATGAACACGGGCTCCATGCGGATGCTGCCGTAGGCGATGTGGCTGGCGGACAAGGCAACGGGGACGAGGAGGTTGCTCCCCTGCCCTTTCTTGGGAACCAAGGAACCATAGGCGATCTCATAGGGACCTTTGGTGCTCACGCCGATGTCGCCTTCGTTTTGCACATTGCCTTCAGGCGTGATGTAACGCTGGATGTTGTGCGAATCGATGCCGTAGCTGCCCATGCCGACGCTGTCCGGAGTGGGGCGTTTTTTGAGGAGTTCGTTTTCCGTCATCACATAGCTGCCGACCATGCGGCGAGCTTCGCGGATGTAGAGCTGGTGGCTCCAGTTGCCGTTGTCGGTGAATTCATCCTTGGGCAGGCCCCAGGTCTGCAGTTCTTCCTGCACCTTCTTGGGCACGCGGGGGTCGTTGGCCACGAACCACAGCAAGCCCTGCTGATACTGGCGGTGCTCGGCGATGATCTCGCGGCGCTTTTCATAACTGCCTTCAGGGTAGTCGTAGTTGTAGCCGATGTTGTCGAAGCTGAAGGGGCCGTGGTTGTTGGTGTCGGTCTTGTGATTTGGGATGGGGTCGAACTTCTCGAAGAACTCGCCCCAGCCTGCGTTCAGCACGCGCAGCAGGATTTCGTACTGGTTTGCATCATAGCCTTCAGGCTTGGGAAAAGGGATGCGGTTGCTCGGATCATTCGTGTAGCAGGAGCGGAAGCAGTAGGCCTGCACGCGCTTGTCGCCAGCACCGTACTCACCTGGAGACTCCGTGCTCACGCGTGGTAGAACGCCGCTTTTGGGATCTCCCGGCACCTTGTAGGCGCTGATGGGTTCCTTCACCGCGCCGAAGTGGTGGCGGTGATGCAGCACGCCGACCTGAATGCCATTCCACTTCTCATCATACACAGAAGTCGCCTCACGGCCCACGTGATAATCCACGCCGGCAGCTGCCATCAAATCGCCTTCGTAGGTCGCATCGATGAACATTTTGCCAGCGTAGGTCTTGCCGCTGAGGGTGGTGATGGAGGTGATTTTATCCCCGTCCTTCTTCACGCCCTTGGCGCGGTCCAGCCACTCGTCGCGCACGACTTCGAGACCGAACTCCTTGACGTAATCTTCAAAGATCTGCTCCGCCACATGCGGCTCAAAGATCCACATGGTGCGGTTTTCGCCATCCACGGCAGGCGTGCCCTGGCCTTTGCCGCCGTATTCGGATTTCTTCTGCTGCACCCAGGCGGAGTCCTTGTCGTAGTGCTGCCAGACGCGATGGTAAAAGTCGCGGGAGAGGCCGCCGATGACGGCTTTGTTGCCGGTGTCGGTGAAGCCGAGGCCGCCACTGCTCAATCCGCCGAGGTGCTTGTCAGGCGAGACGACAATGACGCTCTTGCCCATCTTCTTGGCCTGCACAGCGGCGATGACGGCGGAGCAGGTGCCGCCGTAGATGACGATGTCATGATCGGCTGCGTGAAGAACCTGACTGGAAAGCAGGAGGGAGGCTAGAAGGGTGCGCAATTGCATGGCTTGAAGTTGGGGGTTGGCTGAGCCGGTTCAATTCCATCGCCGCATGAAAGGAATCGGCAAACAGAATGTTTCGCCCTCATCCGTCCCCCACTTTTGCACCAGCCTCTGATCACTGCCAGCCGCCGCCGAGAGCCTTCAGCATCGCCACAGCAGCCATGAGGCGTTGGCCTTCCACCTGGGCGGAAAGCAGCTTGGCATTGAGCACGGTGCGGTTGGCATCCACGACTTCAAAGTAGCTGGCGAGACCTTTCTGGTAGCGCAGTTCGGCCAGACGCTGCGTCTCCTGCGCGGCGGCGATGGCTGCATCCAGCGCCTGCCCCTGCTTGGCGTAGGCTCTCGCATCGATGAGGCTGTCCTCGACTTCCTGCAGGGCCACCAGAATGCTCTGGCGGTAGTTGGCCAGAGTCTCGTCGTAAGCCGCCTTGCTGGCCTTCAAATTCGCCCGCAGCCTTCCACCCTGAAAAATCGGCAAGGTCATGCTGGG
>NZ_JBAQCR010000263.1:0-34506 GCF_049294395.1 Prosthecobacter sp.
CGCCGGCAGTGATTGGGCGGCTGGAGATCCCGCGCGCCTGATCAAAATGCTGACTCATGGCCTCAGCGGCCCGATTCGTGTGAATGGCCAGGAATTCAAGCAGCTCGCCCCCCTGCCAATGCCTCCCATGGGGCTGAACGACCAGCAGGTCGCCGATGTGCTGAGCTATGTGAGGGCCAATTTCAGCAATAAAGCGCCCGCCGTGACGCCCGAGCAGGTGAAAACTGTGCGTGCCGCCACGGCGGACCGCACCGCCTTGTGGACAGAAAGCGACCTGGCGAAGTAAAAGGATTCACGGCTAGCATTGAACTTGCTGCGATTTAAGGCATCGAATGAGCGTGCCTTCTGACGCCCCCAAAAAGACCCGCCGCTGGTGGCGATGGTTCAAACGACTGATGCTGGCCGGCCTGGTGCTGCTGGTGCTGGCCGTTATTTTCCATGAACCGCTGCTGCGCTGGGTGATTGGATATGGCGGCCATCGCGGAGCACGGATGGCGGGGATCGATCTCAAATGGGAGGTGGAAGGCTCCGTCCTGCGGGATTTAAAGCTCAGCCACATCGAAGCCAGCGGGTCGCTGGTGGAGCATGCGACGATCGGGCAGGTCGAGGTGAACTATGATGCCTGGACTTTCATCCGAACCCGGAACCTGGACATCATCAGGAGCGTGGTGCTGAAGGATGCGGATGTGGCGCTGGACCTGCGCAAGCTGACGCAGGACACCAAGGTGGAGGTGAAAGTGAAAAAGCCGTCGTCGGGCAAGCCGCCGCCGCTGGTGTGGCCAAAGGCCATCGACATCGAAAATGTGAATGCCGAGGTGACGCTGGCAGACGGAAGGAAGATCACGGTGCGGGGTCTGACCCTGCGGGTGGGCGAAGGCATGCCGGGGATTTTCGAACTAGCCGAGTTCAAGATGGAGCCCGGGAACCTGCGTGTCGCGAATGTGAAGGCGCAGGTGCAATGGGGGCAGCATACGATGACTGTTTCGGGACTCGATCTGCCATATGGCGGGAAGCTGAAGTCGTTCGCGGTGGATTTGAGCGAGTGGGACAAGGATGCCGCCAGCGTGAAACTCGATGTGGGCATGGGCAAAGCAGCCGTTGTTGTGGAGGCCCTGGCACGCGGCATGTTTGGAGGCACGCTGCAAACCAAGGCTGATGTGCGTGTGCGGGATCTGGCATCGAGCGAATTGAAGGCCTTGAAGCTGCCGGAGGGAGTCGAGTTCGGGCCGGTGAGTGTGGATTTGCATGCGGAAGGCGATCCGCTCAAGCCGATGACACTGGCAGCGGATGGCAAGATCCGCATTCCGGATGTGCGGGCGGCGGGCGCCATGCTGGATTCGATCACGACCACGCTGGAGATTAAAAATGGCGTGGCGCGCGTGAAGGAACTGAAGGTGCTGCGCGGGGTGAACGAAGTGGTGGCGGAGCTGGAGGCGAAGCTGGCGGAAGATGTGATGAAGTCACCTTGGACGGCCAAGGTGAACGCGAAGATTGCCGATGTGACTCAGTTGCTGGCAAAGCCGCCCGCGGCGAGGGGGGGGGTGGAACTGACCGCCAATGCCAAAGGAATCGGCGCCACGCCGACTCAGGTCGCTGCGCAGGTGAATGGCACGGACCTGGGTTTTGAAACTTATAAGCTGCCCAAGCTCGCGGTGCAGGTGAGCCTGGATGGAAAGGAGGCGAAAGTGAGCGTGCCTGCACTGATGCTGGGCGCAGGAAATCGCTTGGATCTGAATGCGACGATGATGATGGAGGATGCCATGCCCGTGAATGCGCAGTGGCAGATCCAAATCGATGATCCGGCGGCCTTGATGCAAGCGGTAGGGCTGCCACCGCAGCCGCAACTAGTGACGGCGAAAATCGCCACTGCGGGCAAAGCGGCCTTCAAAGTGAATGATGTGATGAACGCGACCGCCGATGTCGATCTGAGCGTGACGGAAGGCCGCTACGGCGGGGCTCCGCTGCCAGTGATCACGGTGAAAGTGAATGTGGCCAATGGCACCGCCACACTTCAGCCCTGCAGCATCGTGGTGGATGAGCAGAACCGCATCGATCTGAAGGGCCAAGCGAAGCTAAAGGCGCCATGGGGATTTGATCTGAATGGAGACATCGCACTGCCAGTGCTCGCGAGTTTGAACCCGCTGCTGGCTGCGGTGAAAGCGCCCGCCATTGAGTCGGGAAGTCTTGCGCTGAAGCTGACCCTCAATGGTGACGCGAGCCCATGGCGCGGTGAAGGACGTGTGGAGATGCAGGTGGTGAAGGCGAAGGTGGCAGGCATGCCGGAAGCGGCGGATATGAACTTGAAGACTACCTTTGCCGGCACCACGGCGCAGATCGAGACGATGCAGGCGGTGCTGGGACCGTGGAAGCTGGTCACCAAGGGCGTGGTGACAGACAAGGAAGCGCGAATGACCGAGTTGAGCTTCTGGCAAAAGGAGCGGCAGCTGATGAGCGGGCATGCATATGCGCCTTTTGATGTGATGCAGACTGGCGTGACAAATGGCGTGCCAATGGACGTGGTGCTGAATGCACATGAGCTGCCAATACATGAAATCGCGGCTGCGGCGGGTGTGAAGAGTGTGCCGCCGGGATTGTTGAGCGTGGATGTGAAGATTGGCGGGCGGCTGGACACGACGGATGCCATGGTGAAAATCGGTGTGAAGGAACTGAAAGCGCCCGGACTGCCGAAATCGTTTCAACCCGCCACGGTCGATGTGCTGACGACGCTGAAGGCGAATGAACTGCTACTCGATGTGAAGGTGGTGCAGGCGCCTCTGCAACCTCTGACGCTGAAGGCGACGGTGCCGGTGGTGCTGACGAAACTGATGAAGCAACCGGAGCTGGCGAAGGATCTTCCATTAAAGGCCACCTTGGATCTGCCGGAGAGCGATTTGAGTTTTGTGCGCGAGTTTGCCCCAGATGTGGTGAGATCCGTGCCGGCGAAATTAAAACTTCATGCGAGCGTGGGCGGCACGGTGAAGGCACCACTGATCGATTCGGCGCTTGATATGAACGCGCCGGAGATCGACTTCGTGAGCGCTGACATGCCGAGCATGCGAGATCTGCGAGTCAAGGTGCGCAGCCATGATCGCAAGGTGACGTTGGAGGACATCTCGGTGATGCTGGCCGGTGGCAAGGTGCGGCTGGGAGGAACGCTGGATGCCGCCAACACACAGGACCCGCGATTTGATCTGAAGGTGGAGGCCCGTGAGGCCCTGGTGATGCGGAATCCCACTTCGAGCGTGCGAGCGAACGCAGACATAGCCTGCGTGGGAACTTTGAAGGCGGCACGCGTGAGCGGAACGGTGGAGGCGGTGCGTGGCCGCATCTTCCAAGAGGTGAATCTGCTGCCCAATGTGACGGGCATGATTCAGCAGGGTGAAAAACTTCCACCACCGCCGCCTTCGACCTCGAAGGTCGATCAAAAGCTGGCCCTGCCGCCGATGCTGAAGGACTGGACGTTTGATCTGAAGGTGAAGACGCGTGACCCGGTGGTGATCGCGGGCAATCTGATGAACGGAGCCATCTCAGCGGACATCGCTGTGGGCGGCACGGGTGCGGCACCACGAGTGACCGGCTTTGCGAATGTGGACCGCATGGTTTTGAAACTGCCGTTCAGCCTGCTGAAGATCACCAAGGGCGTGGTGACGATGAATCCGGACAACCCCTTCACGCCAAAGCTCGATGTGCGAGGGGAGTCGCGCGTGGGGAGCAATGACATCACGCTGTATGTCTATGGTGATGCGTCGAATCCGAAGACACGATTTACCAGCACGCCGCCGCTGTCCGAAGCGGACATTGTCACGCTGCTGGGCACGGGCATGACGCTGGGCGGCGACAATGCGCAGATGGCGAGTGAAGCAATGACGCGCGCGGCGTTTCTGGTGATCGCCGAGACTTACCGCAAAATTTTCCACAAGAAAAAGACGGTGAGCCCCGACCCGCCGAGGCTGCACACGACCTTCAATCCCTCAGGAGCAGACCGTGCGAATGACAGCATGCAGGCGATGTATGAGATCACCCCCAAAGTCAGGTTCATCGGCCGCTTTTCACAATCAGGGCGCATGAAGGCGCTGCTGGGGTATGTGCTCCGATTTGGCAAGGCGGCGAGAGCCATGGATGAGGACCCACAGTAAAATGACGAATGACGAAAACAGAATGACGAATGCCGGTCGGCTGCGGTGCAGCGGGCTGGTTTTGCTGGCGCTGTTTTGCGTGCTGGGAAACGCATGGGGATATGAAGTGCGTTTTGGCCAGACGACGGTTCACGTGGATGGCGTGGAAGAGGCCCAGTGGGAGGATCTGCGCAGCATGCTGATGGACCAGCTGACGCTGAATGGCAGCGGCACACCCGGTGAACCTCTGGCGGATGACCTGGCGTTTTTTGTGCGCCAGCATTTCATCCGCGCAGGATGGCCGGACGCTGAAACGGCATGGAAGATGGAACCCGGGGGCATTCATCTGACCGTCAAACCAGGCAAGGCTGTGCGAGTAGGAACGGTGACTCTGAAAGGCGAAATGCCGCTGCCCGAGGAAGAGCTGAAGAAGTACCTGATGAAGCCCACGCTGGAGCGTGAGGACGTGGACAAAAAACTGCCGCAATGGGTGGAGGCTGACATGCAGCAGGGCGCTGGGCTGGTGCAGCGGCGCCTGCGCGCCGAAGGGTATTTGAATGCAGAGGCAATGCTGCTGCCTGCACCTACCGCCGGTCCGGACATGCGGCGTGATCTGACACTGGAGATCAAAACGGGACCCAAGTTTACCTTTGGCCAGGCATCCATCACGGGATCACCGCCGGAGCTGGAAAAACTGACGCGGGCGGAGATGACGGAGGCAAGCGGGACGCCCTTCAATGAAGCCCGGGTGCAGCAGATCCAGAAGCGACTGGATTCGATCTGTGCCGAGCATGGCTGGCTGCACTCAACGACCACGGCAGACTACAAACTGGGGAAATCCGGCGGCACGGTGGATGTGGTGTTTCGAGTGCAGGCCGGTGACCGCGTGCGCATCAATCGGATCACGACGCATGAAGCCTTCAGCCGCGGGGCCAAACGCGTGCTGCTGGCGAAATTCAAACCACTGACGGGCCAGATTTACGAAGCTGAAGAGGCCGACTTCCTTTTCAAGCGGGCTCTGGACACGGGGATGTTTGCACTGCTGGACACCAAGGTGCTGCCTGAAAATGGCAACATGGCTGAGGGCAATCTGAGAATCACGGGCGAGGAGACCAAGCCTGTCACCATCGGCTTTGAGCCGGGCTATGACACTTTCCTTGGACCGCAGTTTGGTGTGACTTATAAAAACACGAACTGGCGTGATACGGGCAACACGCTGGCGGCAGAACTGAGCTACAGCATGGCGGGGCCGGTAGGCTTTGTGAGTCTGACCAACCCGGCGGTGTTTGATTCGCAGTATTCCATGACAACACGCCTGGCGCTGGAGCAGTTCAATCGTTTCGAATATGACCGAGTGGGCACATCCCTGAGCCTGGATGTGGCGAGGCGGGTGAATCAGGCGCTGAGCTATTCGTTATTCATCGGCACGACAGCCAACACGGTCAGTTCCAAAATACTGACGCTGCAGCAGACGGGACCCACGAACTACTCACTGATGAACGTGGGTGGCAATGCGATGTATGACCGACGGGACAGCCCGGTGCTGCCCAAGAAAGGCTGGTATATTTCCGGGCGAATCGAGAGCTCCACCGATGCCCTGGGATCAGGTGTGAGCTTTGTGCGATCAGATCTGCAAGGCGCCTGGTACATCCCGATCACCAAGAAGTTCCGCTTTGCCACCGGGGCGCAGCTGGCAACGATCCAGGGAGCGACGGCGGACAAAATCCCCATCGACAGCCGTGTGTTCAACGGTGGTCCATTCAGCGTGCGCTCCTTTGGCATGCGCAAACTGGGGCCTGTGACGCCGGGAGGCACACCGCTGGGAGGAACCTCGGCGCTGTTTGCCAGCGCTGAATTTTCGTATGAGGTCATGACCAATTTGGAGTTCGCGATCTTTGGTGACATCGGCAGCCTGGGCCAGGGAAACAACTCGTCTCCTCTGTCGTATTCCTCAGACTTCCGTGAGGCCATCGGCGCGGGTTTGCGCTACAAGCTGCCGTTTGGGCCCATCCGCATTGACTACGGGCACAATCCCAACCGCCGCACGGGAGAGCAGAGCGGCTTCCTGCATGTGACGGTGGGGTTTGCGTTTTGAGTCAGCTGGCGGCGGGCTTCTTGCTGAACCCACCCACGACGGTGTGATAGCAGCCCCAGAGCACCAGCACGCCGCCGAGCGCCTGCGCGACGGTGAAGGGTTCGGCAAACAGGGTGATGCTGGAAAGCGAGATGACGACAGGCACCGTCATCTGAAAGGCACCACCTGCAGCAACCGAAAGGAAACGGAAGCCCTCCGTCATGGCCAGCTGACCTATGCTGGCGCACAACGCAGCCGCTGTGAGCAGCACCACGTCCATGGTATTGAGTGACGTGAAATGAGCAGCAGCGAGTGGCAAGGAAAGCAGCAGCGCATAAATGCACTGAGAGGAGAAGATGGTGGCGCTGGTCTCTGTGCGTGTGAGCTGACGGATCACGACGACGACGGCTGCAGCAAGCACCGCTCCGACAAGGGCGATCATTTCGTGATGCCCAAAGCGTGCCATCGTACCGGGTGCCAGTCCGGTGAGCAGGCTCAGGCCGGTCAGCGCCAGCAGAATGCCGAAGAGCTTCACGAGCCCAAGACGCTCATGCAAAACGAAAGCGGCCATGATGGCGGCAAAGATAGTCCAGGTATTGCCAATGAGGGTGGCCTTGCCAGCTCCCAGCGGCCCGATGGTGGTGTAGTAAGCTGCGGTGCCCAACGCCCCAAGCACACCGCGTGAGGCGAGCAGCCAGCTTTGGAAGGAGCGGCGGAGCTTCAGCGTGCCTGCAGGGGCGAAGAGAATGATCGTCAACAGCAGCCCGACGGCCGCACGGAAGGTCAGCGACATCCAGGGATCGATGTTGCGATGCGAGGAAAGATCCTTCAGCAGCAAAGCATTGCCGGAAAAGCAGATGAGTGAGAGCAGCATCGCCTGCGCGCCGCGGCGGGGATGATGCTGGAGTTGAGTATCAGGAGGGCTCATGGAGGTGCCGGTCTGAGGGCTACCTTCTGGCATCATATCTGATTGTTTTGTCTCGTGATGATGAGCGCTTTTCGCGCAGGGTCCTCAAACCGTGGTGTCAGGCATGCCAAAGGGCGCGCACCGTTTTTACAACGGCACGAATCACAATTCGGCTGGCAGGTTTGAGGTTCATCAGACGTGGGGATCATGGATGTGAAATACGGAAGTGCAAACCTGATCTTTTTGCACCCGGTCCGGAAATAAAAACGGGCGCGGCGACACCACTCGCCACGCCCGCTGTAATGACTCAACACCAACTTTTGTGCTGACTCAAAATGTCCTAGAAGATCACTGACAAGGCGACACGGCCATTGATGCCGGGCTGGGTGTACCGGTCGAGACTCGGATTCGACGAGTCGACACCGCGCACATTTTGATACAGCCAGTACTTCTGGTTGGTCAGGTTGTAGAGACCGGCGGTAAGAGTGACGTTTTTGGAGAGCTGCCAGCGGGCCACGAGGTCGAGGGTGAGAGCGCTCGGAGTTTTGAACTGATTGATCCCGCCGGGGGTGGAGTTGGTGGCCCCCTTGTGCGCATAGTAAGTCGATATCAGCTCCACCTGCCACGTCTCACGACGATAGCGCAGACCGGTGACGAGCTTGAAGGGATCCACGCTGGCGAGGGGCTGCTTGTTCTGGCCATCCCAGCCCTGGCTGTACGCGGCATTGGTGAAGGCACCGAAATTGCCCAGAGACTCATGAATGAATCCGAACGTCGTATCTCCTTTGAATTCGAGACCATAAATCTCTGCTGAGGTGAGATTGGTGCTTTGGTAGATGATCGGATTGCCTGGAGCGCCGGTGCCGCCGACCTGCATGAAGGTGTTGATGAAGTTCTCGTAGTGATTGTAATAACCTGCGAAGTTCCATGAGGACTCTTTTCCTTTGCGGCGCACACCGATTTCGAAGCTGTTGCTGGTTTCTTTTTTCAGGTCCGGATTCGGAATGGTCTGGTAACCGAATGCTGTGTTCGTGATGGTGGCGTTCAGTTCCTCGCTGCTCGGATTGCGGAAGCCGTTCGAATACTGGAAGTAGGCGCTGTGCTCCTCGTCGATCCTGAAGAGATAGGCCAGCTTTGGCGCGATGGCGAACTGGTTGAAATCCTGCGGTGCTCTACCGGCACTGGCGCTCAGGTAGAGAGGGTCTGAATGCGTGGCGACGTCGTAGTACTCGGCGCGCACGCCGGGGGTGAGGCGGTGACGCAGCTCCCTGCCCCAGGCAATCTCATCCTGGAGGTAAACACCCACACGGGAAGTGCGCGTATCAGGCATGTCTTTCAGCGGGTACGTGTCTGGAGAAATGACCTTTGTGACCGTATTCGTGGTGAAGTTGTACTCCGTGGCATCACGCACGCGACGGGAAAAGGAAGTGACCATTTCAGTGCCGTAGGCCAGCATGTGGTGCAAAGCGCCCGTTGTGAAGGCTTTGCTGAAGTTGAAATTCGCCCCGATGTGATCCTGACGGTACATGTAATCACGAATGCGCAGGCGATCCTGCGGGGTTGGGGTGATGCGGTCACGGTCCTCAACCTGGTGCTCCGGCGTTTCGGAAACCTGATAGTACATGTTCCAGGTCAGCTTGTCGAAGATCAGGCCAAGGCCTGCGGCGTCATACTTGTGCTCCAAACTGAAGCGCATGCGGCGCAGATCATCGTTCAGCAGCAGGGAGTTCACGTTGTAATTAAACCCGGGGGCTGCCACCACCACACGTCGCGCACTAAGGAGGTCGTTGTCACTGGAGCGCTCGAGGTACTCACCTGTCAGCTCGAAACGATGACGGTCCGAGGGGTGCCACACCATTTTGCCGAGCCAGTTGTTGACGTTGTAGGTGCTGGTGTCTGGATGGACCGCGCCGCGGTTGTCGATCTCGTGGCCATCGCGCCGGGTGTAATGGAGCAGGAACTCCACATTGCCCGCGCGTTGTGCCATGCTGATCGTGTGGCCCCAGCTGTCATCGGTGCTGTCATAGCGCGTAGTCAGGCGTGCCACGGAGTTTCTGCCGCTGGGCGAAAGCATCAGGAGGTCTTCTGGATCAATGGTGGTGAAGGAAACCACACCCGCTAGAGCATCACTGCCATAGAGGGAAGAGGCAGCATTTTTGAGAATTTCGACCTGCTTGAGAGCATCCACGTCAACGAAGTCACGGCCGATATTGTAGGCACCGCCAAAGGTGAACTGATCCGCCTGACGGATGCCATCCATTGTCATGAGGACACGGTTGCCATCCAGACCACGAATGTTGATGCTGGAGTTTCCGGCCCGAGAGTTTGCCGCCGGGCCTGTACCACCCACGCCAAATGGAACGCTGACACCGGGTTCGTAACGCGCATAATCGCGCATGCTGGTGGCCAGAGTGAACACGTTGGCATCCTTGTCCAACACCGTGACAGATGCAGGAATGTCAGCGGCTGACTGTGCATGACGGGAGGCGACGATGACAACTTCCGCAAGCACCGCGCCAGCTGCGGAGTTCTGCGTTTTGATTTCTTTTGTCGCCAGTTCTTCAATATCCTGTTCGGACTTGGGCTGTTCCTGGGCCACGAGCGAGAGACCGCAGACGAGCATGAACAAAGAGAGTTTGTGTATTAACGCGGGAGGTGATTTCATGGGCCGCCGCTCTAGCTCAGCGGAGGCATGTGGCGCTTTCGTTGGAATGACCAAGAATGACGCTCATTTGCAGTGACCAGCATCCCTGATCATTTGAGCGTCACTATTTCGCAAATGAGCGCAACCCCTGTGAAATCATATGGCGGCAGGGCTTCGGAGCAGCAACACATCAGCAGCCTCTGCTGCCACGAGGCGCAAAGGACAGGCGGCGGGCACGCGAAGGCGCTCGCCACAGCGCAGGCGCACCTCCGCACCGTCAAGATACGCAGCGGCTTCCCCAAACGTGATGACCACCGTGGTTTCATCCGCCGCACAGGCTTCGTAACATGGGCAGCGGCGGTCAAGCCCCAGCAGGTGTGCCTGCACACAGTCATTGTAGAACAGACAGCGCTGTGCAGCCTCGGTACGCAGACGGCTCATGAACGTGGCTGGGCTTGAGGTTCACCCCTCTCTGCCATGGCAATTTTCTCCGCATGGGTGCGCGCTTTGCGGCTGCGACGCCGGCATTCCATGATGCGGCGCAGCAGCGCTGGATTGAGATCAGGACGAGAGTTCAGGCGGGTGTGATGATTGGTGTATTGCATGGCAGCACGCCCTTAGTCATGCGCCATGCACCTGCGCTTTCGCCGGTTTGACGAAGACTGCCGCTGATTTGCGCACGCGAAGCAGGCAGCACATTTGACCGCCAGATTTCGGCAAAGCAACGAAAGCGCAGCCACCTGATGCAGGCATATCAAAATGACATACCCAACTCATGGACCCCTCTCATTCCTCTCGCCGCATCGCCTTTAGTTTCACTCTTGGCACCTTCGACATCGAACGCATGAATCCGGATCTGTGGAGCTATGATGATGAATGCGGTTCGGCGTATGTGCAGCTCGACGGCTGCTGGTCGCGGCTGCTGCCTGCCCTGGGCAAAATAGGATGGCTCATGGCCTGTGCACCTTCCAGCCCGGTCACGGCGGCGGTGGCGCTTAAAGAGGCGAGGTTTGGGCCTGTGCCAGATTCACATGACTGGGTATGCCTGGAAACGGGCGTTGAGATTTGCGCAGCGAAGCTCGGAGGTGTGCTCGCCACCCTGGAGCCGCTGGAGGGCGCGCAACAGAGCGCCGCGCTGCAGTTCTTTGACCTCAATGGCGAAGGCTGCCTGAAGCTGCTCATCACGAACCGCAGCGATGTCACTGCTTTTCAACATCTGGTGCGTCGTCATGCCATGGCGCACCACCTCTCACTCTTTGGTCCGGCTGGTTCTGCTGCTGCGTTGGTATTGGGAACAGAGCCAGACGCCCAGGCCGTGCGCAGTCTCTGGGGGGGACTGCGACGCACGCTGCCGACGAGCGCCTTCCCTGGTCTGGAAGGCGTCTCGCGGCGGCGTGCGTTAGGCGTGGCCGGCCCCCAGCATGCCTGGCAGATCCGGGAGACTGCGGTGATGCCCCTCATCCGTGCCATGACGCTGGCAGATGCGCCGCTGGGCATCGGCGTGCGTAATGAGGCTGTGTTTCTACCCGCCGGCATGTGTCCGACTCATTGGGCGGACTGCTGCTGTGGCACCACGTTTTTCGCGGGCACTTCGCAGCTCACACTGCGCCAAGAATTGAGCCAAGCTCAAGCCTGGGCCACGCGCTTCGAGGTGCGTGGCAGGGAATCTCTCTGTCTTGAAATCTATGACTATGGTGGGAACTTCCGAGCCGGACTGGGCCTGTGCCCGGAGGCTGCGCCCACACATCACATCCAGTGGAATCACTGGCTGCGTGAGGCGGCGTGCTGAAGTCTTATTTCATGGCACGATGCACCTGCTCCAACGCCAGGACGGTGTAGGCGGTGACGAGCACTGGATCGCTTTCCATCCAGCGACCGGAGGCGGTGTTGGCCCAGGAGCCGTCGCTGTTTTGCAGGCTGATGAGTTTACGGGAAAGGTCGGCGGTCCAGTTGGCAGAACCGGATTTGGTTTTCAGTTGAGTGATGCCCGCTGTGGCCAGGGCCTTGGCCATCGTGTGGTAGTAGTAGAACAAGCCCTCTGCACCCATGCCGGGGTTTTCCTCCACGGTATAGTTGTTGCCCAGCCATTCGAGCGCAGCGACCATGCGTGGATCTGATGGGGTGAGACCTGCGTAAATGAAGCTGAGCATGCCCGCGTAGCTGATGCTGCCGTAATAACGCATCGGGACTGGGCCATCGTCTTTTTTGCCGCCACTCGGAGCCTGCGGCACGGGCGTGTAGCCAAAAGCGCCGGTGTTTTCTTTGTCAACGCCTGCCCAGGGCTGGTCGTTCGATGCTTTCAGATTTTGGCAGCGGGAGACGAACTCAATGGCGGCCCCCCAATTGAGATCGTCCTTTTTATCCACAGGCTTGCCGGTGTCTTCGAAAAGCTTCTTGGAGTAATACAATGCCTCCAGAGCAAAGGACGTATTGGAAAGGTCCGCATGTGCGCCCTGCTGCGCACCGCCGTAGCCAATGCCGCCGTCGAACGGATTGTCCGTTTTTCCCGGTGTATCAGCATCGTTTTGCTGATGCGCCACGAAGTTCCGCGCGCGGCGAATGATCTCCTCATCCTCCGGACGTGCGCGCAGCACCAGGGCCATCAGACAGATGGCGGTGTTGTAGTTTGACCGCGCCTTCGTATAGATGCCGCCGTCCGGCTTGACATTCTTGAGGAGAAAATCGTAGCCGCGCTTCAAGGCGTCTGACGTGTCAACCCCCGCCGGATTTTGAATCAAAGCGGAAAGCACCAGCGCGCTGAGCGCCGGATCTTCTATCATCCCCCAATGGCCGCGGTCCTTGTTCTGCTGTGATTTGAGATAATCCAGCCCGCGTGTGATGGCCTGCTGCACGTCCTGTTTGGTTTGAGCGGAGAGAACGCCACCGAGCATGAAGAAGACCATGGAAATCGTTTTCATGGCATGAACTGCATCACTGAACTTGCCGCGCACAACCCGGAAGTTTGGAAAAAGCAGCGTTGGAATTGTTTTTGACCATTCCCTGCCTGTCCGATCATTCGGCACTCAGGTCATTTTAACGCCAGTATTGCACAAACCAACGCAAGCGGCGTAACGTAGCTGCTGTATCGCAGGTGTCTGTATGAAAGCTTTTCCACTGATTTCCCTATTTCTAATCGCCTTCACTTCTGCCCTGAGGGCGAATGACACCCCGCCAGAGATGCCCCTGTCTGTTGCGAGCTTTGGTGCCGCAGGCATGCCGGATGGCTCCTTGTATTTCTATGGCGGTCATAGTGGCAAACGTCACAAATACAATCGTGACGAAGTGCATGGCGATCTGTTTCGCTGGAAGCAGGGTTCAGACAAATGGGAGGTACTGGCGAAGGATGAACCGGCGCAGGGCGCATCCCTCGTCGCAGCCAAGGATGGTGTGATCCGTATCGGCGGCATGGCTGCCCGCAACGCCAAGGGCGAGAAACAGGACCTGTGGTCAAGCGAGACAGCGGCGCGCTATGACATCGCCAGCGGCAAGTGGGCTCCCCTGCCAAAACTGCCCCAGCGCCGTTCCAGCCATGACAGCATCATCTGTGGCGACACTGTCTACGCCATCGGCGGATGGAGGATGGAGGGCGAAGCGGACTCTGTGTGGCACGACACTTATCTCACCCTCGATTTGGCCAAGACTGATGCGACCTGGCAGAGCCATCCGCAGCCGTTCAAACGCCGCGCTCTGGCAGTGCAAACGATTGGCGCGAAGGTATATGCCATCGGAGGAATGACGGATGAGGACAAGACCACGAGTGCTGTCTCCGTGCTCGATACGACGACAGGCAAATGGAGTGAAGGCCCGTCGCTGCCTGCAGAAAAGATCGGTGGTTTTGGTTTTGCCGCTGTAGCGCATGAAGGACGGCTGTTTTGCAGCGGTGTTACCGGCCAGTTGCTTGAGCTGCGCGGCGAAAACTGGGTGGCGGTCGCGAAGCTCGCTCATCCACGGTATTTTCATCGGCTGCTGAGCGGAGGAACTGGAAAACTTATCGCCATAGGAGGGGAGAGCCGCGAAGGTGTCAAAGCGCCGCCGGAAGTCATCACCCTGCCGGCTGTGGATTCGGCACCACTGCCCGCCGCCCCAGCCCCGGCGAAGGCCGCAGGCAAGCACCCCTGATCTTAAACAGTCGAAATAACTGGAACCCACCCTAGCAAAGGGTGTGATGTGATGAGAAATTGAGACTGAGTATCAATCCCAACTACCAATGCCCGCTGCCGCCCCAGAAGCTCCCTTTCGCTCATGGACCACCGTGCCCGAGCGAATCGAGGCCGACTGGGCGGATGCCACGGCTACAAATGCCCTCGTGGCTCATCTCAATTTTCGGGGTGACGCAGAGATGCGCTGGAAGGATGGCAGCAGCACCACGATTCCAGCGCGAACGACTTGCTGGCTGCGCGCCAGTCCGGCGGAGATGCTGATGGCCCGTCGACTCGCCAGTCGTGACCGTCATGAGTGTCTCACGCTGGTGTTTCCGGATGCCTGGCTGCGTTTGACCTTAAAAGGCGTCACCTCGCAAGTGGGCGATGCATTTCAGCCGCTGATCAGCGGCACTTCACGCTGCGTGCTCCGCCAACCGCTGACTGAGGAGGATGAAGGCTGGGCGCGTGGAGCCATGCCACCCCATTTGTGCTCTCAGGCGAGACAGTTGCTCGACTCGGCGCGTCTGACTGAATTTTTCATCCACTCCATCTTCCGCAACGAGACAGCCCAACAAGCAGGGAGCGCCATCAGCCGCACTTTGCGAGTCGCCCAAGAGCGCGTGCAGCGCGTCAAGGATCTGATGCTTGCGCAGATCGATTCGCCGCCTTCTCTGGATGAACTGGCCGCCACGGTCGGCTGCAATCCGAGCTACCTCAGCCGCACCTTCACGCAGATCGAAGGCACCACACTCTCACAATGGCTGCGCCGCGTGCGCATTGAACACGCCGCATCCCTCATCGCGACCGGGAAGTGCAATGTCTCCGAAGCGGCACTCGAAGTGGGCTATCAGAGCTTCTCGCACTTCAGCCGCGCTTTTGCGGAGGAGAAAGGCGTGCCGCCTTCGCAATGGGTGCGCCGTTTGAGCGGAGACAAGTAGACCCGCCTCACTTCTTCTCTTCTTTGACTGTCCAATACAGCGAGGCGCTGTGGCTGATGATGCCGAAGGGGACACCATTGAAGAAGCCAGGCAGTTCTTCAGAATAACGGGCAACGGCAAGCAGATACTGGCCGGGCTTGGAGATGTCTGGAGCACGCACGTAACCCTCGGCATCAGCCTGCAATTTCTGATCGCTGACTTTGGGAGAGAAGAACAGCAGTTCGACACCACCGAGGGGCTTGCCACGGAAATAAACACGCGCTTCACCGGGCTTGCCGGTGGGAACGACGTCCATCGTCATGGCAGGTGTACCGGCTCCCGCGCCTTCCGGCTGCCAGCGGCAGTAAAAGATGGGCGCACGCGCAGGCTTGTCCTCATGCAGTTTGCGCACGGTGAACTGCGCCTGGGCAAAAGCAGGCCGGGTGCCATCGACTTTGCCGAGAAAGAAATGATCCTTCTTTTTGACCACATCGAAGACCTGTGGCTGACCTTTGTCGTCAAGCGTCCAGCCAGAGACCTGAACGAAGGAATCCAGATGACCGGGCGAGACTTCGTATTCATCTCCCCACTGGGCAAATCGTACGCCGAGACCGGCATTGTCCGGCAGTTCTTCAATCCAGAGAGAATGTGCGGAAGCTGCCAGCGGCAGCAGGCTGAAAACGGCAAGAGCGAGGAGTGAGCGGATCATGGTGGGGTTGGAGGAGATGTTCGCGGACCACATACATGCAATGAACGCGGGGTTCTTGCGGGCATTTGTCAGGAACTGTCGTTGTCTTGCGGTGCCACACTTCGGGCGATCACGCCCACATCTTCCGGTCCAGCGTGCGATAGCCGATGGCTTCAAACACATTGTCGGCGCTGATTTTTTCGTGTCCGCCGAGGTCAGCCAAAGTACGTGCCACTTTGAGAATGCGATCGTGAGCGCGGGCGCTGAAATTCATCTCGCTCATGGCGTGTTCGAGGCAGCCTGCGGCCTCGGCATCAAGTTCGCAGTGCTTTTTGATGAGGCGTGGCGTCATGCTGCTGTTGGCATGAACACCCGCATGCTTGGCAAAGCGCTCCTGCTGCATGCCACGTGCGGTTTCGACACGCTTTCGAATGGGCTCGGAGGCTTCACCTCCCTCGCGTGAAGCCAGCGCCTTGTAATCAACGAGCGGCACATCCACATGAAGGTCGATTCTATCAAGCAACGGACCACTGATGCGCTGACGATAACGCTGAATCACAACCGATCCGCAACGGCACTCGCGCTTGAGATCGCCATAGTAGCCGCATGGGCAGGGGTTCATCGCGGCAACGAGCATGAACTTGGCAGGAAAGGTGACGGAGCCTGCGGCGCGTGAGATGGTGACCTTGCCATCTTCGAGCGGCTGGCGCAGGACTTCCAGCGTGCTGCGCCTGAATTCAGGCAGTTCATCAAGGAAGAGAACCCCGTTGTGCGCCAGGGAGACTTCACCCGGACCTGGATTGGAGCCGCCGCCGAGCAGACCGGCATCACTGATGGTATGATGCGGGGAACGAAACGGACGCGTGGCCACGAAGGCGCTGGCTTCGCCGAGCAATCCTGCAGCGCTGTGAATTTTGGTGGTTTCAATGGCCTCCTCTTCGCTCATGCCGGGCATGATGGTGGGAATGCGTTTGGCGATCATCGATTTGCCGGTGCCCGGAGGCCCGATCATCAGCAGCCCGTGTCCACCGCTGACGGCAATCTCGATGGCCCGAATCGCATCGGCCTGACCTTTCACGTCATTGAAATCAATGTCGTAGTGGGAGACAGCGGCGAACAATTCCGTCGCACGGCAGGGCTCAGGTGCAATTTCCACATCGCCTTTGAGGTAATCCACAACTTCACGCAGATTTTGCACGCCCACGATGTCGATCCCGGCCACAACGCTGGCCTCAATGGCAGCGCGCTTCGGCACGAGCAACCGTTTACGCCCTTTGCGCCGTGCTTCCAACGCCACCGCGAGCAGGCCACGCACCGGCCGCAGTTCTCCATTGAGGGCCAGTTCCCCGATCATGGCGGTGTCGGCCAGCATGCCCATGGGGATTCTTGCCCTGTGCGCGATCAAGGAAATGGCGATGGGCAGGTCAAAGCCGGGCCCCTCCTTTTTCAAATCAGCGGGAGCCAGGTTCACGGTGGTCACTCCGTCGTTCATGATAAAACCAGAGGAGGAAATTGCCGCAATGACGCGCTCGCGGCTTTCCTTCACTGACGCATCCGGCAGACCCACGATGAACATCTTGGGAGTGCCACCGCCGTCATGCGATTCAATCTCCACCTCCAGGGCATCGACGCCGAGGAGGGTGGCTGAGTAGGTGCGGGCAATCATTCGCCCTGACTATTGAACGCCTATGGATCAGCGCAAGCCGGGAGCTTCATTCGTTTGACCAATTCGAACGACCAAAGATTGGGAGCGAAAGGCATTCTTAGGGCACCCCCGTTTCTACATCAAAACAAGACGCGCCAATTGCAATTTAGAACAAAGGACTTGGATTGCCGCAGGGCCGTAGTTATGGGAAACCAGCTCCTAACATAAATATCCCCCATCAATGAAGGTCATTTTACTTTGTGGCGGTCTTGGCACCCGCTTGCGAGAAGAAACGGAATACCGCCCGAAGCCCATGGTTCCCATCGGCGGCCAGCCGATTCTCTGGCACATCATGAAGACCTATGCGCACCACGGATTCACTGAATTTGTCCTCTGCCTGGGTTACAAGGGAGAGCTCATCAAGGACTATTTTCGCAACTACTTATGGAATCGAAGCGATGTAACTCTCAAACTGGGCCGTTCCCGCCAGATCATCTACCACAATTCGCACGAAGAAGAGGACTGGACTGTGACACTCCTGGAGACTGGATTGAACACGATGACCGGAGGGCGGCTGCTGAGGGCGATGCAACACATAGGAGATGAGGACGTGCTTCTGACCTATGGTGACGGACTGACAGACGCAGACATCGGTGCTTCCGTACGTTTTCATGAGGAGAACAAGGCCCTTGTCACCATCACTGCCGTTCAACCTGCAGGACGTTTTGGCGAACTGGGGATCGATGGAGTCACCGTACGATCCATTGAGGAGAAGCCCAAAACCAAGTTCATCAATGGAGGGTACATGGTGGTGGACCGCCGTGTGCGTCAGCTCCTGGACGGCGATGACTGCGTGCTCGAGCGCGAACCATTGCAACAACTGGCCCGGGATGGAATGATAAACGCCTATTGCCATCATGGCTTCTGGCAATGCATGGACACCTTTCGTGAATTTGAAATGCTGAACAAGATGTGGGACGCAGGCACAGCACCGTGGAAAGTCTGGTGATGTTTGGCGGGATTTACAAAAACAGGCGCATACTGATCACCGGTCATACGGGGTTCAAAGGGGCATGGCTCGGTCAGTGGCTGCATCGACTGGGTGCTGAGGTGCATGGGCTCGCGCTCCCCCCGGACACGGACGCAGGAGTTTATGCCACCGCCTGCCATGGCATTTTTTCCAGCGAGTCGGCGGTGGATATTCGTGATGCCGCCGCCACGGCAAAGGCCGTTCTGCAGATAGCACCTGAATTCGTGTTTCATCTGGCGGCACAGTCTTTGGTCCGCCGGGCCTATCGCGAGCCGCTGGAGACGACAGCCACAAATGTCATGGGCACAGCCCACGTGCTCAACGCACTGCGCTCCCTGCCCTCGCCCCCCAAGGCGGTGGTCGTGGTGACTTCCGACAAGTGCTATGAAAATGTGGGCAGACAACAGAGCTATCAGGAAACGGACCCCATGGGAGGACATGACCCCTATTCTGCGAGCAAGGGTGCCACCGAAATCATTGCTTCGGCTTGGCGGCGTTCTTTTTTTAATGGGCCCGAGTCGGTGCGTCTGGCCACCGCCCGAGGGGGAAATGTAATCGGCGGCGGGGATTGGGCCGAAGATCGCATCATCCCGGACTGCATCCGCGCCCTGCGAGCCGGGACTGAAATCCCCCTGCGAAATCCCACTGCCACACGCCCCTGGCAGCATGTGCTTGATTGTCTGAGCGGGTACCTGTGCCTGGGGGCGCGTCTGGCATCGGCTCCCGTAGGGAGCGTGTTCTGCAGTGGGTTCAATTTCGGCCCCTCACTGGCGTCCGTCAGGTCTGTGCGGGACCTGATGGAGGAAGTCATGCTCCACTGGCCGGGCAGATGGAAGGATATTTCCGAAGGTCAGGGCCCTCATGAGGCGCAGTTTCTCCAGCTTGCCATCGAAAGGGCCGCGACGGAACTCGGCTGGACACCCGTCTGGGATTTTGCTACAGCGGTGCGGCATACGGTCGAGTGGTACCGTCACCAGAACGAAGGGACAGCATTGATGGAAATCACCGCTGGTCAGATTTCAGCTTATGAGCAAGATGCCATGCGCTCAGGCGCTGCCTGGGCTGCGTTCGCATGAAATTCTCCCCCACCAAAATCCAAGGCTGCTTCATCGTGGACATCGAGCCACGCACGGATGACCGGGGCTTTTTTGCCCGCAGTTTCTGCCGGCGAGAATTTGCTGAGCAGGACCTCTGCACGGAGTTTGTGCAGGCAAACATCTCGTTCAATCACGAAGCCGGCACTCTGCGAGGCATGCACTGGCAGGATGCCCCCCATGCCGAGGTCAAGGTGGTACGCTGCACGCGGGGCATCGTCTTTGATGTCGCGCTCGACCTCAGGCGTGAATCCCCCACTTACCTGCAATGGACCGGCGTCGAGCTGAGTGCTGAAAACGCGCGCTCCCTCTACATCCCGCAGGGCTGCGCCCATGGATACCTGACCCTCACCCCGGACGCAGAAATGCACTATCTGGTCTCCGCTTTCTACGCCCCCACGCATGACCGCGGCGCACGCTGGGACGACCCCGCGTTCGGCATCCAATGGCCGAACACGCCACGGCGCATCCTTTCAGCTCGAGACGAGTCGCATCCTCCCTGGCAGCCATGAAGCGCATCCTCGTCACTGGCAGTTCAGGCTACCTTGGCAGTCGGATCGCCATCCGTTGCCGCCAGACCGGGCATCACGTCATCGCCACGGCACGCAATCCCACAACCGGGCTGGAGCAGGCCCTTGGTCTCCCCGTGATGGCTTTCGATGTGCAGGACCCCGCCATGGCCAAGTTCCGTCTGCCCGCCGATGCCCTGATTCACTGCGCCACCGCCAGCGACATCGTCTCACGTGATTTTTCCGCGGGCGTCAATCTTTCCGTCCATGGCACGCGCCATGTGCTCGAACTCGCCATTCACAACGGCATTCGGGAGATCATCTTCTTCTCCTCCGTTCAGGTTTATGGCACCGAACTCGAAGGCACCATCAGCGAAAGCAGCCCGCCCCACTGCGAGACCCCCTACGCCCTCAATCACCTCCTCGGTGAGGAAGTGTGCCGTTACTATGCCCACCGCCACGGCCTGAACATCGTTCTCCTGCGGCCCGCCAACGGCTATGGCGTACCAGATGCCCCCACGGTGAACCGCTCCGCCCTGGTACCCATGTGTTTCGTCAAAAGCGCGCTTAATGAGGAACGCCTCGTCCTTCAATCCTCAGGAAAGCAGCGTCGCAATTATATCTCCACTGACGAAATCGCGGACGCCTGCCTCCACCTCCTGCAAAACTTCCCCGCCGGAGATACAGTGATCAATGCCGGCTCTTACTGGTGCCCGAGCATACGTGAGATCGCCGACATGGTGGCGGCGGAGTATCACCACCGCACAGGCAGGCCGCTCCCGCGGAGCATTCTCTCACTCATGCCCGATCCTGGCAATTGCTTCAGCCTTGAATCAAGCCTCGGATTTCTTCGCCCCACCGTGGCTGGATCCCGCGAACACATGGCTGACGTCATTCGCAGACTGTTTGACTATTTCCAGCGCGGCCACGAAGGAGTCTCCGCTTGAGAACGCACTTCCCGCAAGCCAAGGTCGATGACATGCCTGCTTCTTCGCCCCAGATTTCCATCTGTCTTCCGACGCGAAACCGCCTGCAGGCAATCCAGCGGACGCTCGGCCAGATCACGGCGCAGACCTTCACGAACTGGGAGCTGATCATCACGGACAATGCTTCCGAGGAACCGGGGAAGGTTGATTATCTCAAAAAACTCGCCGCTGCCGATCCTCGCATCAAGCTGCACCTGCAGCCAGTGAACATCGGCCTCCACGCCAACTGGATTTTTGCGCTCAACCAGTGCAGCGGCCGCTATTACATCGCCACCACGGATGACGATCGCTGGGCTGAATCCAGCTACCTTGAGAAACTAATGTCGATGCATGACGGCCACACCGGCATCGTTTACCCAAATCTCTCCATCGACCTGCCTTCGACAGGAGAATTCAGGGAGAAAGTGCTCACGAGCGTTTATCACAACGACATGTCCCGTCATGAAATCTGCGACCGCATGGTCAAGGACCGCCGGGGCATCCTCATGCTGGGTCTGTTTGATCTCCAAGTGGTTCCTAAATCAGCAATCATCAGTGTTTATGACCATGGTCGGCACGAGCACTGTGAAACAGTGGGAATGGTCCGCATGGTGCGGGACTATCCCACGAAATTCTGTCCTGAAGTCTCTTACATTCATACCACCTACGAAGGCAATTACAGCCGCAATTGCGACCGGGAAGTCGTGTTCAGGGATGGCGGCATCGGCACCTTTCAACTGCTCGATGAGCTTAGGCTGGCTGCCGCGCAAGATCCGGGTTATGAGCCGGCGTTGCTGTCGCAGTGGTACAATGCAATCCGCTACTGCCGCGATGTCATGGAGAATTATGAGGTCAAAAGGAAAGGTGTGATCTATTTCAAACCCAGGAAGAAAAAGGGGCACATCCGAGCCTTCATTTCCAGCAAACGCAAGGCCCTGAAGACCTGGTTTAAAGGCAAGCCAACTCCCTCCCCCACCCCATGAGCAGGGCTCCCACAACTGCACTGACCATGCAACTTTTTCAAACATCCTAACCCCATGCAGCGTGTGATGAAATGGTTCGCGGATTTGTGCCAGTGTCTTAAAAACGTGGCATGCCGGACAAAGCAGGAAGCGCAGTTGCTCCAGCACACACAACTGCAAAACCGGATCACCGAACTCGAACTTTACATCTACCACACCACAGCCGCCCAGTCTTTTGACTATGACGCAGACAGCCTGCGCGTCTGGAACAAGAATGTTGACTTCATGTCGGACCCGCGATTCAGGCAGGCCTACTTCAGGGGCATGGACTCGGGGCACCAGATTGGGCGTGCCCCTGGCTCCCATGACGACATTCACATCGAGTGGAGGGTCCACATGCTTCTGTGGGCAGCCAGCCATGCCGCTCATCTCGAAGGCGACTTTGTCGAGTGCGGCGTGAACACGGGCATCTTCTCGCTGGCCATCTGCGATTATCTGGATTTCAACAAAACAGGAAAATCCTTTTTCCTGTTCGACACGTTCGAAGGCATCCCGGTGGAGCAGATGAGTGAAAAGGAAAAAGCTGGCAAAGCGGAATTCAACAAAACATGCTTTCCGGAGTGCTTTGAGCAGGCCAAAGCCAATTTCCAACCCTACCCTTCAGCCATTTTAGTGAGGGGAAAAGTGCCCGACACGCTGACTCAGGTGGACATCCCCAAGGTCGCCTTCCTCTCGATTGACTTGAACATTGCCACTCCTGAACGGTTGGCCCTGTGCTTCTTCTGGGACAAGCTTGTTTCCGGCGCTGTGATCGTGTTGGATGACTACGGCTGGAAAGGCTATGAGGAACAAAAGACGGCACTGGATGATTTCGCACGCGGCAAAGGTGTGATGATTGCAACGCTCCCCACCGGGCAGGGACTTTTGCTGAAACCTTAGTCCTCAGTCATCCGCATTCGCGCCCTGCACCCATTCATGAAAATTCTCGTCACAGGCGCCACTGGCTTTATTGGGCGTGCTTTCTGCCGTGTTGCCCTTGAACGCGGCCATCGCGTGCTTGCCCTTTGCAGGGGCACTGCTGCCGCACTGCCCCCTGAGGTTGAAATCGCACAGGGGACGCTGGTGGACACCCCGTGGAAACAGGTGGAGACATTTGCGCCGGACGCCACGCTGCATCTGGCATGGCTGGCCACGCCCGGCTCCTACCTCATGTCGCCAGAAAATGCGGTGTGGCTTGACCAGAGCATTACCTGGTTTCAGCGCCTGCAGTCCATGAAGCCCCACCATGTTGCAGGAGCTGGCACCTGTTTCGAATATGCCGCCTCGGCACTGCCTTTGCAGGAGTCGCTCTCGCCGCTGGCGCCTCTTTTCCCCTACTCACAGGCAAAGGTGTCGCTGTTCCAATGGCTGCGGAAGGAAGGCGGCTTTTCCGCGATGCCCTGGACTTGGTTCCGCGTCTTTATTCCATATGGTCCAGGGGAGCACCCCAACCGCCTGACCAGCTCGCTCATCACCCAGTTGCGCGCAGGCAACCGCCTCTCGCTGCGAACACCGTACAGCTTGCGGGACTACATCTACATTGATGATGCCGCCCTGGCGCTCTGCCGGGCGCTCGAGGAAAAAATCACGGGCGCGGTCAATGTCGGAACAGGCCGGGGAGTTGTCATCCAGCACCTCGCCCAGCGCATTGCGGATGCGCTGGGTGTGGCCCCCTGCCAGGCACTTCCCACAGGAGAACCGGCACTGGATCCAACTCCCAGCATCGTCGCTGACCTCACACGCCTGGGAAGCATCTGGACTCCGAAAGTAAGCCTGGAAGAAGGACTGCAGCGCTTGATTGACAGCCTCCCTATGGCAACTTAGGAAGCGCGGTGAATCAGGCCCCGAGTACATCCCCTCCAGCACAGCTCTGGTGTCCAGGCTGCCACTCGTCTGCATTGGGAGAAAGCCTGTTTTTGCCTCAGCAGCCCGTGATCCTGAATTACCGCTGCGAGTCTGAAGCGGCCGCCAGAAACGTGGCCAGGCGTGACATGCGCCTCCGCGAATGCAACGCCTGCGGGCTCATCTTTAATGACATTCTGGATCTTGCCGCCATCCCGTATGATGAGCGCTATGACAACCGGCAGAACTTCTCTCCCAGCTTTACCACAATGCTGGAGCAGACTGCAGATCTCCTCGCCCAGCGTTACACAGCCAGAAACGGTGCGGTGCTCGAAGTGGGCTGCGGCAAAGGTGAGTTTCTCCGCCTTTTCTGCGCCCGCGCGCAGGTCGAGGGCATTGGCTTCGACACTTCGTGTGAGGCGGAGGGAAGACAGCCGGGTGAACGCGTGACGTTTTTTCAACGTTACGCCACCCCTGCAGATGTGACGGAGAAAGTCGATCTCGTGGTGTGCAGGCATGTGGTTGAGCACGTGCCTCAGATTGGTGGCTTCTTTCATTTGCTGCATGGCATCGCCGCCGCCGGCGGAAACTCCGCCGTGTATGTGGAGACACCGGCCTTCGAATGGATTGTCGAACAGCAGGCTTTCTGGGATGTGTTCTATGAGCACTGCAATTACTTCACCACCCACACGCTGCGACTCCTCGCTGAACGGGCCGGCTTTGCCGTGCTCGACCATAGGCGCGTCTTTGGCGGGCAGTATCAGGCTCTGGAGCTGCGTCCCCGCAGCAAAGACGCCGCCCCGCCAACGCAGCATGAACGGAGTTCCACTTTGCTGCCAGCTTTCACCGCTAGCCTGGCCGGCTCACAACGTGAGGTGTTGCGGCGACTTGAGGCTCATGGCTCGACGAACAGCTGGGCCATCTGGGGGGCCGGTGCCAAAGGAGTCTCTCTGGCCCAGACTTTCACAGCAACACCTCCAGCTTTCGTAATCGACTCCAATCCCAGCAAGCAGGGCATGTTTCTTCCCGGCTCCGGCATCCCTGTCATCGCCCCTTCTGATCCTCGCGTGGCGGACGTGGCAGTGGTTCTCGTCGCCAACCCCAACTATTTGGCGGAGATACGTGCGACCCTGGACGAACAAGGGACTTCACCGCAACTGCTGCCTCTTTAAGTCCATGCAACTCCACATCGACACCGACACGAATACGCTGACCTCCGGCGGTCAGCCCCTGCCGCTCTACAGCACCGAGGCATTCAAAATCATTTCAGACCTGTGGGTGAAGGTGGGCTGGAACGCCAAATATTCCTACACCTTCTCATGGCTGGGGCGTCCGATCATCCAGCTGCCTGAAGATGTGATGCGCATTCAGGAAATCATACACCGGGTGAAGCCAGACGTGATTGTCGAAACAGGCGTAGCCCATGGAGGCTCGCTTATTTTGTACGCCAGCCTCTTCGAGGCAATGGGAACGGCGGGCCAGGTGATCGGCGTGGACATCGAGATCCGCCCGCATAACCGCAAGGCCATCGAGGAGCACGCCTTGTTCAAGCGCATCACCCTCATCGAAGGCTCGTCAGCGGACGCTAAAACCGTCACCCAAGTAAAATCGAAACTGCCTCGCGGCGCCAAAGTGCTGGTCATCCTGGATTCCAACCATACCCGCGACCATGTCAGCGCCGAGTTAAATGCTTATCACGACATCGTCAGCCCCGGGTCTTACATTGTCGCCACAGACGGAATCATGAGCGAGGTGGCTGATGCTCCGCGCGGCGATCCCGGCTGGGTCACCAACAATCCGGCTCAGGCCGCCAGAGAATTCGCCGCCACCCACCCTGAATTCGTCGTAGAGCAACCCCAGTGGCTCTTCAATGAAAGCGCCCTCAACAGCAACGTCACGCACTGGCCCGGCGCCTACTTGCGTCGTTTGCAAGCGGGCCCTGAAGCAGGCTAACGCAGCCATTCCCGCTCCGCTTTTTCCAACAGCTCAGCGTCCGCGTAAAAAATGGCGCAGCCTGCGCTCAAATGAGCGGCCTGCATTACGCCACCATGTGTTCTTCTGCTGACGTTTGTGGGTGGCGGCAGCAGGCGGAACAGCCGGGGATTGATGGGACCATTTCAGGAATGCATCGTTCATCATGGCACGAACGCCATGGAACTGGTGCCCGTCTGTCCGGTTCTCCCAGTCCACAGCCACCAGTGCCGGAAAATCCGGGCAGTTCTCAGCGACCCATTCCGGCCAGAACATGCAGAGCATGATTCCGCCCAGATCATGCCGGGGTGTGGTTCGAAGAAGATAAGTATATAATTCGAAAAAACTGCAGATGGTTTCCGCCGCGCGGCCCATCTGATTCGACTCCTTCAGGCAAGGCAGCAGTTGCATGGCAAAGCAGTAGGCGAATTGCTCAACCACCGTTGACCGCTCTTTGCGGGTAGTATTATCCTCATGCCACCGATAGTAGGCCAGCACCTCCTGCACCTGGGCAAACCGGGCTCCACGCCTGAGCAAGGTCAGATGAAAATAGTAGTCCGCCACGCCGTTGAGACCGTCAGGAGGCGCCACACACAGCTCTCTGCGGTAAAAGGCAGCCGGAATGCAGAGAAAATGACGGTTCATCCACGATTCCAGGGCGTTATAGTCACGCGGTGCGTTGATGACATCCTCCATCCAACGCGTCCCCTCGGGGCGGCGGCCAAACGAATCAACCTGCTCGACATACCCGCCTGCCACGTCGGCTTCGGGATGCTTTGCCAGATAGTTCAGCAAAATCTCATGTTTTTTGGAGTCCAGATAATCATCAGCGGACAAAAATGAAAACCATTCGCCCAGACACTGCTCCAGGCCAAAAGCCCAGCCACCGCACATGCCCCGGTTTGCTTCCAGCCGGAAACTCTTGAGACGCGGATCATGATACTGTTGGATCACCTGCCACGAATCATCCGTGGAGCCGTTGTCCACCACGATGAGCTCCAGATCGTCATGTGTCTGCCCCAGCACGCTCTCGATGGCACGTCCCACGTACTGCGCATAGTTGTAGCAAGGGATGAGAACGGAAACTCGCGGGGCTGGCATTTGGAATCAAAAGCTGAAAAAGATTTCTTCTATCCCTCGGTTGGCCTGATCTTCAAGGCATTCCGCCCACGGGATGGTACAACGCCGGGTCTTTATGAAGCAGCAGCTTGGGGCTGACTCCTCTCACAATGCGGAAGCAGTCATCCGAGAGCAGCCTGGTGTCTTTGAACGCGGCCATGTTGAAGCCGTGGGGCGGGCCCTCGAGATAGACACTGTCGCAGGGGATCAGCTCCACGGGCGAGCCCTTCATGTCCTGATTGGCGTTAAAGTCGCGCACCGCGAAGACGCTGTATCCGAGTCCAGTCAGCCATTGCACCACCTCAGTGCGGTGCAGGCCGTGCGTCCAGTCCACATAGTTACGATGGATCTCAAAGACCAGATTGGGCGCTTTCCCAGGCGGCAGCGTGAGAAAATCCCCCGTTCCTTTCAGCGCCATTTGTTCCGCACCTTCCAGATCCAGCATGATCAGGTCCACCTCTGTTAAATGCTGCGCGCGCAGGTAGTCGTCCAGCCTCACCGTTGAGATGCCTGTGGAATCTCCGCCCGCATCGTCCTCCATCATCGTCGCGTATGCATCCTGGCCGGAGAGCCGAAGCCCCTCGCGCTTCGAATCCCAAAGCCCCTCGCCATTGATCCGGACATTGGACAAGGCATTGAGCGTCACATTGTGCTCAAGCATGCTGCGCTGGCTCGAATCCGGCTCAAAAGCATGCACCGTGCCGCCGCACCTGGCCATTTCCTGAGCCACCAAGATGGTGTGATCTCCAAAATAAGCCCCGCCAATCACCGCGCTGCGTGCGCCACGCGCCAGACGCACCAGCAGCCGGGTCGTCTGCGGCTCCCAGACATGATCTGGCAGTTCAGGATCACTCATCACGAACTCCCGGGCGATTTTAGAACGGTAGAGGAATTGGAAAATCGTGCCGTCGTGCAGTTCTTTTTGCATCACCTCATTGTCCAGATGCACGGAATCCACCAGCGGTCCGCTGGCCTCTTCACGCAGGTTGGGACGTACGATGCGGGCGGCTTTTTCCCATTGCACGATCGTCCGCACGAACGATTGCCGCAGTTCGGGATCCTTGCGGATTGTCTCCAACGTTTTGAGGACGGAAACGCCCTGTGGGGTGCTTGCTGCCATAATTTATTTGTTACCTCTCACCAGTTTTCGAATCGTGCGCTCAAATTTTCGTCCAGCTTCCCGCAATGGTCCCCGTTTCTTCGGAGGCCCCTTTTTTTGCGGAAATTCCGTCAGGTGCTCATGTTCCTTTTTTGGGAAAATCGACTTCAGGCATCCGCCATCCACGATGGCTTTCAGGGCATGCAGAGGGGGCTCCGCCTGTCCGGAAGCCCAGTCCAGAGTGAGTACGGCGTGGTAGTCTGCACAATTTGCCACCACCCAATCTGGCCAGAGCATGCATAGCATCATGCTTTTGACTTGCTGCGGCGTGGATGCTTGAATCTGCAGATAATAATGATCAAACAAGAAGGTGATGGCCGCAGTGGCCAGATCCTCCTGCCCGGAATCCCTCAAATAGGGCAAAAACTGCGTGGCAAAACAGTAGGCGAACTGCAGTGGAGCCGTGGACTGCTCTGTCGCGCTTCCGCTGGTGTTGCTGGTATGCCAGCGGTAGCAGGCCACCACGTCCCGCAACTGAGCAAAGCGGCATCCGCGCCTCAGCAGCCGCACATGAAAATCATAGTCGCTGACCGCATTGATCCCTCCGGTTGGCGGCGTGCACTGGCTGCGCCGGTACAGTGCGGCAGGGATGCAAAGATAGTGCCGCATCAACCAGGAATCTCCCCTGTTAAAATCACGTGGCTCGTTGATGATTTTTTCCATCCATGCATGCCTCTTCCACGGGCACCCGTTCTCATCCACCTGCGTAACGTAGCCACCGACCACATCCACCTCCGGGTGCGCCGCCAGATACTGCAGCAGGACCTCATGCTTCTGGGGCATCAGATAGTCGTCTGCGGACAGAAAGCTGAACCACTCCCCCGTGCACTGCTCCAGCCCAAAGGCCCAGGCCTTCACGATCCCCTCGTTTTTCTCAATCCGAAAGGTCTTGATCCGCGCATCCTTGTAACTCTGGATCACCTTCCATGAATCATCCGTGGAACCGTTGTCGATCACGATCAGCTCCAGGTCCCCGTTCGTCTGCGCCAGCACGCTCTCGATCGCCTGACCGACGTAGTGCGCATAATTGTAGCAGGGGATCAGTACAGAAATCATGGGAGAAGTCACATTGTGCAGGGCATCCGGTTGTCGGTTGTCTCTCACCGCACTCGTTTGAGGTAGCCGTCCAGCCCTTCACTGATCATGCCCTTTGCCGTGAGAAACTGGTCGAGTTCAAAGTCGTCCCGCTCAGCCAGAAACTGCCGTGCGGCCGTGCAGGGATTGTCACCCACATCCCAGGGGCGGTTGTGGTAGTAGCCTTTGGGAAAGAACTCGATGAACGTGTCCGGCAGGATGCAGTACGAGCCCACCGTCACCAGATTCGCGTAAAGTTTGAGCTCCTCGTACACGTGCTGGTGGGTGTGGTTGGAGTCAAGAATCACCATCACGGTCCTGGCTCCGGCAGCCAGTTCCTTCACCCGGGCAAAGACCCCTGCATCGACGGAGCTGCCCTCGATCATCGTGATATGCTTCGACATCGGGTGCGCGTCAATTTCCTGCCGGTTGTGCTCCCGGATGTCGATGTCCACGGCCACCACCCGACCATTCTCAATGCCTATCATCTGCTGCATCGACGCCGAAAAAATGATGGAACCGCCGTGCGCGATACCGGTCTCAATGATCAGATCCGGCTTGAGCCGCCACATGAGCTCCTGCTGGATGACCATGTCCGTGGGAAACTTGATGATCGGCCGCCCCATCCATGTGAAATTGTAGGTATATTTGTAGCGGTCCGCATGCACCATCCACTCGATGGATTTGCGCTTCAGCTCTTCATCCTCCCCCATGCGGATGATGTCAGCATGACGCTCATCGAAGAATTGCTGAACGGCGGGATGTGGCGGGCGGCTCATGGAAGGCGTGTCAGGTAGGCAGCAGGAACGCTGTCATAGAGGCAGATTAAAAACGCTCAAGCTCTTTAAGCATCATTCCGCATGCCATTTAGTTTTTCTCAATCACACGCTTCAGAGCAGACGCGGCCCTTTTGGAAGCCATGCCGCACCCACCTCCCCACAGCAGCAGCTGCGCGAATGCTCGGGGTGTCCACATGACGCGCAAGCAGGCGCGCGCACCCAAGCATCAAAGGAAGTGTGACGAAAAGGCAGATGATGATGGTCAGCGGATAAGACACCCCGCGTTCATCCAAATATAAATACAGACCACAGGTGATCGTGGGCAGGATGATGAAATGGCAGCCGTAAATGGCATAGGACAGGCGGCCCAGCAGACGCGCTGGGGCGCTCAGCAGCACGCCTCTCCCCCACCCCGCCAGCACCAGCAGGAAGAGCATGAAAGCTCCCAGCATCGGATACCCCCCGCCGAGCCTGGGGGTGATCGTCGGCAGGAGGCGGTAAAGCGTTTCACCGGCACTGCCATAATAGGGAAAACTGGCAAACACCACCGCGACGACGAGCCATGAATAGCGCAAAGGTTTGCTCTGCCAGCAGCGGGCCAGCAGCCCTGGCATGTGCCAGACTTCGGCGGCCATCATGCCAAACACGAAACCTTGCAGCAGCAGCCAGTGTCCGGCAGGAATGATCTGTGAATCATAGCCGCACGCCCTCATCATTTCTGGCAGCCGGCCCAGCACCATCAGCATGCCGATGAGCACCGGCAGACGCCCCCATGCCAGCCGGGTCAAATGGGCCGCCATGCCAAAGACCATGAATGAACCATAAAGCTCCAGCTCAATGGTCCAGAGGGGAGGATTGAAGGAGACGCCATAAAAAAACGGGCCGGTCGCCAGGGCGGAGATGTCGTGTGCCTCGATCTCCTTGGGCCAGAAATAGGCCAGCCAGCTATTGTGCAGGCGTGCTGCGGCAGTCTGCGTCACAAACCACCCCTGCCACCAGCAAAACATGCCGGCCAGTTCAGTGACGATCACCATGCCGCCCAGACGCACCGGTCGTTTCAAAGCCGCTGTCAGCAGATCCTGGTTCGTGAAACGCTCTCCAGGTGCAAGCTGGCGCACAGTCAGTACAAAACCGCTCAACACAAAAAACATGCAGACTGCCAGATGCCCGGATGTCAGGAGGTGCAGCGGCGTGCTCACAAACAGTATTTCCCAGGAAAAATGTCCGTCTTTGGCAAACACCGCGCCCGGCAGAAAAATGCCGGCGAAGTGGGCCACCACAACCACTGCGGCAGCAATGCCTCGCAACGAGTCCAATTCCTCGAAACGGTGCACGGAGGATGCTTGCTTGTCGGCCATGGCTGCATAAACCGCAGTTGGCGGCGGTGCACAAGCACACAGAATGACCTCGGAAATCCCCTCTTTCCCCTGCTACGGATCGGTTTGATCAGCCATGAGCCATATGTTCTTGTATTGCTCATGCCTCGGCTGCATGGAGGTCTTTACGTGAAAGGCACGACCACCATCTGCCATGCCCCCTCCATTCTTCACCATCGTCATTCCCACCTGCAATCGCGCCGGGCTTTTGCAGGCCACGCTTGATGCCGTTCTCAGCCAGACGTTTGGGGACTTTGAAGTGATCGTGCAGGACAACGCATCCACGGATGGCACTCGGGAGCTGGTGGCTGGCCATGCAGATCCCCGCCTCAGGTACTTGCGCCAGAAGGAGCTGGTTCATGTGGGGCGCAATTGGGCGGACGGTGCTGCCGCCGCAGTTGGTGAATACGTGATCATCAATCAGGATGACGACCTGCTCCATCGGGATTTCCTGCTGCGCTGCCACCAGGCCGTGGCCGGCAGGAAGGATGTGGCCATGTACGCCGCCCCCGCCTGGCGGGAGGAACGCGGCAGGGGCTACAAAGCGAGGCTGCTGCGTACAAACGAGGGCTATGTGCATGACTTCCTTCTCAAGGATCAGATCCTCTACATGGACGGCCCGCGCATGGCAGTCTCCCTCCTGAACCTGGTTTTCTACTTCCTTCAGCCCTCGGTTGCGATCCGCCGTGAAACCATGCTCCGCTCTGGAGGCTACGAATCCAGGGCGGACTGCCAGTTCGACATCATGACACAGGCCAGAGTCCTGATGCATGGCAGCCTCGCCTATGACCCCCGCCCCGGCGCCATGTATCGCGATCATGAGGCCAACACCTGGAAGACCTATTCCCGGTCCCTGCGCAAAAAACTGCTGTCACAAACGCTGGTGTTGATCATCGCGGATCTTGTCAAGGCGGGCATTCCATGGGAGCAGCACCTGGATGCAGAATTGAAGGGATGCTCGAAACGCGACCTTGAAAAGGCCTTGAAAGACTGGTGCTGGTGTGGTGCCCCTGCCATTTTGACAGAAAAGGCAGCTCAGGAGCTGCGGCGTCGCCAGCCCTCTGGCTCCTCCTTGATCTTTAACGCCCGGTTGATCCGCAAGCTGGGATGGCGCTATTTGAAACAGCGCTTGTCGAAGACCAGGACCTAGTATCGAGGGGATTCAAATCGTCCTTGGTGTTTGCGGCAGCGCCGCAGCCGGCTGCAAACCTTTCGTTGGACACAGCCCCCCGCCTCAGGTTAAAACCGGCATCAGCTCCATCTCACTCAGCCACAGTTTGAACCCCCTGTTGAAATTCCTTTTGGGCAAACTGCTCAAAAAAACCAATCCCGCGAGCCTGGCGGCGCTCAAAAAGCTCCTTTCCTATGCCCGCACGCAGTGGCGGCGGCTGGCCACCGGCCTGGTATTGAGCATCGGCTCCGGAATGTTCAATGCGTTCATGCTTCTGTCTTTCAATGTGATCTTTTCGATCGTCTTGAAAGGAGACTCCCCCGTCCTCGAAAAATCCCTGCCGGTTCCCTTTGTCGGCATGGTTTCCCTGCGGGAGGCGCTCCATCTCCCCCTCAAGGGCGAGAAGGCGTCCTTTTACTCGGTGGTTCTGGCCAGCGCCTTGATTCCCTGCATGATTTTTTGCCGAGGCTTTCTCGGCTATCTCGCCACACGCTCCTATGTCAAGGCCTCCAGCCACATCCTCTTCCGCATTCGCAATGATCTCTACGCCGCCATTCTCCGGCAGTCGATGGTCTTCTTCAACCGCTCCAAGGCTGGGGAGCTCATCCAGGTCGTCTCACTTCAGTCCACCGCTCTGCAGGTGAACGCCCTCGCCTTGGTGCAGGCGATCACGCGGCATCCCGCCATGATTCTGTCCACCCTCTCGGTCATCTTCACCATCGATCCGCTTTTCACCTTCATGTCGTTGTTTGTCTTCCCCCTGTGCATCATTCCCGTGCGCATGATCTCCCGGGCGGTCAAGAGCAGCGGTCAGACCGAGTTCAACGCCTCCTCGGACATGCTCGTGAGCATGCACGAAGCCTTCGGCGGCATTCGCCTCGTCAAAGGAAACTCCAGGGAGGACTATGAGCTGGCGCGTTTCGAAAAAGGCAACAGGGCCAGTTCCATTGACGCCATTCGCTTCAACAAGCTCACGGACCTCAGCGGCACCGTGGTTGAAACCGTCGCCTCCCTCGGAATCGCCGCCGGTCTGATCTACTGGTGGCACCTCGATAAATCAGCCGCCGACTTCATGTTCCTCGTCGTGGCCCTCATCGGGATGTACCCGCCCATCAAGGAGCTCAGCCGTGTCGGCATGACCACTGAGCGCACCCTCTCCGCCTGCCAGGAGGTATTCAAGCTCCTGGAACGGGAGCCTGACATCAAGGACCGTCCAGATGCCCTCGCTCTTCCGCGCACCACCGGCAGTATTTCCCTGCGCAACGTCACCTTCACCTACGTGAAGCCAGACGGGGAAAAATATGACCGCCCGGCTGTCAGAAACGTCAGCCTGGACATTGAGCCAGGAAAATTCTATGCGCTGGTCGGCCCCAGCGGCTCGGGCAAAAGCACCCTCTTCTCCTTGTTCCTGAGGTACTACGATGTGGATGACGGCGTCATCAGCATCGACGGCCATGACATCCGTGACGTCACGCAGAAAACCCTGCGCGAAAACATCGGCATTGTCAGTCAGGATGTCTTCCTCTTTCACGACACCATCCGGCAGAACATCCGCTATGGCCGGCTGGAGGCCACGGACGAGGAGATTCTCCACGCCGCCACCCAGGCTCATGTGGATTCCTTTGTGCAGGAGTTCCAGGAAGGCTACGACACCGTCGTGGGAGACGGCGGCTCCAAGATCTCCGGCGGTCAGAAGCAGCGCATCTCCATAGCGCGCACCATTTTGAAAAATGCCCCAGTCCTTCTGCTTGACGAGGCCACCTCCGCGCTCGACACCGAAAGCGAGCGCATCATCCAGGAGGCCATCCATGACCTCACGGCCGGGCGCACCGTCATCGCCATTGCCCACCGCCTCTCCACCGTGCTCGCCGCCCATAAGATCATCGTCATGCAGGAAGGCCGGGTCGAGGCCATTGGCTCCAATGAGGAGCTGCTGCGCAGTTCGTCGCTTTACCGGCGCCTTTATGAGTTGCAGTTTAACACCTCTCCTGATGCAACTCTGGACGCATCCATGGCCTAAGTACCATGCAATCAAACAAACATGTGTCCGAGCTCATGTTTGGACATGGGCTTGTAGTGGAATTGCCTGCAGGCATTTTTTCTCATGGAAAAAAGCCGCCTTCATTTCACGATGCAAAGCCCCTCCTGAACTGGAAGAGACTAGGCAGTGTTTTAAAACTTCTTGAAAGGCTGCATCCAATCGATGACGGCGGCAAAAGCCAACAGAGAGGTGAAGTGCAAGGCAAGTTTATCGCGGCGCAATGACAAGCAGGCCCAAAGCTTG
>NZ_JBAQCR010000264.1:0-11685 GCF_049294395.1 Prosthecobacter sp.
GTGCCGCCTAGAGGGGTGATGATAGGAATGGGCAAAAGTGCGAGCGTGGGCTGCGGAGAGCCGCCGCCGCCGCCGCCGCCGCCGCTGCCTCCATCGCTGCCCCCACCTGAGTCTGAAGGAGGACCGGATGAACCGCTGGCAGTTTCATTGGGATCGAATCCCGTGGCGGGAGAAGGGGGGGAGAAAGGCGGCGGGTCCAAATAGTTGGGAGCGGGGTTCGTAACGGAAGTCCCCCAGACCCAGCCGCTGCTGCTTGAATTAAAGGAGACCAGAGATTTGGTGCGTTTTTCCGTGCCGAAGTCGGCATTCACCAGGGATTCATCGAGATAAAAATCCGACACCGCACTGCCAGAACCCTTGCTCAAGACAAAGCGTTGTTTGGTGCGATCCCAGAAGGCGCGGGGATTGTTGGAATTGTCCGGCTGGCTGGTCATGCGGGCTCGCAAGCGCACATCCAGAAGCCTGCCTGAAACAATGCCCACATGCTGCTGCCATTCTGACTGCGGGCGTGAGCGCTTCATTTTATCAAGCACCGACTGGGGGGTGGTAAGACCCGCCAAACTGCCGCCATCTGCCACATAGAGGGCCACCATTTGATTCAGTGTGGCGACGTCTGATTGAAGCTTCGCGACACTGGAGGACTCGGAGTCATCGGAGAGGAGGGCTGCTCCCAAGCCAGCGATCACTCCAATGATGGAAATCATGATGACGAGTTCGAGCAATGAGAATCCGTCACGACAGTGTGAACTGCGTCCATCCGAGCGCAAAGCTGTGACTCTAGCGGCTATCATCAATGTTGTACTAAATAGTTAAAGTTCCCTAAATTCAAGGGAAAGATATGGAGATTATAATGACATTGGTGAATAATGTTCGGACGGCTGAATAATTAGCATAAAACATAAAATCAATACACTCAGCTGATAAATGTTATTTGATTTGTTTTTCCATTTCAGGTATAATTACCATAATATGCGCCATTTTATAGCACTGTTCCAGTTCAATCTCCTGGTTTGCCTCGTTGTGACGGGCACGTCGGGGACGACGTTGCGCGCTCAGTTTAATCAGAGCAACATGCACGTGATGTCGCCGGAGAATGAGATGGAAGCGAGCAGGCTCCGCTCAGCCCCTCCGCAGCAGTATGACTTTTCAAAGGCGATGCTAAGTGATGTGCTGAGGTTTCTGGCGACGGACGCTGGAATCTCATTCTTTTCACTGCCGGATGACAGCACTGATGGGAGCCGTTTGATCACGTTTTCCATCCGATCCAGTCCGTTCCAAGTACTGGAGACCCTGTGCAAAGCCAATGGGCTGGCCATCATTCCGGACAACGGCATCTGGTATATTCGTCCAGCGGATGATCGTGAACTCATCGGCAAATCCTATGAGATCAAGAACAATGCGGTCGAGCTTGTGGAGCGTGTCACCTCTGGCACGACATCGTCTTCCACCCGATCCGGCAGTGGTGGCGGGGGCGTCAGCGGGGCGGCGGTTGGGATGGACCTGCAAGGAACCAGCCAGACGTTTTCAGTCAAGCGCAGTGAAGTGATCAATGACATTCGCACACTGCTGGGCCTGCCACCTGAGGAAATGGATGGAGCGCAGCTTACAACGGGCATGCCTGGCATGGGCGCCACCGGGACCGATGAAAATGCCGCGCGGGCCATGAATTCCAATGAGATGAGTTCGGTGCGGAAGCCCAAGGTGATCTGGAAATCGGACTCCAACACGCTCTACATTGTGGCCACGCGGCTCCAGCACCTGTGGGTGGAGGGCTACATCGCTGCGGCAGACAAACCGCAGACCATGATCGCCGTGGAGGTGAAATTTATCGAAACTTCGCGTGATCCTTCGCGTGAATTCGGCATCGACTGGACGGGCACTTTGGAGACGGGCACATTCCGCCAGGTGAGCAAGGTCACACCGAAAGTCACCGAGTATGTGGGCAGCGATGGCATCGTCTACAAGAATAACTCGCTGGATGTCGAGTACACACAGACGGCCACAAACGGCGGCTTCCGCACGGATCTGGCGCCTTTGCTGTCAGGAGTTAATTTGAACAATGTGGGCAGCACACTCGGCTTTCCTGCCACGAGCATTCTGAGTGCGCAGGATGTGAACGTGAAACTGCGCGCGATGATGCGCGATCAGGAAACCAACACCACGTCCTACCCTCGAATGGTGACTCTGAGCAACCGTGAGGTGGCCATCCGCGCGGTGGTGAACCAGCCGGTGCTGGACGCGAGTTCCACGGCGAGTTCAGGATCGGTGGGGGCGACGACCACCACGAAGGTTGCCTATCTGCCGATCGGCACCGTGTTGAACATCCTGCCCAAGCGCATGCAGGGTGACAAGGTGCTGCTGAACATGGCTGTAACCGTCTCAAGCATCATCGGTTCGCAGGTCATTTCGGGCAATCCGTATCCCATTGCTTCGTCACGCGTTTACAGCGCGCCGGTGGAGATTGATTCTGGGTACACGGTGGCGGTGGGCGGACTGGATGAGGCCACTGAAAAGGAGTCTGAGGCAGGTGTGCCATTCCTGAGCAAGATCCCAGGGCTCAAGTGGCTCTTCGACTACAAGAGCCGGAGCAAGAACCACAAGAGCCTCATGCTCTTCATCACCCCGACGATCATTGATGGACGCAACGGCGGCCTGCCTGCGGAGCCGCAGTCAGTTGTGCCGCAGAGGCCGCATATGGCCGGCAAGCCAAAGGTGGACACCAACAGCGGCGCGCTGATTGGTGGCAGCAGCGCGCTGCCGAAGACGGTGGAGTATCTCTCGCGCGAAGCCGAAATCCTGGGCAACACGATCAAGGAGAGCCGGATCACTCCGGAAGTGAGGACGAAACTCAAGGAACTCAAAGTCGCCGTCTCACGTGTCGAAGAACAGTGTGACAACATGAAGCTCTCGGAGCCTGCGCAGTTTGCGATGATCGACCACCATCAGCAGATGCTTAAAAACGTCCACAAACGGCTCGAATCATTCGCGAGCATCCTGTTCAAGAAGGAGCACTTTTAAGTCAGCGGGCGGCCACGCGTTGAAACACGCGTGGTGTTTCGTTGCTGGCGTTCTTGGGCTTGGGGGCGGGTTTAGGATCCAGATTTTGGGTGAGAGCTTCAGGGCTCACGACCGATTCGACGCCTTTTTCAGGCACTTCAACCTTCGTCACCCAAAGCAGGGCGTTGAGCACGGCTTTGCGCACGTTGTCGTTGCCCCAGTTGGCGTGGAAATGACCGCCGGTGAAGCCGAAGCCGCGTCCGCCGTCCGCACGTTCAATGGTCCACATCATGGTTTCGGGGCTGCCTTTTTCCGCCTGGATGTGGGGGTAGGGACCTTTGGGCGCCACGTAGGGGCCGTCACGTGTGGCGTCACTGGGAGTCGCCACCAGGATGGGGGCAAACTTGGCTGCACCATCTTGTGCAGGGGTCACGCCGTGGCCGAAGGCGGGGCGGAAGCGCATGTGGATGTACCATTCGTCCTTGGTGGCGAAGGGCAGCACTCCGTTGGAGATGGGGTGTTTTGGCAGGGCCGTGTAGTTGGCGTCCCAGATGGGATTGCAGGAATAGGCGTTTTCATAATGCCCGCCGAGCCATTCTTGGAATTCTTTGCCCGCCTGGCCTGCCACGACTTCGACGCCGTAGTGCATGCAGCCGAAGCCGACGCCTTTGGCGGTCAGCTTGCGCAGGGTTTCGAGGTGGCCGTCCACCACGGCAGGGTGCTTGCCGCCACCGTCGGCGTAGATGACCACAGCGTCCGCGTCTTCGAAGGTCTTTTCATCACTGACCCAGCCCATTTCGTGGCGGTCCACCACGAGATTGGGCACGCTCTTGAGGCACTGCTCCAGCAGCATGGTGCCTGCGCGGAATTCATGCATGCCTGGAGGATGCGAGGGCTTGCCTGCGATGAAAACGAGCTTCTGTTTGCCCTCGGGTGTGACTGCCTGGAGTGAAACAACGGTGGCGAGAAGGGCGGCGAGCAATGGAACTGGCTTCATAGGGTGGGTGGAGAGGCGCTCATCATTCCCATCCTCCGACTCAAATCAAGGGCCGAAGCCGTGGATCACGGGCGGCTCATTATCGTACGACCTGAAACTCGGGCAGCATGCAGACGGCCCAGAGCAGGTCTTCGAGCGACTGCTGTGTGGGCTTTTCACCGATCAAGCTTTGGGCCGTGGCGAGTTCACTGGCGGAGGGCTCGCGGCAGAGGGCCTGGTGGTAGAGGGCGGTGATCAGAGCGGCTGGTGACTGGGCGTGTGATGCCAGCAAACGCTGCGCTCCTTTGGTGATGCTGGTGGAGAGGATGCTGCCGTTTGCGAGGTCGATGGCTTCAAGAGTGGTGAGTTCATTGGGGCGGGCGGTGACGATCTGGTCGCGGTTTGGGCGGCCCAGCGTGCGCATGAGGAAGTCTGACTTCATCAGCGAGGCGCGGATCATACGATCTGAGGCTGCGGCTCCCTGGGCGAGCAATGAAGGAGCCTGGGCATTGATGGTCTGCTGCCATGCGCCGAGGGCTTTCACGACGGTGACGGGCTGCCAGTCCTTGGGGTCGAAGGCCGGGATGCGGCCCTCCTTGGTTGCCGGAGCCTGCGGTGTCCATTCCCAGGAGGCATCGCTGCTGATGGCGGTTTCCTTGCCTGCGGTATCGCGCACACGGGCGTCGAAGAAAAATCCGGCGGGGTTGGGGCCTTTGCCGGCGTTGGTGGCGATCACGAGGATGGAGTTCGGGCCTTTGCGCAGGGCGGTTTGCAGCGGCACGGCGGCGAGCTTGGTCCAGTCATCTCCGGCGCTGACCTTGCGGTTGTTCACGAAGAGGGTGTAGCCATTGTCGCAGGTGACCACCGCGCTGGCACTGGCTGGATCAGTGTCGAGTTTGATCGTTTTGCGCAGGGTGATCGTTTCGCCGGAGGGCGGCGTGCTGCCGGGCTTGGCGCTGTGGCCCCAGATCCACTGGCCTTGGATCTTGATCTGTTTCGTGAGTTCCGGATCGACTTTGCCGCGCAAAACTCCGGCATCCATTTTTGTAGGCGCTGCTCCGGTGATCTGCCAGATGGCATCGACAAACTGCTCGGCGGTGAGGCGTTTGGCGCGTGGGCCGGCATAGACGTAGCCGTGATCGTCGATGCCTTTGGTCACCACCTGGGAGTGAGATTGATATGCCTGCGAAGTGGCGATGAGAGCGAGTGTCTGCTTCAGATCATACTTATGCTCGGCAAGGTGCGCGGCCAGGTAGTCAAGAAGGTCCGCGTTCCATGGCTCCGTCTGCATGGCGTCCGCGGGATGGACGATGCCGCGTCCCATGAGGCGCTGCCACAGGCGGTTCACGATGGTGCGTGTGGTGCGACCATTCTGCGGATGCGTCATCAGGGCGGCCAGCTGCTTCAAGCGCTCGGGTTGTGTCGCTTTCGGATCGATCTGGCCGATCTCTGGGAACAGCCATGACGCCACGGCCTGCTGGCCGATGGGTTTGTCGCAGCGGTTGATCTCCAGTGGGCGGCTCGAATAGATGGCGGCGAGTCCGTAGGCTTCGCTCAGCTTCCAGCGGTCGATGAAGCTGTCGTGGCAGGATGCGCACTTCATGTTGATGCCGAGGAAGCTCTGCGAGACGCTTTGGGCGAACTGGATTTCCACGGTCTGTCCGGCGCTGACATCGCCGCGCCATTTGATGCCGTCGATGAATCCGCGGCTCTCATCATTCGGGGGCGCGATGAGTTCGCGCACGAACTGGTCGAAGGGCATGTTGGTGATCAGCGCATGGTACAGCCAGTTGCTGATCTGCTTGCGCCCGCCGGTGACGAAGCCGGTGCCGCCGTAGTCGTTGCGCAGAAGATCGTTCCAAAACGTGAGCCAGTGCTCGGTGTAGTCCATGTCGCGCTTGAGCAGGGACTCGATCAGGCGGGCCCGTTTGTCGGCGGAGGTGTCTTTGGTGAAAGCCTCAAGGTCTTTAGGAGACGGGAGCAGGCCGATGAGGTCCAGGTAGGCGCGGCGCACAAAGGTGGCATCGTCGATGGCCGCAGGGCGGGGGTGTTTCTTTTGGTCGAGGTATTGATCAAGAATGCGGTCAATGGGGTTGCTGCGTCCCTCCACCACAGCGGGCAGGACGGGCATGCGGGGTTTGAGAGGCGGCTCATACGCGGGTTTCTTGAAGGCAAAGCCTTCCTCCCACGCGAGTCCTTCATCGACCCATTGTTTCAGCAGCGCGATTTGTTCCGCAGGCACTCGCTTGCCCTTGGGCGGCATCTGCTCATCGGGATCGGCCGAGAGGATGGCCTTGATCATGGCGCTCTCCGCGCTTTTGCCGCTCACCACCACAGCGCCGTCTTCACCACCCTCCATCAAGGATTCACGATCATTGAAGGAGAAGCCTCCCTTTTTCTTGTCACCCGCATGGCACTCCGCGCAGTGCTCCCGCAGAATTGGAACGATCTGGTGGGAGAAATCGACGGCTGCGGCTGCGGAGGCGGTGAGGCTGGCGGAGAGCTGGAGGAGAATCGAGAGTCGCATTCAGAAACACGAACGTGGCACGAGGATGGAATCTCGCGGGTTGCTTGCGGGATGTCCGCAAAAGTATGCCCAGAGCCCCATTCTCGCAGCCAGTGCTGGAGTCATTCACCGGTTGACTCACTTCGCCCTCGCCTCCTTTCATCAAGGAAATGCGATGAATGAGCGCATCAAGGAGCCGGTCCGATTTTTACCGATGACAGCATGTTGTCCGCAATGGTACGTCCCGCTTTGGATTTGCTCGAGAAGATCACCTGTACCATCCACATCTCCTCCCCGTTGAGGATGAACAAACTTTCGGAGAGAAGTTCACTGCCGAAGCGATTGGCGGAGAAAGAAGCCCGTTTGGCCGGAAAGGAGGAGACCTTTGTGTCCTTGACCTGCTGCTGGGGATTGGTGATGCCATCAAGGGCGGATATCGCTTTAAAAGCGCCGGAGACCGCGCCGTCCAAGTTGATCGTGGCTCCCTTGGGAAAGCGAATCTTGTTAACGCTCACCTCCATTTCATCGGCGGCTTTGCCTTGGAAGCTTTTGCCCGTAGTCACCACGCCGAGCTCAAGCTTGTAGGGCTTTTCGACCAACGGAATGGGGCATGTCAAGCTGAGGCCCTCCAGATGCTGCGTTTTGGCAATCAGACCTGCTGCCGTGACGTCGATGGCGCCAGTCAAGCTGGAGGGACCCAGGTCAAACTGCTCCAGCAGTGAAGGTGGGAGCTGCGAGGTCGGTACGGTTCCCATGCCTGCCGAATGCATGAATGACACCTGGGTCTCTTCGATCTTCCGAACTTTGGCATCCTTTAAAATCCTGCCATCGGTGAGCTTGATTTCAGGGAAAGTCAGGATGGCTTCATTGGTTCGCACTTTGTTTGCGGCATCGTTCATGGAAGCGGCCAGGACCGTGAATTCCTCCAAGGCAGCTTTCAGGTTTTTCTCCCCGCTTTCCTGCTGTTGTTTGAGCGAGGCTGTGGTGGCGGCCGCCTGATCTGCTTTGATCTTGAGAGCTTCATAATTTATCCATGCATCCTTGCCGTAAGCCAGGGATTCCTGTGTTTGGAAGAGCTCAGGTCTGAGCTGCAGCAACTCTGTTTTGGCCTTCTCGATTTTGTGGTAGCAGTCAGCGCCGTAAAATGCGGCGCCGACGGCAGCCAGGAAGAGGATGATTTTTACAAAAGTCATGATGAGCTGGGGAGGGGTGAGAATGAGATCAGCGCAGATACTTCGCCTTGTAAGCCTCGACTTTGGGGCGTAATTTATTAAGCTGGTCCTGCAGGCGTGTGGCTTTGCTGCTAACCTCGTTGACTGTCTGAGTGAGTTCTGCGTTGGCTTTTTCGGAGGCTTTCAGCTGGACTTCCAGCGTGGCTGCCGCAGCGGGGAGATTTGGTAAGACAGCGTTTATTTTGACCTGATAGGTGTCCAGTTCCGCCTTGGCTTGATTGAGCGCGATCTGCAGATCCTTCTGTTCTTTTAGCAGGGCGTCTTTCTCTTTGCAGGAGCAAAGCAGCAGAGACGCGAGGATGCCCCCGGTGGCTGCCCACTGCGAGGAAGATTTTCGCTTGAACTTCAGCTTTGCTGACAGGGTTGGAACTAAACGGTTTGACTCCTTGAACATAAAAAATGAATTGAGTTTGCTTTCGTTTTATTCCGAAGATTTCAATTTGCGTCAACAGCATTGATGTAAGTTTTTCGATCCGTCCACCTCAGATGGCGCCTGCCGGGCTGTCCATGGCACCATGTCAGCGCATGATTGCAAGATGTCCCTTTGTCCTGTCGTTCGGATTCGTCCCATGAAGTTTCTCCCCCTTGCCGCCGCATCGCTGCTTTTTGTCTCGCTCGCCCATTCTGCTCCGCAGGATGACCAGTATGTCCTCGGACCTGATTCCCAGGTCAAGGAAGGGGTGCCGCAGGGGAAGGTGACACAGATGCCGGCCTGGACGAATTCCAAGATCTACCCGGGCACGACGCGTGACTGGTGGGTGTATGTGCCTGCGCAGTACAAGGCCGAGACGCCTGCGAATGTGATGGTGTTCTGTGATGGAGGCGGCTTCGTGAAGACCGACGGCCAGTTTCGCGTGCCGGTGGTTTTTGATAATCTCATCGCCAAAGGGGAGATGCCGGTGACGATCGCCATCTTCATCAATCCGGGGGTGTTTCCCACGACCAACCCGAAGGAGAAGCCGCGCAGCAACCGCAGCTTTGAGTATGATTCCCTCGGTGATCTGCATGCCCGTTTCCTGATCGAAGAAATCCTGCCTGAAGTGGCCAAGACCTACAAACTGACCGATGATCCCGAAGGCCGCGGCATCTGTGGCAACAGCAGCGGCGGCATCTGCGCCTTCACGGTGGCTTGGGAGCGCCCCGATGCCTTCCGCAAGGTGATCAGCCACATTGGTTCCTTCACCAACATTCGTGGCGGTTATGTTTACCCGGCCTTGATCCGCAAGGCGGAGAAGAAGCCGATCAAGGTCTTCCTGCAGGACGGTAAGAACGATCTCGACAACCAGTTCGGCAACTGGCCGCTGGCGAATCAGGACATGGCTGCCTCGCTGAAGTTTGCGGGCTATGATTTTCAGTTCGTCCTCGGTGAAGGCACGCACAATGGCAAGCACGGCGGGGCCTTGCTGCCCGACACGCTGCGCTGGCTGTGGAAGAAATAACACGCTTTGCGGTTCAGGGTTCCGCTGTTCTCGGTTCGCAGTTGTCTGCGAAGAACTGGTTGAAAACCGTGAACAGAGAGCCGCGAGTCCAGAACATTCTTAAAATCATGAAACGCATCCTCCTTTCCCTCTGCCTTCTTTCCACCCCGCTGTTTGCCCAGGACACCTCGCTGCATGACTACCTCATCGAAGGTGAGCCATGGCGGGAAGTCGCGGGTGGGTATGTCTTTACTGATGGCCTGTGCTGCGACGCGGCAGGCAATCTGTTCTTCACCGATGTGAAGGGCGGGAAGGGCATCTACAAGCTGGATGCCAGCACCGGGAAGGTGGATTTGTTTCTCGACAACTTGCCTGGGATCAGCGGCCTGCAGATTGGTCCGGATGGTCGCTTTTTTGCCTGCCACAACAAGGAGGGGCGCATCATCGCCATCTCGATGAAGGGCGAGGTGGAGGTGCTGCTCACGGATGTGAAGTGCAACGACCTTGTTGTCAGCAAAACGGGGAATCTGTATTTCACGGAGACGCCCACGCAGCGCATCCATCTCATCACCAAGGACAAGAAGCACATCATTGCGGATGAAGGCCATGTGGTGAAGCCGAATGGCATCACGATCTCCACGGATGAACGCACGCTGTTTGCTTCTGAATACGGCGGCAAGCATGTCTGGGCCTGGCGCATCGAGGACGACGGCACGCTGACTGGTGGCGCGCCGTATATGACGATGTGGCTGCCTGTGGGCAAAGAGTCCGCTGCGGGCGATGGCTCGACGACAGAGGCTAACGGACGCACCTTCGTCACCACGGAACTCGGCGTGCAGATCTTCGACACTGCAGGCCGTCTCTCCGGCATCATCGCCAAGCCGGACCCGCTGGGCAAGGTCGTCAGCGTCGAGTTTGCCGGCAAGGATCACGACATTCTCTACGTGGCTGGGGGCGAGAAAATCTATGGCCGCAAGGTGAAGGTGAAGGGGTATTTCGGGAGGTAGGGGGCTTCGATAATCTAGGGCGTCGTGTTAGCGATTTTTAAAGCCGATTGCAGCGAAATCATGCCTGTTTGATGTGCCTTGCACCGGCGACGAAATTGCCTTATAGTAAACCTTCTTTAAGCAAAATCTATGTTGTAAAATTTCATTTAGGAAACTTAAAAAAACTTTTTTCACAAATTTCGTATGAATAGCGATGAGCAAATCAGTGCGATTCTGATGAATCGCCAGAAGGCGATAATGAGCAGGATGCCGACCTTTTTTAAGGTGATTGTTTTGCTCGCATTGGTTGTGTTTTTTTTCCAACAACTGATTCTTTTGAAACGCGAGACCGCTCTAACCGGTGGTTTTAGTGCAATTCTCGATCAGCTAGAGTCTCGGATCTCTGTAGATGGATTTGCGGCAGGAATTCTAACTTGGTTTTCGAATTGGGTAATGATTGTTTTTGTTCTTTGGGCAATACTATTTGTCCCTTATATTGCTTATCAATCATTTAAGGTGTCTAGAGATACTCCAAATGCTATTCGGAGTCAGCAAATGCGCCTAGTGCAATTAATGGCTTCTGCATATTTTCCCATTCCTGTTTTTGCAATAGCGTGGGAAAGTGTTGGGCCACATAAAACTAGTGAGGTTTCACTTAAATTGACAACCATTACTGATGTAATTTGGCTGGTGAGTGGAACTGCAATTGTGTATGCTGCCATATGGGGGGCTAATAAATTCATACCAAAAAATTTAGCGGCTGTTAGGATGTCTTTCTTTTCTGTCTTGCTCTATTTGTCCTTGTTTTTAACCTATAGATTTCAAATATCGATAGCATCACATAGCATGGTGTTTGGAATTCTTTTGTATCTGATGTTTCGTTCTAATGAGTTTGCAGATTTGGCTCGGCGCCTATCGCTTCATGATATGGATAGTGCTCTCGTGGATCATATAGATATTATTTGTGAGAGGATTCAAAAAGTTGAAAATCTTCGTAGTGAAATTGATCTAAAGCAAAGGGAGCATGATGTTCAGGAGCAAGAGCACAGGCTAATGATTCAATTTGGCAAAGATGAGCTTGATCAAAGCTTGGCCGGACAATTGGCAAAAATTCAAAAGCGAGGGCTCGAGTTGAACGCGCAACTCAATGAGACTCAACTTAAGTTTATTGATGATAAAATTAATACATTGAGCGAGGTCTATAAAATCGTCAGCAAGGAGGTTGAAGAGCGAGTAAAGAAAGATGTTGAAATAAGAATAAAAGAGTTGGGTAGCCAAGTTAAGGAAATGTCTTCAGAGCAGCTTGGACAAAAAATGAACGAGATATATCAGAGTATTGCAGCAAGCCTTGGGGGGATTCCAGATTCGCTAGAGAATATTCGGGGGCAGCTGTTGCTCGCTACTAAAGAACTAAAGCAGCAGACAATTCTTATTGCTGAACAGAGATCTGTCTTGGATCAGGAAGGAGCTAATACTGAGCAATCAACACAGGTTGAGCTTGAGAAAGATGATTCTGATCAACAGATTGAGGTAGAGCAATCGAAATCGCCTCCTAAAGTTACACTTGGGC
>NZ_JBAQCR010000265.1:0-6696 GCF_049294395.1 Prosthecobacter sp.
CCGGGAGAAAAACCCATCGCCAACGTCGGCGACAGCGTGGGTGAAAACAGCAATGTCTGCATCATTGAGGCCATGAAGGTCATGAATGAAATCAAGGCTGACACCCGTGGCACCATTGTCCGCGTCCTCGTGGAAGACGGCAAGCCCGTCCAGTATGGCCAGCCCCTGTTCGAGTTGAAAGCCTGATTGCCCACCCTGCCCCTGTCTTGACGTCCGGGCCCGCAAATTCGGGCCTGCAGACGGTCCAGCCAAGCAGACTTCCACTACCTTCTGATCACTCATGTTCAAAAAAGTCCTCGTTGCCAATCGTGGTGAAATCGCTCTCCGCGTCATTCGTGCCTGTAAAGAACTCGACGTCAAAACCGTCGCTGTTTATTCCGAAGCCGATGTCGATTCGATGCACGTTCACCTGGCCGATGAAGCCATCTGCATTGGCCCTGGTCCAAGCTCCGAGAGCTACCTGAAAATGAGCCGCATCATCAGTGCGGCGGAAATTGCCAACGTGGACGCCATCCACCCCGGCTACGGCTTCCTCTCTGAGAAGGCTGAATTCGCCGAAGTCTGCGCACAGTGCAAAATCAAGTTCATCGGCCCTTCCGCCCGCGTCATCAGCATGATGGGTGACAAGAACGTGGCGCGTGAAACGGCCCTGAAGGCAGGCATGCCCATCACGCCCGGCTCTGACGGCATCATTCACACAGAAGAAGAGGCCCTCGAATGGGCCCGCAAGATCGGCTACCCCGTCATGGTCAAGGCCAGCGCCGGTGGCGGCGGACGCGGCATGCGCCCGGTCCTCAATGAAGCCACTCTGCGGTCCAGCTTCCAGGCTGCTTCCTTGGAAGCCATGAAATGCTTCGGCGACGGCTCCATGTACATGGAAAAGCTCGTCGAAAAGCCTCACCACATCGAGTTCCAGGTCGTGGCCGACTCCCATGGCAACGTCGTTCACCTCGGTGAGCGCGACTGCTCCATGCAGCGCCGCAATCAGAAGATCATCGAAGAGTGCCCTTCCCCAAAAATTTCCCCCGAAATGCGCAAGCGCATGGGTGAAGCCACGGTGAAGCTCTGCAAGGAGATCGGTTACGAGAACTGCGGCACCATCGAGTTCCTCGTCGATAACAAGTGCGAGAACTTCTACTTCATGGAGATGAACACCCGCATCCAGGTGGAGCATCCCATCACGGAAGAAGTGTACGGCTGTGACCTGATCAAGGAGCAGATCCGCATCGCCGCCGGCCTGCCGCTGAGCGAGCACGTGGTGGACGCCCAGCCTCGTGGCCATGCCATTGAGTGCCGCATCAATGCAGAAGATCCTGCCCGCAACTTCGCCCCCAGCCCCGGCAAGATCAATCTGTGGTACACCTCCGGTGGCCGTGGCGTCCGTGTGGACACCCACGTCTATTCCGGCTACTCGGTGCCGCCGTATTATGATTCGATGATCGCCAAGCTCATCGTTACCGGTGCCACGCGTGAGATCGCCATCCGCCGCATGCGCCGTGCACTTGGCGAATTCACCGTCGAAGGCATCAAGACCACGATCCCGCTGCAAAGCCAGATCATGACCACCTCCGACTTCCAGAACGGCCAGTACGACATCACCTGGGTGGAGAACTTCCTCCGCCAGGAAGGTCTGTAAGACTAGACTGGTCTTCGACGCGGGGGGACGCCCCCCGCGTAAAGCAACACGACTACCGGATCAAGCCCCAGTTACGTCCCAGTGGGAAGTAGCAGAACAAACCGGGCCCGACGAGATTGCGCTCTGGCACGGAGCCCCAGTAGCGGCTGTCGGAACTGTTGTAGCTGTTGTCGCCCATGGCCCAGTATTCACGGGTGTTGTCACGATTGATCAATTCGCGCACAGTGCCGTCTGAAAGGAAGCCGAAGTTGCCGTAGCCTTTGTACAGGCCCTCCATGGCGCCCACGCGCTTCATGCCAAACTCCTCAGCGGGCTTGCCGTTCACCCACAATTCGGGAGATTTGACTTCGAGCCGGTCTCCAGGAACACCCACGAGACGCTTGATGTAATGCTGAGAGCCTTCCTCAACGCTCACCCGCATGTAAGGGCTGCGAATGTTCTTGGTGGTGAAGACGAACACCTCGCCGCGGGTGGGGCGGCGGAAGTTGTAGGCGAATTTGTTCACCAGCACATGGTCCCCGGTGTCCAGGGTGCCGCGCGCCAGCAGCTGCCCTTCGGTAACATAAGTCCCGCCTGATTCCCCGAGCTTTTGCTCCACCCGCGCATCCGGGGTGATGTTCTGGCCGTCTGCGCTGACGGGGAGATTCAGGTAACGCTGCATGCCCAGATTAAAGCCATCCGGATCGGTGGCCAGCTGCCGCATGGGCGCCCAGATCCACTGCGTGCCGCCATCTTCAAAATGCAGGCGGCAGTGAGCGAAAAAGCCAAGGTAGCTGTGCTCTGTGAGAGGAGGCCCGTCTTTACGCAGGAAACCTGAACGAGTGGCCAGGACATTGTAGTAGCTGCGACCAGCCACCCAGTCCTTGCACCGCACAAAAAGATTCGGCGTCACATCCTGCTCCGTATGATTCGCGACCAGACCATAAAGAGTCGGCTGCATGGAGCCGGTGGGAATCTTGAACGGCTGCGCGATGTAGCTGCGGATGCCCAGCGCGATGACAATGGCGACAAAGAACACCTCCACATTTTCGCCGATGTCCGAATGCTCCACGTGTGGCAGCGCTTTTTCACAGGCCTTGTTGATCTCGTCGTTCAAGGCGCTGATGCGAGCCTTGTCCCTGGCGCGCATGGCGTCCTCCAGGCTGCTGCGCAAAGCCGTGATCTCATCCAGCTTGGCCGGCGGCAGGATGTCACGCTTGTAGTTGATGAAGCGCGTCACGCCCTTGTACAGGAGCTTGGCATGCTTGAGGTAGCGGGGGGTGAGGAAAAACATGGGGGCGGGTATGAATACTAGAAGGGGGCAGGCAATGCTCAAGTGCTGTGATCGACCCAAACCGGAATTGATTCAGCTCCGGGGCTCCACCACCAGCACGTCTCGCAGCACCTCGGCAGCCAAGGCATTGTCTGAACAAACGAGGCTGGCAGTGGTGCTGGATGCCTCGCGACGCAGGATGTGCATGGAACGCAGGTCCAATCCGGCATCCCTCAACCGCAGGGCCACGGCGGCCAAGGCCCCCGGCTTGTCCTCCAGCCTCACCAGCAACGTGTCCTGGGTGATGACGCGGAAACCATGATCGCTGAGCGCCCGCAGGGCCTCGTCATAACGGTCCACACTGAGCACGACGATGCCGTGGTCCGCCACGCTCTCGACATCGATCTCCTCGATGTTGATGCCTCGTTCGGCCAGGCAGGCGGTGAGTCTGGCAGCGATGCCGAGCTCATTGGGCACAAGGACGGTGAGCTGTTTCATGGCGACGGGTTCTGTTTCTCGGGTTGCAGTGCAGCGGCGAAATCTGCGACAAAATCGTCAATGATGTCACGGGTCACATGCGGCATGACGATCAGGTGGCCGATGTTTTTGCGCGGTGCGATGATCCACTTCTCCATCATGGACGGCGGCGGCTTTGGGAATACAACAGTGACGGAATTCGGGTGCCGCCAGGATTCGATGCCCTGGGCGCACAATTGCTCCACGGCATATTCGGCATTCCCCAGACAGGCTTGCACCATATTCCGCAATCCGGCGTCTCCAAGCGTGCGCAGACGGTGCCAGAGCAGCAGCGGAGAAAACGCACTGCGGGAGCCAGCAATGGTCGTGTCCAGCGCGCCGATGTATTCGATTGAGCGGGCGATGCGGTCCACATGCGCCTTGCGGGCAATCACCACGCCGCAGGGCACCGGAGAGCCGAGCATCTTGTGGCCGCTGATGGAGATGCTGTCCGCGCCATCGGCGAAGTTCCATGGCTGCGGGTTGTCGACGAAGGGCAGAATCATGCCGCTGAGCGCCGCATCCGCATGGATGTAAGCATTGGGGATGGCGAGATCGTCCAGGATGGCCCGGATCTTGGACAGATCATCCACTGCTCCCTTCATCGTGGTGCCGATGTTGGCAAAAAGGATGGGCGGCACATCGCGGTGAATGCGCAGGGTTTCACGCAGGTCGGCGTAGTCCATCTGGCCGTCCGGCTGGCTTTTGATCATGATGTTCCGCGTGTGCTGGAGGCGCAGGACTTTGGCCACGCTGTAGTGCGTGTCCTCGCTGAAGTAGCAGATGCCATCAGGAAACAGCTCACGCGCCACATACAGGCCGTACATGTTTCCCTCCGTGCCACCGCTGGTCACGTAGCCCCACCATTCACCATCAGGAGCACGTGTGAAGCGGGCGAAGTCCGTCAGCACCTCGCGCTCAAACTCCATCGTGTTGAGACGGTAGTTCGTGCGGTGGAAGGGATCCCCCACGTTATTGATGCTGAATTGCAGAAAGCGGAACAGCTCCGAGTAATCAAATGCCTGGTTCGTCGGATATCCGACATTGCGGGCGCTGCACGCCCGCAGCCGCTCGTAAAGCTCATCGAGCCGCTGCTGGTCTGCGGGACTGAGGTTGGAGGGAGTCACAGCAACAGAATGGTCTCCGATTTTCCGCCGCGATGCAAGCCTTCCAGCTCCAATGCGGAAGCTCAAGGCGGAGCCGTCACCTTCAGATGCATGAAGCGGTGTCCGGCGCTGCCGGCGGGCAGCGTCGCCTTTACCTGCTGCACGCTGCCGTTGTCGGACAGGATGGCTTCGCTGACTCCCGTGCTCTGCCAGTCATTGGCCAGTGTATCGCTCCACTCCACGGTGAAGACGGCACCGGCATTCAGCGCCGCCACGCTGCGAGTGTAGGTAAACTCAAGGTTCGCGCCATTGCGCACCGCGCCGGCAGGCGGAGGGCTGGCGGTGGTAGGGTTGAGATTGCAGGCCCATTCGATGAGATTGGGCAGCCCGTCCTTGTCAAAGTCGAAGCTGTCTGCCGCGTTTCCGGTGTTGGTAGTGATGCCGAAGTACTGCTGTCGCCAGCTCGCGATGCCTGCGGCTGCAACGGCTTCATCCGCACCGATGCTGGGCGTTGTGAGCGACCTCAGGTCTCCATCGTAATCATCGGTTACCCCTGCCACGGGGATGCCGGTGGCATTGACCAAGGGACTGCCACCCGGGAGGAGATGCAGGTCGCCGGTGACGGCGCTGACAAACATTGCCGTCGTGTAATCGCCGCTGCCAGCGATGCCGGCCAGCGAGTTGCTGTCTCCAGCAGTGCTCTGCCAGGCCACGAAGTCCATCGGGACTGGGTTGTTCGTGCTGCTATAGTCCATGAAGTTCGCCGACGTCGTGCCGGTCCCAGCATAAACATTGTTGCCCAGGGTATAGCCGCCGCCGACGTAATGACAGCCGACGGCATAATGGCCCACGCCTCCGCCGGTGCGAAAATTGAGGAACAGGTTGTTGCGCGCCGTATGCGTGCTGGCGGCCTCACGAAGTGCCGCCCACGAACTGGCGGCGCCGTTTGCGACACCGCCGATGACGACGCTGTTGTAGAAGACATTGACCACGCTGCCGACCGCGCTGTCATCCACAATGCCCAAAAAAATGGCGCTGACTGGCGAGGCAGGACTGAGTGTGATCTGGTTGTTCACCACGTTCACCGCCAAATTGGCGTCGCCGTTCAGCACGATCCCAGAAACGAAGGACTCAGCGCCGTCCACGTCCAGCATGGTGATGCGGTTGCTGGCGATGGTGGTGGTGCCGGGGCCGGTGCCGTAGAAAGAGATGCCGGCGCTCGTCGAGGTGGACGGCAAATCGTGAATGAAATTACCCGCAATGATGTTGGCTCCGGCACTTTGCATGGAGATGCCATAACCGTCGTGGGCCGTTGCGTCCGCCTCATGGATTTCGTTTGCACTGACGGTCCACATTTCATTGCCTGGCGATCCGGTGAAAATACCGTCGAGCATGAAGTTGAACAGCTCGCAGTTGGCCACCGTGTTGTTGGAGTTCGCCACGGCGGCGGAAGTGCCCACGGAGCCGATCAAGACCAGCGGCACTCCGGCGGCGGTGCTCAGATCGCGCACCTGGCAGCCGGTAATAAGATTGTCGTCATTTCCCGTCATCACGCCCGCCCCAAAGCCAATGACTCCGACAACGGCGTAAGGTGCCGCTCCTTCCACAATGCAGTTACGCACGGTGTTGCCGCAAGCATCGTTCGTGAAGAGAATCGTGCTCCCGACACCGATGTTGCGGAAGGTCAGGTAGCGTCCGCCACCGCCAAAACTGCCGTCAATGATCACATGGTCCGCGCCGTTGAGCGTGATCAGCCCGTTTGCAGCGTCGCCGGAGAGCGTCCGCACCGTCGCGCTGTCCGGCTGGATGGTGAGTGTGTAGTTGCCAGCCCCTTCTTCGATCCACGAGTTCAGGCTGCTGCTGCCGTTTTCGTTGACATCACTGCTGAGGCTGACAAGCAGATCACCGGTGAGCACGGCACCATTGATCGCTTCGAACAAGCCGCCTGCGCCGCTGAGACTGGAATAATCACCGCCGACGCCCACGGTTTTGATGCCGCTGAGCACAGGAACGATGGTGAAGCTGTTCACAGCACCATGCGCATTCACATTTGGCACAGGCGGATTCGACGAGGCGGTGGCGAAGGCCGGGCTGGAGCCGAGATTGTCCGAGGCATCCTGCGCGACGACGAAGTATTCAATCGTGTCACCGACGACAGCGACGCCGCCGGTGAGGAGGGTGTAGTC
>NZ_JBAQCR010000266.1:0-5406 GCF_049294395.1 Prosthecobacter sp.
AGTTCACGGAAACGCGCGGCGGGAAGGCGCGTGAGGCGGTGAAGCAGGGGCCGGAGACGAAGCGCATTGTGATTGAAGGGAGCGAGAGCGAGGGGTTTTAGAGCATTCGTTTCGCTCGCATGATGAACTTTGCCTGCTCGCAGCGTTAGAATGCGCTTCACTTCCCAACCATGAAATCCAAGCTGCTCCTCCTTGCCGTTCTCGCGTCGTCCATTGTCCGTGCTGAGGACAGCCGGCTGCAGGCGCCGAAGGATTTGAACGGGTATTTTCCTTTCAATCCGCCGTCTTCGCTGAGTGAGTGGGATGCGCGGAAGGATTATGTGCGGAAGCAGATTTTGGTGGCGGAGGGGCTGTGGCCGATGCCGACGAAGACGCCGCTGAATGCGGTGGTGCATGGGAAGGTGGAGGGGGATGGCTTCACGGTGGAGAAGGTGTACTTTGAGAGTGCGCCGGGATTTTTTGTGACGGGGAGCCTGTGGAAGCCGAAGGTGATCAAGGGCAAGGTGCCGGGGGTGATGTTTGCGCACGGGCACTGGAAGGATGCGCGGCTTTCAATTGAGACAGATGCGAAGGTGCGGGCGGAGATCGCGGCGGGGGGCGAGCGTTTTGAGCGGGGTGGGAAGAGTATTTTTCAATCGCTCTGCGTGCAACTGGCGCGGATGGGCTGCGTGGTGTGGCAGTGGGACATGCTGAGTGATTCGGACTCGGTGCAGATCCCGCGGGAGATCGTGCACGCATTTGCGAAGCAGCGGCCGGAGATGAACACGGCGGAGAACTGGGGGCTGTACAGTCCGCAGGCGGAGGCGCATCTGCAATCCATCATGGGTCTGCAGACGTGGAACGCGGTGCGGGGGCTGGACTTTTTGCTGTCGTTGCCAGAAGTGGATCCGGAGCGTACGGCGATCACGGGTGCGAGCGGTGGTGGCACGCAGACGATGCTGCTGGCGGCGATCGATGACCGGATCAAGCTTTCGTTTCCATGTGTGATGGTGAGCACGGCGATGCAGGGTGGCTGCACGTGCGAGAACACTTCGCTGCTGCGGATCGGCACGGGGAATGTGGAATTTGCGGGCCTCTTTGCGCCGAAGCCGCAGGGGATGAACACGGCGAATGACTGGACGAAGGAGATGGCGACGAAGGGTTTCCCTGACCTGCAGAAGCTGTACGCAACCTTTGGCAAGAAGGACAATGTGTTCCTGCTGCGTGGGGAACACTTTCCGCACAACTACAACGCTGTGACGCGCTCTGCGTTTTACACGTTTGTGAACAAGCATTTCAACTTGGGGCAGGAGGCGCCGGTGATCGAGAAGGACTATGAGCCGCTGACGCGGGAGCAGCTGACGGTGTGGGATGACAAGCACCCTGCCCCGAAGGCGGCGGATCCGGAGTTTGAACGCAAGCTGCTGAAGTATATGACTGCGGATGCGGAGAAGCTGCTGAGCGAGGCGGACCCGAAGGTGCTGCGCGAAGGCATCGAAGTGGTGATCGGCCGGACGTATGACAAGGCGGGCGAGGTGGAGTGGACGCTGAAGGACAAGCAGGACCGTGGCGACCACCTGGAAATGACGGGCACGCTGACGAACAAAACCTACAACGAGGAGCTGAGCGTGGCGTGGCTGTACCCGAAGGAGTGGAACGGGCGGGTGGTGATCTGGCTGGATGACGCGGGCAAGTCGGGCATCGCGAACGCGCAGGTGAAGGAACTGGTGAAGGGTGGCGCGGCGGTGCTGGGCGTGGATCTGCTGTTTCAAGGAAGCGAACTGGCGAAACAGAACCGGCTGGTGGCGAATCCGCGTGAGTTTGCGGGCTACACGTATGGCTACAACAGCGCGCTGTTTGCGCAGCGTGCGCATGATGTGCTGACGCTGACGAGCTTTCTGCGGAACACGAAGGTGGGATCGCACCCGAGCCCGAAGTCGGTGTGCATCGCGGCGCTGGGTGAGCAGACGGGGCCGATCGCGCTGGCAGCGCGTGCGGTGGCGGGTGAGGCGATCGACCGTGCGGCGTATGACACGCATGGCTTCCGCTTTGGGAAGATCCTGGATTACCGTGACCCGATGTTTCTGCCGGGTGGGGCGAAGTATCTGGACCTGCCCGGGATGATCAAAGTGCAGGGGTCTTACCTGAGCTGGGTGCGTGGTGAAGGGAAAGATACAGAGGCAGGACTGGTGGAGTGGCTGCTGAAGTAGGGGCAGCTCATGCAAAATTTGGAAGAAAGCGTCATTGAGTTTGTGGCCACCTTCACAGGATTCAAGGCTGAGCGCATTCACCTCCAGACAACGTTGTACGGCGATCTCGGTGTCGCTGGCGATGATGGATTGGATTTGATCCAAGCCTATGGGAAGAAATTCCAAGTGGATCTGATGGAGTTCCAGTCTGAGCACCATTTTGGCAGCGAAGGAGTAAGCATCCTAGCGCCGCTTAGCCTGCTATGGATGGTGCTTAGCCATCCGTTTCGTCAGAAGCGGACTTCAGAGGAGGAGTCAAACGTTCAGGCCGTTCGGATTTGTGACCTGATCACATTCGCACGCGCCGGACGCTGGATGGTCAAAGCAAACTGAAGATGCAGGTGCCGCTGATGATGTGACTCAGGTTTGGGGTGGACACCCCATGGCGGATGATGGGGGCGCTTTTTAGAGTCTACTCACCATGAAACCTCTCCCCTACTTTTTTTTTGCTGCCACGCTGGCCTGCTGCGGCAGTGCTTCAGCTCAGACCGGCAGCCCGCCCGCCAAGGAGGTCAAAACGACCACTGTGGAGACGAGCGTCATCCCCAACGGCATTGTGTTTTATCGCAACAAAACCTACTTCATTCGCAATGAGCGAGCGGTCCTGGTGGATGCCTTTCTGATACCCGTGGGACAGGTGCTGACGCCCGATGGGCGGCTGGTGGTTTTGCCAACAGACTTCGTCAATGATATCAGCCCCACGGTGAGAGAGGGGCTTTTTACCATCAATGGACAGGCGTATTTGATTCGGAATGGCCTCATGACGAAGGTGAGTGCCGTGCTGGTGCCGGAGGGGCAGGTGCTGACTGCGGATGGCCGGCTCCAGCCGTTGCCTGCTGATTTCAGCGGTTTTGTGCAGGATCGTGCGGCAGGGGGCAGCGGGCTGCCGACCCCACGCTGATTTTCGGGTCTACAGGTTTTGCCTGGTTAGGCCGGGGTGCGCAAATTGAGCAAGGACAGGCTGATAAAAAGTGAGGCTCACTTGCGAAGAACCAACAACTCCCGCATTCGAGCATTTCCTGGCACGCGCGTGCCACAGTGTCCGTCGAAAGCGGCAGCTGCGTTCCTTCCTCACTGCGCGACCGCAGTCCAAATGGGGGCATGCTGCATCAGTCCTCGATGCGGCGCTGCAGCATCGAGGACGAGGAGTATTCGCAGGCGCTTAGACGGCCACGCAGTGGACCTTGCTGATGCCCTGGATTTTTTCCAGTTCGGCGAGGACTTCGGCGCTCGGGGTGGTGTCGAGGGTGAGGAGGGTGAAGGCTTTGCCGGACTCTTTGTCGCGGCTGAGGCTCATGTCGGCGATGTTGACGTTGTTTTTGCCGAGCGTGGTGCTGTAGGCGGCGATCATGCCGGGGCGGTCGATGTTCTCGATGAAGAGCAGCGTGCCTTCTGGGCGGGCTTCGATGCGGTGGGTGTTCACCTTCACGATGCGGGGTTCGTTGCCGAAGAAAGTGCCGGCGATGCTGGCGGTCTCGGTATCGTTTTTGGCGATGACTTCGATGAGGTCGGTGAATTCGCTGGCTTCGGGCAGGCGGCTTTCGGTGAAGCGGAGGCCGAGGTTTTCAGCGACGCCGTTGGCGTTGATGTAGTTCACCTGCTCGGCACCGACGGCGCGCTCGAGGAAGCCTTTGAGCACGGCGCGGGAGATGAGGGAGGTGTCGCCACCGCCGACTTTGCCGCTGTAATTGATGCGGACGACGTTGGCGCGCGCAGGTGCGAACTGGGAGACCAGACGGCCAAGGAGTTCACCGAACTTGAGGAAGGGACCGATTTCGGCGAGCACCTTGGGATCGACGTTCGGCATGTTCACCGCGTTGACAACGGTGCCCTGAAGAAGGTGGGCCTTGATGACTTCGGCGATTTCGATGCCGACGTTTTCCTGGGCTTCTTCGGTGGAGGCACCGAGGTGGGGGGTGAAGACGGTGTTTGGGGCGCTGAGGAGGGGGTAATCGGCCGGTGGGGGCTCGACTTCGAAGACGTCGAGGGCGGCGCCGGCGATGGTGCCGTCGGTGAGAGCCTGGGCGAGTGCGGCGTCGTCGATGAGGCCGCCGCGAGCGCAGTTGATGATGCGGCAGGTCTTCTTGAGGGAGGCAAGACGCTTGGCATTGATCATGTGCTTCGTCTCGGGAGTCAGCGGCATGTGCATGGTGATGTAATCAGCCTGCACGATGGCGGCGTCGAGGTCCTCGCAGAGGGTGACTCCAAGGCTTTCGGCGCGGTTTTTGGAGAGGTAGGGGTCGTAGGCGACGACGCTCATGCCGAAGGCTTTGGCGCGCTTGGCGAACTCGGCACCGATGCGGCCCATGCCGAGGACGACGAGGGTCTTTTCAAACACTTCGGTGCCCTTGAACTTGGCGCGGTCCCATTTGCCACTGACGATGGTGGCGTGGGCCTGGGGGGTCTTGCGGGAGAGGGCCATCATGAGGGTGAAGGCCTGCTCTGCGGTGGAAATGGTGTTGCCGCCGGGGGTGTTCATGACGACGACGCCGCGCTTCGAGGCGACGGGGACGTCGATGTTGTCCACGCCGACGCCGGCGCGGCCCACGACCTTGAGGTTGGGGGCTGCTTCGAGGACCTTGGCGGTGACTTTGGCACCGCTGCGGACGATGATGGCGTGGGCATTGCGGGAGGCCTCGATCATGGCGTCCTCGGCCTTGAGATTCATGTTCACCTCAACAGAGAAGGACGGCTCCGCTTTGAGCAGGTCGATGCCTTTGCTCGAAATGGGGTCGTTGTTGCCGGCGATGAGGATGTTGAACTTGGACATGTTGGGGTTGGGGGGAAAGGGGGCGCAAACTAGCCACCTTTATCCGCCGCTCAAGGAGCAATGCGTGCTGGACAGAATAGAGTGTGAGCGTTCATATAGTGCTATGTTTGCAGGAACTACGTTAGAAAAAGCCATGCTCGGCACCGGCCCCATTGTCCCTGAGACGACATTTTACGCCGTGGCTGCCGCCGCCGTCCTGCTGCCGATGCTGATCACGTGGCTGGTGATGAGGGGCAAACTCAAGCGTTTGGAGCGCGAATCGGGTGCAGCGTTGGAGCAACTGCGCACGGAATCCGGGGCTGCGCTGCAGGCTGCGCAGGCCAAAGCGGCCTCCGAGGCTGCGGAATATGCCCGAAACAGCGCGGCGGCCGCGGCGAGCTTTGCGGATCTGCAGCAGCGCTTTAGCAC
>NZ_JBAQCR010000267.1:0-16768 GCF_049294395.1 Prosthecobacter sp.
CTGTTGGACCCATGCGATAGGCGCGGGTGTAGCTGAGATCGCCCAGCTCACCGGCGCGGAGACGGCGGATGAGTTCCTCGCGATTCGGCGAGTGACGGCACATGAGTCCCGCGGCGATCTTCACGCCCTTTTTCTCCGCAGCCTCGGCGGCGGCGATCACGCGGCGCACGCCGACGGGATCTGTGGCAAAGGATTTCTCCATGAAGACATTCACGCCGCGCTCCACGGCATACTCGAGCTGCTGCGGGCGAAAGCCTGCATAGCCGGTGAGCAGCGCGATGTCGCCGGAGCCTGGCCGCAGCGAGTCGATGGCCTTCTTGTAAGCATCAAAGCCGATGAACTGGCGCTCCGAGGGCACATCAATGCGCTCTTGAAATTTATCGTAGAGCACGCGGTGAGCCCCCTGGAGGCGGTCTTCATATAGATCGGCCATGGCGACGAGCTTCGTGGTGCTGCCGGTGGCTTCCATCGCATTCGCAATGGCACCGCTGCCACGCCCGCCGCTGCCGATGATGGCGAGTTGAATGGTGTCGCTACCCGCCGCATGGACATGCGGGATGGCGATCCCGGCCAGCGCGGAGGCGGCGACGGCCTTGCTGCTTTGCTGGAAGAAATCACGACGGGTGAGATGGGTGGAATTGGGTGTGTTCATGGCTGAGTTTGGGTTGTTGTTCTGGATCAAAAAAGAATCAGATGCCCGCGATCACCTCGTTCAGCGTCACTTCACGACCGAGGTCGAGGGAGCGCTTGGCGGCTTCAAGCGCGGCGATGACTTCGACTTCTTCTTCGATGGGCACGCTCTCCTTGCCGGTGATCACTAAATCGAGGAAGGCCTCCAGCAGGTAAGCATAGAGGTCTTTGAGATCAGGTGTGAGGCTACGCCAGCCTTTCTCGCCGTAGAGATTGATCTGGTAGCCCGCGCGCATCTTTTCTTTGTCGGCAACGATGAGCATGACGTCACGCTGATCGCCGAAACGAAGACGCGCGATGTTTGCGCCTGGCTTGCCGACATTGATCGCGCTCACGGCTCCCTTGCCTAGCACGGCATAGATCATCGAGAGCGCATGGATGCCGTAATAGACGAGTTCATTGCCGCACACGGCGCTGGCAAGATGCACCTCGCCGAGCTGCGGCAGTTCGTTGCGCAGCTTGATGATGTCCGGCACAAAACGCAGGCTACTGGCGGACATGAAGCGCGTCTTGGTTTCGCGCACAAGCTTGGCCACGGCGGCAGCTTCGCGCGCGGTCATGGCGAGTGGTTTGTCGCAGAAAGTCGGCACGCCTTTGCGCAAGGAATGCTCAGCGTATTTCCACTGCGCGCCGCTGCCGTCATCGACGATGAGCACGGCATCCACACCGTCACAGCATTGCTCTGGAGTGTCTGTCACGGTCTCGATGCCGCAGACATCTGCCAGCGCGTGTGCGGCGGCTTTGTCAGTGTCCCAAATCTTCACCACGCGCGCGCCTTCGAGTCTGCGGCCTGACTTGACGAACGTGCCCTTGAGTTGTTTCGCCTTCTCTTCATCCCAGCCGTTGAACGTGGTGGAAAAAGCGGTGCCATGATGCGACCCCGGCATGCGCGGCGCGGCAGGATTGTTGTAAGTGGGAGCATACGTCGCCGCCGAGATGATGCCGAGCTTCAGCGGCGCTGATTGGGCACGCCCGATGATCGGGAGTCCGGCGGCGAGGGTGGCGACTGAGCGAGTGACAAATGCGCGGCGGTCTATCTGTAATGTGGGCTGGTTGTTCATGGTGAGTTGGGGTGAAGTTATTTGCTGATCGGTGGTGTGATGCGCTGGATGTCGCGAGGCGTTGCCAAACACACCCGGAAGCCGTCGCGGGAGTCGGAGTAGGTCCCCGGCTGCGCTCCTCCCTCGATGCCCGTGGCCCAGGCTTTCTCGGCGGGCGTGCTGCCCATCATGAATTCGCCTGCCGGGATGCCCACCAGCTCAAGCGTCGCGCCGCCGCCAAAGTCCACGAGCTTAGTTTTGTCCGCCGCCGTCAGCGATGGACCTGTGATGAGCGCCGCGCAGAACAGAAGTCCGGCGAGGCTGATTCGGACGAATGAGGATGTGTGGGTCATGGTGTGTGGGTTGAGTTCATGGGAGATCTTCCTGAGTGTTGAGCTTTCAAAGCTTTATCACCTGGCCAGTGCGAGCGGATTCCTCGGCGGCAAGGCAGGCACGCACAGCCTCGCGTGATTCCTCGGGGGTGATGACGGTGGGCTTCTCGCCTGTGGCGACGCAGTTCACGAAGTAGGCCACCTCATCGCGCAGGGCACCGCGCAACTGGCCGTGGATCATCGGCCAATAGGTGGTGTCGGGGCAGCGCACGCCGTCCTTGTCCACGATCATGAGGTTCGGGTGCGTATCCTGGATGGAGATCGCGCCTTCGGTGCCGACGATTTCAAGGCGTTCATCAATTTGAAACGGTGTGGTGTTCGGCAGGCACCACACGGACTCCAAAATGCACGACGCCCCGCTCTCCAGGCGATACATCACCTGGCCTAGATCGGGATTCGCATGCTCACGGACCTTCACCGTCTGCGCGTAGGCCGAGATGGCGCGCGAGCCGCTGAACCAGAACATCAGGTCGGTGTCATGCACGCAATCGCCGATGATCGGGCCGATCTTGTCGAGCACCGATGCACCGACCCACGCCTGCAAATTGCGGCGTGCATACATGGAAATGATTTTGCCGATTTTGCCCGATGCTATCTCCTGCTTCGCGGCAGCGTAGCGTGGATTGAAGCGACAGATGTGACCGACCATGAAGAAACCTTTTGCCGCATTGGCCGCATCCACGATGGCATCGCAGTCAGCGATGGTCGAAGCCATTGGTTTTTCGAGAAAGACATGCTTGCCAGCTTGCAGAGCGGCCACGGCGGGCGCGGTGTGCTGATCCCACATCGTGGTGATGCTCACGGATTCCAGTTCGGGATCGGCGAGCATCGTGTGGTAGTCGGTGAAGACTTTCGTCGCGCCGAACTTCTTTTGTATTTCACTGAGCCGCTCAGGATTGCGGGTGCAGACTGCGTGAAGTTCCACATTGGGAATCGCAGCGAGTGCTTCGCAATGTTTTTCACCAAACCAGCCGAGACCGAGGACACCGTGTTTTACTTTTTTCATAGGAGTGGATTGTGTTGAAGTGTTGTTCAGACGGGGCGCACCGGGCCGTCATGCTTCGCGAGTGAGCCGAGTTCGGCGGCACCGCTGAGTGCGCGGATTTTTAGCTGGTAGTTTCGCGTCTCGCCTGGCTCCAGGAACTGCTGCGCGAGCTTGTGCTTGTCGCGCGCAGTGCCGAGAAGCGAGCCGGAGAAGGGTTCCAATGCGCTGACGTAACAGCCGCGCGGGCCGTAGTGCTGCCAGTTCGCCATGCGCGGCAGCGCCTTCTTCGGATAGCTGATTTCGAGGCCGAACTTGAGCTTGTCGTTGATAAGACCGATGCGGCACCAGCCATCGCTTTCTTCTTCCGTGTCCACGATGAGCCCACGCTCACCGCTGCCCGCGTGTTGTGCCAGGCCATCAGGCACGCGCTTGAGTTTGTTCATCGCCGTGGCGGAGAGTGGCTGCACGATGTCCTGGCCCGCTGGCGGAGGAATGGTCCAATACTCCGCCTTGCCGCGATAAACGAAACGGGCGCCACAGTCGAGCAACGGCCAGCCGAGATTGCAATGGTAGAGCCAGTGATGCGCCACACGCATGTCGCCGCGATTCGTCACGGCGTCTTCGATGTGAATCTCCGGAGCACCGAGCGTGCAGCGGATGATGCGGCGGATTTCAAACACCGGGCCGAACATCCGCGAGTCGCGCACCACAAGGCCGAGTTCCATTTCATGCCGGCCATTGTGCGGGTCGGGATTGCGAAGCGTCTCGACCTGCGTGCACTGGCCGGAGTAGCGGCCATGCAGCGATGTCTGCATACCATTCTCAATGCGTGGCCCCCCCATGTATTCCGGGCCGCAAGTCGTCACCAGCCCGCCCGCCCAGCCGCGCAACCACTCCGCGCCCGTGTGAAACGTAGCACTCGGCGGCACGAGGCCGTTCGGTGTGAGGTAGGCGAAGGCATGCTGTTTGAAACTCGCGTCCACGATGTCGCCGCCACGATCCAGCGCGACCGTGAAGCGCAAACCCGCGCCTGTGTCGAACAACGCCACACGCACCGGTTGCCCACCACCTGCGCCCGGTGAGTCGAGCGTGCCAGTGCGGATGCCGCCGAGTTGGAGCGGGTTTTCAAATTTGGCGAGGTCGGGTTTCATTGTCTGGTTCTTTCAGATTCAATTCACCACGGCGGCAGCCCCATCGTTCCTCCATCGAGCACGATGGAGGTGCCATTGATGTAGCCCGCGTCGTCACTCAGCAGAAAAGCCGCCGTTTGTGCGATGTCGATGGGCTGGCCGAGCCGACGCACGGGAATACGGCGCGCGACATCGGCGTAAAGTTCAGCGACGGGTTTGTCCCAGCCCTCGCAGGTGGCCGCGAGCATCGGCGTGTCGATCGTGCCGGGGCAGATACCAACGACGCGCACCTTGCCCGCGTGATCCACCGCGAGACAGCGGATCAGCGACTCCAGCGCGCCCTTCGACGCGCAGTAGAGCGCATGCGCCGGGAAGCCGATGAACGCTGCTACCGAGGTCGTGATGAGGAACACGCCTTGTCCCTGCTGCTCCATCACAGGAATGACGTGCTTTGCGGTCCAGAACACGCTCTTCACGTTCACGCCCATAAGCTTGTCCCACGCTTCGTCATCAAACTCAGTGACCTTTCCCTTGCCCCAGACGCCCGCGTTGCAATGCACGCCGTCGATGCGGCCGTAAAGCTCCACCGCGCGTTCGACCATCGCCTTCACGCTGTCTTCGCGCGAGACATCGGCGAAAACGAAGCGCGCGTCATGACCGGCAGCGCGCAGTTCCTTTCCGAGCACGTCTCCGCGCTCCTGTTGATTCGATGCGATGACCACGTGCGCGCCGAGCGCCGCGAAATGCCGACTGCACGCCTCGCCAATGCCCGACGTGCCGCCGGTGACCAGAATGACTTTGTCTTTGATGCTCATATTTTTTATCTCCAAGGCAGATCGCTTTCGTTTTCAAACTTCATGAACTCAATCACAGCGCCGTCCTTGAGGATGAAGGCCACAGTGAAATTCGGCGACGGCTCGAACGGCTCAATGAGCACCTGCTCGCCACGCAGCTCGGCCTGGATGTCGTCCACGCGATACGCGACGTGTGGCATGTCGCGCACCGGGCCGCTCACGGGGCTGTCCGGCTCGAACCGCAGATACTCGACGAGGTAGGGATGCTTGCGCGGGTCGGTGACCCACACCTTGGTGTCTTCGACGAAATACTCGCCGGGATGACTCTCGTTAGTCGGCAGGCCGATATGATGGAACAGGCGCATGATGTTTATAGGTTAGATGAGTTGCGTGCGGAGATGGCGCGGTCGGCCATGCGGAAGAAATCATTCTCCGGGGCGTAACCGAGCACCGTGCGGGCGTGGGTGATGTTGATTTCAAACGGGTGATACTTCGGACTGGGAATCTCCACCGTCGGCACGCCGAGCTGCTTCGATAGATAGTCCGCCGCGCTGCGGTAATCGAAGGCCGACGGCCCCGCGATGTTGAAGGTTTGCCCGAGCGCGGAGAGATTGTCGATCATGCGATCAAAGGCCTGCATCACGTCATCGACATGCACGATGTGCCGCCGCAGTGGCGCACCGTTCGCGTCCGTGAGGATCGGGATGCGCTCCTGTTTGGCCCGCACCAGCGCGAGCACGTCGTCGCTGACTTCGCCAAAGCCGTGGCCAGGCTCAGCGGGGTTCACATTTAGCAGCAGAGAAAAATGGTTCAGCAGATCGTCCTGCTCAAACACCCATGACGAGCGCAGCACGGTGACTGGCACGCCGTATTGAATCGCGTATTGCGCGGCCATCGTCTCCTCCATCACCTTGGAGAATGCGTAGTAGCCTGGGTAGGCTGTGAGCGGATGGTTTTCGTCGATGGGGGTCGGCTGCGGATAAAACCAGATGCCCTGCGCCGCATCGCCACCGAAAAGGATGAACTGCTTCACGCTCTCGCGGCGGCAGGCTTCGAGGATGTTGAAAGTGCCGCGCACACTCACGTCAAAGAAAGTATCCGCGTCCTCCTTGGTCGTGGCGAGCTGCACCACGATGTCCGCGCCGCGCATCGTTTCATTCACGGCCTTCGCGTCGGTGATGCTGCCGGTCATAGACGTGATGTTGCTTCCGACAACCGGCGTGCGATGCACCAGCGCTCTCACCGCAAACCCGCGCCGCGTCAGAACCGCCAACGCATGGCGTCCGAGTTTTCCGCTGGCTCCAAAGATGGCGACTGTTTGTTTCATCGGTTCAGTATAACGCCACCAGTTGGCTCAAAGCATTGGCCGAGAACGCCAACCTTTGGTATTTTCCGGCCATGAACGAACAACGCCGGGCGCAACAATTTCAGCAGGCATTCCTCAAACGCATGAGTGGCGGCCTACAGCTATCTGCACTTTTCGCCACACTGCCGATGATCGCTTTCCTGGCCAAGGATAAGGACAGCCGCTTCGTGTGCGCGAACGCTCGCACGCTGAAAATCTTCAACTTGGAACATGAGTGGCAGATGCTCGGCAAGATGGACCGCGACTTCTTTCCTCTCGAACTTGCCGCCAGTTTTGTGGACGAAGATCGCCGCGTCATGCACACTGGCAAAACGCGCACCTACTACTCGCAAATGGTGCCCGACATCAACGGCCCCTTGAACTGGTATGTCGTTTCCGTGTCTCCGTTGCGTGACGGGCGTGGGTGCATCTGCGGCGTCGCCCTCGTGCTCTACGACATGCACGAAGTCGGCGGCGTGACACATCACTTTCAGCAGCTTGAGCCCGCACTACGTCATCTGCACACGCGCTTTCGTGATCCGATTGAAACCAAACATCTCGCCGCGCTCACGCATCTTTCGGAGCGGCAATTCACCCGTCTCTTTCACAAGCTGCTCTGCGAGCCTCCCATGCGTTACCTCATCCGCCAGCGCATCCGCGCCGCGTGCCAGGACCTCATCGCCACCGATCACACCGCGGGTGCCATCGCCCTCGAGTGCGGATTCTACGACCAAAGCGCCTTCACCCGCGCCTTCCGCGCTCACACGGGCCTGACTCCATCTTCCTATCGGCAGCGGCATCTCGATGAGCTGACGACTGGTGGTGCGTGAGGTGTTTTGTGCCGTAACTTGACTCCGTGAGGGAATCAAGCGCCAGCCCATGCTACGGCTCACGATTTCGGCGCCCGCTCCAATGCTGCCGCGATTTCGCGTTCGATCACTGGCAGCGGGTTGAGCAGCGCGAGCAGCAGAGCAAAGAGGTGTCGAAAGGAGGATTTCATGGTTTAATCAAATGGAATGGGGCTGAACGTGCGGCGACGATCTTAGCGCAGCACGACGCGCGGGGCGACCCATGTCGCCCAATCGGCTGCGGGATCGGTGAGGGGATCGACGATGAAGGCGATGCTCACTTCCTGACCACGGAAACCGGCGAGATCGATTTCTGCCGGCACGCGCTCCGCGCCCTTGAGCTGGCGCGCGAAGACTTCGCGTCTATCAATCTCAATGGCGAAGGCGGCACCATTGCTCTTCGCGTTGTTCAGCAGCGCGTCAAAGGTGAGCAGGCAGCGCTTCGCATCCGCAGCGGGAATCGCGACGCGGTAGGTCAGCAGGGCGCGGCCTTTCGGCTTCGGATGTTGCTGCAGCGCATCCTCCGGCACTTCGTCCGGCGGGCCGATGCGCCGCAGCTCGACTGACTGCATATTCTCCTGTTGCGCCTTCGTTCGCTGTGCGACGAAGTCGAAGACCACGTGCCCCGTCTCGCGCTTCACCGCACGCGGCGGGTCGAACTTTGTCGCCACGACATCACTCCAGTCCTTAAGCCCGACGATTGGCAGCGCAAAGGCGAACGCGGCATCTTCCTCCGGCGTGCCGGCCTTTTGCACGACGCCCCAGATCTTCCGCGCGCGGCTGATGCCACGCTCACGAGCCAGGGTGAACGTTCCTTCAGGCCATCGCTTCCCGGAGTTCCTGCAAGCGCCTCGGCAGCCGAACCAGGACTCACTGCGGGCTGCTTCTGCGATCAAAGCGCCTTCACCCAGCACTTCCGCAAACGCATCGGAATGACGCCCAAGCAGTTCCGCACGCGGCATCAGGGGTAGGTGTTCCCGCAACGATCTAGTTGGATGCGAGGAAGTGAAGGGCTTCCAACTTGTCGGATGCGGGCATTTCGTCCCCATGTTCCCATCGGCGGAGTTGTTGATGAATCACGCCGACTAATTGGGCCAATTCCTTCTGATCCATACCTTGGCACCGCCGTGCCTTCATCACAAGATCGGCAGTGGTTTCTTGACCGAAAGGATAGTAACCGAGGAAGGAAAGGATGCCCGGCCACTCAGAGACGACAGGCTGTCGTTCATCGCGCTCCCATCGTTCGTAAACCTCACGCATAGTGCCAAGTTGTCTCGCTACATCCTCCTGCCGCAAATCCAGCACCAACCTCCGATTTCGAAGGTGTTCGCCAAGAGTCTGGGGTAAGGGGATGACACCTTTCTTTCTGAGAATGAATGCTTTAAATGCTTCTGGGCTCACTCGAAGCTTGAAAAAGCAAAATGGCAAAATAGGGTGACACTTTCTTCACATGATGTGTAGCGCGTTCAGCTCCAAGTGTTTGCGGACTAGGTTTCATTTTTGGATCCATTGCCATTTTGTGCGGGTGTTATCGGGTGGTTGGTAGAATGGCCCCTATGATGTCGTAAAACCCTCAGCCGACTGAGTGATGGTCTCAGATCGTTCATGAAACATCTTCAATTTCGCGGCAACGAGGTGAGGTTTTAAAGAACGGTGACGTTCTGGCCACGGGTTCTTCTGTGGTGTCTATATTCACAGGTAAATATTTGTAGATCAACGATTTAAATAAAGTTGGCGTTTAGATGCGATAAGTCATTAGCCTATGATGAAGAAAATTCTGATGGATGTTGACAGCTATTCGTCAATATCTAAGGTGCGAAATTAATAAGCTAGTAAAAATAACTATTCATTTCCATGCCTGACAATTCCTCGTCCAGTTCGTCTTCAGAAGAATTTTCGGAATCTAGCAGATCGTCTGTCAACAGCTCTTCATCCTCTTCGAACTCGGCTGGCCATTCGGATGGCCCTGTCTCGTCTTCTAGCAGTTCCTCCATCAACAGTTCCTCCTCTTCATCCTCAGAAGGGCATTCGGACGGCAGTTCAGATTCGTCTTCAGAGGAGCATTCGGACGGCAGCTCTGACTCCACGTCAAACTCCTCTTTCACCAGCGGTAACAGTTCATCTAGTCCACAATCTTCGCAGAGCAGTGAGTCATCGCTCAACAGCTCTTCATCTAAAAGCAGTTCTTCTACGGGCAGTTCTTTGTCTTCCTCCCAGTCTCCGCCCAGCTACTCTTCGCAAGGGCATTCAGAGCTGTCGTCCCAAGGGCATTCAGAAGAGTCCAGCTGGTCCTCGGAAGGTCATTCAGATGGCTCCAGCCAGTCTTCGTTCAACAATTCTTCATCGAGCAAATCTTCCCTCAGCGAGTCGTCAGCAGGGCATTCAGACGTTTCCAGTCACTCATCGCTCAACAGCTCCACATCCGAGAGCAGTACCAGTGAAAGTTCGTTATCAACACCAAGTTCCTCATCGCAAGGGGGCTCAAATCCATCGTCGCACGGGCACTCAGATTACTCGTCGCACGGACATAGTGATGTATCCAGCCTTTCCTCTGCTGGGCATTCTGATGTATCCAGTGAGTCTTCGTATTCCTCGCCACACTCTGAGAGTTCGTTATCCAGTGATTTGTCCAGCCACGGGCATTCTTCGAATTCCTTTGTGTCGATGCTGTCCGTCTTGTCCCAGACCTCCGAGTCTTCGTCACTCAGTTCGCAGTCACCCAATTCATCCAGTTTATCATCCCCCCAGTCATTTCCGGAGCCCAGTTCGGCGTCTTCGGAAGGACCGCCGAGCAGTTTTGGAAATTCGTCAGATTCTTCACCCTCTTCGCAGACGGAAGTGTCCTCCTCGCACAATGAGGACACTCCTATTTCAGGCGGTGGTTGCAGGAGTGGCACTTGCCCAGGGAAGAATGTGCCGCAGGGGCAGTCATGCCCTGTCCCCAGCGCCAGCGAGGGACCGGTGAACTATGGCAGCGGGCAAATGGTCTATTCCGAGACGGATCTGTCCGCCAATGCCTTCGGCATTCCATGGGGGCACACGCGCAGCTACGCCAATGTGCTGATCGGCACCGGCGGCAATGGCTCATCCCTCAATGGCAACCGCTGGTATGTGAGCCAGTTGAAGGCTCTGGCCTTCCAGTACACGATTGGTGTCACCCAGCCCACGCGGGTGGTCGTGGTGGAGGGGGCGACTTCGAGTGAGTACTTCAATCTGCAGGATGGCGTTTATCAAAACGAGTTTGTCGGCTGGGACTCGCTGGTGTGGGATGAATCGGAGCAGGAATTTGTGCTGACGCAGGCCGGTGATGGCCAGCAGTGGGTGTTTTACGATCAGACCACCGAGCCGGCGTTGCGCGGGCAGTTGAAGCGGATCATTGATCCGGCTGGCCGGACGGTGACTTACGACTACGATGAAGCCGGCAACCTGGAATCGTTCGAGCAGTTCGAAGACGGGCAGACATCCGGGTTTTTTTACACCTGGACGGAGATGAACTCCATCGCCTCGGTGACGCTGAAGCTGGATGACCAGTTCGTCCGGCGTGTGCGGTTTGACTACTATGAGATTGACGAGACCGGTGGGAGTCTGGACGACCTGAAGTCGGCCATCATTGAGCAGTATGAGAAGGGCTCGGATGTTTGGCGCATCGTGGCGCGCAAGCACTACCGCTACTACCTGGAGGGCGATGCGCACGGGTTTGCCAGCGGGCTGAAGCTGGTCATCGGCGCGGGTGCGTACCAGTTGATGCTGGATGGCGGCCTGAACCCGGAGACGGCCACGGAGGCGGAGCTCATGACCTATGCCGACTTCTACTACGAGTACGATGCCGACAAACGGGTGACCCTGGAGCGGCTGGAGGGCGGGCGGCGTCAGTACAGCTTTGCCTACACGACCAACCCCGACTACCACAGCGGCAGCAGTAGCAGCAGTAGCAGCAGTAGCAGCGACAGCGCCAGCGGCCCCAATGTGTGGATGACCAAGACGGTAGAGACACTGCCGGATGGCAGCGAGCACCGCGTCTATACCAATGACGGCTACAACATGCTGGTCAAAATTTTGCAGCAGGTCGTCACGGAGGATCAGTGGGTGGATTACTGGACCTACACGGATCAGTACCGTCCCATGCTGCATGCGAATCCCTCGGCGGTGGAGTCGGTCACTGAACCCTCTGGCGGCAGCACTACGCTGACGGTGAACCTGCGCGCGGCGTCGGGTTTGATCGAAGTGACGAGTTACTATACGACGGATGTCTTTCCATACGGAGAAGTGGCGGGGTATGTCTCCACCCGGGGCGTTCAGCAGGGCAGCGGTGGCACGGTGGAAGTCACGGAAAAGCTGAAGTATGCCACGCAGACCGTGGGCGGGCAGAACCTCCACACCATCAGCGAACGACTGGTCTATCCGGTGGCGGGCATGGCGGATGTGGATGCGCCGACCACCACGTATGAGCGCACCTACTACAATGACGGCACCGACGCGACCTTCCAGGTGCTGGAACTGATCACCACCGCTCCGGTGGTGTCGGAGGATGAAAACGGCTCTGGCGTGGCGGGCATGAGCAAGCAGGTCTATGACCGCTTTGGCCGCGTGACCTGGGAGATGAACGAGCGCGGGGTCATCAGCTACACCAGCTACGTGCAGGCCACCGGAGCCATGCTGCAGCGCATTGAGGATGTGAACACCACCCTGCTGCCTGACCCGCCTTCGGGATGGGTTGCGTATGGGGAGCATCTGATCACCGACTATGTCAGCGACGCGCAGGGGCGCGTGGTGCAGGAGCGCGGCCCCTGGCATGAGGTGCAGTTGAATGAGTGGGACACCACCACCACGGCCATCAGGCGGTTGACCTTCACCACTTACGATGATGAGGCACATGAAGTGCGCAACGCCAGCGGCTACCTGACGGGGAACAACCCCACGCCGACCTTCACGGTGATGGGGGCTGTGAGCCGGCAGATCAGCGACAGCAACGGGCGCGTGGTGGATGAGATCCAGGCGGTGCGCTGCTGCCCCACCGGGCCGCTGACACCTGGGGAGGCGCTGCCGCAGGAGAAGTGGAGCCGCTGGACGCACCGCATTTACGATCCCTGGGGCCGGCTGTATGCCCAGCGGGTGTATCACCGCATCCCCGCGCAGGGAGATGGGGAGGAAATCGCGAACTATCTGGAGACGATCTACGGCTACGATGCCATGGGCCGCCAGAACCGCGTGGTCGATCCTGCGGGCACCATCCAGCGCACGGTCTATGACGTGCAGGATCAGGCCGTAAGCCAGTGGGTGGGCACGGATGACACCGGAGCCACAGACAGCGATCCGACCGGCGGCGGGGCAACCGGCAACAACATGGTGGCGGTGCAGCTTCTGGAATACGACGATGGCGAAGCAGGCGGCGATGGCAACGTGACGCAGCAAACCCTGCCGGTGGACGACACCAGCGGGAATGACCGCATCACCCTCTACGGTTATGACTACCGTGACCGGCGCGAGACCACCACGCAGACTGACGGCACGACCACCTGGATCGCCAAGGCCACCTACGACAATCTGAACCGCGTTACGGCCAGCGTGCGGTACCACACGGCGGTGGACGATGACAACCGTCTCGCGCAGAGTCGGACGTATTTCGATGCCTTGGGCCGCGTTTACCAAACTGAGACGGACGGCATCGATCCCGCCACAGGCGATGTGACCGGCACTTTGACCGGGCTGAACTGGTATGATCTCGTCGGCAATGTGATCAAACAGTCCCAGCCGGGGAACACCGCCTTCACCAAGACGGTCTATGACGAGCTGAACCGGCCCACAGTGTCCTATCTCTGCTGCCATCCCGGTGAATCGGGCGTGCCGGACGGCGATGACAACAGCGTGGTGGATGACACGGTGATCGAGCAGAGCAACACGGTCTATGACCGGGGTGGCAATGCGATCATGCAAACACAGAAGCAACGCTTTGACGATGCCACGGGCACCGGGGTGCTCGGCGGTCCCAACGCCATCTTTCCTGTGCCCAAATCCCGCGACACCTACGGGATGACCTGGCCTGATGCACTCGGGCGTCCGCGAGTGAGCGCGGACTACGGCACCAATGGCGGTAGCGTGCCCACACGTCCCGATGTGGCTCCGGCTCGAAGCGATACGATTCTCGTGACCACCAACCGCTACAAAGACAGCGGGGATGCCAACGCGATCATTGACCCTATGGGTATCGAGACTCGTTGGGAAAACGACCAAGCGGGCCGCAGGATCAAACTCATCGAAGGCATTGCCCCTGGCCAAGGCGCGGGGATGTCCTCATCCCCGGCAGGCGCGTGTGCCAACCCGCCTTATCCGCCGCACCCCACGCCCCGGGTCACGCAATTTTGCTGGCATCCCAGCGGCCAGTTGAGTAAACTCATCCTCGTGAACGCGGAAACCGGCGATCAAAGCACGCGCTGGCTGTTTGGCACCACGCTGGCCGACAGCGCAATCGCCAGCAACAGCCTGGTGCGCACGAAGATTTATCCGGAGAGCGACGACCGCCCCGCGCCTGCGGCGGACGGCCCTGACGGGATCTATTCACGGCTGGAATACAGCTACAACCGTCAGGGACAGCAGACGGTGTTCAAGGACGCTGACGGCACCACGCACGCGTACAACTTCGACAAGATGGGCAACATGATCGCTGATCGGGTGACGGTGCTGGCTGCTGGCCTCGATGATGCGGTGCTACGCATCGGTTACAGCTATGACGTTCGCGGTCTGACTGCGAAGGTGACGAGCTACAATGCTGCGAGCGGTGGTTCTGTAGTCAACGAATCGGCATTTGAGTATGACGCCTTCCGTAATCTGGTGGCAGACAAGCAAAGCCATGCGGGGGCTGTCGATGGCAGCACGCCAAAGGTGGCATATGAGTTCACCAGCGGTGCAGGCAATCAAATGCGCAAGGTGTCCACGACCTATCCGAACGGACGTGTCCTGTCATACCTTTATGGCGACGCCAATTCGATGGACGACCATCTCAACCGCATCAGCGCGGAAAAAGTGACCGGTGAGAGCCAGAATCTCGTGGAGTATCAGTATGTTGGGCAAAGCTGGCAGGTGCGTCTGGCCTATCCTGAGCCGGACATCATGTGTGACTATCGCAAGCAGACAGGGCAGCCTGATGGAGATGCTGGTGATCCCTACAATGGTTACGACCGTTTTGGTCGAACCGTGGACATCCGTTGGAGTACACCCATTGAATGAACTGAGTAAAATAATCCTTTATTATGTCCACCGTCCTCGAACAGCTTCAATACGGCTTTGACCGCAACAGCCGCCGAACCTGGCGGCGACGTTCGTTGACGGACACGCAGGACCAGCACTATGGCTATGACTCGCTGGGTCAGGTGAGCGCCGCAGCGCGCGGCAGTCTCAACTTGAATCTCACGGCCATCAGCGGCATCCCCGCCAGCGCTCAGAGCTGGGACTATGACCCAACGGGAAACTGGCGAGGCTACCATGCCGCCGCCAACGGGACGACCACGCTGGACCAGCACCGCGTGCATGACCGCGGCAACCGGCTCACGCAGATCGAGGGCAATCCCAGCAACATGATTCTAGACCGCGTGGGCCGCATGCGGCAGATGGCCCCGGATGCAGATGGGGATTGGGACGGCACGCTGGAGATCACCTGGGATGCGTGGAGTCGGATCACCCGAGTGAAGAACAATGGCGAGGTGGTAGGCGATTACGCCTATGACGGCAGCCATCGGCGCATCACCCGGGAGGTGGATGGGGAGACGCTGCACAGCTACTACAACGACGCCTGGCGTCCGGTGGAGGAGCGCAAGGATGCCGAAACAACGGCAGCGATGAGCTACCTGTGGGGAGCGCGGCACCGGGATGATCTCGTGCGGCGCGACCGGGCGGTGGGCGGTTCGACGCTCAACGAGACCCGCTATGTGCTGATGGACTACTTCAATCCTGCGGCGATCACCGACGAGTCGGGAGAAGTCAAGGAGCGCTATGCGTTTAGCGCGTTCGGCCTGCGCACGATTATGAATCCTGACTTCACGGAGTGCAGCAGCAGCGAATGCTCGATGGAGTTCGCATTCCAGGGGCAGTTCCTCGACGCGGAGAGCGGGCTGATGAACTACGGTTACCGATACTACTCGCCGCAATTGGGAAGGTGGACGTGCAAGGATCCGATCGAGGAGAAGGGTGGGCTAAATCTTTACGAATTCACAGAAAATGGTCCAGTTAATAACGTGGACCTTTTAGGTCTAGGTTCAATACCAATTCCTATTGTAATGCCTGGAAGTTACACATCCATAGATCCAATAACCGGCTCTGCGTCGCCCACCGGTTTTGCCATCCCGCTTGAAGAGTGCCCATGTTGCGACTGGGATGCATTTGATAAAATCCTCGCTCAGCAAAAAAAGGTTATCAGTGATCTTACCGATATTATTAATCGGGGGGGCGATATCGGGTTTGGGAACACTGCTGCGGCAACACCAGGCAAGGATGGGTATCGTGACCCTGAGTATGCCTCTGCTGGTAGCTGCGTTACAGCCTGTCTTGATCAGGTTGAAACAGGTATTGCAAATGAAGTGGGAACGGGAATCCAGATAATTGGTATGCTGATCGGAGTTCAAAGTTTGGCTTCAATAGAAAGGGGAAGGTCTCAGAAGGTTGTTGATTGTTTGAATGATGTAAGTGGAGGTTGCTCCAAATGGAAAATGCGTTTTTCCTCTTATTGAAAATAAAATCCCATATGAACATTGGAAAATTGCAAATAGCAGGATGCGCTTTCTCCTTGCTTATCAGTTCAACAGTTGGTCTTCGATTGGCTTACACATACCATGCTGTTCTTGATGGTTCCATGCGCGAAATTCACGGATGGCAAGTTGTGCCAGCTATTCCTAATTTATTTGGGATTATTTTACTATCTTTAACAGTGGTATGGACGGTATTTGCATGGCGATCAAGTTGTGATATAAACTCATTTAGCCGCAGAATGAGCTATTTAAATTGCATGTTATTTTTCGTGTTTATTTATATATATGCTTCCATTCTATTTCCTGAAATCAGGGTTATTATTAATAAGATATCGCCTTTAAGAACCGGGTACTTACAGAAATGAACCCGATGGCCAACCAATAGCGCAAGAAGCGTCAGCCTATCTATTGGCTGTCTTTCATTCGGGAGCAGTGAGAAACAACGAAACGCCTCTAACTTAACATGCTAACACCTTGTCAGCGATGGAGAGCTTGCCTTTATTTATCCTGTCAAGACACTATCGAACGCACGTGCTGGGTCAGCTCGGGCCACAACTTCAGCAAATCGGGCAGCCTGATGGCGACGCCGGCGATCCCTACAATGGCTACGACCGTTTTGGGCGCACCGTGGACATCCGCAGGAGTACACCCATTGAATGAACTGATTTAAAATAATCCTCACTTATGTCCACCGTCCTCGATCAGAACCAATACGGCTTTGACCGCAACAGCCGGCGCACCTGGCAGCGACGTTCGCTGACTGACACGCAGGATCAGCACTATGGCTATGACTCGCTGGGTCAGGT
>NZ_JBAQCR010000268.1:0-8722 GCF_049294395.1 Prosthecobacter sp.
CACTCCGAGGTGAGCCAGCAGAAAGAGGAGATGGAATCCGTGTCTGGGCGGCATTGTGGCAAAAGTGGCAGATACACCGGCATCGAAGCCTTCCAGACCAAGACTTCAATGTGACATCTTTGTTCCAGAGTGAGTTTTGACAGGTCTGGCGGGAATGCATGAATCCGTGGGGTTTCCTATGAAATCATTCCACCCGATGCTGTACGGCCTGATGTTGCTCGCGTTCCTGACTTTCTCCCGGGGAACTGCCGCTGAGGATGTCGATGTGGACGAGGATGTGAAGAGGCACACCCTGGTGCAGGTGGGAGAGACGGCCCCGGACTTCAATGGCAAGACAACCGATGGCCGGACGATGACGCTCTCTGCGCTGAAGGGCAAAGTGGTGGTGGTGTATTTTTTCTCCACCCAGGTGGCGCCGTGCATCGCCGAGATGAAACACCTTCAGAGCGAGGTGTACGAGAAGCTTCGGAACAGAGATGATTTTCAACTGATCGGCATCGGCTTCGGCAAGGGCAGCACACGGGAGGAACTGGTCATTCTCGGAGGCGAGAACAAGTTCACCTTTCCGCTGGTGCCTGATCCGGGCCGGCAAATTTACGAACGCTACTTCACGAAGTATGCGCCACGCACGGTGGTGATCGGGAAAACGGGCGTCATCCGGCATCTTGCTAGCGGGTACCATGAATTGACCAGCATCCCCAAGCTGCAGGCTGCGCTGGCACGTGAACTCGCGGTCAACACCCCTTGATGGGGGTGACTGCCATGCGTGGCCCGAGCCGTGGCAATGTTACAGAACATTAACAATAAAGCGCTGATTCCGCAGCCCGCGCCGCCTTAACGCATGGGGCGTTTGCACACTGCTGCCATGAAGCATTTTCCTCCTCTCATTTTCACTCTGACGTCCTCGATGACACGAGCGATCACGAGTGCTGTGAGACTGCTGAACCGGTGTCCAAATCGTCACCCTCAACCGCTAGATTCACACTCAACGCTTAGCTACAGCACGCTCGTCGGCGAAAGGCGATGAGCGCTCTTTTTCAAACTTGGAGCAATCATTTCACAACAACCGACAAACCCACACATACCAATGCTAATCAAAACCAAACACTTCCTCACCATGCTTGTCGTGGCTGGAATTTCAGCGGCAGCCATTCCGTCCAAGGCTGCCACCTTCGTTGCCGGGGATCTCCTCCTCGGCTTCCGTGCCACTGGCGGCACAGGCTCAACTTCGAACCTGATCGTCGATCTCGGTCTGGCCACGGGTTATCGTGACGCCACCTCCAACATCGCCTCCGTGGTGGACATTGGCTCCCTGCTGGTCAGCACCTATGGTTCGGACTGGGCCACGCGCTCTGATCTGTCCTGGGGTATTGTCGGCGCCCGGACCAACAGCACCATCAGTGCTGCGGTGGGCGGAGACCCCGCCAGAACGGACTACCTCTCAGCCGCGCAGAGCACCATCACCCCGGGGACCCAGCAGTCCACGGCCTGGGTTGTCGGGAGTGCGGGAAGAGCAGACACCACGGCGGACATTCTCGGCCTCGGGGTCGCTTATGCCGCAGCCCCTGGCACCACCAGCGCGGTTCTTAACTCCACGGATGCAGGAAGCTGGTCGACCAACAACAGCGGTTCGGATTCCTTCCGAGTCGGCGGCACCATCGAAGGCAACTTCGCCAATGGCGCCTCTGGCACGGCACTGGACCTCTATCGTGTGCTGAACACCAACACAGGTGCCAATCCGACGGGAACCGTCGGCGTGGGCTCCTATGAAGGCACCTTCACCATCAGCAGTGCTGGTGTGGTGGGTTTCACTGCGGCAGAAGCAGTGCCTGAGCCCAGCCGTGCAATCCTCGCCGCCGTCGGCCTGGGTGGTCTGCTGCTCCGCCGCCGTCGCAGCGTGAAAGCTTGAGATGACACTCCCTATTTCCACAAATCATACACCTTTCTCTTTTTTAACTTACTCATGAAATCTTTTTTTAAACTCTCCGTGGGCGTGCTCGCCCTCGCCCTCGCCCAGCAGGCTTCTGCTGACGTGACCATCCGCCTCACCGGATCCACCGCCTTCCGTTCGGGTGCCCACAAGGGCATCATCGCCATGATGGGCGGTGAAACGAACTGCAAAATCGCGACCGGGGCCCTCCCTGACAGCAACGGCAATCCCGTGGCAACCGCGCAAACGCAGGGCAGCTACGAAGGCGCCGACTTCTCCACCATCCAGGGAACGGCCACCGGCATCAGCGGCATTACCACCGTGCAGTGCTGCTGGACTGGCTCCGCCACGGGTGTCAAGGACGTTGCTCAGCAGCTCGACCTCACCTTCATCCCGGCCAGCGCGCTGCCTGCCAGCAATGGCTACGCCAACATTGCCGTCAGCCAGAGCCCAACCCAACTCGCCAAGGCCAACTTTGCGTTTTCCGATGTGTTCCAGTCATCCACCCCCACAGCCTCCCCTGCGCTGGTGGACAACAAGCTGGCGATCATTCCGTTCTGCTGGGTCGCCAACAAAGGCACCACGAACTTCACCAACATGACACAGCAACTGGCGCGCACGCTCTACGTCAACGGCTACGTTCCGAAGAGCCTCGCCACCGGCAACGCCGCAGATACGGACTATGTGCTCATGGCGGGCCGTGACAACGGCTCCGGCACCCGCATCACTTCACTGGCTGAGACCAAGTACGGTGCCTTCACGCCGGTGCAGCAGTGGAAATTCACCACCACCGGTGCAGTGGGCACCGGCAGCATCGTCTCAGCCCAGATCTGGCCCATCGGTGATGGCGTGGGGTCCACCACCGTTGGCAATGGCGGCTATACGAGCGGCAGCACCATTCGTAACTTCATGAGCATGACCTCGTCATCCATCAGTCTGCTGGATGAAACCGGCGCGGAAGTCGCCAACAGCCTTCCGGTCACCGTGGTTTCCTGGCTGGGCATCACCGATGCGAACACCGCCGTCGGCAACGGGGCCGTGCGCCTCGCCTATGAAGGCGTGACTTATGATGGCACGAACACCGCCCTGATTTACGAAGGCCGTTATTCCGCCTGGGGCTACCTGCACCTCTACACCCGCAGCGGCCTGACCAGCGACGAGACCCAGTTCAAGAACAACATGGCGACCCAGCTCGACAACACCTCTGTGCTCGGCACGTCCGGTCTGCGCGTGTCCCAGATGCATGTGAACCGCCAGAATGACGGTGCCACCATCGGTGCTGGTGCCAACTAAAACTGCCGGCATTCTCGCAATGCCTGCCTGACAAAAAAAACCTCGCTGGTGCTGACGCATGCCGTCAGCACCAGTTTTTGTTTCACTCTTTATTCCTCAAAATCTCATGCCCCACTTTCCCCTGCTCCGTCACCCTCTGCTCATGGCAGGATCGCTGGCATTGAACGTCATGCTGGGCTGTGCGGCAGTGGCGCTCTGGGTCCAGGCAGGCAAAACGCCCCAGATTGCCGCCGTTCCGAGGGTGGCGCCAGCAGCCGCCAAATCACGCCCGCTGGTGGTCAAGACGGCCCAGCCGAAGCCGTTTCACTGGAGCCAGCTGGAGACGCCTGATTTCGCGACTTATGTGAAAAATCTTCGCGGGGTGGGCTGCCCGGAGGCGACGATACGTGACATCGTGGCCGGGGAGCTGAATGAAATCCAAGCACAGAAACGCAAAGCAATGGCCACGACCAGCGGCCGCCTGCCGGCGGCGGAGGAGATGAAGCTGCAGGCCGAGTACGAGCAACTGCTGACGAAACTGACCGCGCCAGAAGCGTCCTCTGAGCAAGCACGTCAAGGCTCTGCCGCTGCGGTGAACCAGCAGGGCGGCTCTTCGAATACGGCACCATCCGAGACCACCCTCACAAATTCGACGCCTGCGGGGAACCCCGCTGCTGACATCCCAGCCGCATTCACGTATGGCACCCAAGAATCCACGGCCCAGCAGCAGGCGTCTCAGGGCCTGCTCAATGCAGCCACGCCTGACCCGACACTTTCCCCTGTCGCAACAGCGGCACTCCAGCAGATGCAAAGTGATTTCGCGCAAGCAGTGAGCGAAACCAATGCGCCTTCCGACAGTCCTGCCTACCGGGCACGGTGGAACCAGGTGCGCCGGGACAGTGATGAACAGTTTTCCTCCATGTTTGGCGGAGACTTGTTCATCCTCACTCAGATTGAGGCCGTTAAAAATGCTGCGGCTGCGAAAGCGGCACCTTGAAGCATGTGTTGTGTTTCGAAACTGTCACCGAAACTCGTGATGCCCTACGTAAGAGGGCAAAAAGGGGCGCAGACTGTGACGCATTCGTAACAGCGGCAAGCTTGAGCGAGGGCTGGGTCGAACGAAAAAGGAGGCGTCCTGAATACTGCGTCAATGCCGCCCCCAATCTTTCAATCCAGCTTCAAACCAAGCACCGCAAGCCTGAACATTCGGGAGATCTCCCGTGGGTTTTGCGCCCTGCTGTGCGGGGCGGGTCTGAGTGGTTTTGGCCCTGCACGAGGTGAGTCCCAAACGCCCCCCCAGACTGCCGCCACGGCGATGCCTGCGGCTGCTCCGACGGCTTTGTCGCAGCTCGGAAACCTGTATGTGCGGGAGTACCGGGTGCGGGGGAACAAGATCCTGAAGGCGATCGAGATCGAGGAGGCGGTGTATCCGTTCATGGGGCCGGGCCGGGGGGAGCAGGACATTGAGGCGGCGCGCATGGCGCTGGAGAAAGTTTACAAGGCGAAGGGCTACCAGAGCGTGGGCGTGCAGGTGCCGCAGCAGACGGGTGCGCGTGGTGTGATCTACCTGGAAGTGGTAGAAACGCCTGTGGGCCGCCTGCGGGTGAAGGGCGCGCGGTATTTCCTGCCGAGCAAGATCAAGGAGATGGCTCCCTCCATGAAGGAGGGCACGGTGCCGAACTTCAATGAGATCAGCAAGGACATCATGGCGCTGAACCGCTGGCGTGACCGCAAGATCACTCCTGAGCTGCGCGCGGGCGTGGTGCCGGGGACGGTGGACATCGACCTGAATGTGGAGGACAAGCTGCCGCTGCACGGGAGCTGGGAGATCAACAACCAGCACAATGCGAACACGGTGCCGCTGCGCCTGAGCGGTTCGCTGAGCTACAGCAACTTGTGGCAGATGGGACACACGCTGGGCGTGAGCTTTCAACTGGCTCCGGAACGGATGACGGACAGCGCGGTGTATTCGGCGTTTTACCAGGCGCAGGTGCACAGTGTGGAAGGTTTGAGTGTGATGCTGACGGGCACAATTCAGGACAGCAACATCGCTGCGCTGGGTGGCACGACGGTGATCGGCAAGGGGCAGATCGTGGGCTTTCGCCTGATGAAGACGCTGCCGGCAAAGCAGGGGTACTTTCACTCCATCAGCTTTGGAATCGACTACAAAAACTTTGTGCAGGATGTGAATGCGGGCGGTGCGCTGGTTTCCTCCCCCATCGCGTATTACCCCTTCAACCTGGCCTACAGCGGGAGCCGCGTGACGGACAACACGTTCACGGAATTCAACGCGGCGCTGACGTGGCATGTGATGGGCATGGGCGGATCGCAGACGCAGTTTGCGGCGCGGCGCTTTGCGGCGACGGACAGCTTCTTCTACTTCCGCGGGGATCTTTCCCACACGCATGATGTGGCGCAGGGCTTCCAGATTTACACCCGCGTGCAGGGGCAGGCGACGCCGGATGCGCTGATCAATACGGAGCAGACTTCGGGCGGTGGGTACGGCACGGCGCGTGGGTATCTGATCGCGACGCGGCTGGGTGACTCGGGGATCTTTGGTTCGCTGGAGTTTCGCAGTCCGAACTTTCTGGGCACGGCGAAGGACCGTGAGAACCAGTGGCGCGTGTATGCCTTCCTGGAAGGCGGCAAGCTTTACACCAACAAGACGCTGCCTGCGGAGAAGCGCAGCTATGACCTGGCCAGCGCGGGCTTTGGCACACGCATCCGCTATTTGAACCACATCACCGGATCGGTGGATCTGGCGATGCCGCTGGTCTCGCAGCCGAACGCGCTGGCGCATGACCTGTTCCTGCTCTTCCGCCTGGGAATGGATTTCTAGGCCGACCCCATTTTTTCACTCTCTCAATGCACAGCCCCTCCACACGCTTCATGTCCCGCAAACCACGCATCCTGACTTCTCTGCTGCTTGCCCTGGCGCTCACGACTTCCTTTGCTTCCGCCGCTGAAAACTGGTGGGATGCGAAGTGGCCCACACGCAAAAAGATCGACATCGACACGACCGGCAAGGGCGTGGCGATTGCGGAACCCATCGGCACGACGGCGGTGCTGGTGCGCCTGCACGAGGGTGTGTTCAGCTTCATGTCCGCGAAGGAGGACGGGAGCGATCTGCGCTTTGTGGCGGAAGATGGCAAGACGGAGCTGAAGCACCACATTGAGAAGTGGGACTCTTTGCTGAATGAGGCGTACGTGTGGGTGCAGGTGCCTGACCTGAAGCCTGCGAGCGCGACGAGCATCTGGCTCTACTACGGCAACACCGAGGCGGGTGCGCCTGAGGCGGCGAAAGAAACGTACGATGCGAACACGACGCTGGTGTACCACTTTGCGGATGCTTCGAAGGCGGGCACGGATTCTTCGGCCACGGGTGCGAATGCGGAAGGTGCGCCACCACCGGCAGCGGGATCGCTGATCGGCGGCGGGCTGCGTGTGTTTGGACAGACGGCGATCAAGGCCCCTGCCCCGCCGCTGGGTGAATGGGCGCCGGGTGCGCCGCTGACGGTGTCTGCGTGGGTCAAGCCATCTGCGCTGCAGCCGAATGCGGTGATCCTGAGCCGCCGTGAGGGTGCGAACGCTTTCATCCTGGGTCTGGACAACGGCATTCCGTTTGTGGAGCTGAACAAGCAGCGCAGCAGTGTGGGGGCTCCTATTGCAGCGGGTGCATGGCATCATGTGGCTGCGGTGGCGGATGCGGGAACCATCACGGTGTATGTGGATGGCAAATCGTATGGCGCACTGACGGCGGCGATGCCGCTGCTCAAGGGTCCGGTGGAGATCGACAAGGACACGTCTCCTGCGGCGGCGAGCTTCGTGGGCTACACGGGTGAGATTGATGAACTGCAGATTTCGAAGACGGCGCGGCCTGCGGGCTTCGTGCGCTTTGCGGCGGTGAACCAGGGAACGACGGCGGATGCGGCCAAGCTGATCACGGTGGGTGAGGACGAGGCTTCGGACCACGAGGAGGAGAACGAGATCATGAAGCATCTTTCGCTGATCACGGACATCTCGAAGGACCTGACGTTTGACGGCTGGGTGGTGATCGTCCTCTGCACGGTGCTGGCCATCATGGGCTGGATCATCGCGGCGGGGAAAGTGATGTACCTGAACACGATTGAGAAGGCTTCGAAGGAGTTCATGAAGCGCTGGGAGAAGATTTCGTCTGACCTGACCGCCATCGACACGGAGGATGACGAGAGCATTCAAAACGTCGGCGGGAGCGTGAGCGGCAAGATGCAGAAGCTGATGAAGCAGTCGCCGCTGTATCAGCTCTACCATCTGGGCTCGCAGGAAATCAGCCACCGCATGAAGTCCTTCCGCCAGGTGACCTTCAATCCGCAGGAGAAGAAGGAGGCGAAGGTGATGGGGCTTTCCGGGCGCTCGATCCAGGCGATCAAGGCGACGCTGCATGGCGGGATGGTGCGCGAGGTGCAGAAGCTCAATGGCAAGCTGGTGTTCCTGACGATCGGCATCGCGGGTGGTCCTTACCTGGGACTGCTGGGAACGGTGATCGGGGTGATGATCACGTTCGCCGTCATTGCGAAATCCGGCGAGGTGGAGGTGAACTCCATTGCTCCTGGTATCGCGGGCGCGCTGCTGGCGACGGTGGCGGGTCTGGCGGTGGCCATTCCGGCGCTGTTTATCTACAGCTACCTGAGCTCACGGATCAAGGATGTGGTCTCGAACATGGAGACCTTCATCGACGAGTTCGTCACGAAGATGGCCGAACACTACAAGGAGTAACCGCACACTCTCATGGACGCCGACAACAAATCCTACGATGACATCAACGTCACGCCGATGGTGGACCTCTACCTGGTGCTGCTGCTGATCTTCATCATCATGACGACCGCCGGGGTGCAGGGCGTGAAGGTGAACCTGCCGCGCGGCGGGCCATCCACCTCCAAGCCGATCGAAGGACCGAAGATGCAGGCGGTGACGGTGGACAACCAGGGGAACATCAAGCTGAACGCGACGGCGGTGACGATTGATGAGCTTTCCAGCAAGCTGGAGTCGATCAAGGCTTCCATGCCCGACGCACCCATCGTGGTCCGCGGGGACAGCGGGACGCAGTACCAGACCATCATGGATGTGCTGACTGCGGTGGGCCGTGCGGGCTTCACGAACATCGGGCTGGCGACGCAGGCGAAGAAGTAAGCAACGTTTTACCTACCACACCATGGCATCCAATCACATCGACGACGAGGAGCCCGGATTTTTCCGGCGGTATCTCGTGCTGCTGATTCTGGGCGGGCTGGCGCTTGCCGGCGGTGGCTACCTGTACATGAATCACAAGCCTTCGAAGGCTTCGCCCAAGAAGAAGATGGAGATGATTTCGATCTCCATGCCTCCGCCGCCGCCCCCACCGCCGCCGCCTCCAAAAAAGGAAGAGCCGCCGCCGGAGGAGAAGGAAGAGGAAAAGATGATCGAGCAGGCGCAGGAAGAGGTCGTGGACAAGCCGGAGGACAAACCTGCGGACAAGCCTGCGGATGAACCGCTGGGCACGGC
>NZ_JBAQCR010000269.1:0-30624 GCF_049294395.1 Prosthecobacter sp.
TTAACTTCACGCAATCCTGGCCGAAGAACGGGGTCCACCTCAGTTTGCCAGCAACATCCTGCATTTTGTCACTCCCAAGTTGACAACAGAACTGCCTCAGACTCATGTGCAGCTCAGGGCTTACAACGGGGCGTCTGAAATATCGGTGCAAGATTTTTTGGGGAAATATTCTTGGTCGGGCGTCGGGGCAGGTGGAGAGGCTGACCCGGAAGATCCTTGCCAGTTTATGGTTAGCAGAGCCAACCCCGGACGAACCATCGTCCAACTCAAGCGCAACACCGACGGCGCCATCCTTTCGGAAATGCATGTCTGGGTCGTGTGGGCGACGGTCAAGCAGGAGCAGGGAGACACACAGTTTGAGCCTGTCCAAGATGGTTCGGAAATATATGCGACATGGACTATCGTCCAAGAAGTTGGCAAACAGAAGCGATTCGTCTTTCAGATTCAGCCTAAATCAATAACCGACCTTACTGCTGACATTCCTGATTTAACGGGTGCTGCTGCTGCTCAGCACCCCCCCCCAGGTTCAAACACGCATTGTTTCACTGACTACAATTATGATCCTGAAAACACAACTCAGCCAATACCGGTAGTCAGTGGTGACACCGCAGCCAGCAAGTGGGACGTTTCACGGCAAGCGCAGGTCACGATCACCAATACGGATCGGATTCCAAAAGACGCACTCAAGTCAGTGTGGCCCCCTTCAGTATGTGTCGGCCAGGACGTTGCGACTCCTACCATACCAGTCCCGTTTCCAGCCTTGGACTACCAAGGAAATGATGACCCGAGGTATGCAGGTGGGACAGATGAAAATGACGACCCCTATCATGTGAGGCCCAATGCTTCAGATGATCTGCAACATGAGGTGGGCGAACTCACATCGGTTGACAGCCCGACTATTGCAGCCGCGTACGATTGGGTGACAAAGGACGGGATGAAGTTGGAATACAAATACGACTTTCGTGAGTTTGCCCGCATTCAGTTGTGGGATAACAAGCGCACCGCAGGACAGTTTTGGTTTCGGATATCGAACCTCAGTGAGGGTGAGGAGGGTCAAAAGGGTGAATGGCACCATCACGCCAAATTCAAGTCCGAAATCAAGTCCGAAATCAAGTCTTGGATAAACGATGGATCAAGCCCAGTTTCACCCCCCTAAACCTTAATTTTACCGCCACCAGGATATGCGCACTTCAACTATAATCGTCACTTTGTTTGCTTTGCTCTGTGCTTCGCCCACTCGATTGTACTCAGCTCCCGATTTCACGTCCATGCCGATCGACGAGGTACGGAAGATCATCAGCGCTGTCGCTGTGACGGACTATGCTTCGGCGGGGAAAGTCGTTGAAGCGGCGCTCAAATCCCGGCGAACTGACGTCATTTTAGCATGCTATGATTCAAGCACTGTGCATTCACTCCTTTCAGAGATTAGGCAGAATATGGAGGACTCTTATTTGAAGGGACAACTCATGGTGATGGAACTTCGGCATTACAGGAAATGGCCCGACGGGAATTTTGCGAAAATGCACAACGAGCAGGGCAGGACGGCGCTATTTATACTTCCCATGGTCAGCCAATACCTTCCTGACACACCCATTAAGTATAATGTGATCTCAAGTCCCGAGCGTCGGAAATCTCTGGCTGACAAGCTCGAAGTTGCCGTGAGAAAGAAGTGGGGCATCTCAGAAGGAGACCCAAACTCAGAGAGCAAGCAGGGTGGATTGATCCCAGTAACGGGTGAAGGTAATGCATCAGAGGTCAAACCATCGACTGCGATAGCAAGTGTTCAACACACCCCTGTAGCGGGTGCTGCCAATCAACCCGTGGAGCAGCCCAAACACTCCGATCAAGGAATCAGCTCTTGGCTCGGCGTGTTGATCGTGGCGGTTTTTGGCCTGCTGTGGTTGCTGCTCAAGCGACTTAAATGATAAAATAAATGAACGCACGAGCCAACCAATGGCATTGGCTGTGCCAATCCATCTGGAAAATTAAAATCCGCACGGCTGTTGATTCACCTGCTCCCTGCAGGTTCACCCCTGCGGGGCAGTCTTTCGAACTGTCTCAAACGCCAAGCTGGATGCTGGATGGCGTCAGGTTGAGGAGCGCTCAAGGCTCTGGCTCTGGGGACTTGCTTGTTAAGGCGACTCGGCTTCTTCGCTGCGCTCGACGAAGCGCATGGCGTGGTCGATGAAGCGGAGGAGGACGTCGTCGGTGGGGCCGTTGCGGTTTTTGGCGAGGATGAGCATGGCTTCGCCTTTTTTCTTTTCTTCGGCCTCCTCGTCTTCGACTTCCATTTTGGCACCGGCGTAGTCGGAGCGGGTGAGGAGACCGACCATGTCGGCGTCCTGTTCGATGGAGCCCGACTCACGCAAGTCGGAGAGCACGGGACGCTGGCCTTTGCGGGATTCGACGGCGCGGTTGAGCTGGGCGAGGACGATGATGGGGACGTTCAGTTCTTTGGCGAGGCCCTTGATACCGGCGGAGATTTCGGCGATTTCGATCTGACGGTTGTCCTTGGCGCGGCGGCTCTGGGAGGTGACGAGCTGAAGATAATCGATCATGATCATCTGGATGCCGTGCTGCTTTTTGAGGCGGCGTGATTTGGCGCGCATCTCCATGATGTCGAGACCGGGCGTTTCATCGATGAAGATCTGAGCTTTCTGCAAATCACGCGTGGCCTTGGCGAGAGCGTCCTGCTGAGCGCGGGAGAGCAGACCACGAGAGAGGTCCTGCATGCTGAGGCGTGCGCGGGAGACGAGGAGACGACGAACGAGCATGGTGGCGCTCATTTCCAAACTGAAGACCACGCAGGGGGTGTTGCAGTCCACGGCGATGTGCTCGACGATGTTCATCGCGAGGGAGGTTTTACCCATGGAAGGACGGGCGGCGATGACGAACATTTCACCGCCCTGCAGGCCGGAGCTCATGGCGTCGAGCTTGCTGTAACCGGTGGACAGACCACGCAGCTGGCCGGGGTGCTCCAGCATGTACTGGATGCTGTCGATGGCGTCCATGACGTGGGTGGAGAGGGTCTTGATGCCCTCCTTGGCACCGACGGATTCACGCACGGCGAGCACGCGTTGTTCGGCATGGTCGATGAGCGTGTCGATGTTCTCGTCCATCTGCTCTTTGCCGTGCTCGTAGGCGTGATGGATGTTCAGCGAGCTGGCGTGGATAAGCTCCCGCAGGATGTGCTTATCGAGGACGATCTTCTTATAATAAGGGAAGTGCGAGGGGATCGGAACGAAGGCGAACAGTTCCGAGATGGCGGCTGCCCCACCGACCTTGTCGAGGAGGTTTTGCTCACGCAGCGCATGAGTGAGCGTGACGGGATCGATGGGGAGGTTTTTGTCGTAAAACTCCAGCAGCTTTTCGTAGATGGTGCGATTGGCGTCGTGATAAAAGGCCAGAGCAGGGAGATTGACGCGGCAGTCACTGAGGCGTTCGAGGGGATCCTGCAGGAGGCAGGAGAGCACGCCTTTTTCGGCCTCGTCGCTGAAGGGGAGGGCGCGATTGAAGGAGGCGAGGAGCTCCTCTGCGGTGGGGACTTCGTTGCGTTTTTTGAAATTCTCCCGCTTTTTGGCAGGCTCAGCAGCACCGTTTGGAGGTGTTTCTGCTGTCGTATTGGGAGTGGAATTTTCGGCCATGGAGGACGATCAGGATGGAGGGCTGCGGATTTGCGTCAATGGCGTGCTCATTCGTGATGCCGTCGGATTTGGCGTCTTTTGGGGCGATTTCGGGTGTTTTGAAAAAACCGCGTCAACGGCACCCCCTCAGAATTTTGTGTGTGAGAATTTGTGCGACCTAATAATATACTTTCATCAAAAGCTTGATGTGTCTTTGGTCGTGTCGAAAACTGAACACCTCCGGATCTACCGGGTCAAACGCCCCTCCAAATCACAACCACCTATGTTACTTACAGCACTCAAACTTAAACTCGCGGCTCTGGTCGCGGTCGCAGGCATCGACACTGCCGAAATGCCCGGAGCTTCGAAAGAGTTCACGGACATCCTCACAGCCCTCAAGGCTGACCAGGACAAAGTTCAGGCGAATCCTGGCGCCGGCCCAGATGTCAACAAGTCCTTCAATGACGCCGTCGCGAAAGTGCGCGAACTGGCACAGAAGGATGACAAGGACGCCGTCTATGCTCTTGCCCATTGGGGAGTGCTCAGCGGTGCGAACATCAACGAAGTCGCCGCTCTGTTCCGCAAGGCTGCCGACAAAGGACAGATCCTCGCCAAATCCGAACTCGCCCAGGTGCTGATGCAGGCTGGTGCGCAGAATCCGGATGCCGTGAAGGAAGCGATCAAGCTGATCAAGGAAGCTGAAGCTGCTGACAACAAAGTTTCCCGTCGCATGCTGGCCCAGCTTCATCTGCAAGGTGTCACCGAAGGTGAAAAAGGTCTTGTGGTGGTGGAGAAGAGCCCGGCAAAAGCCAAGGAGCTTCTGGAAAAAGGTGAGAAGGCAGGTGACGGCGAAGCCACTCTCGGTCTGGCACAGATCTACTCCGCCGGAGTGGAAGGAATTCCCCAGGACCAGAAGAAGGCGCTCGAATACCTCATCGAAGCCGGCAAGCAGGGCAGCGCCGTTGCCCTGAGCACCTATGGTGCCCGTCTTCTGAATGGCGACCCTGACACGAAGGAAAGCCCGAAGCTGGTGCAGAAGGATGTGACTGCCGCACTGAAGATGTTTGAAGAAGCCGCCGGCAAAGGCCTTGCTGCTGCCAACCGCATTCTGGGTCAGATCTACGAAAACGGTGTCGGCCCTGATGGCGCTGATGTGAAGCAGGACGTGACCAAGGCTTTCGACTACTACACCAAGGCCGCCAATGGCAACGACCCCCAGGCTCTCTTCCGCCTCGGCAATGCTTTCGAAACCGGCATCATCAAGGACCCTAAAGGCAAGCGTGACGACAAGGACAACATCCTGATCCAGCCAAATCCAAAGAGCGCCCTCGACCTCTATCGTCTGGCTGCCCAGAACAACCTTGCCGAAGCCTTCTACAACGTCGGCGTGTATTATGAAACCGGCACTGTGGTGGACAAAGATCCTGCCAAGGCATTCACCTTCCTCATGAAGGCTTCCACGGCTGGCATCGCCCAGGCCATGAACCGTCTTGCCGGCCTCTATGCCAACGGAACCGGTGTTGCTCAGGACGTGGTGGCAGCCGCAGGCTGGTACCAGCGTGCAGCAGACATGGGCTTCGCCCCTGCGCAGATTGCTCTTGGCATCCTCTATGAACAGGGTGCAGGCGTGCGTCAGAGCCGCATGGTGGCCGCGGGCCTCTATGCCGATGCAGCCCAGCAGGGTGTGGCCCTGGCCATGCTTCGCCTCGCCAACCTGTATGCAGTCGGTGTGGTTCCCGGCACTCCTGAACTTCCCCGTGCCTGGGCTTATGCCAATCAGGCTGATGAAGTCGCCAAAAAGAGCGGCAACAAGGCTGACATGGACGTCACCGCCAACGTGATCAAGCAGCTCGAAGGCAAGATGAAGCCTGAAGAAATCGCCGAAGCGAAGAAGATCTTTGAAAAGCTTCCGAAGCCACAGGCAGGCGCAGCTCCGGCAGCCCCAACCGTGCAGGATTCCGCTCCCACCAAAGCTGGTGATGCGAAGAAGAAGAAATAGCACTTGTCAAAACAGAGCTCTTTGCTAGTCTCCGGCTCCCCAAATCAGGGGAGCCGGTTTTTTTTAATTTCCGGGGCATTAGCTCAGTTGGTAGAGCGCCTGCATGGCATGCAGGAGGTCAGCGGTTCGAACCCGCTATGCTCCACCAAATCCCGTGCAGTTGAACTGCTGGTGATCAATTGAACCGAAGTCAGCCAATTCCAAAGTTTGAGACCCGACGGCTCTGGAATGCAAACAGAGGATTGACGAGCCTTAAAAGCGACTCGTAGTTTGGATTGCACCGCCCCAAGCAGTTTGGCATGGTGAAACAGGTCTGAATATCCACTTCACCATGAAAATGAAACGCACCACGAAAGTGAAGGAACTCAGATTGCAGTTAGACACCCGGATTTTTCCGCTCAATATCCTTGCCGTTTCATCTGGGTTTGTTAACAAATCGACCCACAGCAGGCATTTTATATGAAGTTTACCATCAGCAAAGAATCCTTCCTGGACGCCATCAACCAGGTTCAGCATGTGGTCAGTTCGCGTACCACACTCGCCATTCTATCCAATGTGCTGCTCAAGGCGAAGGATGGAAGGCTTGAACTCACGACCACCGACCTGGATGTTGGCGTGACTTGTTCGGTTCCCTGCGAAGTCGATGAGCCAGGGGCCACCACACTTCCAGCGCGCCGTCTTGCCACCATCGTTCGCGAATTGCCTGCGGAAGAAATCGAAGTCAAAGTTGATGAGAAAAACGTTGCCTCCATTCGCAGTGGCCCGAGTTATTTCAAAGTGCTGGGCCTGACCAGCGAGGAATTCCCCGCGCTGCCCCGTTTTGATGACGCGCGTGAGTTCCGCATCGAGCAGCAGGTGCTGCGCGACTGCCTGCGCAAGACCAGCTACGCCATCTCCACGGACGAAACGCGCTATGTGCTCAATGGCATTCTCTTCGCCTTCAAGGACAACGCCCTGACGATGGTCGCCACGGACGGCCGCCGACTGGCCATGGTGGAGCAGGAACTGGAATTCCCCCAAAGCCAGGAGATCGACATCATTGTGCCCACGAAGGCTGTGAACGAGCTTTCCCGGTTGCTGGGAGATTCGGGCGAGGTGGCCATTCGTGTCACCGGTTCACAGGTTGGCTTTGATCTGGGCGAGAGCCTGCTGGTCAGCAAACTCATCGACGGGAACTACCCGAACTACCGTCAGGTCATTCCTGGTGAATCGAAGGAACGTATTCCGCTGGAGAGGGAAGCCTTTCTCCGGGCCATCTCACGCGTGTCCCTGCTGGTCACCGAAAAATCGAACTCGATCAAATTCATCTTCACGCCCGGAAGCGTGGAAATCGTGGCGACTTCTCCGGATGTCGGCGAAGCACGTGAAACGGTGGCCATCAATTACAAGGGCGTCCCTATCACCATCGCCTTCAATCCAGAATTCGCGATGGCCCCGCTGCGCAATCTGAGCGCGGATGAAGTGCATCTGCACCTGATCGATGAAATCAGTCCCGGGGTGCTGCGCAGTGGCACGAATTTCCTGTATGTGCTGATGCCCATGCGCGTGAATGCCTGATCCTGTCTTTCCTTCCATCCAACACGCCATGAAACGACTCCTGCAGGCATCTTTGCTGATCGTGACCGCCACCAGCTTCACCGCATGCTATGGCCCGAATCCGCCGCCGCCTCCCGGCGGGCGCGGAGGACGTGGGCGTTCTTTGGATGTCCCGCCCCGCTATGGAGTGCCGCAGGAGCAGACGCAGTATTTTGACGGGGTGGACCTGACCAATCCCAATGCAGCGGCGGTTCAGACCCCTGACCCCAACGCTCCTGTGACGGGTGACAATGTCACGCCTCCGCCAACGACCGGAAATACGACGGCACCACCACCTGTGTCAGTGACACCTCCCGGCAGCACACCGACTCCTGCGGCTCCAGCTCCTGCGGAGATACCCTTCGCCACTCGTATCACCGGCAAGCCGGGCTTTGTGAAAAGCCCGTTTGACCCGAATGGACAGGCCATTGACGTGCGTGACTTCCAGTCCGGTCAAAAGGCGCGCTGCCCCTACACGGGCAAAATTTTCCGTGTGCCCTGATCTTCTGCGCCGCCCGCTTCCTCTCCTGACTTAGGAGCGGGAGCGGGGTCGATCCTGCCGAGGTTTTACTGAGCCGTGTCTGCGGCCCTTCGGATTTGTCCCGTTTCCATCCTTTTTGTGTCCGTCGAACGTTCCATTGCCATCTTCAGTCCCGGTCTGCTAGGCGGATCACTGGCCAAAACGATCCAGCAGCGCATGCCTGGTCTGGAAGTCCGTGTCTGGGCCAGACGTGACGATGCTGTGGAGGAGGTCCGGCAAGCGCTTCCCGGGGTGATCGCCAGCAAAGATATTCAGGAGGTCATTCGGGGGGCTTCCATCGCCGTTCTGTGCATGCCGATCCAGTACATGCCGGCCATTGCACAGCAGATCGCCAGATGTGAATTGTCGGATGACTTGATCGTGACGGACGTCGGCAGTGTGAAGGGCGGAGTGGTGGCGGACTTGGAGGCGATTTTCATGCAAACCAAAGCGGCCTTTCTGGGCAGCCACCCCATGGCAGGCTCCCAGCGCACCGGGCTGGCGAACGCACGGGGGGATCTGTTTCACCAAGCGGCCTGCATTTTGACGCCGACAGTGCACACCAAGCCGGAGCATCTGGGCAGATTGCGCACTTTTTGGGTCAAGCTGGGCTGTCGCATTCAGGAAATGACGCCGCAGCAGCATGACCACTGTGTTGCGCGCATTTCACACCTGCCGCACAGCATGGCGGTGCTGACGACGCTGGCGGCCTTGAGTCAGGATACCCGGGTGCTAGACAGCTCCGCAGGTGGTTTTCGTGACACCACGCGTGTCGCTGGAGGTGATCCGGACATGTGGGCGGGCATTCTGATGCAAAACCGCACGGAGGTGATGGCAGCCCTGCAAGATGCCTCATCTGTCATGCGAGAGCTTCTTGAAATGCTCCAGAGCATGGACGAAGTAGCCCTCCGCCGATTTCTCGCCCAGGCCAAAGCCCTGCGCGACCTCCTTCCGGCGGTCTGAAGATCATGGCCAGCCTCAAGTCGAAGAAACTCAAAAGCATTCCCGCCGAAATCACCGTCCCCGGTGACAAAAGCATCTCCCACCGTTCCGCCATGTTTGCCGGACTCGCGAAGGGCACGACCATCATTGATGGCTTCCTGCCCAGCGAGGACTGTCTCTGCACTGTGCATGCCATGCAGGCGCTGGGCGCCACGATGGAGCCGCTGGAGGAGGTGGAGGGAGTTGGCCTCGTCAAACTGGCCATCACCGGCAACGGCATGAAATTGAAGGCACCGGACAAGCCTGTCGATTGCGGTAATTCCGGCACCACGATCCGCCTGCTTTCAGGCATTCTCGCCGGGCAGGAATTCAAGACCGAGCTGTTTGGCGATGCCTCCCTTTCCAAGCGTCCGATGAAACGCGTCGCTGATCCTCTCGGCCAGATGGGCGCGATGATCACCGGGCAGGGTGAGAAAATCTGTGCTCCGCTCACGATTACCGGGGCTCCCTTGAAATCGATTTACTACAAGCTGCCTGTGGCCAGCGCCCAAGTGAAAAGCGCCATTCTGCTGGCCGGGCTCTACGCATCTGGCAAGACGACGGTGGTGGAGCCGGTGGCAACCCGCAATCACACTGAGCGACTGTTCACGCACTTTGGCATCAAATGGCTGCGTGAAGACGACTGCGTGAGTGTCTATGGCGGTCAGGAACCGCAGGCCAATGACATTGTTGTGCCAGGAGATATTTCCAGTGCGGCATTTTGGATGGTGGCCGCTGCGGCCACGCCGGGGGCTCAGATCACGCTCAACAATGTCGGGCTCAATCCAACACGTACAGGCGTCATCAATGTTCTTTTGCGCATGGGTGCTCTGGTCACCAGTTCGGAAACGCATTCCGAAGGCGAGCCGCGTGGGAACATCACGGTACGCGGTGGCGATTTGAATGCCACGGTGATCGGTGGGGCGGAAATACCCAACGTCATCGACGAACTGCCCATTCTGGCAGTGGCGGCTGCGCTGGCCCGTGGCAAGACGCTGATCCGTGACGCCTCCGAACTGCGAGTGAAAGAGACGGACCGCATCGCTGCTGTGGCTTCGAATTTGCGCCTGATGGGTGTCACTGTTACTGAGCATCCGGATGGGATGGAAATCGAAGGCGGAGCCCAACTGCAGGGCGCCACGCTGCCTTGCTATGGTGACCATCGAATTGCCATGGCCTTCCTGGTTGCGGGCATGTTTGCTGAGGGCACCACCACGCTTGAGGGCACGGAGTGCATTTCGACGTCCTATCCAGGCTTTGAGCGCCATCTCGATCTCTTTCTGAACGGGGACGATGGTGCGCGCCCGATTCCTGTCATGTCCGCCATCCCTCAGCCGATGGTGGATAAAATGAATCGTGACAAATCATGAGCGTGGCGCATTCCGTGATCACGATTGATGGGCCTGCGGCCTCCGGCAAGAGCAGCATTGCGCGACTTGTCGCCCAGCGGCTGGGGCGCACATATGTCAACACGGGCAACATGTACCGGGCCATGACGTGGGCGGTGCTACAGACCGGGGTGGACCCGCAGGATGCTGATGCCGTGCGTGCTGCAGCGGCTGGCATTGTGATCGAATCGCCCGTGGTGGACGGCAAAACGCAGGTCTGCATTTCCGGGCGGACGCTTACGGATGCCGAACTCAACAGTGATCCCGTCAACCGCGCGGTGTCATTCATTGCGCGCGTCGATGAAGTGCGTGACCGGCTGGTGGCCTATCAGCGTGCGCTGGCCGCCGATGGTCCGCTGGTCATGGAAGGGCGCGATATTGGCTCGGTGGTTTTTCCGGACAGTCCGCACAAAATTTACATTGATGCCAGCGAGGAGGTTCGCGCCAGCCGGCGTGGTGCGCAGGGGCTTTCGGATCAGATTGCCGAGCGGGATCGCATTGACAAACAGCGCAAGAACAGTCCGCTTGTCATCCCTGCAGGAGCGATCATCATCGATAATTCCCACATTACTCTCGACCAGGCGGTTGATCAGGTGATCGCGGTGCTGCAGCTTTCTTAACCGAGAACGGACAATGAACTTCTCCTACTGGTTTGGTCATCGAGTCTTTCGCGAACTCGCGCATGGGTTGTTTGATTATCGCGTGGTCGGAGCGGAAAAACTGAAGTTCTCGGGTCCTGCGATCATTGCGTGCAACCACGTCAGTTTTCTCGATCCTCCGCTGGTGGGAATCGCCTTTGATGAGATGGTTTACTCCTTCGCGCGGAAAACGCTGTTTGATCATCCGATTGCGGCTAAGATTTTGAGGAGCTGGCAGGTGCTGGCGGTTGATCGTGACAAACCGGATACGGCTTCGCTCAAGAACATCATTCGATTGCTGCGTGATGGGAACAAAGTGATCATGTTTCCTGAAGGCACCCGCAGTTACGACGGGGTGCCACAATCTGCCGAAGCGGGTGTGGGGCTTTTCATCGCCAAAAGCAAAGCTCCGGTGCTGCCTGTTCGCCTGTTTGGCACCTATGAGGCTTATCCGCGAGGTGCCAAGACCCTGCGGCCTGCCAAGATCACGCTTGTCGTCGGCGACCTGTGGCAGCCTGATTTGAAAAGCTACGCGGAATCTGGCAAGGAGCTGTATCAGGCTCTGGCGGATGAAGTCATGCACCGGATTTCGGAGTTGAGAGTGTGAGTTGGACTACTCACGTCTGAATTGAAACCTGGAGCGTCGGAAGGTCTGAAAGCTGAAATCCCGGGCATTGACTGGGTTTACAAGATTTTCCCGCATAATTTGTTACAGAACTTTCTTCTTCTGATTAATCTTATTCGTGTAATGGAACAACGTCTGCTTAGAATTTGAAATCCAACTTCGCCCTTTTGTAATGTCACAGCTCCGATCCTTGATCGTGAAAACTGCTCTTCCGATCAAATCGAAATCCGTACCAACCCCAAGCACACAATCTGGGCATGAAGAATTCAGCCCAGAGGGGGGGCCGTGGCTGGTGAGGCAGACGTTCATGCGGGCGGAAACAATCTGGCTCTCTTCCATGCTGGGGGCGTATTTTCCGTCACTGCCGCGGGTGCTGGACATTCTCAATGAGGGGACGCAGACGAATGTCATGCTCGGTACGGCACCTGGAGAGGTTGTGAGGCAGTATTGCAGCCGGGTGGGGCCGCTGCCGATTGGGATCGCCTGTGTGCTGGTGTGGCGGCTTGCGTCGGAGCTAGAGGCCTTGGAGTCGTTCCTGCCTGAGGCGGTTTCTTTTGTGGATCCGCTGAACTGCCGGGTGGGGTTGTGGCAGCAGGACTTTTTGCAGTTGTTTGTGGATCGTTTTGAGTCGCGGCCCTTGGGGCGTGCGGAGATTGCTTCGAGAGTGATGCAGGTCTGCGCGATCCTGATCAAGGGCCATCCGACAGAGCCCATCAGTGCGTCCGTGGCGGCCAAAGTGCCGTCTTCATTGCTGACGCACCTGCGAGAGTGGCAGGCAACGGGAAGCACGCTGCTGACGCTGGGGCAGATCAAAGGTTTGATGCTGATGGCGACCGCCGCCGTGACGCGGGGCCTGAGGGGCTCCAACATGATGTCGCAGCTCTTTGCCAATGAGCGCTGGCATCCTTTGCTGCCGTTTCAGAGGACCACCCCGCATGTTTATGGACGCACAGAGGGATCGCGGATGCCTGTGATTTCCGTTCGGCTTTCCCGCCTGCTGGCTCATCGGCACCGGCTGACCGAGATCGAAGTATTGATGCTGCACAATCGCCTGCGTGAGCAAGCGGCTGCCGTGCCGGTACTGGGGCTGGCGCTGGATCCTGAGCATATTCTGCTTCGCCTTCCCGGACTGAGGGAAAGTGCGAATGACTCCAAGATGCTGGACATCCGCCTCGACAGTCTGGCGGAGTTCACGGTGGCGTTGGAGTCTGCAGCGGACTGTTTGACGCTGGGCCGGTCTCCGGTGGTCATCCGGGAGGCGGTGGAGCCTGGCAAACCCTTTTCGGATCTGCGGGGAGATGTTGAAGAGCAGCTTAGCCGTCTTTGGCAGACGCTGCAGGACGGTACGTTCAGCCTGTCTGGCTACAATATGGAGTCCGTTGGCAATCGGGAGCTACCGGGGCAATTCTTTTGTTATCTGGGGAATGCTTTTCAGCGGGTGGGGCGAACCGTCAGCCCGCGGCCTGCACCCACCGAGCCGGCCACGCGGACAGCGCCGCGCGTACCGATATTGTCACCTTCTCCTCGTGAAACGGAGTCGCAAACTCCTCTGGTGGAAGAAAGTATGAAATCATCTTCCATTTTTCCTTTTAACCAATCACTCGATAAGCTACCGCAACACCCTATGAAGATGATCCTGATCACCGCTGGCAGCGGAGGCACCGGCAAGAGCACCATTGCCCGCCTTATTTACGAACTTGCCAACTTTGAGACGCGTGATGACGTGGCCATGTTCGACTGCGATGCTCTGGGGAACCGAGATTTTCAGAAAATTTCACCCAACAAGATTGAATCCATGCCCATCGACAACATCGACTCGATGCGTCGCATCGTGGAAACAGCGATGGATGGGAAACTTGTCCTGGCGGATCTGCCGGCGAGCTGCCAGGACATTTTGGGTCGTGATCTGAACCCTGAAATCATCCAGAGTCTGCGTGAAGATGACGGACTGCACTGGCTGCCGATTCATCCGGTGACAGCGAAGGCCGCCACTCTGCCTGCCATCAAACAGTGGCGTTCGGCCATCTTTGGTGAAGCTCCCTCCATTGTGGTTGTCAGTCTGAAAGACGGCCCCGTTTCATCCGATTTGCTGGATGAAATCATCCGCCCGCAGGATCTGGTGCTGCGCATGCCGGTTTTGGATCAAAGCCTTGCGGCTGCTCTGGATGCGTCAAACGCGACGTGGTTGGACATTCTCGAAGGACGTGTGCAGGACAGCCACCGCATGTTTGGCAATCCGCTGGTGAAGCGTCAGCTGCGCTTCAAACGCAAGGAATGCGAGGATGCTCTTTTCCCGCTGCTGCGCCGCATCATCAAGGATCCGAGCACCGCCAGCTAGGCTGGTGTCATCCATTTTCTTTTCACGATCAGCCCGGTCTCAAGACGGGCTTTTCTTTTGCCTACTCGTCCCGGCATTTCACGTCCTGCAGGTGCAGGTCCAGAGCCGTGCCGGACATCTGAATTTCCACCAGGGTCAGAATCAGAGATGCCAGCATGAGCAGCAGGCTGATGCCAAAGGTGATCTGGCCACCTGGCTGATGACTGAAGAAAAGCAAGGTCATGCTGACCACGCAGAACATCATGCTCAGCACGCCCATGGACTGCATGTGCTTGATGATGCGGATGCGCTTCCGCAGGCTTCGAATCTGTGCCAGCAGCATGGGCTCCTGGGTGGTCAGCCAGTTTGCATGCAGGCCACGGACGACACTGGCCAAGCCCAGAAAGCGGTTGGTGTGTGCCAGCAGCAGAAGAGAGATGGCTGGGAAGAGGAGAGAAGGAGTTGAGAGGGGAAGTTCTGGCAGTGTCATTGCTTGCCCCTTTCAGAGATTAGATCACCCGGTCATTCCCACCGTCCACGGGGATCTGAGCACCGGTGACTTTGGCGAACAAGGGGGAGGCCATGGCGCTGACCATGTTGCCGATGTCCTTGGATTTGATCTCCACCTTCATGAGGTTCTTGGTCTTGTACTCCTCGACGGTCATGCCGTAGCGGGTGGCGCTTTTTTGGAGGGCTTCGGGGGTCCAGAGCTTGGTGTCGAAGACGGCGTCGGGGTGGACGATGTTGACGCGGATTTTGTGCGGGGCGAGCTCAAGAGCGGCGACGCGGCAGAGCTGGGTGAGGGCGGCCTTGGAGCAGGAGTAGGCGCTGGCACCGGGGCCGGGGGCCTTGAAGTTGCGGCTGCCGACGAAGATGATGCTGGCATCGATGCCCTGCTTCACGAAGGGGATGACCTTGTTCATCAGCTTCTGATGGCTGGTGAGGTTGATCATGATGGTGCGGTCCCAATCCGTCTGCGCCATGGCGTCGAGATGGTCGTTTTTGGGGAAGATGCCGGCGTTGCTGACGACGATGTCGATGCCGCCGAACTCGCGGACGGTGAAGTCGATGGCGTCCTGGACGGGCTGGTCTTCGGTGAGGTTCACAACAATGCCGATGCCGCCGATCTTTTTCATGATGTCGGGGATGTCTTTGTCGATGTCGAGGCCGACGACCTGCGCGCCCTGCTCGGCGAGGGACTCAGCGATGGCGAAGCCGATGCCGGCGGCACAGCCGGTGACGAGGGCGACTTTGCCCTGGTGCACCTTGCGTGCGGGGCCTTTGCGCAGCTTGGCCTGTTCGAGGTCCCAGTATTCGATTTCGAAGATGTCCTTTTCGGGCAACGGCTGCCAGCCACCGACGGATTCGCCGAGCTGAACGGTTGCGGCCGTCGATTCAGCGATGTCGGCGACGATCTTGGCGTCCTTCAAGGTATCGCCAAAGCTGACAACGCCGTGATTCGGCCAGATGGCGAAGCGTGGGGCCGGATCGAGCATGGTCTGACCGCTGGCGTGGCGCTGGAAGTAAGCAGCGTAGTCGTCTGCGTATTGCTGAACGCTGGCGTCAAGGTCTGCGCCGATGAAGGCTGGCGCGCGCTTGGTGCGGATGCTGTGATCCGGGGTCAGGGGGCCGCGTGTGCCGAAATCGGCCACGGTGGCGAGATTGGCATATCCCACGGCTTCCGGGGACGCATTGAGGCGGGCGATCTGTGGGAAGCCACGGCGCTTGGAGATGGCCTGGCGCAGTTTTGCCAAAGCCATGAGGTCTTCGGTGGCTGCCGCCGTGGCTGCCTTGGCACCTTTTTTGGCAAGATAGTCCTCTGCCATCGTCACCATCTCGATGTGCAGTTCGTAGCTTTTGCGGGCGTCGTCATCGAAGGTGAAGAGGCCGTGCTTGAGCAGCACCATGCCTTGGATGCCTTCCTGACGCAGATCGCGACCTGCGATGAGATCAGCGATGGTTTTGGCCAGAATGAAGCCGGGCATCACATACGGGACGATGATGACGCGATTGCCGTAGATTTCCTTCACGCGGGCTTCGCCGTCGGCGTTGCAGGTGAGGGCTGAAATGGCGTTGGCGTGGCTGTGATCGACGAATTTGAAGGGCAGGATGGCGTGCAGGATCGCCTCAATGCTGGCGGCGGGCGCATTGGGGTTAGTCATGGCAGCACGCTGCTGGAGGACCATATCCTCATCGCTCATGGTGGCGAGTTTGGACATCTTGATCAGCGCCTCCATGCGGACAGGGGAGAATCCGGCGCGCTCGATGGTGGCGAGGTCCCAGCCGCTGCCTTTGACGTAGCAGAGATTGACCGGATCACCGAAGAAGTCCTGCTCCGTGACCTTGACTGAGGTGTTTCCGCCGCCGTGCAGGACGAGGGCGGGATTCCGGCCGAGCAGACGGGAGGTGTAAACGCGTTGTCCGAGCAGATCGGTGCCGAAAGTGGCGGCTTCTTGGTCGTTCCAGAGGGATTGCATGTGGGGAAATTGGGAATGCCAGACTTCCGATGGATGCGCCCCGGTGCAAGGGGATTTTCCCTCTCAAACGGGGGCCAGAGCCCGGTTTCGCATCTCTCCCAGAGTCCAATCGTATTCCCTCACCAGCTGATCCACCACATCTCCGCTGCGCATCTCCAGCGGCAGGACTTCCCAGGTGTAGGTTTCCATCTCGATGTGCTGGCATTTGGTGGGATTTTTGGCCAGCCAGTCCATGGCGCCGATCAAGTGATCCCGTGTGCTGTCAAAACCGCCGCCGGGCTGGGCATGGATGGGGATGTGGAAATGCACGCGCCACTCCTCCCCGAGGCTTCCAGGATTGGCCTGGGCGAACTGCAGGGCATCTGGCAAGTCCTTGAAACGGCGCAGGGGTTCGTCTTTGCCGTAGCTGGCGATGACCTGGTGGAAGTAGACCGGTTCATCGAAGGCTGGCAGCTGGGCGATGTTTTCAGGCGTGGGTTTCAGTTTAAGAGCCGAGCTGAAGTGGAGCTTGCTGAGGCGGATTCCCGCCCCGGTGATGCGCGACAGTGCTTTTTCGGCATCTTCAAATTCGATGGCGAGGTGGCAGGTGTCATAGTTCAGGCCCACGAATTTGAAGAAGTCGCGGTCGCGGGGATTGCGGTCGAGGTAGAGCCCGAAAAACTTGAGGGTTTCGCCGCTGGTTTCAAACAGGCCGAGGGGCTCCGGTTCCAGGCCGAGATGCAGGTCGTGTCCGCTCTTGGTGGCGACTTTTTCGATGTGCTCGCGGCAGAGGCGCAGGTTGGTGAAAATGGCCTGCAGCTCATCGGCACCGACGCCGAAGGTCTTGTGGGAGCCGGGCAGGGTGCTGACGCTGCCGCTCACGCCGGGCGGCAGCAGCTGGGCCAGGATGTCGAAGAGCAGGTTGGTGTAGTCGAGGCGCTCCGGGGAAGTCCAGTCCGGCAGGAAGACCTGTTCTTTGACCCGGGTGCCGTGGAAGGAGCCGTAAGGGAAGCCGTTGATGGTGAAAACGTAGCAGCCGTTGGCCTCCAGCCAGGCTTTGAATTCGTCGATTTTTCCCGGAGCGCTGAGTTCCACTGCTGCCTGCTGGCTGAGACGGAGGCCGATGCCGTAGGGTTTGCCGCCGCTGACGCGATCCTTGACCCGGAGGGTGTAGTTCTTGAGGCCGCTCCAAGTTTCCTCCCACGTTTCGCCGCGGTGGATGTTGGTGCAGTAGCCGAGATGGATGCCGTGGTTGAGGAGCATGCTGCTAGGTGTGCAACACTGTGCCCGCCGTCAAATGAATCGTCGGGCTAGTTGGCAGGAGAGGGGAGCTCTGCGTTTGCGAAACGGATTTGTGGAAAGCGGGCGTGGAGATGATCGATGGCGGGCTGAGGACAGCCCGGCCCTACCTGCGCTGGGCATGCCGAATACAAAAAAACGGGCGTCTGGTCAAGGCGCCCGCTGTATTAGCAAAACTGTTTTATATCCGATTAAGGAATCGGTTTGATGAAGATGTCCTTGTAAAATGTGGTGCTCTTGGGGTCGTGGCCCTGGATGGCGATGGTGCCTTCGCTGAGCTTGCGGCCGGGCATGTTTTTCAGTTCCTTGGCGGGATCCCAGCCTTCGGGTTCGATGAAGTCGACGGTGGTCTTGCCGTTGACGGAGAGGGTGATGTGCTTGCCTTCGACCTTGATGTTGTAGTCAAACCATTCGCCGTCCGTGCTTGGAGCCAGGGGGACTTTGATGTGTTTGCCGCCTTCGGGTTCCTTCTGGCCGTCGAGGAGGGCAAGGATGTTGATGACACCGTAGAGGCTGCCGGTTTTCTTGGGGTCGGTGTGGGTGCTGTTGACCTGGCACTCGAAGCCTTTGTCCGGCCAGCCTTTCTCCTGATACTGGGTGTGGAAATACACGCCGCTGTTGGAGCCGGGGGTGGTCTTGACCTTGAGTTTCAGTTCGAAGCTCTGAAACTTGGCTTCACCGTTCGGGCCGACGTAGAAGAGGTGGGAGCGTCCGCCGCTGACCTTGAGTTCGCCGTTTTCGACGGTGAAGACGCCAGGGACTTCTTCGTTGGATTTCCAGCCGCTGAGATCCTTGCCATTGAACATGGAGATCCAGCCGTCATCTGCGGCCTGGGCGGAGGTGAATGCAAGGGCCGCAAGGGCGGTGAGTGTGAGTTGTTTGAGCATAGAGGGAATGGGTTAACGTGATGGCGATGCTGCGTCTAACGAGTGAACTGGGATGACCGATTTTCGCGGGAATCAAATCAAAGCTCAACTTGCCTTCTTGGCCTTTTTGACGGGAGGGGGAGCACTGAGCTGGCTTTCAATCGCAGCCTTTTTGACAGCGGGAGCGCTGAGGTGGCTTTGAAGCACCGAGCTGTCGATGCCGAGGAATTTGGCCGTGCGGTCGGCATCTTCGCTGAAATGACGGTAAGCCAGACGGGAGAGCTCGCGCTCCACCCAAGGAAGCAGCTCGATGTCAGGGGTCTTTTCCGCCACGCTGACGAGCATGCTCAAGGCATCGCGCATGCGGGTGACGGTGCTCGACGGATCCATGTGACGTGCGCCTTTGCTGCCGAGGGGGATGTCGGAAGGCAGGAGCACGTCTGAATTGCAGAGGGCGCAGGCGCGCTGGATGGTGTTTTCCAGTTCACGCACATTGCCGGGCCAGTCGTAGGCGTCGAGCATGTCGAGCGCATCATCGGTGAAGCGCATCTGGGGCCCACGGCGGCGTGCCGAGAGGCGGTGGAGGAAGAACTCGGCCAGGAGGCGCACGTCTTCGCGGCGCTCACGGAGCGGCGGAATGTGGATGCGAACGACGTTAAGGCGGTAGAACAAGTCCTCACGGAAATTGCCCTTGGCGACTTCGTCTTCGAGATTTTTGTTGGTGGCGGCGAGGACGCGAACGTCGGTCTTGAGCGTTTGGTTGCTGCCGACGCGGGAGTACTGGCCTTCCTGGAGCACGCGCAGCAGTTTGCTCTGCACGGCGAGCGGCATATCGCCGATTTCGTCGAGGAAGAGGGTGCCACCATCGCACTGTTCAAAGCGACCGACACGCTGGTTCACGGCACCGGTGAAAGAGCCTTTTTCATGGCCGAAGATTTCGCTTTCGAGCAGGTTGTCAGGAATGGCGGTGACGTTGATGGCGACGAATTCCTTTTGGGCACGCGGGCTGAACTTGTGGATGGCACCTGCGACGAGTTCCTTGCCGCAGCCGCTTTCTCCTGTGATCATGACGGGGGCGTCTGAACGGGAGACGCGGCCGATGAGCTTGAACACCTCCTGCATGGGCGCGGAGCGACCGATGATGGTCTCCTGAATGGATTCGGTGGGCACCTCGGCGGCTTGGGCGCGGGTGGCCTTGCGGGCCTCGATGGAGGTGAGGGCGCTTTCGACAACGGTGCGAAGTTCGTAGGGCAGGCGTTCTTTGCCCAGCACATCGTAGGCACCGAGGCGCATGGCTTCGATGACGTGGCTGGTGGTGGCGGTGCCGCTGAACAGGATGACCATCGACTGCGGATCGGTCTGGCGCAGGCGTTTGAGGAGTTCGATACCGGTGGTGCCGTTGAGGCGAACCTCCGAGAGCAGCAGGTCTGCCCGCTTTTTGACGTATGAGGCCAAGGCGTCTTCGCCCCGCTCAAAGGTGCTGATGGAAACGCCCGGTGCTTTCAGATGGGCGGCAGCCCATGCGAGGAAGTCGGCATCTGGATCCACGATGACAAGGTGGGTGTCCGGGTTTTCTGGCATTAGAGCGTTTATTTGGGTTGGAACTGCGTTATCGCAGCAATTGGGGGGGAGGTCAACATTCGTCATACGCCGCCGAAGCGGCGGTGGCGCTGGTGAAAGGCACGGATGGCGGTTTTCAGGTCTTCTTTGGAGAAGTCCGGCCAGAGCTTTTCCGTGATGTAAAATTCGGTGTAGCTGACCTGCCAGAGCAGGAAATTTGAGAGCCGCATTTCGCCCGAAGTCCGGATGAGGAGGTCAGGATCTGGATAGTAGCGGGTGTAGAGATGCTTGCCGAACATTTCGACATCGATCATGGCTTTGTCGAGGTGGCCGCTCTCCACGCTCTGCAGGAGGCTTTTCACGCCGTCGATGATCTCTTCACGCCCTCCGTAGCTGAGGGCCAGAATCAGCGTTAGCCCGGTGTTCTGAGCCGTCGCTTCGATACAGCGGTGGAGCTCGTTCTGGCAGGATTGGGGGAGGTCATGCAGGCGTCCGATGGACTGGAGCCGGACATTTTGCTTCATCATGAGCGGCAGTTCACCGCGCAAAAAGATCTCCAGCAGCTTCATCAGCGCCTCGACTTCACGTTTGGGGCGCTTCCAGTTTTCTGAAGAGAAGGCGTAGAGGGTGAGGAATTCGACGCCGATCTCGCTGCAACCTTCGACCACCCGGCGCACGGTCTCGGCTCCGGCACGGTGCCCTTCGGTGCGCGGCAGACCACGCTCTTTCGCCCAACGGCCGTTGCCGTCCATGATCATGGCGATATGGCGGGGGATGGGTTTCAGATCATCATTAGGGCGACTCATGCGAAGGGAAAATCTACCGCATGCAGCTGTCTGCGCCAGAAAGTTCTGTGTCCGTGCCGCTGTTGTGGCGGATTGCTGGAATCAAGTCGCGCAAGAAGCCGCTCATGCGTTAAGTTTTTTGTGCACGATGAATCCCGGCACCACAGCCTGTCTGATCTGCCCGGCCTGCGGCCAGGCATTTCTCTCCATGCAGCAAAGCATGGAGGGCATGGTGCAGTGCCCGCATTGTGCGCATAATGCACTGCGCAGCTACTTCGGCACGCAGGCCCAAGTGGCGGGAGTGGCGCAGGTGCGGCGGCGTGTGTCCCAGCAGCAGCCGCTGCCAAGCATGCCTGCTGCGCCGCAGCAGGAAATCCGCGCCCTCTTTCAGCCAGCGGCATGGCCACCCCAGCCGCCGATTCAGGCACCTGCGAACTTCACGGCGCGCCAGACGTTGCAACCTTCACAAGCGCTGATGCCCACGGGGGCACCGCCACCCCCGTCGGAGGAATTCAAGACACCGCCGCACTTGCGCAGGTCACCATGGCGCGGCGCGTTCATCCTGCTGGCATTTAGCGTTGTGTGCGGAGGCGCGCTCTGGTTGTGGAGGGACAGCGTCAACGTACCCGTGGTCAAACCTAGTGTTGACGTGACTCCACCACCCGTCAAAACAGTCGTGAGGATTGATCCGGTGGTGCCCCAAACGCAGATCGCCCGTGCTGTGATACCTGCTCCGGATGTGGGGGCTGTGACAGCGGACGCCAAACAATTGATCACGGAATTTTTTGCCGCTGACAGCGCTGAACGCCGGGCTGCGTGCATCCATGATGCCGCCAAATACAGCGCGGAAATCGAAGCGCAGTTTGGTGCCGTGGGTGACAAAAAGACGGAATTGAGGCTGCTTTCACGCATTCCTGGCATGCCGCAGACGCTGCCGGGCCGCCAGCCGGTGCCGCTGTTCAAGCTGGTGACTTCGGTGTGTGCCAATGGTGCCCTGATTCGTCTGGAGACGGGAGCTGATGGAAAGCGCCGCATCAGCTGGCCGCTGCTGCATGAAACGCATGCGGAGGCACTGGCCACCTTTCTGAAGCAACCGGCGGGGGAGGCTGCGTGGTTTCACGTGGGCCTGCGGCCCAGCCATGGACTGGATATTGCCGCGGAACTGAGGCCGCGATACATCACCTTTGATGTGCAGGTGTCGGCAGGAAGCGAGCCGCATTTCGTGGCGTGTGTGGAGCGTGACACACCGCTGGGGCGATTCATGAACCGGGAAAGCGAATGGGGGAAGTCCTACCTCGCACGCCTGCTTGTGCGAAGGCTCGACATTCAGTCTGATGCTCCTTGTCTGCTGGTGATCGATTGTGAAGGCGCTCCCGAACGCTGAACAGACACGGCGTTAGTGGTGGCGGCTCCGAACGCTGAAGAGACACAGGCTGTTGGCCTGTGTCTCCGCATGTTGATTCACTGAGTCAGCCGGGTGTTATGAATCCTTGGGCGGCTCACTGGAGCGTTTCTCATCCTCACGGGCGAGTTCCTCCAGCGTCATTTCCCGGGGCAGAAGGTCTGCCGGATCTTCATCAGGCATCTTCGAGCTTTGGTCTTCACCAAGGTTTTCCACGTCAGGTTTTTCGACCTCGGGAGGCGGGGCGGACGGTTTGGCGGCAGGAGACTGGTAGTCGTCCTTGTCATCTTCATCGTCGTCGCCTGAGGACCATGGATTGTAGTTCTCGTTGTCCCAGTCGTCTGCGCCGGGCTGCTCCAGTTCCTTCGCATCCTTGTCGATGTCTGCGTAGTACTCAGGGTAGGCCGCACGGTCTTTCTTCTCCATGAAGTAGGCGAGCCAGATGCACGTCTCATAGAGCACATACAGAGGGCCGGCGAGCACCAGCATGGTGAAGGGATCAGGCGTCGGCGTCACGATGGCCGCGAAAATCGCAATGGCGATGATGGCGTAGGAACGCGTCGTGCTCATCAGCTTGTAGTTCAGGAAGTCCAGCTTCACCATCACCATGACAATGACCGGCAGCTCAAAGGCGACGCCGAACAGGAGGATGAAGCGCGTGGCAAACTTCACATAGGCGTCCAGCCGCCAGCCGTTGCTCATGCCGAGACCCTCATTGAAGGAGTAGAAGAACTCCAGAGCCTTGGGCAGCACGACATAAAAAGCGAAGCAGGCACCGAGCAGAAACAATCCGGCACCAATGCCGATGGCGGGGAAGATGGCCTTCTTTTCCGCCGGTTTTAATCCCGGCAGGACGAACTGCAGCACAAAAAACAGCAGCAGCGGAAACGCAAGGATCACGGCCGCAATGAGAGAGAGGTTCATCACCATCAGGAAGCCCTCCTGAGGAGACAGAATTTGCAGCATGTTCTTGAGGTCCTCCGGAGTCTTGATGACGCCGGTGGCCCAGAGAGGGTACTTGATGATCTCGAAGAGCTTGTCGTAGAAGCAGAACGTGACGAGCGTGGAAACCAGCAGCGTCATGGCGATGCGCACGATCATTTTGCGCAGGTCTTCGAGGTGATCGAGGAAGGGTTTTTCCTCATCGCCTTTGCCGCCGAGGTTCATGGCGACTTTTTCGCGAACTTTGAATACTTTTTGGAGCAGGCCGGACCACATGGGAATGAGAGGGGGGAAGGGGAGTTACGGATGCGCAGGACTACGGCAGTCCTTGGGCCGCGATCCGCGCGTAGAGAGCCAGCGTCAGGGCGTTGGTGATCACATTGGCAGCAATCATCCCACGCAGTTCTCCCGCGCTAACAAACCGCACGTCGCTGATGTGCTCGCTTCCGTCCGGTTCAGGACGGCTGACGACACACACGGGCTTCGCCGTAAACAGATAAACGATCTCGTCGGTAAAACCTTGCGAAGGAAAATACCAGCCCAGGGGCTGGAGCGTGCCCAGATCCGGGTGGAGGGCGCAGCCGCACTCCTCACGCAGTTCATTCTGAATGGTGTGGATGATGGACTCACGCGTCACGGCGGTGTCGATCTGACCGGCGGGAAATTCCCACATGGTCTGCATCACAGGCAGGCGCTCCTGATGAACCATGACGAAACGGCCGTCCTCCAAAACGGGAGCGATGGCCACGGCGGCCTTGCGTTTCACCACCATCCAAGGGACTTCGGACTTGCGGCTGGGGGTTGTGAAAAAGGCCTTTTCGACACCGACGTGCGGATTGGCAAACAGCGCCTCGCTGCGGGTTTTCTGCCAGCCCGACTCGGCCCCAGGTGTGTAGATTTCAAAATCCGGGATCTGCATGCCGGTCACTCAGGGGTCAAGGCTTTGCGCCAGCGAGCCAGCTGCGCTTTCACATTCTGCGGCGAAGGTGCACCGATGCCCTTGCGCGCTGCCATGGCGGTTTCCAGGTTCAGGCACGCGGTCACATCGGCGGCGAAGGCCGGGGAGAAGCGCTGGAATTCCTCCAGCGTCATGTCGCCAAAGGCGCGCTGCTGCTCGATGGAGTAGGCCACGAGTTTGCCGATGACTTCGTGGGCCTGACGGAAGGGGACGCCATGATTCACGAGGTAGTCGGCCAGATCGGTGGCCAAGAGCATGGGATCGCTTGCTGCGGCGGTTGTTTTGGCGCGGTTCACGTCCATGCCGGTGATCATCTCGGTGAACACTTGGAGGGCGATATGGATGGTGTCGATGGAGTCAAACAGGGGTTCCTTGTCCTCCTGCAGGTCACGATTGTAAGTCATCGGCAGACCTTTGAGCAGGGTGAGGAGGCTCATGAGATTGCCGATCAGGCGCGCGGACTTGCCACGGGTGAGTTCGGCGACATCCGGGTTCTTTTTCTGCGGCATCAAGGACGAGCCGGTGGTGTGGGCATCGCTGAGGGTGACGAAGCCAAACTCGGCGCTGGCCCAGAGGATCACGTCTTCGCTCAGACGGGAAAGGTGGACGCCCAGGAGGGAGATGGCGAAGAGGAGTTCGGCGACGAAATCACGGTCGCTGACGGCATCCATGGAATTTTGCGTCACCGAGGCGAAGCCAAGCTGCTGAGCCACGAATTCGCGGTCGATGATGATGGTGCTACCGGCCAGGGCGCCGGAGCCGAGGGGCATGACATTGAGGCGTTTGCGGCAGTCCGTGAGGCGGTCAAAGTCACGGGACAGCATTTCCACGTAGGCCAGGAGATGATGGGCGAAGAGGACGGGCTGGCCACGCTGGAGGTGGGTGTAGCCGGGCATGACGGTGTCTCCGCCACGCTCTGCGCACTCGACGAGAGCGGCCTGCATGGCGGAGATGAGATCGAGGATGCGGGTGATTTCCGCCCGGCAGTAAAGGCGCACGTCCGTGGCCACCTGGTCATTCCGGCTGCGGGCGGTGTGGAGTTTGGCACCGGCGGGGCCGATGCGCTTGGTCAGCTCCGACTCGATGTTCATGTGGACATCTTCGAGCGACTCCTTGAACTCAAAGTTTCCTGATTCGATCTCGTGGCGGATGGCCAGCAGGCCTGTTTCGATCTGCTGCTGCTCCTCGGAGGTCAAAATGCCCGCTTTGAGCAGGCCTTTGGAATGCGCGATGGAACCGGCGATGTCATGGGGGTAGAGCCTCCAGTCAAACGACACGGATTCTCCATAGCGCTGAACGAGAGCACTGGTTTCCTGAGCAAAACGGCCTTTCCACATAATTTCGAGGGCGCGCAGACTAGCGGCTTTCAGAGCCGGTGCAACCCCTGTGGCAAGAGGGCGCAAACGACCGTGCATGTCGACCATGCGCAAAATCTGCATTAAGTCCGCATTTGCCAGAATCGCAGTTCTTGTTAATCTCAATCGACGTTCTGCGACAGAGTCTCAGTTGCAGGACCGTTTTACTTTCATGTACGCCGCCACCCTTGCTGAACTTCCTGTTGGCACAGATGCCATCGTCCAAGCCATGCCCACCGGGCGTTCGGGGCTGACAAGGCTTCGAGAAATGGGCATTGTCCCCGGAACCCGCGTCCGTGTGACGCGTCGTGCGCCGCTGGGCGAGCCCATCGAAATCTGCGTGCGCGGCTCGCATCTCTCCATGCGCAATCATGAGGCGGCATTCATCGCCATCTCCCCCGCTGCCGCATGAGCCAGGCCACGTCTGAACCGCCACTCATTGCCATTGTGGGCAACCCGAACTCGGGGAAAACCACACTTTTCAACCTGCTTACCGGGTTAAAGCAAAAGGTGGCGAACTACCCTGGGGTGACCGTCGAAAAGAAGATCGGCGAGTGCTACAGCCAGCATGGTAAAAAACTGAGGCTGATAGATCTGCCGGGTGCTTACAGCCTGAATGCCCGCTCGCCGGATGAAGCCGTGCTGCGTGATGTTTTGCTGGGCCGCCGACCTGAGACGCCGCGCCCGGACCGGGTGGTGTGTGTGGTGGATTCGGCCAATCTGGAGCGCAATCTTTACATGGTCAGCCAGGTGCTGGAACTCGGCCTGCCGACGATTTTGGTGCTGAACATGATCGACGTGGCGGTGCAGCGCGAGTGGCGCATCGATGCCGCCAAGTTGTCCGAACTGCTCGGGGTCGTGGTGGTGCAAACCCAGGCGGTGAGTGGTCAGGGGCTGATTGAGCTCAAGCTGGCCCTGAGTCGTGAAGACCTCACACCGCCAAAGTGGCAGAGTGCGAAACTGCCTGAGGGGGTGCGGGTCGCACTGGAACAAAGCCGCAGCACTTTGTGCCAGACGGGAGCGATTCACAGCCGCGCTTCGCTGCTGGAGCCGCTGTATTTGCTGTCCGATCACAATCCGACGCACGAGGGCATCGCTGACGCGCAGATCGGTCGCATCCAGGAGCTGCGTGCCAGCATGGAAGCGAGCTTTCCGGGCTGGGAGGATGAACTCGTCGCTGAGCGTTACCGAGGCATCGAGAAACTGTGCGAGCAGGTCTTGAAGCGGCCTGATCAGGAGATCGAAACCATCACCACGAAAATCGACCGCGTTCTGCTGCACCCGGTGCTTGGATTCGTGAACCTGCTGCTCGTGCTGGGGCTGCTGTTCTTCCTCATTTTCAAGGTGGCTGAGGGTCCCATGGGCTGGATCGAGGCCGGATTCGGCCAGTTGGGCACCTGGGTGGAGGGGCTGATGTCTGCCGGGGATTTCCGCGATCTCATTGTGAATGGCGTGGTGCCCGGAGTCGGTGGCGTGGTCATCTTCCTGCCGCAGATTCTCATCCTGTTTTTCTTCATCGGCATCATGGAGGACACGGGCTACATGTCGCGTCTCGCCTTCATCATGGACTGGGCGATGAGCAAGGTGGGCCTCAACGGCAAGTCGTTCCTGCCCTTCCTCAGCTCGTATGCCTGCGCCATTCCTGGCGTGATGGCAGCGCGCACGATCGACAGTCCCAAGGACCGCTTGATTACCATTCTGATTGCACCGCTGGCCTCCTGCTCGGCGCGGTTGCCGGTTTATTCGCTGCTGATTGGCGTGCTGTTTCCGGTGGGGGAAGTCGGTGCGCTGACCCAGGCGGGGATCATGCTGGCACTCTATGCGCTTGGCACTTTTGGTGCGTTCTTCTTTGCCTGGGTGTTCAACAAATGCGTCATGAAAGGCGCGGCGAGTCCGATGATTTTGGAGATGCCGTCTTACAAGATGCCCGCGATCAAGAGCATCCTGCTGCATGTGTGGCAGCGTGCGCGCATGTTTCTGGTTCGTGCAGGGACGATCATCATGGGCATTTCCATTCTGATCTGGGCGGCTTCGACTTATCCGAAGACCGATACGGAGGATAAGGCGCTGCAGCTTGAAAACAGCTTTGCGGGCCGGGCCGGCAAGTTGATCGAGCCCGCCATTGCTCCACTGGGCTATGACTGGAAGATTGGCATCGGGCTCATTGGCAGCTTTGCCGCCCGCGAGGTATTCAATTCCACGATGGGCGTGGTTTATGCCGTGGAAAGCGGAGATGACGACAACCTGACCCCGCTGCGAGACAAGCTGGCATCGGAGCGCCGGCCTGACGGCCGGGCGGTTTACACGCCGCTCGTCTGCATCAGCCTGCTGGTGTTTTATGTGTTTGCCATGCAGTGCGTCAGCACCATCGCCATCGTGAAGCGCGAGACGGGAAGCTGGAAATGGGCGATGTTTCAGCTCGGATACATGACCGGAACGGCGTATGTACTAAGCCTGCTGATCTTCCAGATTGGCAGTGCGCTGGGCTATTAACCTTTTCTCACCATGAACGCAGACTGGCAATCCATCGCAGCGATCGCGGTCGTGCTCGTCACGATCACGCTTTTCATCGTCCGTTCCGCCAAACGCCGGAAGAAGCCGGGGTGCGGTGGCAGTTGCGGCTGTGGGAAATGAGGCGCACAATGCGCCATGATAGCGATTGATCTCTGCACGTTTGATTCGAGAGCTGCCGCGAAATCGCCGGCGGCCTTTGCTGCGGTGGTGGTGGATTGCGTGGAGGACTCCTGGGACAATGGGGCTGACCTGGTGCTGCTGCCGGAATTTGCCTGGGTGGGGCTGGTGCCTTTGGTCGAGCCTAGAACACTCAAACGAACGGCTGAGGTTTTTTGGGGGGAAGTGCTGTCAGCAGTGAAATCGCTGCTGATCCGTCCGGGCAAGGCAGTTGTGCTTGGCACGGTGCCGTTCTGGGATGAGGATCGCCAGGAACTGCGCAACCGGGCGCCCATCTTGGTGGAAGATCGAGTTCTGCATCAGGACAAGCTGCACCTGACGCCGTGGGAGTCGGATTTTGCACCGGGCACCGAACTGCATGTCTGGGAGTTTGCCGGGCTGCGCTTTGCGGTGGTGATCTGCCTGGACATTGAAATACCTGAAATCAGCACGCGGCTGCGTGGGGCAGGCGTGGATGTGATCCTTGTGCCGAGCGCCACGGAAACGGTTTTGGGAGTCGAGCGGGTGGGACGCTGCGCCTCGGCACGTGCCGTGGAGCTGGGATGCGTTGTCGGCGTGTGCCACCTGACCGGCAAAACCGAGGTGGAATTGATCGACGTGAATGTGGGGCGCACCGGGGTTTACTGGCCTTCACAGGCGGCATTTCGTGACAACCCTCGGTGGAGTGAAAGTGAGATCATTGAAAGCGGCATTCACAAACAACGGCTCGTGCTTGATCCCAAGCTTCTTCAGGTGATGCGCAGGATGCCGCTGGAGACAAACCCGTCGTTGTTGAAAAAAATGCCAGTTTTCGAACTGGTGCGTGACTGAGCCTGCCGAGGTTCAGGCCTTGGCTTTTGCCTTGTGGGCGGCATGTCCGGCCACTTTGGTGTCGGATTTTGACTTGGACGATTTCGATTTGTGGACGGGCTTTTCGTGGTCTGGGCCGACTTTGCCCTTCGCCTTGGCTTCGTTTTCTTCAGCCCGCTTTTTCTCACCGTCTGAGGGTGCGATAGGCGCAATTTCGAGCGGCTGCGCGGCCAGTGTGGCTGGAGAATTCAGGGCAGGGGAACCATCCACATCGTCCGCGACGGTGGCTGGCTTTTCTTTCTCGCCAGGTGGCAGGCCACCCTTGGTGATGACCACTTTGGCACCGACGTTCACGGTGTTGAACAGATCGACCACATCCTTCATGCCCATGCGCACGCAGCCATAGCTGGCGGGGTGGCCCAGACGGTTTTCTTCCGGGGTGCCGTGGATGTAGATGAAACGGTTGAAGGCGTTTTTATTGGTGGTTTCCATGCCACGCAGCCAGAGGATGCGCGAGACAATGGGGTCGCGGCCAGGAGCGTTGGGTTTGAGCACCTCGCCATTCCAGCGGCGGCTTTTCAGAACCGCCCCTGCAGGCAGGCCCTGACCGATCTTGGCGATGACTTCATGCTGGCCCAGAGGGGTCCGGTTGCTGCCTTTCTGGTCACCGAGGCCGAATTTCGAGGTCGAGATGACGTACTGCTTGGTGAGTTTGCCCTCGCTGTAGATGCCGAGTTTTTGATCTTTCACGCTGACCACCACGTCCCCTTTGGGCGGTGAGGTGCACTGACTGAGCGCTCCAGCCAGCAGGACACTCCCGACGACCTTGAAAAGGCGGTCATTGAATCGGGATTTTTTAGAAGTCCGGCTAAAAAGAAGCATGGGCCAGAAGAATGATATAAGCTAAGATGTTCGCAACCCTGAATTATTACTGTTATCAACGTCGCCAACCGAACACCTGTTTCGCAAGAGTCGTGCCATTTGAACGATTGATACTTATCTAGAGATGTTGTTTACCATATTTCTATTCACAATTCAACCCCCGCAAACATGGACGAATCCCCCCTTCACATCCGCCCGTATCAGGACAAGGATCTGGCGCAATTGCGCCAGATTACCGTGGCGTCCTTTGGCAGTGTCGCCTTGGAGCAGATGCTGGAGCACAAATTTGGACTTTGGAATGAACGCGACTGGAAGGTGAGAAAGGCGAGCCACATTGACGACGACGTGGCGCAGTGCCCGGAGGGGTGTTTCGTGGCTGAGCGAGGCAGCGAGATCCTCGGCTATATCACCACCCGGCTGGACCGGGTGAATCAACGGGGCCGCATCCCCAACATCGCCGTGGTGGAAAGCGCCCGGGGACTGGGGCTTGGGCGCCGCCTGATCCAACACGCGCTGGATTACATGCGTGACGAGGGCATGAAGCTGGCGCAGATTGAAACAATGGCCTCAAATGCCATCGGCCAGCACCTTTATCCGAGCTGCGGTTTTGAGGAAGTTGCCCGCCAGGTGCACTATGCGATGAAGCTCTGACCCCGCCCGTAGGCTGTCTGCGGGTTTGCATTGTCGCCCAAACTGGCCGATAAACCCCGCCTCCTACTCTAGAAAACGCTTGTGACCACCCCACGCAGACCCGAACACGCCCCGAAGAAACCCTCCCTTTTCAGCCGCTTTAAAGCAGGCCTGAAACGCGTCATTGGCGGAGACAAGAAGAAGGAGGCTGCCCATGCTCCTGCCAAAGAACCTGGCCATTCGAAAGAACACCATCCGGCCACCATTCACGCGCACAAGCGCACGCATGACGACAAGCCAAGAGAGCACGCCCCCCGTCAGCCGCGTGAGCACTCTGCCCGCC